>JBDTMI010000005.1:0-116777 GCA_039934355.1 Gemmatimonadales bacterium
GCCTGGACAGGCTGCCCATCGAATCGGATGATGCCGGCGAGGCCGCACATCAGGCAGTCAGCGTTCAGCGGTCAGCATGCAGCGGACCGGTGGGAGCGTTGGAGGGCTGCTGCATGCTGAACGCTGAATGCTCCTGCACAGGTCTTTCCATGAGCCCACCCCGCTCCAGTATCGCCCTTGCATGCGTACTCATGTTCACCAGCCGGAACTGCTCGCCCAGGATGCGCAGCACCTTCAGGAACACCTCGATCTTGCGGGCCCCGGTCAGGTCCATCCCCGGGAAGAAGGCCAGCTCGCGCACCTGATCGCCGCCTAACAGGTCGAGGGGGTGGAGCAGGAAGCTGGGCTCGATGCCAGTTGCCCGGCAGGCCGCCAGGGCGGTCCGCAGATAGCCGACCATCAGCCCCTCGGAGATCCGGCTCAGGTACAACAGATAGCTCAGGTGGAATGGCACCCGGGCCATCGGCATGGTCGTCACCGGGAGTTCCAGCAGGGTCCGGCCCGAGGCCAGCCGCCAGCGGTAGGGACTGATCGGACGACGGCCATCGGCAAAGGTACCGAAGAGCGATCCGCGTTTCGCCCGCTCGGCCGCCGACAGGTTGGCGGACCAGAAGTAGTAGGTCCGGGCGAACGGACCCAGCCAGGTCGGCAGCGTGGATGCGTCGTAGAGGTAGCCCCGATCCACCAGGACCTCGAGCAGGGTCGGGCTCCAGCTGTACCCCGGCCCGCGAAATCCGATCGGGCGCTGCCCCGTCGCGTTAGTCACCGCCACCTCGGCGGTTTCAATTTCTTCGGCCAACTGATCGGCGGAATAGCGGTGCAGCCACGGCTCGTGCTCGTAGCTGTGGTTGCCCACCTCGTGCCCCCGCGCTGTCAGCGACGCAAAGGCACGCGCGTTCACGTCGCGCTCGGCGTCAACGCCGACGCAGAAGAAGGTGATGCCGAGGCCCAGTGTGTCCAGGGCATCGAGGACGGGGGGGAAGAAGGTGTCGAGGTAGGTGGGGCGCGCCTCCCATCCCGGATCCCCATGGGTCTTCATGTAGGACCAGAGATTGTCGACGTCGAGCGAGACGCTGGCCAGCGGACGGGGATCGGTCATGACCGGGCTGGCTCCGTCACCCGTGCCCGCGTCGCGAGCCGCGGCGCGAGCGCCGCCGCCTGCGCATTCGCGAGCGCGACGGTTTCATTGAGATTCAGGGTGCCGTTGGCGATCTGCGCCGAATTGGCGAGGTAGACGCCCGGCAGGCTGGTCACCAGCGGTGGCAGGCAGCGCGCCGTGTAGTCGAGCGTCGAGACCGCCAGGACCTCGCGCACCCGGGAGACCTCGAACGCGAGGACCTGCTCGCGGCGGAAGTCGGGATACATCCGTTCGAGCGCCGTGAGGAACTGCTCCCGCAGCGTGGCATCATCGAGCTGCCAGTCGGGGTGGTCCTGCGTGAGGTACCGCGGCAGATAGACCAGGTGACGACCGCCGAATGCCGCCGGATCGACCAGCGTCGTCATCTCGATGACGGCGGTGAAGGGCACCCACGATTCGGTGATGTTGGTGACATAGTAGGTCGCCAGTGGACGGGTCAGCAGCACGGACGCACAGACGATGCCCTGGTAGGTGATCCCGAGCAGACGTGCCACCTCCGCCGCATTGAACTGGGGACACAGCTTCGCCGCCCGCGCGGTCGGCACTGTCAGCACCACGTCGTCGAATCCCAGTTCGCGGCCGTCCGCCAGCTCCACGTGGACCCGGCGGTCGTCGTCCGGGGCCAGCGAGGCGTCGGGGGAGCGGCGCACCCGCGTGACCGGCTGGCCGCACACCAGCGTGATGCCGCGTTCCTCCAGCCGCTCGCGCAACCGCCGCAACACCCGATCGTAGCCACCTTCCACGTAGCCGAACATCTCGCGCTTGATGCCCGAGCGTCGCGCCGCGTACATCCGCGCGATGATCGCCCAGATGAAGGCCGCGCTCGCCACCCGGTAATTCTCGCCCAGCTTGCTCTTGAGCAGCGGCAGCCAGATCCGTTCGAAGGTTCGTCGTCCGGACCACCGCTGCAACCATTCGGTGACCGGGACCAGCTCCAGCGGGCGGCCATCCTCGATGCGCGAGGCGTAGAGGATCGTAGCCGCGAGTCGCGCCTTGTCGATCAGGGTGAGCGGCGGAAAGCGGAGAAAGTCCAGGCTGGTCGAGAGCGAATGCATCCGCCCGTCAATGTAGAAGCCGGTGCGGGTGGTGCCCCAGCGGAGCTGGTCGGCCAGCCCCAGCTCCTCCAGCAGGTCGCGGAGGTGGCGGTCCGACAGCAGGATAACGTGATAGAAGCGATCCCAGGTGACTCCCCCGATCGACTGGGGCGCTGCCAGACCGCCGGCCTGGGCCGCCCCTTCGAGCACTGTGACGGCATGGCCCTGGGCCCGCAGTCGGAGCGCCAGCGTCAGCCCCAGCACCCCGCCGCCGACGATGCCGATCTCAGACATGCGAGACGCTACCGCGGAACTGGGGCTGCGTGGTGGTTCCGGGGAGCCCGCGCTGGATCGGTGGCTGGCTGCCCCGCAGGCGCAATCCGGCAAGCCGCGCCAGCAGGCCGAGGTGGTCGAGGATGGTGCGCACCACCTTCATCTTCGAGGCGCCCAGCACCCGCACCTTCAGCGTCGTGGGAAATTCCACGATACGGCCGCCGGCGAGATCCAGCCGCGCCAGCAGCTCCGCCACGCCAAGGAAGCGGGTGTCGTGTATCTGGATCTGGAGCGCGCTGCTCCGCCGGTAGACCCGGCAACAGCTGGTGTAAGTGAAGAACTTGTGATGCAGGACGACCCGGTACAGACGGGAGAGGGTCCGGGAGAGGGCAAGTCGCCATGCGGGGACGTTATGCACGTGTCCGCTGGGGTGGTACGGCGACGCGGTGACCAGGTCCGTGTCGGACTCGAGCAGCGGGATCATCGCACCCAGGATCATCGGGTCGTAGGTGCAGTCGCTATCGATGGAGGCGACGATGTCGGTCGTCGCCGCTTCCAGCCCGCTCCGGAGCGCCCCCGCGATGCCCTGATTCACCGGGTGACGAAGGATGCGGCAATCGGTCCGGTTGCCGAACAGCGTTGCCAGCAGCTCGGCGGTGCGGTCGCTGCTGCAGTCGTCCACAAAAATGAATTGCAGCGCGAACCGGTCCGCCAGCGACTGCTGTGCGCCGCTCAGTGCCTTGGCGAGGTAGGGCAGGGCGAGCTCTTCGTTGTAGCACGGGATGACCACGCTGACGGCAATGGGCTCGGCCGGCGGCCGGTCCATCGTCGTGCTCACCGCGACCGGTCGTGCGAGGCGGGCTTCCTGCAGCGGGGCAGGCGGGAGCGCCTGCCGCTGGACCGCGGAGAGCTGCGTCGCCAGACCAAGATGCTCCGCGATCGATGTGAAGCGATAGCGTTCGAGGAAGTGGCCCACGCGCCGGGGCATCTCGGTCAGGTTGCGGTAGGCCCGGACCCGCTCGACCCACGAGGTGGCTCCGATCAGCGGCAGGTCGGGATCCAGCTCCCACACGTGGAAGTACATGACAAACGGCGCGGTGTAGGTCCGGTGCCAGTGGGCGACCGCCCGCCGGACATAACTGGGGGGAAGCTGACGAAACCAGTTGCCTCCCGCAATCGGGACCATGCAGCCGAACATTTCGTCGGCCGAGATGGGGAATTCCCAGAGCGTGCGCTCACCTGCCTGGTGGGCGTGGGCAAAGCGGCGCCACGGTTCCGCCGCGAAGCGGGTGCCGATCGGCCCGATGCTCGAATCGTAGTCGTACCCTTCGTCGGCGAGCACGTCGAGCGCCCAGAGATCCTCGGGACAGAACCATCCGTTGGCCACCCGGTATCCCAGAATGCGCTGGCCCGAGGCGCGCTGCAGCGCCTCCCGGGCCCGGCGGAGGTCCTCCCGGAACTCGCGCTGCGTCATCGCCCTCATGCTGCGATGGAAATACCCCTTGCTCGCGATCTCATGCCCGCGAGCCGCGATCTCCGCGACCAGCTGCGGCATCTGGTCCGCGACCCACCCAAGCACGAAGAAGGTGGCCTGCTGCTGGTTGGCGTCCAGCAGATCCAGGGCGCGCCGAGTATTCCGCTCCACGCGGGATTCAAAGTTCTCCCACTCCCCTCGCTGGATCAGCCGGTTGAACGATCCGATCTGGAAGTAGTCCTCGACCGCCACGGTGAGGAGGTGGCGGCCGGTGCCCTCGCGGGGTCGGGGTGTCATCTCGGTTGCCCGGCTGCCGGGGGGACCCGCGTCGGGTGCATCGGATTCCTCGGATGGGGGGTACGCTGTCGGGCCGGAGACCTCATTCCCGGCAAAGGTAAGGCCACGCTGGGATGGATCCGCCGTGGGACGGTACCGGCCGCGGCGGCTGGCGGGAGGGCGTGGTCTCAGGAGATGTTTCCCGCGGGTCGTGCGGAAGGCACGTCTATTCTCTTGTGCCCTCCCCTTTCAGGTGCTCCCTCTGACGCATCGTCATGACCCTGGGGTGGGCCTGGTGTGTACTTCCGGCATTCGGTCGGCAACCGGAGGCTCACGCCGCTGTCGAACATGCTGACCGATCTGAACCTGACCGACAGGGATGGTGTCGCTGCCGTGATTCATATCCTCCGATTCAACCTGTTCCCGCCGCGCCAGCCCCCGTCGGAGGCCAGGTTGATGAACGCCCAGCAGTCGATCGAAGGCTGACAGGGCCAGTCGCAGTCATGCCTTTGCCCTCTCCCTGGCCTCGCCGCTGGACCCTGCTCGCGCTTGTTATCGGCGGAGTGTTCCGCCTGCGTGCCTACGCTGCGGTGCGTCCGCTCTGGCTGGATGAGGCGATGCTTTCGCTCTCTATTGCCGGCCGCACCTTCAAGGAACTGCTGCAGCCGCTGGCGATGGATCAGTCCGCGCCAGTCCTCTTTCTCTGGGCGGAGCGTCTGGTCACCCGTCTCGCCGGCGTGAACGAACTCGCGCTGCGGGCGCTGCCGCTGCTCGCCGGGCTGGCCGTCCTGATTGTCACCTGGCGCCTCGCAGCCCGGCTCCTGACTCCAGTCGCGGTGCCGGTCGCGGTGGCCATCGCCGCACTCTCGCCAGCGCTCCTCTACTACTCAAACGAGGTCAAGCCCTACGGCCTCGACGCCCTCTGGTGCAGCCTCGTGGTCCTGGCCGCGCTCGCATTGCTGGAGGCCGAGCCGGCGCCGGCGGCGTGGTCGCGATTCTGGCTGGTCGGCACCCTGGCGATCCCCGCATCCACACCAGCGTTCCTGGTGCTGGCCGGGGTGATTCCTGCGCTGCTCATGGCCCCTCCCCGCGTCGCGGTCCCGCACTGGCGCCGACGGGTGATGCTCACCGGCGTCGCATGGGCCCTCCTCTTCGTCGCGGTCTACCTGGCCGTGTACCGGGCGGCGGCGCAGAACACCTACCTGCAGACCTACTGGAACGGCTATTTCCTCGACCCGCTGAGTCCCGGCCTGGGTGGACGGCTGCTCGACACGCTGGGGGCCACGCTCCGGGATTTCTTCATTGGAGAAGGCGGCGGGTGGCGGACCGCGGTGGCCATGATGCTGCTCGTCCCGGCCGGGATCGGCGTCGCCCGCCTCGGTCGCACCCGGGGCTGGGTCGTCGCCGCGCTGCTGGTTCTGCCCATTCTCGCGGCGTTCGGTGCCTCGGCGGTACATCGCTACCCGGTGGCCCCGCGCCTCATGTTGTACTCGGCGCCGCTCTGGATTGTGCTGGTGGTGGCCGGATTCGAGGAGCTCGGCGAACGACTGCCTGGCCGCCACGTCCCATGGTTCCTGACTGCCGCGGCCGCCGCGGTTCTGCTGCTCCCGCTCAGGAACGCCGTTGCCGAGATGCGTTCTCCCTCTCGCCCCCAGGATATCCGTCCCCTGGTGGAGCGGTTCCGGCAGCAACACGCGGCGGGTGACGCGGTCTACGTCTTCGGTCGCGCCATCCCGGCCTGGCTCTTCTATACGACGGACTGGCGAGCCCCCGATCTGCCTCGGGTGGAAAGGCTCGGCGGGCTGGTGAGTTCGAGTGGGGTCGCTTTCCGCAACCGGGCAACCCGAAGCGGCGCGGTCAGGGACGAGGGTCGTGATCTCGTGTTTGCCTACGACGATTGGTCCGAGCTCGTCGGCGTGCCGACCGGGCAGGGTCCGACGACGACGGGGTGGAGCAGCGAGCTACCGGACAGCGGCTGGGCCGAGAATGAAGCGGTCCGCATCCGGGCCATCGGGCGGCCGCAGGTGTGGGTGGTGCTCAGCTCCTATCGCGCCGCGATTCCCGTTCTGCTGCCCCCCGCTGTGCAAGCGCAGGGAGGGACCCTGCGGGATCGGGCCGAGACCACCCAATGCCTGTTGTTGCGATTCCAGTTTCCCAGCTCGGCCCCTCTGCCCTGAGTCGTGACGCCACTGCATGAGCGGCGGCAAGGAGTTCCGCCCGAAGTGTGGCGGTTGGGCCCGGCGATCCCTCGGATTGTAGTGGCGCTGCACCACAGTGAGGCGGGGGTACTACGCTTCAGGCCTGGATCATGTGCGACTGTCCGGAACTCGCCGCACCTCCGGGGAACATAGCGCGAGTGCCGCATCGCAGCCGCTGCGGTACCAGGTACAGGTGAACCACCTTGGCTGGCACCTATGCGGTGAGGTGCCTCGTAATTCATTGACTGGCTTGTGGTTACCATTCGATTCGTGGGTGGCCGCCGGGCAATGCCTCCGGATCTCACTGCGTTGGGCAAGTGGCACCCACTTTGCACCCCGGCTGATCGTCATGCACCTTTCAGTTCGACAAGCCATCATCGTCCAGTCGGCGTAACTCATTTGTCCACCGCCGCCCCAGGGACTACTTCGACGGGCAAGCCTTACGAGCGACCAGTGGTCGCCGTCGTGCTCCTGGCCCAGGGCCACGCGGCCGGGCTGGAGGCTGCGATGGCGCGGCTTGGGCCGCTCTGCTCCGAACACGGCCTTCGATTGGTGGTGGTCTGGCCCGGCGACGTTGCGCCGAGCGGGATGGACCGGCGCAGCGACCTGTTCGAAGTGGTCCTGGTCGCCGGATCGACCCAGAGGGGTGCCGCCCGGCGGGCCGGGGCCGCGCGGGCACTCGCGGATCTCATCATGTTCACCGATGAAGCACTGGTCATCGAAGCGGGTTGGGCCGATGTCGTGGCGCTCCGCGTGGGCCTCATACGGCGGGGATCGAATCATGCACTTGGGGACAACTGGGCCAGCATCCTTCGCGAACAGGGCGTCCCCGACAGTGCCCGGGGTGGCTGAAGTCGGGGCGCCGGCGCTTTCAGTCATCATTCCGGCGGTGAACACCTGGACCGACCTCGACGGCTGCCTGGCCGCCCTCGCGACGGAACGGAGTGCGACCGCGCTTGAGGTCGTGGTGGTCAACCGGCTGGGGCCCGAGCTTGAGGCCCGCGTCAGGGACCGCTACTCCTGGGTCAGGGTACTAACGGTGACGCCGGAAACCACGATTCCCGAGATGCGGGCCCAGGCGTTCGGGGTGGCGGCAGGTGACGCAGTGGCAGTCATCGAGGACCATGTGCTGGTGCCCCCCGGCTGGACCCGGCAGATGCTCGCCTGCCTCGCGGCGGGGGAGGACGTGGTCGGGGGCGCGGTGGAAAACGCGGCGGTCGAGAGCCTGATGGACTGGGCCGCGTTCCTCTGCGAGTACAGCCAGCTGCTCCCCCCCCTGCCGAGCGGACCGGTGGGTGGCGTGACCGGGAACAACACGGTCTACCGGCGGTCGGTATTGGCCCGCTACGAGACGGCCTGGCGTGCCGGAAGGTGGGAGAACTACCTGCACGATGCGATGCGGGATGGCGGCGTGACGCTGGTGCAGCATCCCGAGATCGTCGTCGGTCACAAGAAGCACTACACTTTCTGGGAGTACACCTCCCAGCGCTACCTCTATTCACGGTCGTACGCCGGCGCCCGGCTGCAGGGTGCGCCATTGGCCCGGCGGCTGTTGACCGGATGCGCGGCATTCGCCCTGCCGCCGCTGATCTACTGGCGGGTGGTGAGCGCAGTGTGGAGAAAGGGGCAGCACCGGGGACACCTGGTGCGGTCGCTCCCGCTGCTGGTGCCGTTCGTCTGTGCGTACGCCGTGGGCGAGATCCTGGGCTACTGGTTCGGCCCGGGCGACGCCCTGCAGAAGGTTACCTGAATACGGCCGCTGTCCGGCCGACTCACGTCGGGAGTCATTGATGTCGCCTGCCCCCTCCGCGCCGCGCACTGTCAGCCAGCTCAAACCTGGAGACCGCATCGCGGTCATCGGCGCCGGTCCGGCCGGCCTCACCGCCGCCTACCTGCTGTCCAAGCAGGGCTACGCGGTCACGGTGCTCGAGGGCGACGACATCGTCGGTGGCATCTCGCGCACGGCGCAATACAAGGGGTACCGCTTCGATATCGGCGGGCACCGGTTCTTTACCAAGATCAAGCCGGTCGAGGATCTCTGGTACGAGATCCTGGGCGAGGATTTCATTTCGGTGCCGCGGCTGTCACGCATCCATTACGATGGCAAGTTCTTCGACTATCCGCTCAAGGCGACGAATGCGCTGCGCGGGCTCGGGCTGTGGCGCGCCGCGATGATCATGGTGAGCTACCTGCGCTGGCACTGGTGGCCCAACCCGGTCGAGGAAAATTTCGAGCAGTGGGTGATCAACCGCTTCGGCAAGGTGCTCTACCTGACCTTCTTCAAGACCTACACGGAGAAGGTCTGGGGCATTCCCTGTACCGAGATCCGGGCGGAGTGGGCCGCGCAGCGCATCCAGGGGCTCTCGCTCGCCAGAGCCATTCTCTCGGCGGCCGCGCTCACCAAGCGCTCCGACAGCATCAAGACGCTCATCAACGAATTCCAGTATCCCCGCCTCGGCCCGGGCCAGATGTGGGAGACGTGTACCGACCGCATCCGCGGGATGGGGAATTCGGTCCTGCTCAAGCATTACGTCACCGCGGTCGAGCTCGAAAACGGCAAGTGCGTCGCGGTCCGGGCCCGGACCGGGGAGGGTGAGGTGCGCGTCGCGTGCGACCATGTGATCAACACCTCCGCGATCCGCGACCTCGTCTCCTTCCTGGAACCGGCGGTGGCCCCCAAGGTCAGCGCGGCCGCGAACGGCCTGCGGTACCGCGACTTCCTCGTCGTCGCCCTGATGCTGGAGGCGAAGGACCTCTTCCCCGACAACTGGATCTACATCCACACGCCGGGAGTCAAGGTCGGGCGGATCCAGAATTTCAATAACTGGAGCAAGGCCATGGTTCCCGTCGAGGGCCATACCTGCCTCGGCCTGGAATACTTCTGCTTCGAGGGCGATGGCCTGTGGACCTCGAAGGACGCCGACCTCGTCGCGCTGGCCAAGCAGGAGTTTCTCTCGCTGGAGCTGACGCGGCCCGACGTGAAGGTGGTCGATGGCGCGGTGATCCGGATGCCAAAAGCGTATCCCATCTACGACGGGGCGTACCGCCAGCACCTCGACGATGTGCGGGCCTGCATCGATGCGATTCCGAATCTGCACACCGTCGGCCGCAACGGCATGCACAAGTACAACAACGCCGACCACTCGATGCTCACCGCCATGTTCGCCATCGCCAACATGCAGGGCGCGAAGCATGACATCTGGGAAGTGAACACCGACTACGAGTATCACGAGGAGCAGAAGCTCGAGGACCAGAGCGGAGCGGTCCCCGCCGGGCGATAACCCGATGCGAATCGGGGTGGATGCGACGTGCTGGACCAATGGCCGGGGGTACGGACGCTTTACGCGCCACCTGCTCCCGGCCATGGCGCGCCTCGCCCCCGATGATGAATTCCTCTGCTTTCTCGATGCGGCGGCAGCCGCCAAGTTCGACCTCGCGCTGCCCAACGTGACGCCGGTGATCGTCGATCAGGGACAGGCGCCGACCGATGCCGCGGCGGCGGACGGGTATCGCGCACCGCTCGACATGTTGCGGCTGACGCGCGCGGTGTGGCGGGTGGCGCCGGACGTATTCTTCTCGCCCTCGGTCTATACCTTTTTCCCGCTGCCGCCCGGACAGCGCGCGGTCGTGACGGTGCACGATGCGATCGCGGAGCGGTTTCCGGAACTGACGCTGCCGACCTCGCGGGCCCGCCTCTTCTGGCGGCTCAAGGTGGGGCTGGCGCTGAAGCAGACTCGGCTGGTGCTGACCGTGTCCGACTTCGCGGCGGGAGAGCTGGTCGAGGTGCTCCGGGTGCCGAGGAAGCGGATTCGGGTCGCGGTCGAAGCCCCGGCCCTGTCGTTCCAGCCCAGTGAGTCGCCGGCGGATGTTGCGGGCATGGCCAGCAGGGTGGGACTCGCACCGGGGAGCCGCTGGTTCATCTATGTCGGCGGCTTCAACCCCCACAAGCATGTCGACCAGATTGTGCGGGCCCACGCGGCGGTGGTGCGGGAGACGCCGGACAATCCTCCGCATCTGCTGCTGGTGGGGACGGTCGACAAGGATGTCTTTCACGGCGACCAGGGCCGAATCCGGGCGGCCATCGCCGACTCCGGGACGGAGGCGCTGGTGCACTGGACCGGGTTCCTGCCGGACGACGAGTTGCGGCATTTGCACACCGGGGCACTCGCCCTGCTGCTGCCCTCTGCCAATGAGGGGTTCGGGCTGCCGGCGGTGGAGGCAGCCGCCTGTGGCGCGCCGGTGGTCGCGACCACGGCGAGCCCGCTGCCCCAGCTCCTCGCGGGCGCCGGAATCTTCATCCGGCCCGGCGACCTGCCGGCGCTCACCGACGCCCTGCGGCGCATCCTGACCGACCCGGCCGCTCGCCGCGAGATGAGCCGTCAGGCACTCGCCGCCACGGCCCGGTTGTCCTGGGAGCGCTGCGCCGAGTCGGCGCTGTCGGCCCTGCGGGAGGCGGCGGCATGACCGGGCTGCGTTTCGCGTTCCTGACCACGTTCTATCCGCCGCACAACTTCGGCGGGGACGGGATCGGGATCCAGCGGCTCGCGCGCGGGCTCGTCGGGGCGGGGCACCAGGTCACCGTCATCCACGATGTCGACGCCTACAACGCGCTCCACAAGGGGGCGGAACCGGCCCGGCAGCCCGAACCGGCGGGGCTGGAGGTGGTGGAGCTCCGCAGCGGGGCCGGGACCCTGTCCCCCTTTCTGACCCAGCAGTTGGGCCGGCCCGTCCTCACGGGCTCGCGGATCGCCCGGTTGCTGGCGGAGCGCGACGTCGACGTCATCAATTTCCACAACGTCTCCCTGATCGGGGGGCCGGGGCTGTTCAAGTATGGCAGCGCCCTGAAGCTGTATATGGCGCACGAGCATTGGCTGGTCTGTCCCAGCCACGTCCTCTGGCGGTACAACCGGGAGTTGTGCACCGGGCGGGAGTGCATCAAATGCCAGTTGAGCTTCAAGCGGCCGCCACAGCTCTGGCGCCAGACCGGCTACCTCGAGCGCGAGCTGAAGCACATCGACAGCTTCATCGCGATGAGCGAGTTCAGCCGGCAAAAGCACAAGGAGTTCGGTTTTCCCCGTGAAATGGAGGTCCTGCCCTACTTCTTGCCGGAGACGCCGGCGGCGGGCGGGACCAGCGAGGGGGCCTCGCCCCACGCGCGGCCATATTTCCTGTTCGTCGGCCGGTTGGAGAAGATCAAGGGGCTGGATGACGTGATCCCGGTCTTTCGGGACTACCCCGATGCCGACCTGGTCATTGCCGGCGATGGGGAGTACGCCGCGACGCTGCGCGCCGCCGCCGCCGGCATGGCCAACGTCCGATTCCTGGGCCGGGTGGCCCCGGAGGACCTGCGCCGGTACTACGCGCACGCGGTGGCCCTTATTGTGCCGTCAGTCTGTTTCGAGACGTTCGGGATCATTCTGATCGAGTCGTTCCGCCAGGGGACACCGGTGATCGCCCGGCGCATCGGGCCGTTTCCCGAAATCGTGGAGACCTCGGGGGGCGGCGAGCTGTTCCGGACCCGAGAGGAGCTGATCGGCGCGATGCGGCAGCTCCAGACCGATCCGGCCCGCCGGGCGGTCCAGGCGCGCGCGGGGCTGGCGGCATTCGCCGAGCGGTGGTCGGAGCGTGCGGTCGTCCCGCAGTATCTCGACATTGTGGCGTCGGCCGCCCGGAAGAAGGGCGATCAGCGGGTGCTGGCGAAGTTGGCGGGCAGTGCATCGGGCGGGGTGCGGGTCCCGCCACGCGGGTCGGCCACCGCGACATCCGACACGTAGGATCCTGCGGTTTCTCGTCCTGGAGGCAGCATGAAGGTGCTCATCACCGGCGGCGCCGGATTCATCGGGTCCCATCTCGCGGAACGGCTGATGGCGCGCGGCGATCGTGTGCTCGTCCTGGACGACCTCTCCACCGGGTCCATGGACAACCTCACGACGCTCGAGGGGAAGCCCGGCTTTGAATATCGCATCGGGTCCGCCCTCGATTACCCGCTGGTTTCCGAATGTGTCGACCGCTGCGACGTCACCGTGCACCTGGCGGCGGCCGTCGGCGTGCGGCTGATCGTCGAGCGCCCGGTCCACACCATCGAAACCAACGTCGGGGCCACCGAGACCGTGCTCAAGGCCGCGGCCAAGAAGCAGAAGCTGGTGCTGGTGGCGTCGACCTCCGAAGTGTACGGCAAGAGCACCAAGCTGCCGTTCAACGAGGACGACGACCTGCAGCTCGGACCGACCAGCCACAGCCGCTGGGCCTACGCCTGCTCCAAAGCGCTCGACGAGTGGCTCGGCCTGGCCTATTACCGTGAGAAGGGGGTGCCGGTGATCCTGGCCCGCTTCTTCAATACGGTGGGGCCGCGCCAGACGGGCCGGTATGGGATGGTGCTCCCGAATTTCGCCTCACAGGCGCTCGCGGGAGAACCGATCACGGTGTTCGGCAACGGGAAGCAGGCGCGCTGCTTCGGTCATGTGCAGGATGCGGTCGAGTCGATCATGCGGCTGCTTGGGACACCGGGGGCGGTGGGCCAGGTATTCAACATCGGCAACGACGAGGAAGTCACGATCTACGGCCTGGCGGAGAAAGTCCGTGCGGCGGCAGGCTCGCGCTCCGAGATCGTGCTGGTGCCCTACAGCGAGGCGTATCCCGAGGGGTTCGAGGACATGCACCGTCGCGTGCCCGACGTCGGCAAGCTGGAGCGGACCATCGGTTTCCGGCCGCGGACGCCGCTGGTGACCATCATCGAACATGTGATCGCCGACCAGCGGGCCCGGCTCACGGCGCGGTAGCCGCTCACCTCCCATGCGCGCCATCCTCACCTACCACTCGATCGACGAGTCGGGGTCACCGATTTCGGTGGCGCCGGCGACGTTTCGGCGTCACGTCGAGTGGCTGGCGTCGGGCCGGGTCCGGGTCGTCTCGCTCGAGGAGATCGTCCGCCTCAATGATGCGGTCGATGCGGTGGCGCTCACCTTCGATGACGCCTTCACCAATTTCGCCGACCTCGCGTGGCCCCGGCTCCGCGAATACAGCATGCCCGCCACGCTGTTCGTGGTGCCGGGACATGTCGGGGGAACCAACGCCTGGGGCGGGAAGACCGATTCGCGGGTGCCCACCCTGCCGCTGCTGGACTGGATTGCCCTCGGCCGGCTGGCGGAGCAGGGCGCCCATATCGGCGCGCACACCAACACCCATCCCCACCTGACGCACCTCGATGGCTCGGCGCTCAGCGACGAACTGGCCGGCGGCGCGGAAACCATCCGGCGCGAACTGGGCCGGATCCCCGAGGATTTTGCCTATCCGTATGGTGACACCAGCCCGACCGTCGCCGCCGCGGTTGGCCAGGTGTACCGCCGGGCCGTCACGACGGAACTTCGCGTCCTGAGTGCGGGAGATGATCCCCTCGGGCTGCCACGGCTCGACAGTTTCTATCTGCAGGCGACCGGACGATTGGAAGGATGGGGGACGCCGGCCTTCAGCAGCCGGCTCTGGGTGCGGGCCAGAGCGCGCTGGCTGCGGAAATCGCTGCCGGCCATGGGAAAGAGCTGGTGAGCCGCGTGAGGAATCCTCGGTGAACGCGCTGCCCGCCGGGTCAGCGCCATTGATTGGGCCGCGCGAGACCTTCAATCGGTTCGAGGTCAAGTACTTCCTGCCCACCCGGCTGGTGGCGGAGCTGGTGGCGGAATTCGCGGACTACACCCGTCCCGATCCGCACTCGCTCGAGGAGTGGGGCTATCCGATCCACTCGGTGTATTGGGACACCTCCGACTTTCAGTTTTTCTGGGAAAAGGTGGAAGGCGTCAAGTTCCGCCGGAAGCTCCGGTTCCGTCGCTACGGGGCCGGATCGGAGATTTTCGTCGAGATCAAGCAGCGGGAGGACCGCACGGTGCAGAAGCGGCGTTTCCGCTGGCCGCTCGAGCGGGTCGATCAGGTCTTCGGCGACGGCAGCCGGGATCCCGAGTGGTCCGGGGTCGAGGGAGAATCGGCGCCGACCGAGGCCGCGCTGCTGATTCAGCGGCTCCGGCTCCGACCCCGCATGGCGCTGTCGTATCGTCGGCGGGCCATGTTCGGTGCCTTCGACCCCGAGCTGCGCATTTCGCTCGACGGGCGCATTCAGTACCACCCGACGGACTTCAGCCTGGCCCAGCCGTTCGAGACCGGCCGCTACGTGCTGGACCCGCGCGTGACGGTGCTGGAGATCAAGTATGACCACCGGGCCCCGACCTGGTTGACCAAAGCCGTCTGCCGGCACGGGCTCAAGATGATCCGGATGTCGAAATACTGTTCGGCCGTGGACCAGTACTGCTTTGGCGGGCAGAACACCTAACCTGCATTCCCCTGGAGGATGTGTGGAAGAGCTTCTGAGGCAAACGGCGCCCACGGGTAACACCTTCGGTCTGGCGGAGACCTTTCTGGCGCTGGGACTGAGCTTCGTGCTCTGCCTCATGCTGGCGTATTTTTACCGCCAGTCTCATCGGGGGTTGTCCTACTCCGTCTCCTACGTCCACGCGACGATCCTCCTCGGGGTGACGGTCTCGATCATCATGCTGATCATCGGGAGCAATGTCGCGCGAGCGTTCACCCTGGTGGGTGCCCTTTCGATCATCCGCTTCCGCAACCCGATCAAGGATTCGCGTGACGTTGCCTTTCTCTTCGTGGCGATGGCGATCGGGATGGCAGTCGGCACCGGATTCTACCTCACGGCGACGATCTTCACGCTGTTCATCTCTTTCATTGCGTATGCATTGAGCCGCTTCGGGATCGGCACTACCAGCCGGCGGGAACAGTTGCTCAAGGTGCACGCGCCCTCGGCGCTCGACTACCACGACGCCTTCAACCAGCTGTTTTACCGCGACCTCCGCGAGCATCACCTGCTGAGCCTGGAGACGCTGCGCGACGGGACCCAGGTGGAGCTGGTCTATTCGGTGGAATTCAAGCCGCGGGTGGATGAACTTGGTTTCATGGGTGAGCTGCGGAAGATCACCAACGGCGGAAAGGTTGCCCTGCTCACCGGACAAGAGAGCATCGACGTCTGATGCGCGCTTCGGGAGAGAACCATCCTGCGGGGACGCTGCTCAACTGGTTCCGGGGGCACGAGCGCCAGCTGGCGTTCGGCTGGCTGCTGGGGACGGTCCTGCTCGTCGCGGCGTTCGTGCTGCCTCCCTCGCGGGACCGGCTGCTCGCCCTGGTGCAGCGGGGCGCGGACCGCTGGGAGGCGCGCTGGACCGATCGGGTGCGTATCGGCGAGCAGCTGGTGGCGCAGCAGCAGTGGGCGGCCGCGGAAACGTATCTCACTCAACTCGACCGCGAGTTTCCCGCGCGGAATGTCCGGCATGGCCGTGACAAGCAGCGTGAGGAGGTGCTGCACCTGCTCGCGCGGGCGCAGGAGGCAGATGGGCACACGGGCCGGACCATGAAGACCTGGGAACGGGCCGTCGCTTTTGATTCCCTCAACTACGCCAATCACTTCGGCTATGCCCAGGCCGCCGATCGGCTGCTGAGCGGATGGGCGCCTGCCATCGAGGCCCGGGACGGCTATGCCGCGACGCTCCGTATCCTTCCCAGCCATCTCCCATCGGTGCGCGGCTACATCGAGTACTACATGGCCCGGGGCGAGTTTCACCCGGTAGTGACGGCCTTTGAGGACTATCTGAATGCCTGGCTGGAGCAGCCGGTGACGATCACGGTCGGTGATACCACCGTGGCGGTGCAGGTACCGGTGGACGGGTTCCCCCATGACGTCGACATCGCTCTCTCTCGCCCAGTCGCCCCTGATGCGGGGCTCCGTGTGGCGCTGGATGCGTTCGCGGTTGAACTCGATCGGGTCGAGCTCGTACCGGCCCTCGTTGTCGGCGTGACCGGAACGAAGGACTCCCGCGCGGTCGATCTTTCGCGACTCACTGCGCTGGCAGCTCATCGGGTTGGCGCTGGCTGGCTTCCCGACTCCAGCAACGCGGCCCTGATGCTGCCGCTGCCGGCCGGCACGCCGGCGCTCGCACGCTTGCGCCTCCGTCTCACGCTGTTCAAGGCGGTGGACGCAGTGCTCTGGAAGAAGGTACGCACCAGCTATCGCAACAACATG
The DNA here is from genome assembly GCA_039934355.1 of Gemmatimonadales bacterium. Lineage (GTDB taxonomy): Bacteria > Gemmatimonadota > Gemmatimonadetes > Gemmatimonadales > GWC2-71-9 > JADJOM01. The sequence goes on from JBDTMI010000005.1 coordinate 16,466, forward strand.
GACCTGGCCGGGCTGGCGCGCGCCGAAGCGCGGACCGTGCCGTTTCCTAATTCCGCGCGGGCCGACAGCGTGATCGCCCGGCTCCCCTGGGCCACCGAGGGGCGAACGGGGGACTCCGATGAGTAGCGTCACTGCGCCGCTGAGCGTCACCGCCCCAAGGCGAATGTCCTGGCTGCGTCAGGCGTGGCTCGGCCTGCGTTTCCGCGATGCGCTCTTGCTCACCATTGTTCCGCTCGTGGCGCTCGCCCTCACGCTGGGGGGCGCACTGGGCGACTACATCGACGCCCGCCAATTTGATGATTGGTGGTCGCGCTCCCGTACCGTGGACCACCTTTTCACCGCCCGCGTCAATGGGCTGGCGACCCTGCCAACGACGTTGCGGCTGCGGGACCAGCTCGACCCCGACGCCCCCGACGCCGGCATCATCCGGCTGGAGCTGCCGGCCACCAGTTGGGATTCGATCGAAGGGAATGGGCAGACGATGTGGGGCGAGTGGGTTGATGCCACGCTGCGCTACGGTGAGACACGGCTGCCGGTTCGGCTGCGAAAGCGCGGCGACAACAGCGTCCACTGGCTGACCGAGAAGCGCAGTCTGACGGTCCGCACCCCGCGCGACGATTTCTACAAGCGCTTCCGCGCCTTCGGTCTCTCGGCCAAGGATGTTCTTCCCAACTACCTCGGCAACCGGCTGGCGCAGGAATTCGGCATCCTCGCACCCGCGACGGAAGTCGTCCCGGTCTACCTCAACAGTCGCTTCCTGGGGATGTACCGCCTCGTGGAGGTGGTGGACGAATCGTTCCTCCGTCCCTTCGACCGGATGCCGGGCAACATCTTCCGCGGCGACGCGGCGGAGCGGAGCGAGTATCGCAAGGGCGCGCCACGCGGGCTGTACGAGAATCCCTACCTCTGGGACCGGGCCGCGGCCAACGATCGCGTCACCTCCGCCGGCACCGGCCAGCTCCGCCTCCTGATCGAGGATGTGACCGGGACCACCTTCGCCGATCACGAACGCATGATGGGGCGACTTGACCGGGATGAATTCGCCCGGCTGTTCGCCTATCTGTTCATCGCCGGCGATCCATATCACATGGACAACATTCACAACCAGCTGCTGTACGAAGACCCCTCGACGCAGCAGCTGCACCCGATCCCGTGGGATACGCGCGTCCTCGATCTGTCGCAGCCGCAGCCGACCTATTTCAGCGACCTGTTCAAGGCCGTGCTGCGGGACCCCTTCGTGGTGGACGCCACCATGCGGGAAGTGGCGCGGCAGATCGCGGGCGATCACATCCTCACGGTGGCCGACAGCCTCGTCACGACCGCCGAGAAGCGTTATGCGTCCTATTTCGCGGCGGATCGGCTGCGCGCCGGCCTGATCCCCCCGGTGGGCACTGCGAGCGAGGCGGTACGCGTGGTCGGCGGCAACGTGGCGCTGCTGCGCACGTGGGTCGCGGATGCGCGCGTGGCCGTCGCGGTGACGCCGGCACCCGGATCACAGGTCGTCGATGTTGTGACCCATGGCTTTGTCGGCGTCGATCTCACCGGATTCGAGCTGGATCAATCCGCGGCCGGTTCGGTGCGGGTCGTGCTCGACCGGAACCGCAATGGTGTCCTGGATGCCGCCGACCCCGCTCTGCCCCTCGCGATTCAGGGACGGCACCTTGGGGTGTCGCAGTCCGTGCCGTTGTACGCGGCGTGGGATCCTTCCGGCCACGGCGTCCGCCCCGCCCCGCAGCACTACCGGATGTTTCTCACCGGTCTGCCGCACGGTGCCCGGGTCACGCCGGACTTCATCAACCGCATCACCGGCACGCCAGCCGAGGTCGACTCGCTGGCGTCCGGCAGCGTGCTGGGCGCCAGCGGTGCCTGGCACGCCTGGGAATTCCCCGAGGCGGTCCACCGGATGTATCGCCTGAGCGGCGAGGTGCACCTGCACGAGACCCTCAAGATTGCGGCTGGGGATACGCTGACGATCGAGCCGGGCACGACGCTGCGGCTTGATCCTGAGGTGTCCATCGTGAGCAGGGGCCTCGTGCTGGCGCGGGGCACGCAACAGCGACCGATCCGCATGCTTCCGGCCTCGACGGCAGGGCCATGGGGGACGTTCGCCCTGCAGGGCGCGGGCACGTCCGGGAGTGTGGTCAGCAATGCCGAGATCGCCGGGGGCGGTGGAGCAGTGATCGACCGGATCGAGTACACCGGCATGGTGAATGTGCACTGGGCCAACGACGTGGTGTTCGACCACATATTCTTTCACGACAACGTCCGCAGCGACGACACCTTCCACGGAATGCACTCCCGAATCGTCGTGCGGAATTCTCATTTCCTCCGGGCCAATTCCGACGCGTTGGATATGGATATCACCAGCGGCGAGATTCGGGACAATGTGTTCGAGTACTCCGGAAATGACGCGCTCGATCTCATGACTTCAACCCCGCGGATCATCAACAACCGCATGATCGGATCAGGAGACAAGGGCATCTCCGTCGGCGAGGCGAGTCGCCCGTTCATCTTCAACAACGTGATCGACAGCTGCGACATCGGCATCGAGGTCAAGGACCGTTCGGAGCCGATCATCCTGAACAATGTGATCACCCGCAACCGCATCGGCCTGCGGGAGCGGCGCAAGAACTGGCGCTATGGCGGCGGTGGATGGGCGACGGTGGCCGCCACCCGATTCGCCGGCAACCGTACTCCGCGGGCACGCGATGTCTATTCGCGCCTCACCCTGCTCGGCACCGCCGGCCTGGACTCCGCCGGAACGGCAACCGTCGTGGAGGCAGGGGACCTTGCCTGGCTGTACGCAAGCGTGGGAGTGATGCCCGAGGACTCCGCCTCGTTGGGCCCGTTGGTGCGCTGGCACGAGTTCCCGCCGGTGGTGCCCATCGATCAGGAGCGATTCAGCGATGACTTCGGGCCGATATCCGATGGCTGGGTCGGCTCTGGATCCATCAGCCGCCTCGAGAAGCGGCGCGACGCGCTCGTGGTCGAGGTCTCGCGGCGCGCAGGAACCATCACGCGGCCGGTGGATTGGCAGCTCCCCGCTGGTGGCACACTGATACTCGAATATGCCGGCCGCGATGTGGGTGCATTGGTGCTGCGGGTGGGCGGGGACAGCACGATCGTCGCGCCGGCCGAAGCCGGGATCGAGCTGGCGACCGCGCGATTCGCGACCCTTCGACTGGCGCCGGGTCACTATTCTTCGCTTGCAATCGATCTCACTCCGGTGCTCGGATTGACCCGCATCAACCCCAATACCGGCCTGAGGGAGCAGCGCGGCGGCCGGCTCGATTTACGTGGCTATCTCGTGGTGCCCACGGCGGCGCCCGCGATGGCGACCCGATGAATTCGCGTGCGGGGGACGACGCGTGAGAGCGGACCACCCATTGCTCACGGTCATCGTGCCGGTCCTGAACGGGACGGCGGTCTTGCCGCGCGCGCTGGAAGCGCTGATGGCCAGCGACCTGCCGCGGGAAGACTGGGAGTTGATCGTCGTCGACGATGGCAGCACCGACGACACCGTTGGTGTGGCCTCGCAGTGGGCCGACATGATTGTGCGCCTGCCGGCCCCCGCTCACGGTCCCGCCTATGCGCGCAATCGTGGCGCCGAGGTGGCGTCGGGTGACGTGCTGGTCTTCATCGACGCCGACGTCGTGGTCCATCCTGACACGCTGCGCCGCCTGGCATGGAGCTTTGCATCCGATCAGCAGCTCGCCGCCGTCTTCGGCTCCTACGACGATCGGCCACCGGCCCAGGGTCTGGCCTCCCGCTACCGAAACCTGCTCCACCATTACCATCACCAGCAGAATCCCGGTCCGGCCGAGACGTTCTGGGCCGGGTGCGGCGCCATCCGGGCGGACGCGTTCCAGGCGGTCGGACGGTTTGACGAGTGGCACTATTCGCGACCGTCGATCGAGGACATCGAGTTGGGTCATCGCCTCCACGCGGCGGGCTATCCGATCCGGCTCGATCCCACAATCCAGTGCAGCCATCTCAAGCGCTGGACGGTGTATGGCATGTTGCGCACGGACCTGCTCGATCGCGGCGTGCCCTGGGTCAGGCTGCTGCTTACGGACGGATCGTTCGGTACCCGCCAATCGCTGAATTTACGGCGGCGCGAGCGGGTGTTCACCGGGCTGATGGGGCTCGCGATTGTCTTCCTGGGGGTGAGCCTCGTCCGACTGGATGCCCGCTGGTTGCTTGGGGTCCTGGCCTGCGTCGTCCCGGTCATCATCGGGAATGTGCCGCTGTACCGGTTTCTCCAGCGAAGCGCCGGGCTGGGACCCACCCTGATGTGCCTGCCACTCCACCTGGCGTACTATATTCTGAACGGGTTCTCGGTCATCATCGGGACGGCGTTGCATCATCTCGTGGGTCCGCAGGAACCACGGCCGGAGATCCAGGCCTTTCATGAAGTTGGCATGGAGCGGTGGCCACCGGTGCCCGCCCCGCTGCCGCGTCCCCGTCCTACTTCAGCGTCATCGCCATGAAGGTTGAGATCGCGCCCGCGGCACCACCCCAGTTGCCGGTCCTGGAACTCTCCAGCAATATTGTGAGTCACATGCCAGAGCCATTACCTCGCGCAATCAGCCTCGCCTTCGCTCCGCTGCACAAGCGGGCCTTCGGCCTCGCGGTTGGGCTCGCGGCGGGACTATCCCTCCTGCTGGCGACGTGGATCTACCTGCTGCGTGGCCCGTACCCGGGGGAAAACCTGGCGCTGCTCTCCTACTACTTCACCGGATACACGGTGACGTGGGCGGGCAGCTTCATCGGCTTCTGCTGGGGAGTCGGGACCGGGTTCGTGGCCGGATGGTTCTTCGCCTTTTGCCGGAACTTCGTGCTGGCGCTTTCGATCTTCTGGATCCGGACCCGTGCCGAGATGGCGCAGAGCCGGGATTTCCTCGACCACATCTGAGGCCGTGATGAATGCCACGCAGGATGATCAGCGGGAACTCGAGAGTGCCCTCCTCCGACTCAACGGTCGGGCCTGGGGGATCTCGATCGGGCTGGTGCTGGCTTTTGGATTGTTCATCGCGACCAATCTGCTCGTGCTCAAAGGGGGGAACGACCCCGGTCGGCACCTGCGGCTCATCAGGGTTTTCTTTCCCGGGTATTCGGTGTCGTTCATCGGCAGCATCATCGGATTCGTCTATGCGTTCGTCCTCGGCTACGGTCTCGGCAGGTTGATCGGGAGCGTGTACAACCGGCTGTCCGGGAACACCGCCCACTGAACTGCCTCGGTCTGGTCAAACCGGCCAGCTCGCGTTGAGGGAGGCTCGTCGGTCAGTCCCGCCTCCCCCTTCCATCGAAATCCGAACATTCCCCTCGGGACAGCACCGGCGCTCATCCCGGTCTGTCCTCCTCTCGCACCAGCTAGCCCCCCGTCCCGGTCGCTCCGTCCATCGCCCCGTCAGGGGCTGCGCAACCAGGTCGCGTGAAGTAGAGCCGTTGGACAAGTGTCGTACTGGTGTCGTTATGATGGCTATTTCATCCATCGCTGGTCCACTCACTCGAGTTTGGCGATCCGGTTGCGCTCGCGGCGGGGATGGCGTGACCTTTGCCTCCCCACATTGTTCCGATTACATCATCGCCCTCCCGGCGAATTCACGGCAAGGAGTTTCACATGCTGATTTCGATGCTGGCCATGCATCTCGCGCTGTACGTCGGGCCCGACCAGCTGATGCCCCTGACGTCGATTCTTGGCGCCATCGGTGGGGCGCTGCTGATCTTCTGGCGCCAGGTGGTCGGCGTCTTCAAGCGCATCGGCCGGATGTTCAAGAAGGAGCAGTAACCTCCCACCCACTGCCGCTTGATCTCCTCGGTCGTCCGCGTGCTGAGCATGCGGACCTCCTTTGCGTCGTCCAGCATTCAGCCAAACGGATCCGTTCGTGACCAGTGAGCCTGTGCCGGCCGGTGTGCTGCGCCCATCCGTGGTCATCGCGTCGTTCCGGCAACCGGAGACGCTCTTCCGGTCGGTCGACTCGCTGGAAGCCCAGTGCCGTGCGCTTGGCGCGGAGCTGATCATTGCGCGCGCCGGCGATGCCGAGGATCTCGCTCGTGTCCGGGCGCGCGTCCCCTGGGCGACCGTGCTCGCCGCTCCGCCCGGCTCCAAGATTCCCTATCTGCGCGGGCTCGGTCTCGGTGCCGCCACTGGGAATCCCGTGGCAGTCACCGAGGATCACTGCCTCGCCGCGCCCGACTGGCTCGAGCGCATGGTCGACCAGATCTCCCCGGATTGCGACTTCGCCGGCGGTGGAATGGCAAACCTTCCCGGCAGCAGCATGCTCGAATGGGCGGCCTATCTGGCGGACTACGGGTTCTACAGTTTCGCCCGCCCGCCGGCGGTCGCAGGAGCGCCCCCTCTCATTACCGCGGCGAACGTGGTGTACAGTCGGCGGGTTGCGCCGGAAGTCGCCACCTGGGCGATCGCAGGGGCCTGGGAGGACGTGGCGCACAACCGCCTCGCGGAGCAGGGTCGAGGCTATCGATTCGTGCCTGCGGCAAGGGTGTTCCACTCGCATCACTACAAGTTCACCGCGTTCTGGCACGATCGCTTCAGCCACGGCTACGACTACGGCCGCGCCCGGCTTGCCGAGCCCCCGCATCCTCACCGTCTGTACCTGCTCGCCATCACCCCTTTGCTTCCCATTGTGCTCGGGGTGCGGATCGCCCGGTCCGCGGGGGGTGAGGATCGGTGGGCGTTCGTGCGGGCGCTCCCGATCATGCTCGCGTTCCTGAGCGGCTGGGCTGCAGGCGAGGTCGCCGGGTATCTCGCTGGACCCGATCCCGCGATCCGGAAGCGGGCCGCCAGCTGAAGCCGGGCAGCGAATATTTGTTGTTGGACTGTCACAGTCGTGGGGAATCCGCCACAGCGTGGGCGGCGGATTCTGCTGCTCGCTCCGGGATTCCACCCGGCTGGGAACGTCGGGGCGGACGAGGTCGGGGCCGCAGGGCGCATCAAGGGGCTCCTGACCGGGTGCCGCTGCACAATGCATCGGTTGAAGGACTTCGCACCGGCCTGGGACTCCAGCGGGACTCCCTGTCCAGCCCCGCGCGAGGATCGGGTATTTCGTGCGGGGATCCGTGGCGCCGGTACCGCCGTGGGGCCGGGGGCTGGGAGCCCTGGGATCACCGCCGTCGGGCCGAAAGGGGGCGGCCGGTCTGGTCCAGGCGAGTCAATCCGGGGTGTTTGGGGGCCTCCCTTCGAAAACTGTTGTTCACGCACTACAATTCCGGATGATCAGGCACGGACACGGTGGTCCTGGTCGGGTGACTGGCATGTGGGTTGCCCAAGATTTGATGGAAATCTCGACCGCCGCACGGTGAAGTGTTGAGCCGTCACCACAATCGCCACACCCGGCACTATCCCAGACCGAGACGGACACTTTCGCATGGATGCATCGATCGCTGCACCCGTGGCCTCGGCCACGCCAGCCAATTCAGGCTCCCCCGCCTCGCTGGAGAGCATGAACATCGTCATCGGTGGCCACGTCGACCACGGGAAGAGCACCGTGGTCGGGCGGCTCCTGGCGGACACCGGCTCACTCCCGGAAGGCAAACTCGAGCAGGTCAAGGCGCTGTGCGAGCGTACGGCCAGACCCTTCGAGTACGCGTTCCTGCTCGATGCGCTCAAGGATGAACAGGCGCAGGGCATCACCATCGACTCCGCGCGGGTCTTTTTCAAGAGTGACAAGCGGCACTACATCATCATCGACGCCCCGGGGCACATCGAGTTCCTCAAGAACATGGTGACCGGGGCCTCGCGTGCCGCGGCGGCGCTGCTGGTCATCGATGCCAAGGAGGGGGTGCAGGAGAACAGCCGGCGCCACGGGTACATGATGTCGATGCTCGGCATCCGCCAGATCGCGGTGCTGGTCAACAAGATGGACCTGGTCGACTACAACCAGGCCCACTTCGATGGGATCGTGCGTGAGTACACCGCCTTCCTCGATCAGATCAAAATGCATCCGTCCTGCTTCATTCCCGCGGCTGGGCGTGATGGCGAAAACATCGCGACCCGTTCGGCCAGGATGCCGTGGTACAAGGGGCCGACGGTGCTGGAAGCGCTCGACAATTTCGCGACCGAGAAACCTCCGGTCGACAAGCCGTTCCGGATGCCGGTGCAAGACGTCTACAAGTTCACCGCGCAGGGCGACGATCGGCGGGTGGTCTCCGGCACGATCGAGACCGGTGTCGTGCATGTCGGCGATGAAGTCGTCTTCTACCCCTCGGGCAAGAAGAGCCGGGTGAAGACTATCGAGGCGTTCAACCGTCCACCGCAGACTGAGGCGCGCGCTGGCATGGCGACGGGCTTCACGCTCAGTGAGCAGATCTATGTCGGCCGGGGCGAGCTGGCGACGCTGGTGACCCAGCTCCGCCCCGAGGTCACGACGCGGCTGCGGGTGAGCATTTTCTGGCTGGGCAAACAGCCGATGCAGAAGAAGAAGGACTACATCCTCAAGCTCGGCGCGGCCCGGGTGCCCTGCCGGCTCGAGACGATCCACCGCGTGGTGGACGCGTCGAACCTTGACAGCAGCGAGACCAAGGACCGGGTCGACCGCAATGCGGTCGCGGAGTGCACGCTCAAGCTCAATCGCCCGGTGGCGTTCGACCTCGCCGACCAGGTGGCGGCGACCAGTCGGTTCGTGCTGGTGGAGGACTACGAGATCCGGGGCGGCGGCATCGTGCGCGAGGCGCTGCCCGACCGGCAGAGTGAAATTCGCGAAAAGGTGATGCTCCGCAACTTCAAGTGGGAGCCGAGCGCCATCCCGCCCGAGCGGCGGGCGGAGACGTACAGCCAGAAGGCGTCGCTGCTGCTGATCACCGGCTCCCGCGAGGCCGAGCGGAAGACGCTGGCCAAGGACCTGGAGACGCGGCTGTTCGAGGATGGACGCGTGGTCTATTTCCTGGGTATGGCCAACGTGGTCTACGGCGTGGATGCCGACATTGAACGGAAGACCGACAACCGAGCCGAGCACCTGCGACGCCTGGGCGAGGTCGCCAACATGTTTCTGGATGCCGGTGCGCTGCTGATCGTGACGGCGAACGAACTGACGCAGGACGACCTCGAGGTCATCAAGACCTCGGTGGACCCCGACCGCATCGAGCTGATCTGGGTGGGGGATCATGTCTCCACGGACGTGACGTACGAGATGATTCTGGGCGACGCCGAGGCGGCCGAAGATGGCGTCGACCGCATCAAGCGCCTGCTCCAGGACAAGGGCATCATCTACCGGCCGTGGTAACAGCTCAGCCGCTGGATTCGGTCCGCGACGCTCAAGCGTGGCCCGGGCATTCGCTCCTGCTTGCCGCGTGGCTGGGATTGGCCGTGGGGCTCGCGGAGGCCGGCTACATGCTCACCCGGCAGCATTTGTTCGGGCGGTTGAACGCACATCTGAGTCCGCAAGTAATCTGGATGTCGCCCGTGGCGGACCTGCTCTGGTTTCTGCCGCTGGGTCTGCTGCTGCTGGGCATCCATCGTCTCCGCCCGAGCGCGCTCTCCGCGGTAGCGACATTGACGCTCACGTTTATGCCCGCGTACCTCGCACTCGGCTTTCTCTTTCCCAGTTTCCATCGCGGGGCCGCGACCCTGCTCGCGTTCGGGCTGGCGCTGCAGACCGCCCGGCTGCTGCGTGACCGTCGGGCAGTGGTGATCCGAGTGGTGTGGCGCACGTTGCCAGTGCTGGCCGGCGTCATCGGTTTCGGGGTAGCGGCGAATGCGCTTCTCGATGCGCGGCGGGAGGCTGCGGCCCGACGGCAGGTGCCGTTCGTCGGGACGGACTCGACGAATGTGCTGTTGCTGGTGCTCGACACGGTGCGGGCGCTGGATCTTTCGCTGTACGGCTACGACCGCCCGACGACGCCGGGGCTGACCCGATGGGCCAGATCTGGCACCGTCTTCTCCCGGGCCTATTCCACCGCGCCGTGGACCCTCCCGTCCCACGCGAGCATGTTCACCGGCCGGCTGCCGCACGAGCTCTCGGTCGGGTGGGCCGCCGCGCTGGACGAGACCTACCCGACATTGGCGGAGGTGCTTCGGGCGCGCGGATATCGGACCGGTGGGTTCATTGCCAACATGCTCTTCTGCGGTCGCGACTTTGGTCTGGGGCGCGGGTTCGATCACTACGAGGATTTTGCGGTTTCGCCGGGGGAGGTCTTCGAGAGCTCGTCCATTGGCCGGGTGGTATCGGAATCGTATTCGGTGCGCCGGCTGCTTGGCCATTACGACTACTTCGGGCGCAAGGCCGCACCGACCGTGGATGGGCCGGCGTTGCGCTGGATGACCGCGGACCGAAGCCGACCTTTTTTCGCCTTCGTGAATCTGCTCGATGCGCATCAGCCCTACCTCCCGCCAGCCGAGGACGATGCGCGCTTCGTCACCCAGCCCACGCCCCGGCGTCAGGAGTACCGCTACCTGGCCCACGAGGCCAGTCTCCGAAACCCGGAATTGCTTTCGACGGCGGAGCTCCAGCGGGAGCGGGAGGCCTACGACGCGTCGATTGCCTACCTCGACCGGCGGGTAGACAGTCTGCTCGGCGCACTGGCGCGCGAAGGCATCCTCGACCGCACCCTGGTGATTGTCACCGCGGATCATGGCGAGCAGTTCGGCGAGCATGGGTTCTTTGCCCACGGCAACTCGGTGTATGGCCAGACGCTCTGGGTCCCGCTGATTCTGCGACTGCCGGGGCGGGTGCCGGCGGGCCGGGTCGTGGAAACGCCCGTTAGCCTCCGGGACCTGCCGGCGACGGTGCTGGAGCTGACGGGTGTGCCGAAGCAGCGCCTCTTCCCGGGGCAGTCCTGGGCGGCCCGATGGCGCTCCGCGGATGCCGGCGCGATGGCGCCACCGGTGGCGGCCGAGGTGAGGCTCCGGGGCCGGACCGACCGCGCCCTCATCCTGGGCGACGAGCACTACCTGAGCTTCCACGAGGGTGGGGCTGCCGTGTACAACATCCGGACAGATCCGACACAGCAGCATGATCTGCTCGCGGCCGGGGCGACGGCGCACCCCGGGGCCTACTACGCGGCACGTCTCGATTCCCTTATTCCGGTCGCCCGGACTCCCGGCACGCGGTCGACAGGGGCCCGGTGAGCGCCGCCGCTCCGTTCCGCCACCGGCTGGGTGCCCAGCTCGACTCGACATCACTGCGGGATCGTAACTGCAACCAGGGCATGCTGCCCATCAAGGGACGAACGACATGACCAGCAACTCGACCCCGACGCTCCGGCTCAGCGTGATCATTCCAGTCTACAACGAATCTGGAACGGTCGCCGACCTCGTGCGCCGGGTGCGGGCGATTCCGCTCAAGGTGGAAATCGTGACCGTCAACGACGCGTCCCGGGATGGGAGCCGCGAGATTCTCGATCGGCTGCACGCCGAGGGTCTGGTGGACGTGGTGCGGCACCACGAAATCAACCGGGGCAAGGGTGCGGCGTTGCGGACCGGCATCGCCGCGGCCACCGGCGACGTCATCGTGGTGCAGGATGCCGATCTCGAATACGACCCCGCCGAACTGCCACGCCTCATGCAGCCGATTGCCGATGGCCGGGCGGACGCGGTCTTCGGGTCCCGCTTCAGCGGCGCGGAGCACCGGGTGCTCTACTTCTGGCACTCGGTGGGGAATCGGCTGCTCACGCTCATGTCGAACATCTTCACCGACCTGAACCTGACGGATATGGAGACCTGCTACAAGATGATCCGGGCGCCGCTGCTCAAGTCCATGATCCTGACGAGCGACCGGTTTGGCTTCGAGCCGGAAGTGACGGCTCGGCTGGCGCAGGCGAAGGCTCGCATCTGGGAGATGCCGATTTCGTATGCCGGTCGGACCTATGCCGAGGGCAAGAAAATCGGGTGGAAGGACGGCGTCGCGGCAATCAGCCATATCATCCGCTACAACCTCTTCCCGCCCTCGGGCCCGCCGGCACCACCCGAGTCCGGCGCGTGACGGTACCGGCGACAGTCACTGTTTCTCCGGATGCCCTGGTGCGTTTGGAGGGAATTGCAGTCGAGGCGGGCCAGGCGACGATGACGCACTATCACCGCGATGTGGTGGTGCATCAGAAGGGCGACAAGGGCCCGGTGACCGCGGCTGATCACGCGGCGCATGAGATCATCATGGCGGCGCTCACGGCATGGGACCCGGGGATCCCGATCATCTCGGAGGAGGGAGAGATTCCGGATCTGGCGGTGCGGGCGGGGTGGTCGCGGTTCTGGCTGGTGGATCCGCTGGACGGGACCAAGGAATTCATCCAGCGGAACGGGGAGTTCACCGTCAATATCGCGCTGATCGATGGTGGTGTGCCGGTAATGGGTGTGATCTACGCGCCGGCCCTCGACCTCCTGTACTACGCCGGCGCGGGTCTGGGCTCGTGGAAACGCAACGCTGGTGGCGCACCGCAGCGGATCTACTCGCATCCGGTGCTCCCGGGTCATGCGGTGCGCGTCGCCGAGAGCCGGTCGCACCCTTCGAAGGAGCTGGAGGCGTACCTGGGCACGCTGACCGTCGCGGAGCGGGTGCCGGCCGGGAGCTCACTCAAGTTCTGCTGGGTGGCGGAAGGGAAGGCCGACATCTATCCCCGGCTGGGGCCGACGATGGAATGGGACGTGGCCGCCGGGGACTGCATTTTCCGGAATTCCGGAGCGCGAGGACCGCGGCGATCAGATCTGGTGTACAACCAGCCGGAGCTCAAGAACGACGGGTTCGTGATCGGGCTGGCGGACAGCGAGCTCGCGACGGGCAGCGGCGACGGGGTGGTCCTCTGGTTCACCGGCTTGTCGGGCTCGGGCAAGAGTACGGTTGCCCGTGAGGTGGTGGCGGTGCTTGAGGCGCGAGGGGAGCCGGTCGAGTACCTCGACGGCGACGCGATCCGCGACATCTTTCCCGCCACCGGCTTTACCCGGCCGGAGCGTGACGCGCACATTCGTCGGGTGGGCTGGGTGGCCAGCCGGCTGGAGCGGCATGGCGTCACGGTAGTGGCGAGCCTGGTGTCGCCCTATGCCGATTCCCGGGCCTTTGTCCGCGGCTTGTGCCGGAACTTCGTCGAAATCTGGATCTCGACCAGTTTCGACGAATGTGCCCGGCGGGACATCAAGGGGCTCTACGCCAGGGCGCTTCGGGGCGAGATCAAGCATTTCACCGGACTGGACGATCCGTATGAGGCGCCTGCGGCGGCCGAGGTCGCGATCGACACCACCAGTATCACGGTCGCTGAGGCGGTGAGTCGGGTGCTCGCGTTCGTGGAGGGCAGGCGGTAGGCGGCGCATCACCGGGGCCGGCCCGATTGGCCGCACGCGGCCTTGTTTGTGCAAGCCCGCACACAGGTGCTGGCTCGACTGAAGGACCATTTCCAGGGGAATGACGATGGACCACCTCGATGAGCTGGAATACAAGAGTGTTCACATTTTCCGTGAGGCCTACGCCAACTTCAAGAGCTTGTGCATGCTCTGGTCGATCGGCAAGGACAGCACGGTCCTGCTGTGGCTGGCCCGGAAGGCGTTCTTCGGGCATGTGCCGTTCCCGCTGGTCCACATCGACACCTCCTTCAAGATTCCGGAAATGATTCGTTACCGGGACCGGCTGGCGGCGGAGTGGAATCTGAATCTCATTTACGGGGAGCATGCGCAAGCCCTGCAGGAAAAGCGCACCTTCCCCGATGGCGCGGTGGATCGTATCACCTGCTGCGCGCTGCTCAAGACCGAAGCGCTCAAGAAGACGCTTTCCGGTGAATGGCCTCGTTACAAGTTCAACCATGCCAAGAAGGCGTATGAGGTGGACCGGAACACCGAGCCCTATACCGGGGTGATCGTGGGCGCGCGGGCGGACGAGGAAGGCAGTCGTTCGAAGGAGCGCTACTTCTCGCCCCGCAACCAGCAGAGCACCTGGGACGTTGGCGACCAGCCGCCGGAGTTCTGGAATCAGTACAAGACGGAGTTCGCCCCGGGGACGCACCTGCGGATCCATCCGCTGCTGGACTGGACCGAGTTGAACATCTGGGAGTACATCCAGCGGGAGAACATTCCCACCGTCTCCCTCTACTATGACCAGGGCGACGGCATCCGCTACCGCTCGCTCGGCTGCGGTCCGTGCACCAAGTCGGTCGAGTCCACGAGTCGCAACGTCGAGGAGATCATCGCCGAGCTCAAGACGGGGAAGTTTGCCAACATCGCCGAACGTTCCGGGCGGGCGCAGGACAAGGAAGACGGCGGCGGGCTGGAGACGCTGCGGCGCGACGGGTACATGTAGCCGATCGCCGATCGACCGGGGACGATGCAGCGACCCTCCGCGGCGACGCGGAGGGTCGCTCGTTGCGAAGCGGATCCCCGAGTTAGTGGGGCCGGTAGACGACCCAGGCGTTGTAGAGGAGCCAGAGGATCAGCGTCACCATCAGCGGCCTGTCGTTGGACACAGTCTCGGTCGGACTGCCCAGTTCCTTCTGGTGGACCAGGTAGAGGTATCGGAAGACGCCGTACAGGACGAAGGGGATCCCGTAACTCAGCGCCTCGGAGCCCACTTTCAGTGCCGTGTCCGAGGTCAGGGAATACATGAGGTACGACACCAGGGTGACCGCCAGGAGCACGGCAGAGATCTGGTCGAGGAAGGCTGGGCTGTATTGGGTGAGCACCTTCCGGTGCCCGGCCGATTCGTCGCCCAGCACGAGCAGTTCGTGTCGGCGCTTGGCAAATCCGAGGTAGAGGGCGAGCAGGCCGCCACAGAGGAGCAGCCAGACCGAAGGCCGGACGTGCACCGCGACCGATCCCGCGAGTAGACGCAGGAGGAAGAAGGTCGCGATGGTGAACACGTCGAGCAGCACCATGTGCTTGAGCCATTTCGAATAGGCAACATTCAGCGCCAGGTAGCCCCCGATGCAGGCCAGCGTGAGCCAGCCTGCGACGGCGGCGAGGGACAGGGAGAGCGCGACCAGCAGTGCCGCGGCCGCCAGGGCGCCTCTGGCCTCGATCCGTCCGGCCGCCACGGGCCGGTGACGTTTGACCGGGTGGGCCCGATCCTCGACGCAATCGATCACGTCGTTAAAAGCGTAGACTGCGCTGGCGGCGAGGCAGAACGCGACCAGCACCAGGACGGCACTTGCCACGACTGTCGGCTCCGTCGCCCGGCCCGAAAAGAGCAGCGGGGCCAGAACGAATACGTTCTTGGCCCAGTGCTTGGGGCGGAGCAGCTTCGCCCAGTCGCGCCAGCCCGCACTCCGGCCGGAGGATTCGACGGTCATCGTGGCGCGCTCCGCAGAAGTCATGGTCTCACCATTTCCCGAGGAAGTACCTGGGTGGCGGGTCAGTACAACAGGGTGTAGAGCAGCGCCTCGATGCGTTGCGAGATTCGTACCGAACGCCGGAAGCTCTCCGGCGCCAGGGTCGGCAGCTTCACCGACCGGACTCCCGTGAGGTTCGCCCCCGCGATATCGGTCAGGTGCTGATCGCCAACCATCAGCACGCCCTCCTTCATCCCTCCGAGTTCCCGAACCGCGTATTCCACGAGCAGGCCGCTCGGCTTCCGGATGACCCGGGCGCCTTCCGCCAGGCGGACGCGGAGTTCCTCGGACGTCCAGGTGTCGGCCCCGTTGAGCAGACGGCGGAACAGCACGGCCTCGCCGAGGGTGTAGGCGCGCAGAATCGGCATCCGGGGGAACATCCTGCCCAATTCGAGATACCGCACTTCGCCCGCGTTGGACAGGACGACGTGTCGCAGCGAACTGAGTGACCGCAGCGCCTGAAACGGAGCCTCCACCTCCGGGGCCAGCGCAGGGCGCCGATCGCCGGTGAGCGTGCCATCGACGTCCCAGATGATTCCCGTGATGGCGTGGCGCTCCACGAAGGCGGCATCCAGCGCCTGGAGGGCGGGGAGCTGCCAGGTCGGACGCATCTGGTGGAGCAGGCTGAAGAGTCGGGGTGCCGACTGCATGAAGGTCGCGATGGCCGAATCACCGGTGGCCATCCGGCTCACGAGCGACGCCCGCGTCGTGCCGCGCAGGGGGGGAGCAAAACGGAAAGCAGCATGGCAGAACTATAGCCGGGAAGCGGGGTCTGAGCCCCGCACCCCGCGCTAGTGGGGCGTCAACTCCACCAGGAAGGCATCCCCGACGCCGGCAAAGTTAGGCTGAATCGCTGAGGCGCTGGTGAGCAACCCGATTGAACCGGCCTGGCCGGTCACATACACCGTCCCCTGCGGGGACACGGTCACCGACCGGCCCTGATCCAGCCCGGAGCCCCCCACCCGGAGCGACACGACGAGCTGCGACAGATCGGGCAAGAACTCGGCGACGTACACGTCTTCGCCCTGACCGGGGATCCCCGGCATGTTGGTGGGAAAGTTGGATGAGGACGTCCCGCCCGTCAGATAGATATGCCCGCGGCTGTCCACCGCCACCCCTTCGGCCCCGTCATCTCCTGAGCCGCCGAGGTAGGTCATCGCAGCGAGTGCGCCGGTGGGAGAGATGCGACAGATGAAGGCGTCGGTCGAACCGCGCAACTGCTGTTGGTACGCAGTTCCGGTGACCGGCAGATCGCTTGAGGACGTGGGGCCCGTGACGATGGCATAACCCTGCGCGTCCACCCACAGCTGGTGGGTCTCGCTGGTCTCGCCGCCCGACCCTCCCACATAGGTGCCGTAGAGAAGGGTCGAGCCGTCCAGGCTGAGTTTCGCGACGTAGGCGTCGGAGGGTCCCCCCAGAGTATGGTCGAAGCCCCCTGGAGTCGGCATGTCCGCCGAAAGGGTGAACATCGACACGTACACGCCGTTCGCGTCGACCCGGATGGAATTGGTGTTGCCTTCTTGTCCCGAGCCCCCGAGGTAGGTCGCCCAGAGGACCTGGGAGCCATCGCCTTTGATCTTCGCGATCAGGACGTCTCGGGCGCCAGCCCGAGTCTTCTGGTACGCATTGGTGAACCACGTGGAGGGAAAGTGATCGGTGGAGTCCGACGAGATGATGTAGATGTCGTGATTGGCGTCGACGGCGACATCCCGGATCGGCACGTAGTCATCGCTGCCGAAGTAGGTACAGAACACGCGCGTGAGCCCATCGGGAGTGAACTTGCAGAGAAAGCCGTCCTGCGGGCCATACCCTGGACCACCATCACCGCCGGCAAACGTGGTCTGCAGGGCACCCGCCGTGACCGGAAATCCCGGCCCGGCCCTTCCAGCCACGTACACGTATCCCTGATCGTCGACTTCAACGGCATAGGCCCGCTCGAAATCCGGCCCGCCAAGATAGGTGCCCCACAGCCGGACGCCGGTCGGAGAAGACTTGATGATGAACGCGTCGCTGGGAAAGTTTCCGCTGCCATCGTAGGTGGCGTCATATCCACTCGAGCCGACCGGGAAGTCGGGCGAGTGGGTTCCTCCGACCACCACCACATTGCCTTGCGCATCCGTCGCGACGTCGCGACCCAGATCGCCGGCCGAACCACCGAGATAGGTGGCGAAGCCGACCATGAGGCTGTCGCCGGCCGGCGGGGGCGGCGGCGGGCCGTTATTCGCGGTGGGGTCGGCTCCGCATGCCGCGAACAGGAGGGCGCCCACGCAGAGTGGGAGGGTGAGACGACGAAGCGTTCGCATGGCGTGGCCTTCTGCCGATATTAGTCAGCGCGGCGGCAGCGGCGAAAGCTTCACCTGACCATCCCGCGCGATCACGAGTCCGTAGTATTGACGTCCGGGGAAGCGCGTCATCACACTCTCGTTGATGCCGACGGAATCCCGGGCGAAAATTACCTTGTTCCGCTCCAGAGGATAGTCGTTCAATGGAAACGCCCCCTTCCATCCCCAGCCCCCATCATCCACGAATACCACCGCGTCGGTGATCCGGCTCACTCGCACCGCCTCACGGATCCGGCCATCCACTCCGCGATAGCTGCGCCCGTACTCCCGGAGCAGCGGTGGATAGGCGAACACGATCGTGAAGAGCACCAGCGCCGCGACCAGGCCCCGGGCCTGCCTGCTGGTCGCCGGGGTGCCCCGCTCCAGCCATTCTTCCACGATCCGTGCCAGCAGCAGCATCACGACCGGTGTCGCGAGGTACAGGTGCCGTGACCCGTAAGCGATACCGTGATAGAAATGCAGGAAGTACACTCCCAGCAGGGCGGCGAGGGTCCCCAGCATCACGGTGGACCACTCATCCCATTCCCGGCGGCGCCGCACAGCGTACACCAGGGCGACGACCGGAAGCAGTGGAAGCCCGAAGAGGTCCAGGAGGAACTGACTGACCCGGTAGGTACTGACGCGCACGGCATCGGCGGGATAGAACCCTGGCCACTCCGCGCCATGAATCTTGGTCCCCATGTCGGCGCCGAAGCCCATGCCGAAGCGTTCACCCGGATTGCGGAGCCGGAAGTACTCGGTGACCGGCATGAGCATCGCATCGCCGGTCAGGGCCCGATTGTAGAGCAGCGTGAGGAGCACGCCCCCCAGCGCCACGACCGTCGTCAGCACGAAGAGCGGGAAGAGCCGCGGGTTGCGCCGCAGGCGCAACAGGCCCTGCACGGCGAAGGGCAGGGTCACGGCGATGGTGTCCACCGGCCGCACCAGCAGATTCCCGCCGAGGGCGAGCCCCGCGATCAGTGCGGCGCTGCGCGATTCCGCTCCCAGGAGTCGGGCCCAACTCCAGCAGAACCCGCCAAAAAGCACGAGGTTCGCGGGATGCGACATGTAGGTGCCATTCATGAACAGCAGCAGCGGCGAGAGCGCCAGCAGCAGGACCGTCAGGCGCGCCGCGCGGCCAGTAACGCCAGTCTCCCGGAAGAATCCGTGAAACAGGAACAGCGCCAGCGCACCCAGGAGCGGATTGATGAGCCAGGGCGTCCGGAGGACGTAGCCCACCGCGAGCACCGCCGGCCAGCCCGGATTCATGATGCCGAACCACCGGCCGTTCATGATCATGGTGTGGATGAACCGGAAGGCCGCGACAGGCTCCGGCGCCGGCAGGCTCAAGCCGCCCTGCGCCATCGCCTTCGCCTGGAACTGGTAGGCGACTTCATCGCTCACGTGCGGCACGCCGTCCAGCACCAGCCAGCCGGCCAGCAGGCTCAGGAGCGCGCTGGTGAGCGCGATCTGCCCAACGGTGCGGCGTTCGAGCCACTCCACCAGTCGTGTCGTCGGACGCTCCAACCCCTCCGCCATCAGATACAGCGCGACGAACGCCACGCTGCTGAGGAGCAGGGTCTGCAGGAAGGCAGTGACATCGAGGTATCGCCGTGCGAGCACGACCAGGAGCCCGATCAACACCGCCGTCGGGAGGAGAACGCGGGCGCCGAGGAGCAACTGCGTCGATTCGCGCAGCAGGAACGCCGCCCGTTTCGGCCCGGTGACGGCCGTGGCAAGGAGGACGCAGACGATGGTCAGCACGAGCGCGGTCATCGTTCAGGGCTCCGTCGTTGGTTGCAGCTGCTCCATCTCGAAGCGGTGCCCGGCCCCGCGATGGACCAGCATGTCTCTGACCAAGCCGAGGTCCCGGCTCCAGCTCACGGCGACCAGCAGCAGGGCCGTCACCGTGAGCAGCTTGACCGGGCGCGTCGCGCGCTGCCACCGCGCACCTGCCGATTCCGTGCCCGCCAGGAGCCCCGCCGCCCCCAGCGCCAGGAACGGCCGGAGCGGAACACTGTAGCGCGACAGCGCGTAAGTCGCGCCGAACAGGAGCGTCGCCTGCAACACCCAGAGTATCCCGAAACGTGCCAGCGGCCGATCCATCAACAGAAAAAGTCCGGCCAGGCCGGCGAGGGCCAGCCCAACCCAGAACCCGACGGCCACCACCGTCACGAGCGGTGTGACCCATCCCGGGAGGGTCTTGCCGTACCAGTCATTGCGGAGGTGCCGGAGAAGGAAACTGTCGAGCGTCCAGAGATGGCCGGCCTCCCACACACTCTTGGCCAGGAACCGTCCCGGCTGGGCCGCGATGTTGGCCCGCGCTTGTTGCATGGCCAGCGACTGGGCGCGTGCGGCATCGACGGCCACGAGTTCCGTGTAGGCCTGACCATCCACCATCCCGTAGCGGTCGGACCAGCGATCGTCCTTGTCCACGAACGCCGCTTCCGGCTGGCTCCCGACCAGAAAGTTGAACGGACCGTTGCTGTCGATCAGCACGAAAGTGCCGGTCGCGCGCTGGTTGCGCAGCGTCCATGGGAGGACGACCACAAGGCAGCATGCTGCGGCCACGCTGAAATTGAGCAACGGCCCCCTGAGTGCCGCCCACCCGAGACTGCGTCTGTCCACCCATGTGTTCCAGACCAGCCAGAGCGCCAGGAACGGGAGAAACGTGATCAGCATCGGCCGCACCAGCGCGCCGGCTCCGAACAGCCCGCCGATGACCGCCCACTGAAGCCACCGACTGTTCGCGGCATCGCGGGACAACAGCTCGAGGATCAGGAGCAGAATCGTCAGGAACAGCGTTTCAGACCAGAGCCTGTGGGAAAACGCGATGAGGACCGGATCGAAGGCAAACAGCAGGCCTGCCACGCGACCCACCCGTTCCCCGCCGACGCGGCTGCCCAGGCGATACATCAGGACCGTGGACCACGCGGACAGCGCGACCTGCGCCAGCCGGACGCCGAGGGTGCCGGCCCCGAGCACGAGCCAGAAGGCCAGGAAGGCGGGATAGCCCGGTGGTCGGAAGGTGCCCTCGTAGCCGCCGCCCGCAGCGAGCTGGGTGGCCAGTCTGAGGTAGGCACCTTCATCGAGAATTGCCGCATGGTGCCGTACCGCCAGCGCCAGTGCCAGCTTGATGGCCACCGAACCGGCGAATCCCGCCAGGAATGCGCGATCCCGCAGCCAACTGGAGGTCATGGGGACTCCGTTCCCTGACTCGGCGCGGGGAACGGCGGCAGCTGTCGCAGGCGGGCCAGATACGGTTCGGCCTGCGCGTGCCCCCGCGCGGTGGGGTAGAGATTGCTCTGTTCGGTGGGATCCGTCACCCAGTCGAAAAGCTGGTGGCTCGAGTCGGGGTTCTGGATGAAGTGATAGGCGGAATCTGTCAGGGCGCGGAGATCCCCGCTGGCGGCAGGGTACCATTCCGGCATGCGTATGGCCTGCTGAACCTCGGAGAGCACGGGCACCTCGTGCGTGGGGGGTGTCCCGCGCCAGAATCGTCCCAGAGAGGCTCCGGGGAAGGTGGTGCTGGAGTCGCCCCCGATCAGCGCGAGGATGGTCGCGGGAAGATCCCGGAGGCTGACCGGCTGGTGCACCCGGTCCCCCTGTGGCGCACGACCCGGCGCCACGATGATCAGCGGCACGTGCAGCGCATCGCGATACAGGGAATGTCCGTGCAGGAAGACTCCGTGCTCGCCAAACTCTTCGCCGTGATCCGCGGTGACCACGATGATGGTGTTCTGCCGCAACCCGCGCCGCTCGAGTTCGGCCAGCAGCTTGCCGATCTCGTTGTCGAGCCAGGCGATCGATGCATCGTAGGAGTCATGTTCCAGCAGAATGTCCTTGGGACGCATTTGATCCTTCCGCTGCCGGATCCCCAGCCGGCGGAGCGGGCTCAGATGGTCCGGCCGGGAGTAGCCGGCGATCCGGCGGAACCAGTCATCCGGGGGCAGATACGGATCGTGGGCGTCGAAGTAGTTCACAAAACCGAAGAACGGTCGTGTCCCGACCCCATCGAGCCAAGCGAGGAATTCGGCGTTGACAGTCGCGGCTGGCTTGCGGCCCAGGACCTCGTCGCTGCCGATGAGGGTCCGGAGCAGCCGCGAATCGGTGATCCGCCGGGTCAGGGTGCAACTGCGGAGCACGAGGCCGAGGCCGAAGCGGAAATCGCGGTACCGCTGGAAGCCGCGGCCCAGCCCGGTCTCGTAGTTGGCGTAGATCAGGTTGGCGACAAAGCCCCCGGTCGCATAGCCGCGCTGGCTGAGCGCTTCGGCGAGCGTGGAGTCGCTCCGGTCCAGCGGCCGGAACCAGCTCGTGCTCAGTTCGTGCGGCCAGCGACCGGTGAACATGCTGGCATGCGATGGGAGCGTCCACGGTGCGGCGCTCAGGGCCTCGTCGAACACCACCCCGCTCTGGGCCAGGCGGACCAGCTCCGGCGTCGTTGGGCGGGCGTAGCCGTACAGGCTCAGGCTGGCCGCTCGGACCGTATCGAGAACCAGCAGCAGGACGTTGGGCGCATTGCTGGAGCCGGCCGGGAGGGCCTTCACCATCTGGTGCTCGCGCCACCGGCGCAGGGCGGGTAGCGCGATGGCGGTGCCCGCCAGCAGCAGGAGCATCCAGGGCAGCGTGCGCCGCGCCAGCCGGGGAAAACGGGAGGAGGGTCGGGTCGCGGTGCGGGCCACCTGGATTCCGATGCCGAGCGCCAGGAGGAGGAGCGCGACGATATGCAACCGGGTGCCGAACTGGGTGAGGAGCAGCGCCGCGATTGCGGCCGCCGTGGTACCGAACAGGGTCAGCCAGAGGACCGGCAGCCGCGGCCACCAGCGTCCCAGCAGGACCAGCAGCGCTGTCGGTGCCAGGAAAAGCAGGAGGTAGGCGGTCGGTGCAAGCCAGTAGACATCACGGGTGCGGTTGGTAAATCCGCCGTCATGCTGGGTGCGGTAGACCACGAGGAGGACCTCGATCAGCCCGGTCATGATCGCGATCCAGCCTGCAATCCATAGCGCTGAACGGGAGGTGCCGGGTCCGACGCTCCGGTGTGGCATGCTCAACGTCCCTTCGGCTCCGGTGGCGCGTACGGCTCGGGACTCTGCGTCACCGCGGCGCTGATGAGGCTTTGGCGTGCGCCGGCTTGATCGAGTCGATGCTCCCGGCCTCGGATCGCAGGGTCGAAAAATGTCATGGTGTACCCCGTCCAGCCCGGGATGGCCAGCTGAGCCCCGAGCCGGCCAGCGCACGACTGAGCTGGGCGCTGAAGCTCGTGCCGAGCGCCGCATGAGCGGTGTCCCCGGCGAGGTTGTTCCGCTCGAGCGAATCGTTGGACACATCAAACAGCTCGGCGCTGCCACTCTCTTCTTCGATGTAATGCCATGGGCCCTCGATCACGCCGGCGACTGAACCCCGGGAGGCGGGCCAGTTGGACGGTACCGCCGATCGGCGGGCGAGTTCGGTGCGTACCGAGGCGGTGCTGTCGTCGGCGAGGGGCAAGGCTTTCCCGGGAAAGGCAACGCCGGACAGCTGGACCGCGGCGGCGACGGTGGCCGGAATCTGGTCGATCCCCACCGGGCTTCGGACCACGGTGCCCGCGTGTTCACGTCCGGGCCAGTGCACCAGGAGCGGAACGTGGGTCTGTTCCCGGTAGAGACTGTGGCCGTGGTAGATCATACCGTGCTCACCCCAGCTCTCGCCGTGGTCGGCCGTGACGATGACGATCGTGCGCTCGAGGAGCCCCCGCTCCTTCAGCTGGTCGAAGAGCGCTCCCAGGGCGTCGTCCAGGCCCAGGATGGATTCGTCGTAGCGATCCACCAGTTCCGCGATGCGCTCCGGGGATGGCAGTTCGACCGACGTGCCGATCGCGCCCAGGTCAATTTCGCGGCTGGTACGCCCGGTGGCATCCAGGGGGCGGAATCGGCCCGCGAACGGGGCCACCGGCTTCAGTGGCGAGTGGACGTCGAAGTAATTCACGAAGGCGAAGAATGGCCGCCCGTGCAGGCCGTCCAGCCACTGGAGCAGGTCGCGGTTGAGCGTCGGGGCCCACTTCCGTCCCGGCACGTCATCGCGGCCCAGACGGGGGAGTACTTCGTATGCCATCCGCCGCCCGATCGTAGTGCGTGCCAGGGCGTCACCGGGATTGCCGTAGAAGTCCTCGTAATGGGCGAACCCGCGAGCCAGCCCGGTATTCCGGCCGGTCCAGAAGGTGTTGGCGATGAAGCCACCGGTCGCCCAGCCCGAGGCGCGCAGTCGTTCGGCGAGCGTGGGGAAGCGGCCGTCGAGGAACGGCCGTCCCATGACGCCGGCCCGGTGTCGGCTCAGCGGTTCACCGGTGAAGAGCGAGGCATGACTGGGCAACGTCCACGAGGACGAGGATTGGGCGTTGTCGTACCGTACCGACTCGAGGGCGAAGGCATCCAGTCGCGGTGAGGTCGGCCGAGCGTAGCCGTACATTGAAAGGTGGTCGGCGCGCTGCGTGTCCAGCACCAGCAGCAGCACATTCAACGCGCCATCGGGCGGGGCCGGAAGTGCCGCCATGGCGCGCTGCTCCGCGAGGTGCCGCCAGCCGGTCGTCGTCCCGGCGAGCAGGAGGACCAGGCCGATCAGCGCGGGGAGACTTCGCAGCATGAATCGCTGCAGCCGTTCCCGATCGCCGCGGTACCATCGGGTGATGACGGCGGTGATGCCGGCGGCGAGCAGCAGCGCGGCCACCTCGGAAAACACCTGCCCCTGAAGCGTTGCGGTCAGGTAGGCGCCGGAGAAGGTGACGATGGCGACCAGCCCCGAGTCCCATGCCAGGGGTCGGCGGACCATTCGCGCGACTCCCAGGACCAGCAGCCCGATGGCCAGCCCCAGGCACCCCATCACCAGCGGCGCCATCCATGATGCGTACGCCGAGTTGCCGGTACGCCACGACAGCGCGCCGGGGATGAGACTGAGCAGGACCCATTCGAGCCCCTCGACCAGTCCGGACACGAGGCCAAGCCATAGGCCAAGCCGAAGCAGCGGTATCAGCGGTTCGCGTTGCGTCGGCATATTCTCGGGGCGGAGTGATCGCGTGAGAGCGGGCAGGGTGTCACGATCCGGGAGCCCCCGGGGTACCGTGCAGAGGCACCTCGGGCGCGCCGGCCCAACCGGGATGCTTCAGCGTACGCAGCGAGTCCCGCAACTCGTCGAGCACACTCAGGGAGCCGGCCTCCGGAGCGAGGTTGTGATCCTCGGCCGGGTCGCGGCCGAGATCAAAGAGTTCCTCCTTGCCCCGGCCGCCGAGCACATAGTGCTGGCCATTCAGGATGAGACTGGTCATGGTGCCTAGTCTGATGGGCTCCTGTGGCGGGGCCTTGACGCCCTTGCGCACCTGCGCCAGCAGTGGGCTGAGCGGTCCCGCGGGCTGCGACTGCCACAGCGGCTGCAGCGATCGGCCCGGAAATGGGGCCGCCTGAGCAAGCCCGGCGGTGTGACGCACCGTTTCGGCGAGGTCCCGCAGGGAGACCGGCGTACCCACGCGAAGCCCTGCAGGAACGCCGGGCCCGCGAATCACCAGAGGTACATGCAGCAGGATCTGGTAAAGACTGTTGCCGTGCGCCGTGAGCCCATGCTCCCCCAGGAGCGTGCCATGGTCCGAGACGATGATCACGAGGGTCTGGTCCAGCACCCCGCGCGCGGCGAGGGAATCGAGCATCGCGCCCATGTATCCGTCGAGGCGCGCGATCGCTCCGTCGTAAATATCCAGCTTCCGTCGTCCGGAATCCCAGGCGCTCCCGCTCGGGATCCCCGGCAGCGGGAGATGCGCGTCGAAATAGTTGAGGAAGACAAAGAATGGTGATGGCCCGCGCTGATCCAGCCAGCTGAGGAACTCGGCCGTGACCCGCGGGCCCTCCTTGCGGTCATCGTCCCGGTGGGCGCGCCGATTCCCGAAGAGCCACCACTCGCGTACGGTGCCGAAGAGCGTGGAACTGAGAAAGAGCTGCAGCGGAGTGAGCTTGTGGTCGCGGTAGGTGTCAAAGCCCCGCGCCAGTCCCGACTCGCGACCGGTGTAGGGGAGGTTGCCGACGAATCCACCCGTGGCGTATCCACCGGCCCCAAACGCCTCCGCCAACGTGCGGGGCACGCCGTCCAGCGGAGTCAGCCAGTCGGTGGAGAGGTCCTGATGATACAGCCCGGTGAACAGGCTGGCGTGCGAGGGGAGGGTCCACGGCGCGACGGTGTAGGCGCTGTCAAAGACCACCCCGCCCTTGGCAAACTCTTCCAGGCGAGGGGTCGTGGGTCGCTCGTACCCGTAGAGGCCCAGCGACGCCGCCCGCACCGTGTCGAGGATGACCAGCAAGACGTTTGGCGATGCTGCGGAGGCGAGGGTCGCGGAATCGGCCCCGGAGGATCGTCGCCACCGCTCGCCCGCAATCATCGCAAGCGCCACCGCACCGGTCAGGCAGAGCAGCATCGCGGTCAGCGGCAGCAACCGGCGCTGGTGCCGCTCGACAAGTGGCGCCAGCATCCGTCCCAGCTGCACCCCGACTCCAACGCTCATCAGCATGAGCGCATACACGCTCAATAGGAGACCGGTCCAGAGCAGCAGGAGGCTGAAGGTCACGATCGTGAGTCCCAGCCCCAGGATCACCCGAGTCGTACACCATCCTGGCGCCAGTCGCGCGAGCAGGGCCGCTGGTACGGCAAGCAACCCGAAGAGGAGAGCATACGCAACCGGCGCCATCCACAGCGCGTCCACGGAGGCAAAGGTCAGGTGGTGGAGCACCCGCTGCTGCAGGGCCAGGTAGCCACCTTCGATCAGTCCGGTCAGCAGTCCCAGCAGCAGGAGGAGTGCGAATGATCGGGTCGCAGGCGACAGCAGTCGCTTCATGGCGCAGACCTCAGGGATCGCACGCTGTCCTGAATCAGGGCGGCCAGAATTCCTCCATGATCCGTGGTGGCGACGATGCGGGTCGCATCCCCAGGCCGGTTGTCGGGGACAGCCGGGGCACGGTCATGGTTTCTTCGGCTCCGGGAGCACGTACGGCTCGCTCAGGTGCCGCAGCCGGGCGAGCGTCTCCCCCAGGTCGGGTCGTGCCGCGACGTTGTCGTCGCTCGCGGCCGGCGTCAGGCGGTAAAGCTGCTCCTCGCCGGTGCTGCTCCCGATGTACTGCCAACCGTCGGCGATAATCGTCACGAGCGGTCCCCTGGAGGCAGGCGTCTTGCGCGCCCGCCATGGACTCCGGGTCACCGCGGCAGAAATGAGGCTCGGTTCACA
Organism: Gemmatimonadales bacterium; assembly: GCA_039934355.1. Lineage (GTDB taxonomy): Bacteria > Gemmatimonadota > Gemmatimonadetes > Gemmatimonadales > GWC2-71-9 > JADJOM01. The sequence goes on from JBDTMI010000005.1 coordinate 43,286, forward strand.
GGTCGCGCCGCTCCAGCAGCCCACCAGCGACCGCCCGGGCAGCGAGCGGTCGCCGACCCCGCGCAACTCCTCCAGGGTAGCCGCGAGGTCGGTGAGGCTCACGGCTCGACCAATGTGAACGCCTTGCGGCACGCCACCCCCCAGGATCATCAGCGGGACATGCAGGGCGGGCAGGTAGAGGTTGGTGCCATGTCCGTTCAGGCCATGCTCGCCGAACAGCTCGCCGTGATCCGAGGTGATCACCACGACGGTCTTGTCGAGGACGCCGGAACGATCGAGCTGTGCCAGGAGGCCGCCGAGTTCGTGATCGATGTACCAGATGTTCCCGTCGTACCCGTCCTGTTCACTTCGCCCGGTCACGAATGGCGGATATCCGTCTGGCGGTGCCACGCGCGGCTTGTGTGCATCAAAATAGTTCAGGAAGGCGAAAAATGGCCGTGGGTCCTCCTGCGCCGACCAGGCCAGGAACTCCTGAGTGACCACGCTCGCATTCCTGCGGTCGGCGTCCCGCTCCATGGAATACTGGCCCGGGCTGGAGCCGAAGAGCAGTTGTCCGGGAGTCGAGGAGAGCATCGTCTGCTTCAAGGTTCGGCGCAGGCCGAGATATTGGTCGAAGCCACGGGCCAAACCTGACTGGCGGGTGGTGTAGAACCAGTTCCCCACAAATCCCCCGGTGCGGTAGCCCGCGGCCCCGAAGCGCTCCGCCAGCACAGGGTGACGCCGATCAAGCGGAATGCGCCAGTCCACACCAAGCTCACGATGCGGCAAGCCGGTGAAGAGACTGCTGTGTGAAGGGAGCGTCCACGGCGAGGGAGCATACGCCGAATCGAACACCACACCGCGGCGGGCCCACTGCACCAGCGACGGCGTCGTCGGGCGCTCGTAGCCATACAGGCTGAGCGACTTGGCCCGAACCACATCCATCACGATGAGAAGCACATTGGGTGCGCTCGGTGGCGGCACCGGCCCCGTTGGCACCGTGGGCAGCAGGCTGGGAAGGAACAGCTGCCAGCCCGCCAGCACCAAAGTGAGGCCGAGGAGCCCCATCGCTGCCGGCGCCCCCCATCCGGGCGCTGCGGCGCGGGCGCCGTACCAGCGGGCCAGCTGCACCGCCGCTCCCACGGAGAGGAGGGCCCGCGCCAGCCAGTGAAACTGAGTCGTGAAACCGGACAAGAGGAGGAAGTACACGGAGAGCCCGGCGAACGGCGCCACAACGGTCCATGCATTCGCCGATTGTGGTTTCCACCGCCACATCGCTGTCAGAAGGAGAGCCAGGGCCCCGTAGATCGCCAGATAGGCCAGTGGTGCCATCCAGAAGGCATCGGACTCGATCCAGGTGAACGTCCCCAGGATTCGGGCCTTGGCGGTGAGCAGAGTGGCCTCCAGGAGGCCGGTGCCCAGCGCGATCGTCGCGACCGTGGCGACGGCCTCGCGGGGCGTCATTCGGTTGGTCATCGTGGATTCCAGGACCGGTCCGCGGGATCGGCTCGACCACCCTCTCCTTCAAGCCGCGGCAGCAGCCTCATGGGAGCTCTCCGATCCCGAGAGGTTCTGTGGCGGTGCGGCCGCCCAACAGGAGGTAGACCATCGCGACGAGCACGCAGGTGTACACCGACATGCCCACGACCGGACGAAATCGCCAGTCCGGGGCCAGGATCCAGGCGAGATCAAGGAGCGGCACCATCAGCAAGAACGCGAGCACCACACCGGCGCTGCGGCCCGGCCACATGATCGCCAGGAACGGTATCAGCCACAGGGTGAACCACGGCCAGACATGCCCCACGAGTGTGAGGAGCACACACGTTGTCACGGCCAGCGCGCCCGCAACCCACGTGTCCCACCCGGGCCGTCGTAGCGCCTTGAACAGCACGAGCGCGGTCAGTGCCATTCCCAGAATGGTGATGATCCGGTCCACCGGCTCCCTTGGCAGGCTCAGGCCCGCCAATGCCGCGACATTGACAACGTAGGTGGTCGGGACCCAGAAGATCCATTCCTGCATCGTTCTCGTCGCGCCCAGGAACCCTGGCCCGTCGAAGAAGGTGAGCAGGGAGAGGAACGTGCCGATCCCACAGGCCGCCAGGGTCACAAGGTAGCGCCGGGTGAACAGGACGCCGGCACGCCGGGCAGCGAGAAGCTCCAGGCCAATCAGCGGCAGCGTGATGAACTTCATCAGCCCGGAGCAGGCCAGCCACACGGGGGCGTAACGGTGATCGCGGCGATCGACGGCCTCGAGCCACAGGCTGAGGAAGAACACCATCACCACATCGTTGTGCCCTTCCGCCACGGCGAAATACACGCCGGCCGGCAGCCATCCAACCAGACAGGTCACCAGCAGCCGAGATTTCGCTCCGCGCCGTCCGGCCACACGACGGAGCGTCGCCAGCGTCCCCAGCCATGCCGCGGTCAGGACCAGCTTGTGGAGCAGGAATTCAAGCAACTCGCGACGGCCGCTCAATCGGCCTATTCCACCGATGAGGAAGGCCCACAGGGGCCCGTAGGTGAACCGCTCCTGCGGTTCGAACCCACTGCCGGGGAGATGCTGGAAGACGTCGGGGGTGAAAGGGGCGTAGTAGGGGTTCTGACCCTCGGCCAGCATGCGGCCCCACGCGATCGAGAGCCAGAAGTCGGGCGTGTAGGTGGGAAACGCGAATACTGCGATCACTGCCAGCAGCACGGCGACTCGCCATGCAACCCGATCGGCTGATGCAAGGTGACTGTCGGGATGATCGCTCTGGACCTCCCGGATCGCCATCAGCATGGCGACACTCGCGACGGCCAGGGGGAGTGTCGCCGCGAGCACTCGCCGGAACGGATCCGCGAGCGGCAGCCCGCCGCGAATCGCCGCCCGCAGGAATTCGTATGCACCCGGCAGCCACCGCAGCTGCTGGGCGAGACGATCAACGAAGGCGATATCGTCGCCTTGCAGCACCAGCACTGGGGAGTATGCCGCCAGTCCGATCGCGAGCGGGAGGACCACGAGGAATGCGAATACGCTGATCGCGCCCAGCTGGCTGAGGCGTGAAGCCAGTGTCGCGTCCGGAGCCGCCCTCACGATCCGGGCGCTCCCGGTGCGCCTCGCGAGGGCACGTCTGGTGCACCACCCCAGCCGGAGCGCTTCATGGCGCGCAGCGAGTCACGAATCGCATCGAGCACGCCCTGTGATCCGGTCTCGGGAGCGAGGTTGTGGTCCTCGGTCGGGTCGCTGCCCAGGTCGAACAACTCCTCCTTGCCCGCGCCGCCCAGCACATAGTGTTGGCCCTGCACGATGAGACTGGTCATGGTGCCCAGGGTGACCGGCTCCCGCGGAGGGGTATTGATCCCCTTGATCAGCTGCGCCAGCAGCGGGCTGAGCGGTCCCGCGGGCTGTGCATTCCACAGCGGCTGCAGGGAAGTCCCGGGGAAGGGGGGCACCCCGGAAAGGCCCGCGGCCTGGCGGACCGTCTCGGCCAGGTCCCGCAGCGAGACCGGAGTGCCCACGCGGCGACCAGCGGGAACCCCGGGCCCGCGCACCACGAGCGGCACATGCAGCGCGTCGAGATACAGGCTGTTGCCGTGTCCACCGAGGTCATGCTCCCCCACCAGTTCGCCATGGTCCGACGCGATGATCACAAGCGTGTGTTCCAGCACTCCGCGGGCGGCGAGGGAATCGAGCAATGCACCGAGGTACGCATCAGTGCGCGCGATTCCCGCATCGTAGCGGTCCACCTTCGGCCGATCGGAATCCCAACTATCCCCGCGCTTGACGGTGGGCAGCGGTAGATGGGCATCGAAATAATTGAGAAAGACGAAGAATCGCGCCGGCCGTCGCTGGTCAAGCCATTCGAGAAACTCGGCCGTCACCCGTGGACCTTCTTTGCGGTCGTTGTCCCGCTTCCCGCGCTTGGCGCCGAGCGACCAGTCGCGGATGGTGCCGAAGAGAGTGGCATTGAGGAACAGTTGCAGCGGCGTGCGCTTGTAGTCCCGGAAGGTCGCGAAGCCCCGCGCCAGTCCCGACTCCCGGGTGGTGTAGAACAGATTGCCGATGAATCCGCCCGTGGCGTAACCGCTGGAGGCGAACGCCTCGGCCAGCGTGCGGGGCGCGCCATCCAGCGGCTTGAGCCAGTCGGTGGAAAGATCCTGATGGTAGCGCCCGGTGAACATGCTGCCGTGCGAGGGCAGCGTCCACGGCGCGGTGGAGTAGGCGCTGTCAAAGACCACCCCACCCTTGGCGAACTCCTCCAGGCGGGGGCTCGTCGGTCGCTCGTAGCCGTAGAGGCCCAGGGACGCCGCACGCACGGTATCGAGGATAATCAGCAAGACATTGGGCGAGTCCGCGGAGGCCGTGGTCGCCGATTCGGCGCCCGACGCACTTCTCCAACCGTCCCGCGCGACCATCGCCAGCGCCACGCCACCCAGGAGGCAGAGCAGCAAACCGGTGAGCGGCAAGACCCGCCGCTGATGCCGGTCGACCAGCGGCGCGAGCGCGCGACCTAACTGGACGCCGATGCCAAGGCTCAACAGCCCGAGCGCGAGTTGGCCCAGGCGGAGGCCGAACCAGAGCGAGAGCAGGCTGAAGGCCAGCACGGTAATGCCTGTGCCCAGGACGACTCGAGTGGTGCACCACCTCGGCGCGAGCAGTGCGAGCAGCGCCACCGGCACAGCCAGCACCCCGAAGAGCAGGACGTACGCCACAGGCGCCATCCACAGCGCATCCGGGGAGGCAAAGGTGAGCTGATGCAAGACGTGCTGTTGCAGCGTCAGGTAGCCGCCTTCGATCAGCCCGGTCAGCAGTCCCAGCAGCAGGAGAAGCGCGAACGATCTCGTCGCGGGCGACAGTGGTACCTTCACGGCGCGAACCTCACCCGGTCCAGCTCGGCGCGGAGCGTCGGCAGCCGGGCCTGGCCATCGGCGGTTCCAGCCAGATCGTGCTGCTCGAGCGGATCATGCTCGAGGTCGTAGAGACGTTCCTCGCCGGTGCCGAGGTTGCGGATGTAGCGCACGCTGTCCTGAATCAGGGCGGCGAGATTGCCCTGGGCGGCGGGGTATCGATCCGGCTGGCGGATCGCCTTCCTCACGCCCTGCAGCAGAGTGTCTGGCCCCGGGCTCCCTCCACCGAAGTAGCGCGCGAGCGGCGCCCCCGGAAAGCGCTCTCCGCCCACGCCCGCGAGGTCGAGCACCGTCATCGGGATGTCGCGCAGGCTCACGGGGGCTTGCACTCGGAGACCCGCCGGCACGCCGCCGTGGTGCCGGATTACCAGCGGTACCTGCACCGCCTGGCGATACAAGCTGTTGCCGTGATCGAACAGTCCGTGCTCACCGAATTCCTCACCGTGGTCTGCGGTGACGATAATCAGCGTGCTGTCCGTCAGCCCCCTCCGTTCGAGTTCGGCGAAGAGAACACCGAGCCGGCTGTCCAGCCACGCCAGGCCGCCATCGTAGGCGTTCTCGGCCCAGGCAGTGGTCTCGATGCGCGTGTCGTCGCCCGCTAACGCCGTCCGGCGCAGTCGGGGATCGGGCTCGGTGCCCGGAGGGACGAACATCCGGTCATACGGCGGCGGCGGCAGGTAGGGGCGGTGGGCATCGTAGAAGTTGATAAATGCAAAGAACGGTCGCCCCGCCGGCCGATGGTCCAGCCAGCGGAAAAAGCTGTGATCGATGTCCGCCGCGTTCTTGCGTCCCAGCGCGTCATCCTCGCCGATCAGTCGGCGGAGGGTGCGGTTGCGGCTCACCACCCGGACCAGCGAACTGTTGCGCAGCATCAGTGCGGGCGTCAGGACATAGTCTTCGAACGACACGAAGCCCCGCGCCAGCCCGACCTCATGACTCACATAGTTGGTATTCCCGGAAAAACCAACGGGTACGTATCCGTGTCGGGCCATCGCTTCGGCCAAGGTCGGTACCTCGGTGGTCAGGGGGACCAGCCATGAGGCGGACAGCTGCTGCGGCCACAGGCCGGTGAACATCGAGGCGTGTGATGGAAGGGTCCACGGCGCGGTGGAAAAGGCCCGATCGAAGGTGGTGCCGCCCGCCGCGAAGGCATCCAGCGAGGGAGAGGTGTTCCGGTGGTATCCGTAGAGACTCAGATTGAACGACCGCACGGTGTCGAGAACGATCAGCAGGACATTCGGTGCGCCGATCGTCGGCGCGGGAAGGGCGCCGAGCGCCCGGCGTTCCGCCAGGGCCCGTCCACCCCGGACCAGAATCGCGATCAGCAATACGGCGCCAAGCAGGGATGGCAGCAGTCGCCCGGACAGCCGGGAAAGGTGCTCAGGGCCCCGGCGATCCGCCCAGCGCGCTGCCTGCAGCCCGAGCCCGGCCGCGAAAATCAGGGCGGCGACGCGGTGGAATTGCGGGAAAATGTAGAAGGCACCGAAACTGCCAATGAACACGAAGAACCCGGCCGCGCGGCCGAGGGTGAGCAGTCGCGGCAGGAGTCGCGCCCCCACGAAGAGCCCGAAGCCGAGGAGCAGGAAGATCGCCGCATTCACCAGCGGAGCGGTCCACAGTACGTCGGGGCCGAGGAACAGGAACTCGTGCAGCACATACCGTCGTACTCCATGCCCGATGAGTTCGGCAAATCCGGCGAGCAGGCCGGTGGCAAGGGCAAGAGTGACAAGCGAGCGGAATCGCATGGATGCCGGGCGTGAAGGCAGTTTCAGGAAAGTTATGGACAGCAAGTCTGGCTGGTCCCGCTTCCGGATGGAACCCCTGAGCATCAACGAAGTTGACCGATTTTCTGTGGCGACCACGCGGTCCGGTGTGGCGCTGGAGCAACGCCTGGGGATCGCATGGCCAGCGACTCATCCAATCGTTCGCTGGCTCTCGACTCGACCGGAGCCCCTTATACTTCGACGGGCCTCGTGAGCCGGCCCCCGTCGCCTTCGACAAAATTCAGGAGTAACCCGTCCGTGCCGATTACTCAGGCCACGATTTCGAGTGCCGTGGGACTCGCATTGACGGTCCTTGCCGCCTCCCGGGGTACGGCTCAGCAGGTCCCTGCCCCGACCGTACTCGCGGTCACAGGCGCAACCCTGATCGACGGGACGGGGGCGCCCCCGCGTGAGGGGGTGACCGTCCTCGTCTCCGGCGGGAGGATCATCGCCGTCGGGCCCGGGCGCAGTGTCGTCCTGCCGTCGCACGTGACGCGGATCGATGGCCGGGGTCGCTTCCTGATTCCGGGGCTGTGGGATATGCATGTGCACATGGCGTCCCGGCCGCTCGTGGCGAATGCTGGACCGGCCCCGGACCTCTCGATTGGGGCCGGTTTCTTTTTCCCCTATCTCCTGGTGCATGGTGTCACCGGCGTGCGCGACATGTCCGGGGAGCTGGGAACACTGGTGCAGTGGCGGCGGGAGGTGCAGGCCGGTCGCCGGCCGGGGCCCCGCCTGGTGGTGACCGGCAGGAAGCTGCGCGAGAATGGCCCCGTTGTCACCGGCGCGCCAATTCTGGTACGGACCGGCGCGGACGTGCGTCGTTCAGTCGAACTGCTCAAGGCCGGGGGCGCAGATTTCGTCAAGCTCGAGGCATTGCCCGATAGCCTCTACCCGGTACTCATGGACGCGGCGCGGGCCGAGGGGCTTCCAGTCGTTGGGCACGTTCCGCCAAACCTGGGTGCGGGGCGCGCGGGCGCGCTGGGCTTTCGAAGCCTCGAACACCTGATGGACGTGCTGACCTCGGTTTCGCGCGACAGCGCGGCGCTGCGGCGCGCCCAGATCCAGGGTCCGGGCTGGTGGGACCGGCTCCGGCTCCGTCTGGGCCTGGTCGACGAGGGAGAACTGCAGCGTCGCGCGATGATTCATACCCTCGCCACCCAGGACGATGGGGCGGCGGCGGCGCTCTGGCGGCAACTGATCTCCTCGGGCACCTGGATGGTGCCCACGCTGGTGGCGAATCGGGATGTCCGGGTCATGCGGCCTGACACCGGTCTCGCCGCCTCCACACCGGCCCTCCTTCCTGCCGTGTTCCGCCTGGGTCAGCCCGCGTGGTGGAGCCGGGATAGCGCCCTCGCGCGCCAGACGATCCTCCGGGAGGTGGCATTGGTGGGGCAGATGCAACGCGCGGGAGTGCGGCTGCTCGCCGGGACCGACATGCCCGGGGCAATGCGTTTGCCGGGCGAGAGCCTCATCGAGGAGCTGGAGTTGTTCGTCTCGGCCGGGCTGACCGCTGCCGAGGCCCTGCGCTCCGCGACGCTGGGTCCGGCGGAGTTCCTCGGTGCGGTGGATTCCATGGGGACCATCCAGCCCGGGAAGGTCGCGGACCTGGTGCTGCTCGAGGCCAACCCCCTGCAGCGGATTGGGGATCTTCGCAAGGTCGTTGGTGTGATGACCGCGGGGCGCTACTGGTCCCGGCGGCAACTCGACTCGATGGTCACGCAGGCAGACTCGCTGCGCCGCGTCTGGGACTCCGCGCCGTGAGACCGCGGCGGGTCCACCGCGTCGCACCGTGCCGTGGCGCACCAGGGGGCAGGTGCGGCTGGGGCACTTCCACGGGCACAGGTTCGATGGTAAGCTGAGCCCCGTCAGTGTCACCCCCACCCCATCTCCATGCCCATGGCACCAGGGTCCGCGGTCCCGTCAATCCCGCACGCCAACGGCCGTGGACGAGGCGTGGCCATTCGCCTGTTCCTCACGGTGTGGCTGGTATACGGCGCCCACCTCACGTCGAACGTCGTGCGCGAGACCTATCTCGCCGTCGCACTGGGCGACCGTCTTTCGATCCGGGTTGATCCCTTCCTTGGCCTGCATCCCGACCTGTTTGAAATGCCCGGGCGTGGTGCCTACATCAACAGCAACCCGGGCGCGTCGATGCTCGGCGCCATACCCTATGTGGCCGCCCGGCCCGTCATGGAAGCGCTGTTCAGGCTCAAGCCGGAACTCGTGGCCCCAAAACCCCCGACCACCTACGACGACCCCCGTCTGAACCGTTCCCGGTTCATGAACGAAATGCGGGCCCGAGGGCTCGACGTGAAGCTGGCGCTGGCGGCGTTCTCGATGCAGCTCGGTCTGATGGCGCCGCTGGGAGCCTTCGCCGCAGTTGTCATGTATCGACTCCTGTCGCTTCGGCTTGGCGATGAACGCCGGGCACTCTGGCTGGCCCTGCTGTACGCCTTCGGGAGCCCGCTGTTCTTCCGAAGCGCGTTCCTCAATCAGAACGCGATCCTCGCCCATCTCGTGTTCTTCGCGTGGGCTCTACTCGCCTGGCCTGGTCAGGCCCCCGAGTCACGCGGCAAGCGGTGGCTCGCCGCCGGAGGACTCCTCGGGCTCGGGCTGCTCTGCGACTACAGCGCGGTGCCGCTCTGTCTGGCGTTCGGAGTCTGGGCGCTCTGGGAGGGCTGGCGAGCCGCTGGGTTCATGGAGGCGGTCAAGCGCGGGGCAATTCTTGGGGCCGGGGCGTTGGGGCCGGTCGCCGTGCTCTTCGCGTATCAGTATGCGGCGTTCGGCAACCCGTGGTTTCCAGCCCAGCGCTACATGCCGGAGACGGAATTCAGTACCAGCGGGGTGACCGGGTTTACCTCGCCCACGCTCGACCTGCTATGGCGCAACCTGCTCGACCCGGCCTACGGTTTGTTCGCGTTCTGCCCCATGCTTGTGGCGGCCTTGCTCACCCCGCTGCTGCGGCGCACCCGGGGCGCCCCGCCGCCGGGAGAATCCCTGTTCGTGCTGGGCGCCTGCGCCGGGCTCTGGCTGTTCAACAGCGCGAATCAGTTCGCGAACCTGCAATGGAACACCGGCGTTCGCTACATGGTGCCTGCGGTACCGCTGCTCTTCGTGCTGCTGGTTCCGGTCCTCGTGGCACTGCCCCGCTGGGGGGTGGCGCTTCTGGTGCTGCCGACGCTGCTCATCTCGTGGGCGGTTTCGATGCTGCGCGAGGATGTCCTCACTTCGATCGAGCGACTGTTCACTCGGGGACCGACACTGCCCCTGCTCATCGTGCTTCGGAAAACCGCCGCCGCGTACGCCCCGTTTCTCGCGGACGGCGGAGCCTACCTTGGACTACTCGGCGTCGTGGCCGTGGGGGTGATGGTCTGGGGTCTCTGGACGTTTCCAGCACGAGTCGCACCGGCCGGCTAGGACGGCGAGTTCGGCGAATCCCCTCGCCTTGCGGCCAAAGCCAATCAACGACCTCGCGCCCAGGGCTATTCGTGAAGTCTGCCGAGCCGCGTGAGTCCGATGTTGCCAGTCGAGTCACTCGCCGCCTGATGGGGGCCCAACGGACCGAGTGTCGAGAGATCGAAGGGCCGGCGAGCCAGGAAGTCTTGCATCGCAATGGTGGCGCCTTCCCTGAGCCTGGGTGCCATGGAGGCTCGCCCTTTCCATACACTCCGCAGAATTGAATCGAGCTGTCGCAGGGTGTCAGGCTCGGCCTGCTGCTGCAGCGGATTGATCTCGGGATAGTCGTTCTGGAGGCGATACAGTTCGACCGTCGAGTCACCATTCAGGATGTAGTGCCACGGGCCGCGAACCAGCGACGCCATGTCACCCTTCGCGACCGGTGCGGTCGATCCGCGATCCGGGACGCCGCTCACCATCGAGATCACCGGACCGGGGTCGATCGTGGAGTCGCTTTCCCAGACGGGGCGGAGCGACACCCCGCCAAGTGCGGGTGTGTTGATGCCGATCAAGTCGGCGATCGTCTGGGCCAGGTTGCGCAAGCTGACCGGCTGCGAGATCCGGCGGCCGCTGGTCAGGCCGCCGGGGGGGATGATGAGCAGAGGAACGTGGACCTCGTCGATGTACAGACTGTGGCCATGACCGAATAACCCGTGCGCGCCGGTGAGCTCTCCGTGGTCGGCCGTGATGACGATGAGCGTATTGGCCAGCAGACCCCGGGATTCGAGGCCGGTCAGGAGGGTCCGGATTTCGTCGTCGATGGTCGCGATCGCTTCGAGATACCGCCATCCCCGTTCGGCGATCCAGGTCGAGTCCCGGGCCAGGCGGCCCCCCTCGCTGCCCGAGCCGCCGCGGAGCTTCTGGGAATTCCCCGTCACCGCACCGAACCGGCCCAGGAAGCCGGCGGCCGGATCGTAGGGGACATGCGCATCGAAGAAATTGATGAAGCCGAAGTAAGGCCGCTTGTCCTGGCCATCGCCGACCCATTCGAGGAAGGACTGTCGCATCAGGCTCGCCGGCTTGCGCCCCACCTTCTGCTCGCCCAGCCGCCGCACAATGATCGGGTTGAACAGCTGGAACCCGATCGCCGTGCTCCGCAGCAGCACGTCGAGCCGCAGCGGCTGGTCTTCGTAGTGCTCGAAGCCCTGTGCGACGCCGGTTTCCACCGAGGTGGCCTGGAGGTTCGCGGTGAAGCCGCCCGTGCGATAGCCACGCGCCGCCAGGACCTCGGCCAGGGTGGTCTGGTTCGGCTCCAGCGGGGAAAGCCAGTCCGATCGCAGTTCGCTCGGCCACCGTCCGGTGAACATGCTGGCGTGACTCGGGAGCGTCCACGGCGCGGTGGCGATCGCCCAGTCGAACACCACGCCGCGGTGGGCCAGCTCCTGGAAGTACGGCGTTGTCGGCAGGGGATTGCCGTACAGGCTCAGCGCGGACGCGCGCACGGTATCCAGGATCAGCAGGAGTACATTCGGTGCGTTGGCCGCGAGCTGCGCACCTGGCGCTGGCGCGGTGACCCGCTGACGGCGTTCGGCCAGGATGGCACCGACGACGCCGAGCAGCACCAGGGCGGTGACTGACGGAGCGAGCACCGCGGCAACCCAGCGGGGATTGGGGGGCTGACGACGGGCTCGCCGCCCCAGTTGTACGCCAATGCCCGTCGCGAGCAACGTCAACGCGGCCCAGTGAAACCGCTCGCGAAACACCAGCAGCGGCGACAGGGTGGCCCAGAAGGCCGTCACACCAACCAGCGTGCCCCAGCCCCCCAGTGGTCGCCACGCGCGGCCGGCGGTCCAGACGAGGATCAGCCACACCGCCGCGAGCGTCGTGAGCACCAGCGGAATGCTCCACAGCGACAGGCGGGTGAGCGACTCGTACCGGCCATCGACCAGCACCAGATACGCCCGGGCCAGCACCTCGAGCCCGCCTGCCGTCATCCCGCCGATGAGGGCGAGAATCAGGGCCATCCGGAGACCTGGTGGGGAGCGCATCGTCTGGTCAGCGGTCGGGCGTGCCATGGTCATCCCGCGAGGAGGTGTGAGTCGACCCGTCGACTACCGTGGCGTCAGGCGCACGGGCTGGCCGTCACGGGTCGAGCGGTAGACGGCGTTGGCAATCTCAACCGCCCGAAAGCCATCGAATCCGGAGGCAAGGTTAGTGCGTTCTCCTCGCAGCATGCCGAGAAAATCGTGCAATTCCTCGTGAAAGGTCTGCAGCGCGGTGGAAGTCCACCCCTTGAGCTTCTCCCGCACCATGACGTCGAGGTGGAATTGATAACTCTTCTTGCGCGGAGCGCCGGGCCGCTCCTGCGTGATCAGCATGTTGAACATCGGCGCGTAGTACGCCCGGACCATGCCCTTCTCGCCGTAGGCTTCGACGTACCACCGGTACCCCTTCCACTCCGTCCACCCCGCGTGATACGTGACGGGAATGCCGGTCGGGCTCTTGAAGATCGCGACGGCGTTGTCCTCCGAGCCCGGCACCTGGAGGATCCGGTTGGTCGCCACCCCGTATACCTCCACGACATCCCCGAGAAGGTGGACGGCCAGGTCCGTCATGTGGATCCCGACATCCATCATGGCGCCGCCGCCGGACGCCGGCGACTTGTACTGCCAGTCGGTGCGGAAGTTGTGCAATCCGTCGTGGGCGCCGAAGATGCGGAGATGATCGATGGTGCCGATTCTCCCCGAGCGCACCACGTCCGTGAGGTATTTGACGGACGGGTAATAGCGATGATTGAATCCGGTGGCGAGTGTCTTCCCGCTTTTTGCGGCCGCCGCGAGCATCCGCTGGCATCCCTCGATGGTGTTGCCGAGCGGCTTCTCGCAGAGGACATGCTTGCCCGCCTCCAGCGCCATGATGACCTGCTCCTCATGTGCCGGGAGCGGGGAGGAGACGATCACGGCGTCGAGCCCCGGCAACGCCAGCGCGGTGCGCAGATCGGAAAGCGCTTTGGCCGCCGAGCCGGCGACGGCACGCTCGGCGGCTGCTGGAACCGGATCCACCACTCCGAGGAGCTCGGTGGCCGGATTGAGGCGAATGCTCTGAGCTCGGAGCTGGCCGATGGTGCCGGCGCCGACGACGACCAATTTCATGATGGCAGTTCTTTCCACGTGAAGGGTACTGAACCTGGACCGGCGCGCGCGGGCCAAAGATAGTGAGCCTCCGCCCGCACCGGGCAGGGCAATTCCCGTTCCATTCACCACACCGCCTTCGCTGGACGGTCCACTCGGGCACGGTGTACTTTTGGCCGGGCGATTCAGCTTTTCCGGTGCTGCTCCCGTGTGAGGACCTGTCATGTCTGGGTTTCTAGTGTCATTGGGACTGATGGACGCGGACGGGGGATCCGGCGACGCCAGTGGCGGACTTGATGCCCGGCAGGTGCGGATGATCGCATGGGGCGCGGGTCTCCTCGGTGTGCTCCTCTGCCTGAGTTTTGCCCCGTGGTCCGTCGCGATTCAGGGCCTCGATTCCATGTTCTACTACTTCACCGCCGAACGGGTAGCCTACGGGACGCCGCCCCACCTCAGTGCGTTTTCCCCCCAAAATGCGCTCGGCGTCGTCCTGCCGGGACTCGGCATTGCGGTCGGCAGACTGGTGGGCTTCGACGCGGTCTACGCTTCGCGCGTCGTGACGATTCTCTGCTATGCGGTCTCCGTCGCGGTCGTCACCCTTCTGGGTCTCCGATTGTTCGGGCGACGGTCCGGCGCCATGTTCGCCGGGCTCGTCTTCCTCACATTTACTCCGCTGGCGTTCATGGCTGCCGCCACGGGTCAGCCAAAAACCGTACTCGTCGTATTTGTCCCGTTGACGCTTTACGGTGTGGTCCGGAACAACCTGTTTCTGGCGGGGCTGGCCGCCGCGTGCGCGTACCTGTCGTACCAACCGGCCCTGCTGTTGATGGGTGGCGTCGTGGTCGCCGTCGCGGTCGCGCCCGGGTGGAAATCGAATATCGGGCGCGCGCTGGCTGGATTCGTACTCCCCGTGCTCGCGTATGTCCTCTATCTCTGGAGCCTGGGGGCACTGTGGGAGGCGGTGGTGCAGACCCATGTCTTCATGGCGGTGAGCCGGGGGGAAGAGGGCGGCCCGCCAACCCTCGCCGTGCTGTACCAGCTCTGGCACCGCATCTGGGTCGGGGGGTTTGGACGCTGGAATATCATCCCGCTGATCGGCGGCCTTGGCGTCCTGGGGGTCCTGACGGCGATCGTACTCCGGCCGCGGCGTGCCCTGGATACCATCCGTCGGGAGCCGGGTTGGATCGCGGTCCTCGTGTCTGGCGCGGGTGTCGCCGCCTACGCCGCGGTGGACAATGGCGGCGTGCCGGACAGCTTTCTTGGCCTGACGTATCTCGCGCTGTTCACCACGGTCGTGTTCGTCACCGCAACCGCATTCATCCGGCGGCGGTTCGGCCCGGGTGCCGGAGCGGGTGCACAGTTTGGAATCGTCCTGGGACTGGTAGCCATCATGTTTGGGGGATTCCGGCAGCAGCGCCAGAATCTCGTGCCCTACGGGCTGGCGGAACAACGTCATGCGGCGGCGGCGGTCGGGGAGATGATTCACGCGGGGCGGAGTGTGTTCGTCCTCGGATTTCCGTACCTGCTCTCCATGAATCACGTCGACAACTGGTCCATCTTCAGTTCGTCGCACAGCGTCAGGCCGGGGTCCGGCTACTGGGAATACCTGCATCCCGGGCAGGATTTCATTCCCGCGCGGGGCGACAGTCTTCCCGACATCATGGTCGTGTCCAGGGGCAAGCCTCCCGGCTGGCCCGAATGGCTGGTCCAGCATTTCGACTCTGTCGGCGTGGAGCCCCTGCACGTGGTGGGTGCCGCCGTCTGGGTCCGGCGGGCAGGGGCGCGCGTGGGGCCAGTCGTGGACGGTGCCGACTGAAGCTCCCATTCTCGCGGTGGAAAACGAAGCGCCCCCCGGTCCACCCGGGGGGCGCTCGTTTTCTGGTCGGTATCCCGTCTCGTGGTGGGCGCGACGGTCCGGGCGGTTCAGAACGTCGGCTTGAATGCGTTCGACGTGAGATCGCCGAGCAGTTTGTGCCAGACGTGAGTTGGGGTGTTCTCCACTTCACTCACGATCTCCCGCATCCGGGTCAGCACTGGCGGCTCCGCTTCCTCGTACACATCGCCCTGGAGCAGTTTGAGCACGTCCAGGCGATAGCGTGGGTCGCGAATGAAGGCGGTGAACAGCACGTTCAGGCGATAGTAGACCGAAATGAAATTGTACCAGTTACGCGTGCCGCGGCGGAGCGTTGACTCGTATTCGGAGTAGCTCTCGCGCTTGAAGTTGCCGCTCGCGAGGGCCTTCATGATGTCGTTGTGCGCAAAGCGGGCGCTGTTGAGCGCGATGCTGACGCCGGTGGAGAAGATCGGATCCACGAACCGCCCGGCATCGCCGACCATCAGCCAGTTGTCCCCCACAATCTGATTCATGGCGTAGCTATAGTCGCCCTCTTCCGTGAAGGGGTGCAGCTGCTTGGCCTTTCGCAGCGCATCGTGGAGTTCCGGCCGGCTCGCCACGCACTCCCAGAAGAACTGCTCCCGGTCGCCCGCGGCCTTGAAGTGCCGCTTCTGAGTGACCACGCCGATGCTGGTGGTCGTCTCGCTGATGGGAATCTGCCAGACCCAGCTGTTGCTGACCGGCAGGAAGTGCACGAAGATGTAGTCCTCCTTGTGCACATCGCCCTGCATGGCGGCGTTTCGGTCGTAGTCGCCGAACCAGGCGTGGATCGCATACTGGTCGAAGACGTCGTCCATCACCTTGAGCTTCAGCCGGTTGCCCAGAAAGGTGCGCCGGCCGCTGGCATCGACCACGATCTTGACCCGGACCTCGTACTCCTTCGCTCCAAGGTTGTAGCGGATACGGGGCAGAGTCTCGCTGAAATCGACATCGCGGACCCCGACACCGGTGACGACCTGGGCGCCGAGCTTCTGGGCGTGGTGGAGCAGCAGGTTGTCGAACTTTCCCCGGTCAACGTGATAGGTGTAGTTCTGGTCGACCCCGGCCTGCTGCCGCTCCTCGAACCGGATATCCGCACGGCAATCGGCTTCCAGCCCGTCCCAGCCATGCTCATAGGCGCGCGAACTGCCGGTCGCGGTCCAGACCGCGCCGTACTTGTGGGGAAACCCAGCCGCTTCCATGACCGGCAGAAAATCCAGATCCTTGAAGACCCGTGTCGAGGAGGGCACCAGCGACTCGCCGACGTGGGGGCGGGGAAACAGCTCGCGCTCGAAGAGAATGCATTTCACGCCCGATTTGGCGAGGTAGGACGCCATGGCGCCGCCGGCGGGGCCACCGCCGATGATGCCGACATCGAAATCGGGCTGCTCGTGGGCCATCACCATGGGACGACACTCCGCCGAAAGGGGGATGCGATAAACCTGGACGGGACGATTGGGTCAGCGTGGGAATTGTCGATTCGTTAACACTTGACGGAGCCATGCCGATCATCGCGCTCAGCCCGCCTCGAGCGCAGCGGCCGCCTCAAGGTGTTCAAGCTTTCAATTCATGATGCCGACTGTTTCGCAGTTTCCATGCCCTGACATAACCGTGAACAACCTGACGCGCTCGGGTGAGCCTGCGGCGGGCCCCATCAGATGACGTTCGGGTACCCCGACCCAGGCCACCGATTCCGCGATTCCTAAGCGACTATCTGACATGAACTTCACTGCGAGTGCCGAGCCGGTCCAACGGCGTACGTCCTTGGTGCAATTGACCACCGAAGCGCCGGAGGATGACCCGATCCATCGGGTCGGCACCGAGAAGTTCTCCCGCGACCTGTGGGCGGGATGCGGCGAATTCGGCATGCAGGGTCTCCCGTTCCTTGAACGCCCGCGGTGTCGCGATGGGCAGCGTGACGACGATTTTCGGAATGGGGGCGCTTGGCAACAGCCTCAAGGATAATGCATTGCTGGTCGGACCTGCGCCTCTCACAAGAAACGAAAAACCCTCCGCGCCATGCGGAGGGGTTTTGGTTTCTGCGCACCGGGCGAATTGTCCGGCCGACGGTCAGCGAAGCATGTCGCTCGAATCCGGTTCACCGGCCGCGGTGAGGATTTGCTCCATGTCCACCTTCTCATACCCGCCGGAGAGGAGCGTGATGAACCGGTCCCGGAGCATCGGGATCCTGCGGGCCCGGCTGATGATATTGTTGGCGTCCTTCTTTTCCAGGATGGTATACCAGTTATAGATCATCTTGAAAATCCGGCTCATCGGCAGCCGGATGCGGGTCTCGTAGGCCTTGAGCCGCTCGGCGCTGAAGTCGTTGTGCGCGAAGCAATCGAGGATCGTGTCCGAGGCATACACCCCGCCTCGCGTGGCGATGGTGACGCCGGCCGAGAAGATGGGGTCGATGAACATGGACGCATCGCCGACCAGCACGAAGCCGTCGCCGACGAAGCAGTCGTTCAGGTAGGAGATGTTCGAGATCGTATGCATCTCCATGGTCTGCTCAGCGCCCTTGAGCCACTCGCTTACCTGGTCGCAGCTCGCCACGCCCTTCGCGAACCGCTCCTGGGGCGTCTCACCCATGGTCTTGGCGTAGCGGGCGTCCAGCACCGTGCCCACGCTGACGATGTCTCCCTTGAGCGGGATGAACCAGATCCAGCCGCCGTCGATGGTGTGGATGTCGGTGGTCGTGGAGTCGGGCAGGACGGCGTCCCATTTCATGATCGTCGTGGGTTCCCGGCGCCAGCCGCCCTTGAAGTGGGTAAAGTGGGCGATTTTGTTGAGCGCCGGGTCGGGGTTCCGCCAGCCAAGCTTCCTGGCCATAAGGCAATCGCGCCCGGAGGCGTCGACCACGACCGAGGCCAGGATACGGTGCGGCTCCTGACCGTTCGGCCCCGCCAGCACACCGATGGCGCGGTCGCCGTCGAAGACGACTTCCCGCACCGTCCACTCCTGCCGGGTATCGGCACCACAGCTCGTGGCGTGGTCCAGCATGATCTCGTCGAACCGTGCCCGATCCACATGGAATGCATAGGAGCGCTCGAAATACAGCGGATACTCGGCGGTCAGCAGGACCACGTCCTCGTCCGCTGGCCGATTGAACATCCCGAAATTGATGCCCTGTTTGGGGGGGAACCCCTCGGCCTCCAGCTTGGGGATGATGCCCAGCCGGTTCCACAACTCCCAGGCTCCGGGCAGGAGCGACTCGCCGATGTGGAAGCGGGGAAAACGCTCGCGCTCGAGCAGAATGACCTTTTTCCCGGCTTTCGCGAGCATGGTAGCCGCACTCGAGCCACCGGGTCCGCCTCCGATGACGACCACATCGCAGCGCTCTTCACTGGTACCGTCCATCGATCCCTCCAGAACTGGTTAGCCCGCCCGCACCGCCGATCAGGGGTGATGGCCCCATACGGCGGTACGCGTCCTGTCCCTGCAGCTTGCGATATGGCGGCCCAGAGACAATTTCCCCTGCGGTCGGCCGCTTTCTCAGGGGCCGGCGTGCGGCGAGCGTCCGTCCGCCAGAGTACTATACCCGATCCGCGCCATGCACGGGGGACGGGCAGAACGGCGTGGTATCGTAGTGCCAGAAAAGGGTCTGATGGGCCCGAATAAGCAGGTTCCATGCCCCTGGAGCCTGGTCACCGGCCCATCGCGCATGGATTCTGCAAAGTGAAGGCGTGCCTGACCCCGGCCTGCCGGGCCTGTACCCCCTAACCATCGGTCAATTATGGACTTCGCCTGGAGCAGCGAGCAACTTGAATTCCGGCAGGCGGTGCTGGACTTCGCCCGGAAAGCGCTCCAGGATGACCTCATCGCACGGGATCATGCAGCCGAGTTCAGCCGGGACCTGTGGCGCCGATGTGGTGAGTTCGGGATCCAAGGGCTCCCCTTTGCGGAGGAGCATGGTGGCGGCGGGAGGGACGTCCTCACCACCATCCTGGCGATGGAGACCCTCGGCTATGCCTGCAAGGACAACGGGCTGCTCTTCGGACTTGCGGCCCAGATGTGGAGCGTCCAGATGCCGATCCATCGCTTCGGCAGTGAGGACCAGAAGCGACGTTACCTGCCCCGGCTCAACAGCGGAGAGTGGATTGGGGCCCACGCCATGAGCGAGCCGGATTCAGGCTCCGATGCGTTCGCCCTCCGCACCACCGCCACCGTTGATGGCGACCACTACCTGCTGAACGGTGCGAAGACCTTCGTCAGCGAGGCGCCAGTCGCCGACCTGTTCCTGGTCTTTGCCACCATCGACCGCACCAAGGGGGCGTTGGGACTGACGCCGTTTCTGGTTGAGCGAGAGACCCCGGGCTTCTCGGTGGGGAAAAAGATTGCCAAGATGGGATTGAAGACTTCTCCCATGGCGGAGCTGTTCTTCGAAAACTGCCGCGTGCCGACCGCCAATCGGTTGGGCCGTGAGGGCCGGGGCGTGCAACTGTTCAACGACTCCATGGAATGGGAGCGGGCCTGTATCCTCGCCAGCAACCTCGGCACCATGGACCGGCTGGTGGAGGACGCCGTCCGATACACCCGGGAGCGCAAGCAGTTTGGCAAGCCGATTGGGGAGTTCCAGGGGGTCTCCCACCGGATCGCCGACATGAAGGTTCGCCTGGAAGCCTCCCGGCTGCTTCTCTACCAAGCCGCGTGGGCCAAGGAGCGGGGGGAATTCGCCGGCCTTCGGGCGGCAATCGCCAAACTGTACCTGGGAGAGGCGATGGTACAAAGTTGCCTTGATGCCGTGCAGGTGCGAGGCGGCTATGGCTACATGACGGAGTATGAGGTCGAGCGGGATCTCCGCGATGCGGTCGGTGGGACCCTCTACTCGGGGACCTCTCAGGTCCAGCGTAACCTCATTACCCGCAACTTGGGAATCTAGGTGTTTCGCTGGGGTGTTTCATCCCTGCTTCAGGACCGGGAAACCATGATGCAGTGGCGCCACAGAAGCTGGTGGCCCGGTTGTTCCGGAGCATCAAGCTTAGGCGGGAGAAACGGCACGAAGCTCGCAGAAGAGGGTAGCTCCCAAGTCCCATCAATTTGCTGCACTCTTGGCCGGGGTGTCGGCACCTAGTCAATAACGAGGTTTGTGCATGTCCGTGGGCACCGCCATACCGGTGGAGAAGGATCAGGCCGGGTCGCCGACCCGTACCCTGGAGGGCACGCTCCGGATCGTGTTGACGGCCTCGCAGCTCGTACTCCTGGCTCTGGTGATCCGGGAGTTCGAGCTCGAGAGCCGCGGACTGTACCACACGCTGCTGTTTGCCGGGGCGGGCTTTGTCCTCCAGGCACTACTGCCGATCCGCCTGCGGATGGCTTGCTTCGCGGCGGTTTCGGTCGCCGCGATCTTCCTGCTGTTCTCGATGGCCGGACTCTGGGTCATCGCCATCGGGCTGCTCTTCCTTGGTCTCGGGCTGCTGCCCGTGTCCGCCTCCCTCCGCCTGGCGCTGAGTCTGGGACTGGTTCTCGCCCTTGGCCTGGCCCGCGAAGGCGTGCTGCCAGTGGGGATGCCAGGCTATATCTGGCCGGTGGTCGGCGGGATGTTCATGTTCCGGGTGGTGCTGTTTCTCTATTCGGTCAAACATGAGGGGCCGCCCAGGGATATCTGGGCCACGCTGGGGTATCTCTTCATGATCCCCAACGCCGCGTTTCCGTTCTTTCCCATCGTCGACTACAAGACGTTCATCCGCCAGCACTACGATGCGCCGGAGAGCGCGCTGTACGCCCGAGGCATCAGCTGGATGACCCGCGGCGTCATCCACTTGCTGTTGTACCGGGTGATCTATCACTACGTGGTGGTGGATCCCGCCGACATCCGCGGACTGGGCGACGTGGTCCAGTACTGCCTGCAGACCTACCTCCTGTATCTCCGGGTCTCGGGTCAGTTCCATCTGGTCGTCGGTCTGCTGCACCTCTTCGGTTTCCGCCTGCCCGAGACCCATCACCTGTATTACCTCTCCAGCAGCTTCACCGAGCTCTGGCGGCGCATCAACATCTACTGGAAGGATTTCATGATGAAGGTGGTGTACCACCCCACCTTCTTCGCAGTCCGCAGGATCGGGAATGGCCGAGCGATCCTGCTCTCCACCGCCGTGGTCATGCTGCTCACCTGGGCGCTGCACGGCTGGCAGAAATACTGGATCGTCGGTGGCAATCCGTTCACTGCCTCGGATAGTCTGTTCTGGTCGGTTCTCGGCGTTCTGGTCGTGCTGTCCGCCGCCGGCGATCTGGCCCGCGCCCGGAAGCGGGTGGCCGTGAACAAGGGCTACGACTTCCGCCGGGCGGTGGGCACTGTCACCGTCTATCTCACCATGTCGATCCTGTTCACGCTGTGGACCAGTGAATCGCCGGGGTCGTTCTTCAGCATCCTCCGGATGGGCGCGAACGTGGATCGGCGCGGCATCCTGTTGTTGTCCGGGGTGGTCGGGTTGCTCCTCGCGGTCGGAGGGTGGAACTGGGGTGCGACCGATCTCCGGGAACTCAAGCTCAGGCCGCTGTCGCTCAGCATGACGCTGCGGCACAGCGCCCTCCACGCTTCGGTGCTCGGCGGTCTGGTGCTGCTGGCCCAGCCACCGGTCAAGGACGCCCTCGGGTCCACCACTGCCGGCGTGATCGCCCACGTGTCGAGCAGCCGGCTCAATCAACGCGATGAAAACCTGCTCACCCGCGGCTACTATGAGTCGCTCAGCAGTCCGAATCGCCTGGCGGGGCAATTGTGGGAAGTTCGTCAGAGCCAGCCCGCCGACTGGATAAGCCTCGAGCAGACCACCGGCTGGGCCTTCCGGAACGACTTCCTGGTCACAGAGCTGGCGCCGAGCCAGACGATCCGGTTCAAGCAGCAGGATTTCTCCATCAACAGCCACGGGATGCATGACAAGGAATACCCGCTGGCCAAGCCTCCGGGCACGTACCGCATTGCGATCCTCGGTGCTTCACCGGTGATGGCGCCGGGTGTCCCGGATGGCACCGATTTCACCGCACTGCTCGAGCGTCGGCTGGACTCGCTCGCCATCCCGCTGGGGCGCCACGTCGAGGTGCTCAATTTCGGGGTGGCCGGCTACTCCGCGCTCCAGCAGGCGGTGCAGCTGGAGCAGAAGGCGATCCTGTTCCAGCCGGATCTGGTGCTGCTCACCAGCCTGCCGCCCGATCTGGCCGGCCTCGGGCTGCACTTCCAGTACCTGCTGCGGCGAGGAATTTCCTTTCCCGATCCGGCACTCCGCCAGGCTATCCAGCGCGCCGGACTGGACTCGAGTTCGAAATCCGACGCCATTCTCCGTGGCGTCGCGGCGCTGCAGGATTCGCTGCTCGGCTCCTCGATCACCCGTGCCGACAGTACCACGAAAGATCACGGTGCCCGTGCCGCACTGGTCATCATCCGTCTGCCGGAATACGCCCCATCGAAGGAGCGGCGGATGGCGACGGTGGCTGGCGAACTCGGCTGGCCCATCCTCGATCTGAGCCAGCCGTACGGCGGCCAGCCGGAGGGGGAGTTCCGGATCGCGGACTATGACCGGCACTGGAATCAACGGGGCAATGCGCTGATGGCCCGGGCGCTTGAAGCGCAGCTCCGTGCGTTTGCGGATCGGCTGGGCCTGCCTCCCCTATGGGACACGACCGCTGTGCACCAGCCCCTGCGCTCCGGCGCATTACCCTGACACTGAGGCTTCCCACGATGGACGATGTCATCGGACCTGTGAGGCAGTACATCCTCGAGACGTTCCTGAAGGGCGAGGACCCTTCGGCCCTGCGCAACGATACCCCGCTTATCACCGGGGGGATTCTGGATTCGCTGGCCACGCTCGAGCTTGTCTCCTTCATCGAGCAGCGGTTCGGCATTCAGTTGGAAGCCCACGAGGTGGATGCCGATCGGCTGGACACCCTGACCGCGATCGAGGCGCTGGTGCGGAGCAAGTCCGCCCGCGTCTAGCCATCCGCCGGGGACCACGATGCCTGAGGTCACACAATCGGAGAGGCGCGACCACCACCGGAGCGCCTGAATGACACACTCACCCTGTCTGCACCACTGGCTTGACGCGTCGGCGGTTCGGACGCCACAGAAAATCGCCGTGGTCGATCCCGGCACGGGGGAGATCAGTTACGGTGATCTGGCCCGCTTGTCGGACCAGCTGCGCGACCGCCTCGTCGCCATGGGCGCCCGCACCGGCGACCGGGTGGGATTGTACCTGCCCAAGTCCATCGATTCGGTCGCCACGGTATTCGGCATCCTGAAGACGGGTGCGGCCTACATACCGATCGATCCGGGTTCCCCGGCGTGGCGGGCGGCCTTCATTCTGACCGACGCCGACGTGCGCGCGGTGGTGGTGCAACGCGAGTCGGTCGCCGCCCTCGAAGAGGAACTGGCCAAGCTGGGCCGCACGCTGTCCCTGCTGGTGCTGGATGAGGTGGGCGGCGGACGCGGGTTGCGGGCGGCGCTCGCAACCGGACCTGTCTCACCGGTGGCCGCGACGGTCGATCCGGGACTCGAGGGGCTGGCGTACATCCTGTACACCTCGGGCTCCACCGGGAAGCCAAAGGGTGTCATGCTCACGCACCTGGCCGCCACCAGCTTCGTCGACTGGTGCTCCGAGGTGTTCCAGCCGCACGCGGAGGATGTCTTTTCCTCCCACGCGCCTTTCCATTTCGATCTCTCCGTGCACGACCTCTACGTCCCGCTCAAGCACGGGGCGCGCCTCGTCCTGATCAGTGAAGATGCCGGGAAGGACCCAGGGACTCTGGCCCCGCTGATTGCGAAGCAGCGCATCACCATCTGGTATTCGACGCCGTCGATTCTCAGCCTGCTGGCCCAATACGGGAAACTCGAACAGCTCGACTGGTCCGCGCTCCGGCACGTGCTCTTTGCCGGCGAGGTCTTCGCGGTGCCGCGGCTTCGCGCCATCAAGGCGTTGTGGCAAGGGCCGCGGTACTGGAATCTCTACGGACCGACGGAAACCAACGTCTGCACCTACTACGAGATTCCCGCCGAGGTCCCCGCCGACCGGACCGAACCGTATCCGATCGGCTGGTGCTGTTCCCACCTCCAGTGCCGCGTGGCGGATCTCGACGGCTCGACCCTCGGCAAGGGCGACAAAGGAGAATTGATCGTCGCGGGCGCGGGAATCATGTCGGGCTACTGGAATCTCCCCGAGAGAAACGCGCAGGCCTTCGTCGATGCCGCCGACGGCACCCGCTGGTATCGCACCGGAGATCTGGTCGTGGAGCAGGACGGAGGGGTCTATCTCTTCCATGGCCGTCGGGACCGGATGGTCAAGCGGCGTGGCTACCGGGTGGAGCTGGGTGAGATCGAGGCGGCCCTCACCGGGCACCCCGATGTGCAGGAGGCTGCCTGTGTGGCGCTGTCCGCCGCCGACGGAAGCGTCTCCATCAAGGCATGGCTCGCCAGCAAGAGCGGGGAGCGCCTGTCGATCATCGCGCTCAAGCAGTACTGCATGGGGCGACTGCCGCAGTACATGATCCCCGACAGCTTCGGATTTCTCGACACCCTCCCGCGCACCTCCACCGACAAGACCGACTTGCAGGCACTGAAGGCGCGCGGGTAGACCTCAGGCGACCGAAGCAGGGATTCGCCTCAGCGCCCCGCCGGCGAGGGACGCCCCGATTCAGGGAGCTGGTACCGGGTGACATTCGCACCGGGCATGAGGCGCCGTTCCATGACGGTAGCCCCCGCCGCCTCCAGCGGCGCGACCAGCGGATCAAGATGCCCGGGGTAATAGGTGGCCGATACCAGCCAGAGTTCCCGGCCCCCAGCGGCGAACATCCGGCGGATTTCATTGTCAGCCCACCCCGGATCGGGAAGCGGTTGATTCTGTCCCGCCTCGTTGGGTCCGTGTCCGGGTGAGATCCCGATGACTTCGATCCAGTCCCGGTAGCTGAAGCGGTACGCATCCCCTTCGGCCCTGATGGAGTCTCGCCGGGTCGGAGCGAGGTAGAAGGCCCCACCCGCCGAGCTGACGAGGCGGCCCAGCTGGAGGACCCGCGCCGTGTCAGGCGCGTGCCAGTCGGTCGAGTAGAACAACCAGGCGGCCATCGTCCGCCCCGGGACGTAGATGACGGCGCCTGGGGCGTGCTCTTGCTCCACCCACGGGATCAGCAACCCAACGGCCTCCCGCTGAAACGGCTCCCGGATCTGTCGGACGGCGTCCAGGCCCGGCAGGACCGCCAGTCCGGCGCAGGCGGCGTAGAACCACGGGATCCGGTTCCAGCGGGCCCAGAGCCAATGCGACGTGGCGGCAACCCCCGCGGCGACCACGATGATCACCAGGGGTGCCGAGAACAGCATGAGACGCGGGGCGAATGGATATCGGCGGAGGACGGAGGCGGTCAGACCCGCGATCCAGGGGACGGTGCACAACAGCAGCACCGGCATGCCGCACCTTGTCCGGATGGCATTGATCCCGATGCCGAAGGGGATCAGGAACACCAGTCCCGCAGTGACCCGCCAGCTCCCGCCCTCCGCGAGGAAGAGGTCCCGGAACCCGGTGCCGAACGCCGTCCTGAGCGTTGTGGCGAATTGGGGGAGGGTAGGGTCGAGGAAGGAAGAGATCCAGAATCGCTGCATGAACGCGTTCTCCGCGACCGGCCGGTACAGCCGGAGATAGAGCGCCAGGAAGACCAGTCCGGAGCCGAGCAGCAGCGCGGGAAACCAGCGGCGAAACGGGGCGGAGCGCCGGACGTTGCGGTCCCAGAGGAGTGCTGCTGCCACGCCTGTCAGGCAGAACGGTATCGGAGACACGGCCGCGCTGGCGACGATAGCAGTGAGGCACAAGGCGGCCCATGCGGGGCGCGACTCAGGATGGTCGAGCACCCGCAGGGTCAGCAGAGCCAGGAGCGCCATCATCGTCGCATCGGTACCGTAGGGCTTTATCTCATTGCTGTAGTAGATCAGGATCGGTGAAATTGCGGCGACGCCGATGGCGAGAACCGCGACGCGTGGTTCCAGGATGCGGCGGGCCAGGGGGACCATCAGCACGAGCAGGGCAATACCACCCAGCATGGGTGTCAGCCGGAGTACGCGCTCGTCCGTCCCACCAAGGCTCGAGGCCAGCTTGACGGCCCAGAGGAACGGGAAAGGGGCGGTCTGGTCGCTGTCCAGCGGTCGAAGCAGACCCCCGTAGCTTCGAAGCAGGACATTCAGCGTCACCATGGCCTCGTCCAGCCACAGCGGCCGTCCGGCGAGGTACTGACGGAGGCGAAGGCAGATCCCGAGTCCCGCCAGGGCCCAGCCGAATACGCGCAGGCGACGAAGGACGAATGCATCCGTGGGGGTCATCAGCGATGCTCTCCGGGTATGTCGAAAGGTGGTCAAAGGCTCGGATCTTGCAAATATTCCATTCGCTGGAACAACCAGGCAAGCAGTATGCTAACGCCGGCGTCGCCGGCTCATCCAGCGCAGGCGCTGCATCGACCCGGCCGAGGTCGCCTCGGGATGCAGGGGAACTGACACCCTCGTTTACAGGGATGGGCCCATCGTGAGCAACACCAGCCCGCCGTCGGCGCCCTCGATGCCGACACCGCCCAGCGAACGTCGTTCCACCGGGAACCGATGGTCGCCCCTCGAAATCGGTCTGCTCGCGGCGGTCCTCATCGGTCACGTCGTCATGGTCTGGCTCATCCGGGAGCCTGGTATCACGTATCGGGACGACGACGCACTCTACCTGTTGCTGTCCCGCTCATTGCTGAAGCTGCAATACCTCAATTCGCACCTCGTCGAAACGACGCCCCACACCCAGTACCCGCCCGGGTATCCCCTGATTCTCGCGCTCCTCAGCCGGGTGGCCGGAGAGCGACTCGATGCCTTCCTCGCACTGGGGACGCTGTGCTCCGCCGCCGGACTCGCCTTACTCTACAGCCTGGTGCGACGACACGCCGACTCCTGGCTGGCCCTGGCGGTGGTCATCCCCGTCGCCGTGAATGCCCTGATCCTCCGGATGGCGGGGAGCCTCCTGGCGGAGTCCGTGTTTCTCTGCCTGACGATGCTCACACTCTGGCTGGTCGACCGGGAAGCGGGGCGCCCGAAGTGGCTCGCCTGGGCCATCGTCACGGGAGTGGCCGCCACAATGGTACGAAGCGTCGCCATCGCCGTGCTGGCGGCCCTGGTGGCTCACCTGCTCCTGAGCCGCCGGTTCCGCGCCGCCGTGACGGTGACGCTCGTTTCGGCGGCGACCACCGGCGTCTGGTTGCTCCATACGATCCTGGTTCCCGTCTCGCTGCACCCCTCCGGTCGCTCCTACGTCCGGGCGGCGACCCATATTCCGGGCGAGAGCCTGTTCACCCATGTCAAGTTATTTGCCTACCGGTATCGGATTCACGACTTGCCTGAGGTTCTCCTGTGGCCTGGCCTCGACACGCCGACGGGTCACTCTCTCCTGGGAACCTTTCTCGCTGTGGTGTGCCTTGCGGGACTTGTGGTCATGTGGCGCCGCTGGCGGCAGTCCGTGCTCTTCGTCGCCGCCTACCTCGCGATTCTCCTCGTGTGGCCGGTCCGGTCCTCCCGGTTTCTCTATGGCGTTACCCCGCTGCTCATCCTTGCCGTGATGGTGGCGGTGGAAAGCCTCACGCGAGGCAGGCGGTTGCTGCGCGGTATCGCCCTGGGCCTGAGTTCCGCCGGCCTGGTTGCCTGTGGTTTGATCGGCTGGGCGGCAGATTGGCGTGAGTTGAGTGGCTGCGACCGTTCCCACCCGATCGATCGTCCGGGGTGTTTCACCGAGGATGCCCGCACCTTCTACGTCGCGGCGCGTGCCCTCGCCTCGCCGGCACACCCGCCTGGTGGGGCCCTCGCCGTACACGACCCGATGGTGGCGTACTACTCAGGCCGAAAGAGCGCCAACATTCTCCCCGCCATCGACGGCGATTCGGCAACGCTGCTCCAGGATCTTCAGGCTCGCGACATCCGATACATCGTGTTCGGCCGGACCCGGGGCTCCGAGTTGCGGATACTCGCGCCGGTCGTCGCCCAATGGTGCCATCGTCTGGAGCTCACCATCTGGGTGCCGCCACGAGCCCTCGTCTACCGCATCCGGAATCCGGAGGAACCCGACGACCCGGGCGCCTCGTGCTACAGCATCGCGACCTACCTGGCGGACCCTGCGAGGGTTCCGCTGCAGCGGAAATGATTTCGTGCAGAGCCGATGATGCCCCGGGCCGACTCAGCAGCCCGGCTCGTCCGCGCGGCGCTTCACGTTGTTCCGGCGACCGTGTCGGGTCCGTCGGCAGCGCCGGCCACCGATCGGGCAGGCCGACTCACGGGGAAGAGACGCGGGCCGGTGTCGACCCGGCTTGGCAGCTGCCTTCCGGCACGGGCCCGTGTGGCGCTGGCGGCCGACAAAGTAACCATTACGATCAAGGCATGCCTATCTCCGATGCATCGCAACCGTCTGTTGATCCTCGCGCTCGGCCCCTGTGGGGCAGGGCGACTGGCGCCGCACATGATTGCCGACCGCATCGCACGCCTCGAGGCCCGGCCGAGCGCCTCCACCATCACGACCACCCCGCGGGTACGGTAGCCCCTCAGGCAGCTCTCGTCAGTGTCCGCTGACACGGACCAGAGCGCCACCGTCGCCCGCCGGTTCCTGGCGCTTGGGCTCGGTGAAGTGGCAGCTCGACTATTGGGCTTCGCCGCCATGGTCGTGGCCGCCCGTGCGCTCGGCGCGCCGATGTTCGGCATCATTGGGGTCGCCACCGCCGTCACCCTGTACCTCAACCGCATCGTTGACTGGGGCTTCGAGCTCGGGTTGGGAGTGCGGGAGGTAGCCGCTCGGCCCGCCGATTCGGGACGCATACTTCCCACCCTGCTGCTGGCCCGATTGGGACTGGCCGTCACAGCGATCGGGGGGACGGCACTCGTGGGACTGCTTCTGCTCCCGGCGCCCGACGGCTCCACGCTGCTCCTCTCCAGCCTCAGTCTGCTGGGCACCGGTCTGGGTGCGCGCTGGGCGTTGTTGGGCCTGGGAGAGCATCGCCTGGCTGCACTGGCAACGCTCGCTGCGCAGGTCCTGACCGCAGTGTTGCTGCTCCTGCTGGTCCACGGTCCCGGAGACGTCTCGGGGGTCCCCCAGGCCCAGCTCGGCGGCGAGCTGCTGCTGTCCCTCGTCGCGTTGCTTGTGCTGCGCCGCCGCGGGGTGTCGCTGCGAGTGCAGTTTGATCGCCAGGTGCTGCGGCCGCTGGTGGCGCGAGGCGGCGCGCTCGCGACGAGCGCGGTGCTTGGCCTGGTGATATACAACGTCAGCTTCCTGTTTCTGCGCGCGGTCAAAGGCCCGGCGGCGGTCGGGTACCTCAGCGCGGCCGTAGCGCTGGTCACATTCTTCCTCAATGTGGGCACGGCCTACAGCATGAGCCTGCTGCCGTCCCTTGCCGCACTCGTGGCAGATCGGCCGAGGCAGGTGACGCTCCTTCAAACCGCGGCGCTGCACGTGACGGCGCTCGCGCTCCCGATCGCCGTCGGCGGATCGTTGCTTGCGCTGCCGCTCGTGGCGCTGCTCTACGGCCCGGGCTACCTCCCCGCCGCCATTCCGCTCGCCCTGCTGTTGTGGTCGATCCCCATCTGCGTGCTGCGGGATCTCCCGTTGATGGCGCTCCAGTCGACGGGGCATGAATCGGTCGTCCTGAGAGTCACCGTGTGGGCCGCCCTGCTTCACCTCATCCTGAACGTCCTCATGGTTCCGCGTTGGGGACTCGTGGGCGCGGCTACCGCCGGGCTGATCACCGAGACGGTGCGGCTGGGCCTGGCGTTCAGCGCGGTTCGCGGGGAGGGGTTCCGACTGCCCGGACTGGGTCGCTTCCGACCGGTCCTGGTCGCCAGCGCTCTGATGGGGTTGGTGGTCCAGCTGGTTCCGGGCGGGGTTCCGGGCCGCGTCCTGGCGGGAGCGGTCGTGTATCTGGTCAGCCTGGTGGCGCTGGGGGCGATCCGGGTGCAGCGTGGCGGGAGGATCCGGGTCGCGCTCTAGGCCGGCGCACCGGGCGGCGGAGAGGGTTGCGCTGGCCTCCCTCGCCGTTTCGATCCCAGGTCCTGACGGTGCCGCCCAGGTCGGAGCGAAGAGGTCACCTAACTGGCGGTTCGTCGGCGGCCGACCCACCACCCACCCGTGAATACCCCCAGAAGCACCACGGCAAGCGCCGCAATCCGGCGGGTGGAGACCAGTTCGGCCATCCGCTCTCGAAATGTCTTGGGCCAGGGCTCCATCATGGTCCGATAGCGCTCCGCGGTGAATTGTTCGCTGTTGAGCGCACCCAGTACCTCCACCTCGACCCGGACGTCCGGACCGCGGACCCGCACCACCAGGAAGTTGTCGAACTGGCTGGAAAGTATTCGGCTGGGCTCCAGCTTGCGAAGCGTCACCAATTGATTGGCCGCTTCCATGGACGACTGGATGTAGCGTATCCCGTCCCGCTCGGTGTGGCCGAACTTCAGTGGGCCGAGGTCGCCGCCGAACACGACCTGCACCCCGGCGGCACGAAGCAGCGGATGCACGTCATGCCACCAGGGTGCCGCCGCTTCCCACCAGAGCAGGTGGTGCATGAACACCAGCGTCGGTCCTGGAGGAGGCGGGCCGGCGAGTGCTTCCCCCAACCAGCGGACCATCGAACTATCCAGCGCGGCGGGCCGCACATACGGATTGTGCCGCGTATCGCCGTCGGCGGGAATCCAGGCGCTGGGGATCAGTACGAGGCGCAGCCCGTCCCGCACCAGCACCTGATTGGGGACTCCATACCTCCGCCGCCAGATATTTCTGGTCACCAGGTCGGAGATATCATGATTCCCGGGTGTCCGGTACACTGGAACCTTCAGCCCGGCGAGTGCGGAATCCACCCGGTCCCACTGCTGCTCGACCCAGGCGCTGTCCACCATGTCGTGGTGCACATCCCCCCAGATGATGTCTCCCGTCAGCACCACAAACGCCGGCCGGATCGCACGGACCCGATCGATCAACTCGGGCAGCTTCGGGCTCAGCGTACCGTCGTCCTTGCCTCGTATGTGGCCCAGGACGACAAACGTGACGGAGTCGGGCCCCGGCGGCATCGAATGCGGCGTGGCAACGAGCGCGAGCACTGCGCCGAGTACGAAGAGGCTCACGGGCGGACCTCCTCAGTCTTCGACCACGTGGGTCTCGAACTCCGCGCGATGTCGTTGCCACGCGACGGCATCGAACTGACCCTCGTGCATGCAGTCCACGGCGCGGTACGCCATGGCGAGCGCATGATGCGTGTTGTCGTGGGCAAACAGGCCCTGCCGCCCGTAGGTGAGCAGCCGCGGAAGCGTTCCGGACCAGGCGTCGAGCTGGCCGAAGGGTGTCTCGTAACCCGGCGTATAGATTGGGTAGGCCTGCTTGAGCCGCCGGGCGAGAACCGCGATCGCAGGGCGGGGGAGCGGTACGCCGGCATTCTTCAGGTCTTCGGTGACGAGGGCGCCGAGTTCGGCGTCGGTCATGCTCCAGACCGCGTCCCGGGGATCGCAAGGCAGCTCGGCGCAGAGCACGGTCGTCGTCGCCGGCAACCCGGTGGCGAAATAGTTTTTCGGTTCGGAGAGCCGTGTGATCCGCAGATTGGCGGCGGGGAAGTAGTGCGCGTCGTACTCGGTGAACTGGGCGACATCGAGCTGCAGGTAGATCAGGATCATCGCCCGATAGGTGATCGCCTGTGCAGCGGTACGCACCGCTTCCGGCACCGGGCCATCCAGCAGCCTCGCCAATAACGTGATGGGCAGCGTCGACCAGACATGGTCAGCTTCGACCCGCACCTGCTCGCCGTTGCGTTCCGCGGTGACCAGCCATGGCGACGTCGCACTCGTGGGCGGCGTCAGCTTCACGACCTGCCATCCGAGCCGGATGTCGGCGCCCGCCTGTCGTGCCGCCTCCGCGTACCCCTCGCAGATCTGGCCGAATCCCTTCCGGGGATAGAAAAAGCGGCCCGCACCGGGCGGCTTCAGCCCCGGCACCGCGGAGAGCACCTTGCGCACCAGCTTGCCGAACGATCCCGCGGAGACGCGGCGCCGGGCCTGGATCGCGGAGAGCTCTTCCGGCGGTCGGCCCCAGATCTTTCGTGCGTAGGGAAAATAGAAATGATCGCAGATCGTCGGTCCGAGATTGGCCCGCAGCACGGAGGCGAAATTCTCGGGCGCTCCGGGCTGCGGCATCCGGAATCGCTTGGTCGCCGCGTCCCACGCCGCGCCCAATCCGAAACTCGGGGGCAGGCGGAGCGCCAGGTCGATCGGCTTGAGCGGGAAGTGAATCCAGCGACCCATCAGACCGATCCGGCCATGACGCGGGCGGTCGAGCAGATCGCCGCCTAACAAGGTCTGGATGTCCGCCATGATGCCGGGTTCGGTCGCGGGATGCAGGCGGTGACTGCCAAAATCGACCCGCTGGTCACCAAACTCGAAACTGCCGGCGTTGCCGCCGAGGCGGTCGCCCTGTTCGAACAGCGTGACCTGCGCCTTGCCGCGAGTGCGCAACCGCCAGGCGGCACCGACACCGGCCGGTCCACCCCCCAGGATGACGACGCGTGGCTCAGACATGTCCTGGCACCGTGGTCGAATTCGATTCCAGCGTCGGTTGCACCGGGCGGGTCCGGTCGAGCACCAGCCAGGTCAGCCCCCCCACCAGCCCACCCGCGATCAGCACGGTCTGCCACAACAGCGAGCAGACGATGCCGACGGCGAACGGAACGCCAAAGGGTGCGAGCAGCGTGGCCAGCGTT
Source organism: Gemmatimonadales bacterium (assembly GCA_039934355.1). GTDB lineage: Bacteria > Gemmatimonadota > Gemmatimonadetes > Gemmatimonadales > GWC2-71-9 > JADJOM01. The sequence continues at coordinate 76,027 of JBDTMI010000005.1, forward strand.
GCCTCGCGGACCGCGAGTCCGCCCAGGCTGATGGGCATCAGGCTGGCGACCTTGGCCAGCGGCCAGACCAGAAACCAGACGGCGAGTGGCACCTGGATCCCGATCGCTTCACCGAGCCCCCGGTTGAGCAGGACGAAGCTCGATTGGATTGCGAGCGAAAGCCCGAGCGCCAGGGCTGCCGTGCCGGGATTGCGCGCGAGCCGGCGGACGGCGACGAGGCCGCGGCCGATCTGCCGGCGGAACTTGCGGGGCCAGCGTGCCAGCGGTCGACGCAGGATGAGCGGCAACGACATGCCGATCAGCGCCATGCCGACCAGCAGGCCGACCTGGAGTGCCTGGCCCCACCAGCCCGGCAGCGCTCCGCCGGCGGCCAGGCCGCCGATACCGACAAGCAGCGACAGCCCGAGCATGTCGGTCAGCCGGTCGAGCACGCCACCGAGAAATGCCGCCTCGGGGCGACGGGTGAAGCGGGTCGCGAGGACCGCCCGCAGCACGTCGCCCCCGACGATGCTGGGCAGGCAGAGGTTGGCGAAAAGGCCGGCAGAGTAGCATTGCACCGCGTCGCGGAAGCCGAGATGGGCATGGCCCGCGTTCACGAACAATCGCCACTTCACGACGCTGAGGGCGTGCCCGCCGATGAAGCCGAGCCACACGAGCACCCAGAGGCTGGGTGGCAGCCGCCGTACGGCATCGCGCGCCTCCGCCCACGGAACCAGCACCACCAGCAGCGCGAGGAGTCCGACGCTTACGGTGACCCGGAGCCAGAGCTTCATCGCCGCACCGCCGTCCGCGCATTCTGGTCCGCCAGCATACCCACGGACCACACCAGCATCGCGCCCAGCAGCCCCAGGAGGGTCGTTTCCGAAAGATTGTCCTTCCAGATGTCGTAGACCAGCTTGGTCAGACCGATGGTGGCGAGGAAGGCGCCCAGCGGGATGAAGATCTTGAGCGGGTTGAAGTAGACGATCACCCGCAGGACCAGCAGCGTGAAGTCGTAGGCGTGGCGGGCCCGGATCTTGGATTCGCCCAGACGCGCGTGATAGTCGATGGACTGATACTGCACCGCGTAGCCGTTGCAGATCGACGCGAGCGTGATTGTCGTCGTGAAGGAGAAGCCATCGGGCAACAGGTGCTCATAGCGCTCGATGAGGTCCCTCCGCATCAGCCGCAGGCCGGAATTGATGTCCGGGATGTGCTGGCCGCTGAGGTAGCTGGCGAGCCACCGGATGAAGGCCTTGGCAGGGCGGCGGATCAGCGGGATATGCACGGTCGTCCCGGTGCGGGCGCCCACCACCATCGCGTGCCGTTCCGCGCTGGCCAGCATGGCGGGGATGGCCTCGACCGGATACGTCCCGTCGGCATCGGTGATCAGAATGTATCCGTATTGCGCGTGGCGGATGCCCAGCTTGAGACCGGCACCATAGCCCCGGTTGCGCACCCGGCGCAGCACCCGGGCGCCAGTGGTATCGGCCTGCAGCGCGGTGTCATCCTTCGAGCCATCATCCACCACGATGATCTCGTAGCGCCAGTCGGTGGTCTTGAGGACGCGCTCGACATCGCGTACCTGACTCGCCACGTGCGCGCCCTCATTGTACGCGGGGATCACGACGCTGACCGCCTGCGGCAGGGTCGGTCCGGCATCGTCAAGAATTTCTTCGATCATCAGATTCTCCTCATTCGCTGGCGCCGGGCCGCGAGGCAAGCACGGCGATGTCACCGCCACTCACGGATCCATGGAACACCGCCATGGTGTCGTATCGCTGCTGCAGCCAACTGCTCAGCTCCGGCGCGATTGACCGCAGCCGGATGGGAAAGGTGGTCAGGACCCAGGTCCGTCGATGGGTGCTGGTCTCGCGTGCGAGGTCGTCGACCGTATTCACCGCCGGCCAGTCCCGCCCCAGCCACTGCTGGACCGGGAGAATGGTCAGATCGACCACGACACGCGCATCGCCGGGTGCGGCGTTGGACTCGACAAAGTATACCGCGCTTTCGTAGTCCTGCTTCGGTCCCCACGCGCGTGGCGAAAGCAGCACGCCGCCCAGCACCGCGAGCGCCCCCCCGGCCAGGGCGAGAGTACGGCCCCGGTCACCTGCCGCGCGCTCACTCAGGCTCACCGCGCCGCGGACCCCGATGATCAGGGCGAAACCTGCACTGAAGAAGAAGAATCGCGGCCACAGATTGTGGTGCAGACCGACCACGACCAGCACCGTCACAACGGCCGGCAACAGGAACAACGCGAGGGTCACCCGATCGTGGCGCCAGAACCAGGCGAGGCCGGCCAGGCCAACGATGGCCCCGACCCCGAGTCCGGCGTAGCCGCCCGGGACGGCCCGCGCCAGGACGGCCAGCGTTTCGCCCACCAGCCAGAGTGGGCTCTTCCAGGCAATCGTCTCGGGCACGGCAGTCGCTGGATGCGGCTCGCCGAGCAGCGTCGGGATCAGCCGCGGCAGCACCGGGGCGTAGCAGAGGATGGCCAGCAGGCCCGCTCCGAGGAGGGCCGCGAATGCCCGGCGGCCACGATGGGGCAAGTGGCGCCGCAACACCAGCCAGATCAGGCCGTGCGCGGCGAGCAGGAACGCGGCGGTCGAGTGAAGATAGATAGACAACCCGACCGTTCCCGCATACACGCCGACCACGCCCCAGCCCGCCTCCTCCTCCTTCAGCAGGCGGCGAAACGCCTCGGTGCCGAACAGCGCGCCGGCCAGCAATCCGGTGTAGCCCCGGGCATTCTGGGAGAACCAGATATGGGGGGCGGCCACGGCGAGCAGCGCCGCCACCAGCAACCCTTCGGCGGGGCGCAACACCTGCCCGCCGAGCCGGTACAGCCCCCAGACACCTAACACGCCGAACAGAACGGCGGGGAGCCGGAGTGCAGTGGCCGATTCCCCCAGTACGGCCATGCTGGCATGCGCCAGCAGCGAATAGAGCGGGTGCTGGTTCTGGCTCGCGAAGGTCGTCACGATCTGGCCGACCGGCAACCGGGCATGCTCGACCAGCGTCTGGATTTCGTCGAACCAGAGCCCGTCCCCGAGTCGCACCAGGCGCAGCGTCAGGGCGCCCACGAGGACGATTGCGAGACCCACCGGCATCCAGCGCGAGGCGGGCGGCCGGGCCACGGGGGGCCCGGGATCTCGCGGCGGGGCGACTGCGGGGGCGGTCATCAGTGACGTGGCGAGAGTGGCAGCACCGGGTGCGGCCGGTCGGCTGCCGCCAGGCACTCGCGATACCAGCCGATGGCCTCGTCGAGGCCCTGTTCCAGGGTATAGCTCGGATGCCAATTCATGAGGCGGTGCGCCTTGGTGCAGTCCAGGTATTGCCGCGGAATTTCGTGAGTCGCTTCATTCTGGATGATCGGCGTCAGGTCGGTCCGGCCCAGCCGGGCGAGAATCGCCTGCACCATCTCCAGCACCGACATCGGCGTTTCGGTTCCGAAGTTGAACGCCTGGCCAAGGAATGCCGGGTCGTCCATTCGCTCGGCGAGCGCGAGATAGGCACCCGCCGCGTCGCGCACGTAGAAGTAGTCGCGAATGAAGCTGCCGTCGCTCCGGATGACGGGGCGCTGCCCCTGCAGGACGGAACGGATCGCGCCCGGCACGAGCCGGTTGAAGTTCAGGTCGCCGCCGCCAAACAGGTTGCCGCAGCGGGTCACCGCGACTGGAAGCCGGTACGTGTGCCAGTAGGAAAAGGCGATGAGGTCGGCGCAGGACTTGGAGACATCGTACGGAAAGCGCCCGATCAGCGGCGCGTCCTCGCGATAGGGCAGGACCGGATGTTCACCGTAGGCCTTGTCGCTCGAGGCGACGATGACCCGGCGGACTAGCGTGGGACAAAGTCGGCAGGCTTCGAGCAGGTTCCAGGTGCCGGTGATATTTGCCTCGAACGTGGACACCGGCGACCGCGACGCGGTACCGACAATGGTCTGGGCGCCAAGATGCAGGACCGTTTCGATTTCGTATTCATTGATGGCACGAAGCAGGAGCCTGGCGTCTTCCAGCTCGCCCCGCACCACCGTGATCCGGTCGAGCAGGCCGTGAGTGACGAGTCGGCTGGCCGGGACCCAGTCGCGCAGCAGGGCGGCCACATTGGCGCCGCGCGCGACGAGCTCCTGAACCATCCACGAGCCAAGCAGGCCGCTCGCTCCGGTCACGAATACGTTGCGATTCCGCCAGAAACTCACAAGACGGCCTTGCAGGGTGCGGTGCGATCGGCTGGGGCGGGCGTGCGACTCACTCCCTCGCGGATCACCGACAGGGACTGCCCGTGCCGCGCCAGCAGTCCAGCACCGATGCCGACGCACGCGCCGGGGGGCACCGGCGGGGGCGAGTCGGGCCCGCGTGTGGGAGAGTCGGTCATCTTGATCCGGAGAGGGAACTGGTGTCCCGGCTATCGCTCCTGTATAAAGGAGCCAAGCCGGCGGCATGGGGCGCGATGCGGCCCGCACGATCTGAGTTGATATAGACTTAGCAGGAAGCATACCATTGGCCGACCCTCTTCGGGGTGCGGTCCGACTCCGTCGGCACGGCGATTTCCGCGTGATCAAGTCACACTATTGGCTTGAACCTTGCCCATCGAGCGCGGCCCTCTTATCTGCACTGCCGGCCGCGCCCGGGTTGATCGGCGGTCACCGGCTGGCGCGGGGCCGTCGTTCGCAGATGGGTCCACACAAGGCCCGCCCGCCCCTGGCGGAGCACTGGTTCAGACGTGGGAGTTCGGGCAGGGTACTATTCGGCCCCGGTGGGGACGGGCCCATGCCTGGATGTGCCGCCCCCCGCCCCGCAGGATCACTGCGAGCCAGTGTCCGGGCCGTAACTCGATCAGAGGAGACCGATGGCGAACACGAGATTGGTGAGCGGCTGGATGCGCGCGGATGGTGTTGATGGTGCGCCGACTGCCGGCGGCCGCCCGGCCCTCCCCGGTCTGATCGGCAATCTCGTCGCGGCGGCGGAACTCCGCGGCGCCGCGATCGCCAGTCGCACCCCCCTTGTCCGACCGCTGCCGGTTGACGAATCAGAGCAGTACCCACTCGGGGGACGCTCGTGTCGGGCAGCGCTGACAGAACCGTGAGCGCGATCGGTTTGCTGCTGGTGCTCCTGCCTCTTGGGCTGATGTGCTATGCCTACATCGGGTATCCCCTGCTCCTGCGCCTGGTCGGGGGGTTCCGGCCGCCCTCCGCCTCCCTCGGCGATCCAACCGAGTGGGCTCGGATCAGCATTGTCGTCCCCGCGTACAACGAGGAGCGGGCAATTCGGGGGACGATCGAGTCCCTCCTTGCGCTCGACTATCCCGCCGACCGACGGCAGATCCTCGTCGTCTCGGATGCCTCCACAGACGGTACCGATGCAGTGGTGCGTTCCTACGCCGATCAGGGTGTCGAGCTGCTCCGGCTCCCAGAGCGCGGCGGCAAGACCGCGGCTGAAAATGCGGCGCTGGCCCACCTTACGGGGCAGATCATCGTCAATACCGATGCGACGATTCGAATTCTGCCCCCCTCCCTGAAACCGCTGATCAGGGTGTTTCAGGATCCCACCGTCGGAGTGGCATCGGGCCGGGACGTGAGCGTCGGAAACATTGCCGAAGCGGCCAACGAGGGCGAGTCGGGGTACGTGGGCTACGAGATGAACGTACGCTCGCTGGAAACTCGGATGGGATCGATCGTGGGGGCCAGTGGCTGCTTCTACGCGATCCGCCTGGAGGTGCATGAGCGCCTGGTGCCCTCGGCGCTCTCCCGCGACTTCGCCTCAGCGCTGACGGCCCGAGAGCAGGGATTGCGGGCGGTGTCGGTCGACGAGGCGATCTGTCTGGTGCCGCGCACCTCGTCGCTGCGGCGTGAGTATCGGCGGAAGATCCGTACCATGGCGCGCGGGCTCGAGACGCTCTGGTTCAAGCGTCATCTCCTCAATCCGTTCCGCTACCGCAGCTTCGCGTGGATGCTCTGGTCCCACAAGCTGGTGCGCTGGCTTGTGTTTCTCACGGCTCCGCTCGCCCCAATCGGGCTCGCGCTACTCAGTCCGTCCTCCTGGCTGGCATTCGGTCTGCTCGTCGCCGTCGGAGTGGCGACGGCGCTCGGGACCGTCGCCCTGATCGCCCCGGAGGGCACACCACTGCCACGATTGATCTCAACCTGCGGCTTCGTCCTCGCCAGTCACATCGCGGGATTTCTCGCCTGGACCAAGGCGCTCCGCGGGGAGCTGAATCCGATCTGGGAGCCAACCCGCCGCTCGACCTGAGGGCTGGCGCGTCTGTTGACCTCAGCCGAGGTCACCAACTCGGCAACACTCTCACTACCTCGTTGGCCAGTGCGGCTGCCGTCAACTCGGCCTTGGCGTTCGCATCGGATTCGCTTGTCCCGGCCGGCATGTGGACGACGACCCGGACGAGCGCCTCTTCCGTGCGTCCACGCAGCGCAGCATCACGCAGCAGCTCCCACTTGACCTGATACTCTCCCGCGGCAATCCGACCTCGGCCCTGGTACCAATACAGCACCAGGGCGCGCTGATCCTTTTTTTGCAGGATGTACCGGTTCACGGTCACGCTGCCGAGGGCGGTGGACAAGGGAATCTGCGACTGTTGGAGGGCCTCCCAGCCAGAGCCGGGCAGGCAGTTCTTGGGGGAGTGAATCGTCTTCCCCTGGGTCTGGTGGTCGTAGTACCCCACGTAGATTTCCAGGGGTGGCGTGGCTTTCGGATAGTACCGATAGATGTAGCTCGACATTCCCGCCGCATCCTGCTGATCCTGCGGGATCGTCCCGACGCTGCCGGAATCACCCGCCAGGACCAGCGGAATGGAATCGAGGGACATCCGCAATGCGATCGACTGCTGTTGGTTGATCCCGAACGTGAAGAGGCACCCTGCAGCGAGGAAACTACCGGGGATCCAGCTGCTCCAGTCACGCGGCATCGTCGGCTCCAAGCAGCGCAGTTTCGGCCCGGGAGACGAGCCAGGTGAACCCCCCCAGGATCAGGAAGGCGACCACGAAGAGCAGCCATCCTTCACTCAGGTGCATGAAGCCCTCTCCCAGTTTCGGGTCCACGAAGAAGACCAGAAATCCGGTGAGGAACACTCGGACGGAATTCACCACCATTGCGACGGGCAGCGCGAGCAGGATCAGGAGTACGCGGCTGATCGGGTGCCGGAGCCACAGCCCGCCCACCAGCACGCCGAGCGAGAGCAGGGCGGTCAGTGACCGCAAGCCACTGCAGGCCTCAGTGACGAACAGATCCCGCCCGGGCAGGCGGATGATGTTGCCCGAGAGTTCGACCGGGACGTGGCGTGCGGCCAGCAGCGTGGCCCCCCAGGAGGACGCCTTGAGTTGAAGCGGGAGGGCGAGCGTGTTGGTCAGGACGGCGGGGATCGGAATCGACAGGCCGAGGAGAACAATTGGCAGCCACCAGTGCACTGCCTGCCTGGCACCGCGGAAGAAGATGAGGACGCCCAGCGCTGCCATCACCATGGAGATCCGCATGGTGAACAGCTCGGCTGCAAGCCCCGAGAGGTAGCGCAGACCGATTCCGGCGACCAGCAGGATCACACCGGCGACACGCTGGGGCTGGGCCAGGACCAAGCCGCGCTTCCACCCAAGCCAGACCGCGAGGGGGGCGAGCAGCAACCCATGACCCGCATCGGGATCGTTCCACCAGTCCCGGGCGAGGAGCGTTGCCGGGCGGCTGAACAGGATGACGAACGCAACCGCGGCGAAAATCAGCGGCGCGAGTTCCCGGAGGTCCCGAGGTAGGGAGACGCGTGGTGCCGACGTCCCGGTGGCCGAAGCCGTCACCAGGCTACCAGCCGCCCTTCCGGAAAAGCATGACCGGCACGGTCTTGAGCATGATCCGGATGTCCTCCCACAGGCTTTGCCGGCGGAGGTATTCCAGATCGTACTTGAGTTTGTTGCGCACATCGTCCAGCGACTGATCGTACTGCTGGTTCACCTGGGCCAGGCCGGTAATCCCGGGCTTGACGCGCTGTCGCGATTCGTAGCTTGGGATGCGATGGCGCAACTCCGAAAAAATGCTTGGTCGTTCGGGGCGCGGGCCGACAATGTTCATGTCGCCCTGAAGCACGTTGAACAGTTGCGGAAGCTCGTCCAGACGGTACTGACGGAGGAAACGCCCGACCGCGGTGACGCGGGGATCCTCTCGAGCAGCCCAGACGGCCCCGGAAAGGTGCTCGGCGTTGACGCACATCGTTCGGAACTTGTGGATGATGAAAACTCCGCCGCCAAGGTCGAAGCCACGTCGTGTGACCCCTTCGGGCGCCGGCGCGCGATTCCACCGCCGGTCGATCCCAACCCGAGTTTGTGAATAGAATACCGGGCCGCGACTGCTCAGCTTGACCGCAATGGCGATCAGCACGAACAGCGGGGAGAGCAGCAGGAGCGCGACAAGTGCGAGCGAGAAATTCAATCCCCGGGACGCAACTTCCGACCGATCTCGTGGCACCACCGCCTCGACCGTGTCATCGACCAGGCGCAGCCAGCGCTCCCGGGCGGTTGAACGGGTGGTACGAGAACCGGTTGATGGCGCCATCGTGGAATCCATTGGGCGTTCTGTCCGGCCCGGCACTAAAAGATGCCGAACAGCTTGCCGAGCGCGTAGGTGCTGAAAATCAGGGCAGGGATGGCCGCAAAGGTCCGCAGCGTCGTGAGCCAGTTCTTGGTGGACTTGGTACCGATCTCGATTTCGTCGCCCGCCCGCAGGTTGAGCTGATCCAGCGTGGTCCCGGCGGTGATGGCCTTGGCGATTGCCTCGCCGTCAATGATGTCGGTTTCGCCCCGGCGAACCTTGGAATCCTTGAATTCGGTATTGTTGCCGATGCCGCCGGTCCGCATCAGCGCGTCGCTCAGCGAGAGGTCCGCATCGAGCTGATAGAAACCCGGCTTGCCGACAGCACCCAACACCGTGAGGCGTATCAGCGGGCGGACCTTAACGTCGGGCTCCTTGATGAACCTGGCGATCTGTGTCGCGATGTAGTCCTGGGCTTCCGATCGGAGCACACCACGCATCGGGATGTCGGGCAGCCCGCGCAGGGATAGTACGCGGCCGAAGCGAACGGCCTCGACACCTGAGAAACCACTGTCGCCAATCATCTCGATCGTGAGCTGATCTCCGACATAGAAATCTCCCTCCAACAACCGCTCGCGGATCACAGCCGCTTCAGCGCGCTTTTCTTCCTTGAACGCGACGCTGTAGGCGTCGGAGCCCGCCACCAGGTCAGCTTGGTCCAGCGCAGACTGCAGTTCGGCACGGGTCACGAGCGGTCGTGTCGCGTCGACCGGTACATCCTGCGCGGTCAGATCAGGGGCGAGGAGAAGCAATCCCCATACCGGCAGCCGCCATATCAGGGAAGACATCGTGCGCATGGGTTCCGAAGTCAAAGGTTCACCTCATTGTAGCACGCGGCGTGCTAGGACATGGACTTGCAGGTTCATCGGTTACCACCCGCTGCTCCTCGACAGTTTTGCCGATCCTCGAGCGGAAAGGCGGTATGCATCACGGCGTCTGTGGCTGCAAGTCTACACTTCCTGCCGCAATGATGCTACGATCGCACCCCGCCATGCGGCCAATGGACCAGGCAGCGCCGTCGGACGGGAGATTGGTGACGTGGCTCACAGCGTGCTCCCTCGAGGCGAGAGGTGGGTCTGCGGTTGTATTGCTTGGGCGGCTCGTACTTCGTATTCTAGACAGGCGGTTCGAATCACCGCTCCATTTACCAGACCATTTCTTTTGCAATTCGCTGCGCGTCCCCGCAACTGGCACCGGTGTGCTGCGGTCGACGTTCCGCGGGAGCCACAGGATGCCAATGCCTGACCGCGAATCTGTCGCCCACTCCCCGCTGGTATTGATTGCCGATGATCAGGAGTGGTCCGCTCGGTCGCTTGAGAGCATCCTGTCCCCCAACGGATACACGGTCATTCGGGCGTATACCGGGCAGCAGGCACTGGATCGTGCATTGAGTGCCCACCCTGATCTTGTGATTCTCGACGCCCAGATGCCGGACCTGCATGGGATCGAAGTATGCCGCCGGTTGCGCGAAGACCCCCGCTTCAGCGCGACCATCCCCATTCTGATTACCACGGCAGGCCCCTCTGGTCGGGCCCAACGCCTGGATGCCTACCGGGCCGGCGCGTGGGAGTTTCTCGGACAACCGCTCGACGGCGAGGGTCTGCTGCTCAAGCTGGGGACCTACCTCGCTGCGAAACGTGATGCCGATCGCACGCGGGAAGAGAGCCTCCTTGACCAGGACACAGGGCTTTACAATATGCGCGGACTGTCGCGGCGAGCCCGGGAGATCGGCTCAGAGGTCTACCGTCGCCGGCAGCCGCTGGCGTGCCTGGTGCTCGCGGCTGAGCCTGTCAGCACGGATGTGCCGACGCATCGACGGCTGACCAGTCAGCTCGGTCGCCTGCTTCGCGACGGGGGGCGGTCCTCCGATGCGATCGGGCGCCTGGGGGATGGGGAGTTCGGCGTCATCGCCCCGGCTACGGAAGGTCGGGGGGCTCTGCGGCTCTTCGAGCGGATTCAGCAGGCGCTGGGATTGAACCCGGTTGACGGGCCACCGTTCCTCGCGCTTCAGGCGGGGTATTCAGTCGTGCCGGATTTCGGTGCTGTCGAGATTGATGCCGTGGAGCTGCTGTTGCGGGCCACCACGGCGCTTCGGGAGTTGCAGGGGGCTGGTACTCCGGAGCGGATCAGGCTCTTTCGGCCCACTCCCGCTCCGGCCCTCTAGGCGTCGAGCGCTAGGATTCGCCTTTCGCGCCCGCCGAAGCGGTGAGCTGATTCGGTTCCTCGTCGGACGAGTACCCGTAGAGGTAGGTGTAGTACCGGTACGCCCCATCCGCTTGCACCTCATTCAATACCGCCCCCAGCACCCGTACCGGCAGCCGGTCGAGGAGTCGGAGTTTCGCCTCGGCCATCTGGCGATCGGTTTCCCCGGATCTGAACACCAGCATGAGGTGGCCGGTCGTCGTTCCCAGCACGAATGGGTCGATGCCGGCGCCGAGCGGGGGACTGTCGACCAGGATCACGTCGAATTGCGTCTTGACGACTGCCATCAGCTCAGCCATCGCGGCCGAGCCGAGCAGTTCGGGTCCGCGATAGCGACGAGTGCCGCACGGCATCACGGCAAGCCCGCGCTGAGAAGTCTGGCGAATGGTGTCTTCCAGCGTGGCCTGTCCGGCGAGGTGGTCCAGCAATCCGGGCCGGCGATCCACGGCGAACATGCGGTGCAACTCTCCACGCCGAATGTCGCCGTCAATGAGCAAGGTCCGATAGCCGGCCTCGGCGAACGAGACAGCCAGGTTGGAGGACACGAGCGACTTGCCGTCGCCCGCACCGGGGCTCGATATCGTGAGCATCACCGGTCCTGCGGCTCCGTAAGAGTGCGCCAAATTGAGGCGGATGGTGCGGAATGCCTCCACCACCTGCGCCGCCTGCTCCTGGGGCAGCTCACCGCCCCGGGTCTTCCTGATGGCTGGAACGGCCCCGAGAATGGCCAGCCCAAGCCCGCTCGACACCTGTTCCGGATAGCGGAAGCGCCGGTCGATTTGGTCGAGCAGGAGCGCCAGCGCAATGGCCGCCCCCAAGCTTGCTCCGAAGCCCATCAGAATGAGCTTCAGGCGGTCGTTGGAGAGCGGCTTGGTCGGGGTGACCGCCGGATCGAGGACCGCGATATCCGGAATGGCGCTCAGCTCCGCGAGCACCGCCTGCGCATGACTCGCGGCCAAGCCCTGATACAGCCGCTCGTCGATCTGATAGTCGCGGGTCAGGGCCATTTCCGTGATCGTAATCGCGGGACCTTGCCGCAACTCCGTGCTGGCCAGGGCCAGGCGCGCCTCCAGGTCAGCCTCCTGCGACTTCAACTGGGTCACCAGCGCCTGGGCCAGCTCCGGAATCCGGCGGGTGCGCAAATCGGTCAATACCACCTGATTCTGGATCACCAGCCGATGTTCGGGCGTATAGCGAAAGAGTAGGGCATCCCGTTCGGACTCGGTCCGGACGAGGTCGCTGATCGCCGACTTCAACTGGATGGCAGTATTGACCGACGGAATCGTCTGGAAGGCATCCGCCGTGATATCCCCGCTTTTGGAGCGTTCCAGTACCGCTTGGAGCTGCTCGCGATCCTGCCGGAGCCGCTCGAGCTCCACGCGTTGCATGTTGTATTGCGTCTGGACGGCATTGGTGGTGGACGCCAGTCCCGGCGTCATCGGCAGTATCCCGCCCGCCCGAGGAGCCGTGATCGTGTTGACCTGGAACCCCTTCAGGCGCGATTCACTGTTCCGCAGGTTCGTCTGCGCGGCGATCACCTGACTGTCGAGCAGGGCCCGCATCGCCGTCAGATTGCGGCGCTTGAGGTCGGCGGCCAGGGCGACAAACTCGTCACAGAGCGCATTCACCACCGCCGCGATCTGGTCCTTGTCGCGCCCGATCATGCCGATGCGGATGAAGCTGCTTTTTTCCCCGAAAACCGCTTTCAGATCCTGATTCATCTCCTTGACGACTTCCTGCGGAGAGCGCAGCCGGAACTTGACCTCCCGTTTCCGCTTTCCGAGCTCTGCCGCCGTCGGGGCCCAGCGCCAGCCGATTTTCGACCCGATCGAGTCCCCAGCCTGTCCCTGGGCTAACACCTTTCCCGACCGCTCGAGTGTCCACTGACTCCCACCGGATCCGATGGCAAGAGTGAACTTCCCGGTCGAGAACTTCTCGGCAATTTCAAAATTCTTGAATAACAGTTCCACCATGCGATCGTCTCGCCGCTTCACCGCCGACACATACATGCGAAGCCGGTGGATGACGGGCTCAAAGACGGCGTCGGTGCGCAACAGATCGGAATAGCCCTGCATGTCTAGCACATTGGGCTGCTCGATCGGTCCTCCCTTCCCGCCCCCCTGCTGAACCCACAAGGTCGACTCGGCCTGATACTTCAGGTCCACGAAACGTGAGCCCACCACGGCGGATGCGGTGCCGGTCAGCACGATCGCCAGCATCAGCCAGCGGTAGCGCTTCAAGGCGGAGAGGTAGCGACCAAAGTTGATCGTCGGCTCCGCTCGCGCTTCACCAGGCACCACAGCGGCGTGATTGCTGAACGGGGTCAGATCGTGACCCCCCGACTGATCATCAGGAGAAGACATGAGACTATTCTGCATCAGGTCAGTTCCGAGGGTTATCTGCTGAAAACATCATTCTCAAAGGTGGCGTCTTGCCAAGCATTCAGCAAACTGCAGACCGCGAGCAGCTTTCAGTGGTCCTGGTCCCGGTGCTTCGCGATCTTCGGTCGGAGCTTTCCCCTGTTCGACCTGAGGGCCGAAGCGACCTGTTGCTGTAATGCAACAATGTGGCGTACCGCTTACATTGGCAAGCTGGTCGGCCTTCCTGCTGAACTTCTTGACCGGGCTGGTGTGGTACCAAAGATGCATTGTGGTGTTCCGACGCCACGCCAGGGGCATTCTGCCTCGTGCAGGATACCGGTTTCGGTCAGTTTTGCCTCGTTCGAAGGAGCGGAACCATGGGTTCCTCGCTAGCACATACACCCAGACGCCCGGATGGTCCCCCGATCGACGTGGGGGGCCGGGATCCGCTTTCCATCCCTGCCGATGTCAAGGCGAGTATCCGCATTCTGATTGTCGATGATGAGCGTACGCTTCGGGAAAGCTGCGCGAGCGTCCTTCAGATGGACGGGTACAACGTCACCCTGATCGGTCGGGGCGAAGAGGCGCTTGAGACAGTGAAGCGACGGAAGTTCGATATCATCCTGGTCGACCTGTACATGTCGCAGACCTCAGGGATGGATATTCTGCGAACCGCCCTCGAATCCCACCGGGACACGATTGTCGTAGTGATGACCGGGAATCCGAGCGTGACGAGCAGCATCGAGGCGCTTCGTGCCGGCGCTTGGGACTACCTGCCAAAGCCCTTTTCAGCCACGCACCTGCAGGTGCTGATCGGGCGAGCCTCCCACGCGGTCATGGTGTCGCGCGAAACCCGCGACCTCAAACAACAACTCGCGCAGCAAGGCGGACATAGCGACAAGATTTCCCTCATTGGGATTTCACCGCTGTTCCGCAAGGCGGTGGATCTGTCCCGCAAGGTCGCGGCGACGGACGCGTCGGTCTTTATCAGTGGGGAGAGCGGGACCGGCAAGGAAGTGATCGCCCAGTTCATCCATCAGCACAGCCGCCGGGCCCACAAGCCCATGATCGCCATCAACTGCGCTGCCCTTCCCGAACCGCTGCTCGAGTCTGAAATGTTCGGGCATCGCAAGGGAGCGTTTACCGGTGCGGACCGGGAGAAGCCAGGCCTCCTGGAGATGGCCAATGGTGGAACGCTGTTCCTCGACGAGCTGACCGAGATGTCCATGCCATTGCAGGCAAAGCTGCTGCGGGTCATTCAGGACGGCGTGGTTCGCCGGGTTGGCAGCGAGACGTCAGATGCGATCGTGGATGTGCGGTACATCGCCGCGACGAACCGGGATCCGCAGGAGGCGGTCAATCAGGGGATCCTTCGTGGCGACCTATTCTACCGGCTCCGCGTCGTTCCCATCAAGCTTCCACCACTTCGCAAGCGGCCCGAAGATATCCCGCTGCTCACGAGTCACTTCCTGACCTATTACTGGCAGCGTCATCGCCAGATGGGCGATCGGGTTCCCCGCCTGTCGGATGCCAGCCTGGCGTTCCTCCGCTCCCGGCCATGGCGCGGCAACGTGCGGGAGCTGCAAAATGTGATCGAGCACGTTGCCGTACTGGCGGAACCGGATCAGGTGATCCAGCCCAACGATGTCCCGATTTATGAGGATGGTTCGGAGTTCGGGACGGAGAATACGTTGACCGCGCCGGTGCTGGACGAGGCGTATCACCTCGCGAAGGATCGAGTCGTCGCCCAATTCGAAAAGGAGTACTTGACCCGGCTGATCGGCCGGGCCGGTGGGAACATGTCCAAGGCTGCACGGCTGGCGAACATCGACCGTACCACGCTGTACCGCCTCATGGACAAGCACAATTTCCAGCGGGACGACCTGACGGGGATGCCTGAGTGACCGATCCTGTCGTGAGCCCGCCGGCGCGCGGGCCATTATGCGCTCGGCTGATGGGACATCTGGAGGCGGTGCTGGCGTCGGTCGAGGCGGGCTGGCAGCAGGTGGTCGAGGACAGTCCTTCCCAGGATGAGGTGCGGGGGCTGCTGACTCAGCTGGGCGCCGCAATCCGGCTGGTCGGTGAGGGCGCCGACGTCCCGCTCGGGCTGCCTCGTTCCGTCCTGGGGCGACGGCTCCTCGAATTGGTTCGTCGCAGGTTCCTCGAAGATCTGCAGGCGCGCTCGGAGCCCGCCGATGTGGGTTCCCTGCTCTGCGTCCTCCAGGCAATCGAAGCCGTCCACCAGGCCATCGAGCCTGACTGGGCCCAGCATTTCGCCGACCGGCTCTCCGGTCCGGACGGTATGGAACTGGTCGTCGAGGTCGCGCACGACCTCCGATCTCCGCTCACCTCGATTCTCTTCCTCGCCGAGACCCTGCAGCGGGCCCGGAGTGGTCCCATCAACGCGATCCAGGAACGCCAGCTGGGCCTCATCTATTCGGCGGCGTTTGGCCTGTCTTCACTCGCCAGCGACGTCATTGAATTGGCCCGGGGTGGGGATCGCCTCGTCGATCTTGATCCCTTGCCCTTCTCGATGTCGGACATTTTCGAGTCGGTACGCGATATCGTGCAACCGATTGCCGAGGAAAAGGGACTGCAGGTCCGCCTCGAGACACCATCGAACGACTTCCGCGTCGGACATCCCGTCGCACTCTCCCGCGTCCTGCTCAACTTGACGACGAATGCGCTCAAGTTCACGTCGGACGGCTATGTGGAAGTGCGGGGGACCATCAAGAGCAACACCCGAGTGGAGTTCTCGGTCAGGGATACCGGCCGGGGGATTCCGCCCCATGCCATGCTGACGCTGTTCGAGCCATTTCGTCGGCGTCAGAAGCCAGGGGAATATGCATTCTCTGGCGCAGGTCTCGGACTATCGATCTGCCGGAAGTTGGTGGAAGCGATGCACTCCAACCTCCGGGTGGAGACCATCGCCGACCAGGGAACAAGGTTTTTCTTCGAGCTTGATCTTCCGCTGGCCTCGGAACGCCTGTGACAAGCCTGCTCCACGTCGTCGGAGCCCGGCCCAACTTCATGAAGGTGGCGCCAGTCCTGCGCGCCGGTGCGAACGTGCCGGGACTTACCCAGTATCTGATCCATACCGGACAACACTACGATACGGCGATGAGCGACCGATTCTTCGCCGACCTCGGACTTCCGGCCCCGGACGTCAACCTCGGCGTCGGCTCGGGGACCCACGCCGTCCAGACTGCTCGCATCATGCTGGAGTTCGAGCCGGTGCTGGATCGGCTGGCCCCCGAGTGGGTTGTGGTCTACGGCGATATCAATTCAACGGTGGCGTGTGCGCTCGTGGCTGCGAAGAAGGGGATTCGGGTCGCGCACGTGGAAGCGGGACTGCGAAGCCGCGATCGGACCATGCCGGAGGAGCTCAATCGGCTGCTGACCGACCAGCTGGCCGACCTGTGCCTCACGCCCAGCCGGGATGGGAATGCCAACCTGCGGGCGGAGGGCATTCCCGACGATCGGGTGAAGCTGGTCGGCAACGTCATGGTGGACACCCTGCTGACGCTTCGCGATCGGGCGCGGGAACTCGGAACCCCGGCCTCCCTCGGGCTGGCGGGCCGACCGTACGCCTTTGTCACCTTTCACCGCCCATCGAACGTCGACCACCCCGCGGTTTTGGGGGAGATACTCGGCGCACTGGACGATCTGGCCGCGCAGATGCCGGTCGTCTTCCCGATTCATCCCCGGACGCGTCAGCGCATCACGGATTTCGGGCTGGGCGCGCTCGCGCGCCGAGTCACATTGCTGGATCCGCTGAGCTACCTCGAAACTATTTCGCTGGTGGAGCAGGCAACGCTCGTGCTGACCGACTCCGGTGGATTGCAGGAGGAGACGACAGTGCTCGGTATTCCGTGCCTGACGGCTCGGGCCAACACCGAGCGGCCCATCACGGTCACCGAAGGCACCAACCGCCTGATTCCCTCCACTCGCGACGGAATTAACGCGGCGATCGCCGAGGTGCTGACCCGCCGGGCCCAGGGTGCATTCCACCCGGGGCGCCCCGAAGGTTGGGACGGCAGGGCCGGGGAGCGCGTCATCGCGGCCCTCCGGGCCTGCTGACCCCTGCCAGCGCTGGCCCGCCCCTTCTACATTCCTCCACTTGATCCGGGACCTCATGGGCCGCAGACGCGGCGGGTTCCGGGCTCACGCCCGCGGAAATGGGGCGCGTCCGCCATGGGGCGGTCCGCAGCCTGTTCCCGCGCGAGACGACGATGCCCCCGGGAGAGCGTGCTCACGGGAGCCTGAGCAGAGGCGCGCGGCCCCCGGGCTGCGCCGCAGGAGAGCACCCCGCCGGCTTCGGGCCGGGGGTGCTCCTCCGCGGTGCAGATCTGGTGACCAGCGCGTCTGGAGCCACCATCGACGTGACTGTACCTCAATTGCGCCACCTGCGTGCGGGCGATATTCCGATCCATGCCCCCAACGCCGCCCTGATGATCGATTTCGACAACGTCACCCTGGGCATCCGGTCCGATCTCACCAAGGAACTGAAGCACCTCCTCAACAGCGACATCATCAAGGGCAAGGTGGCGGTCTCCCGCGCCTATGCCGACTGGCGGCGCTACCACCAGTATATCGTCCCGCTCTCCGAATCCTCGATCGACCTGATCTTCGCTCCCGCCTTCGGCACCAATAAGAAGAACGCCACCGACATCCGCCTTGCGATCGACGCGATGGAGCTGGTGTTCACCCGACCGGAGATCGGCACCTTCATTCTGCTATCCGGCGACAGTGACTTCTCGATGCTGGTGATCAAGTTGAAGGAGTACGGCAAGTACGTGATCGGTGTCGGCATCCGTGAATCGGCGAGTGATCTGCTGATTCAGAATTGCGATGAGTACTACTCCTACTCCGATCTTGCCGGCTTGACCAAGGAAGCCGACGCCCCGTCGACGCAGCAGGACCCGTGGCAGCTGGTGCAGGATGCCGTCGCGACGATGGCGAAAAACCGGGATGTCATGCGTTCCGACCGGCTCAAGCAGGTCATGCAGCAGCAGGACCCGAATTTCGACGAGAAAAACGCCGGGTTCAGCCGGTTCAGCAAGTTTGTGCTGGAGGCCAGTCATCGGCGGCTGATCAAACTCACCAAGCTGGACAATGGCCAGTACGAGGTCTCACCTGCCGGCACGACCCCCCCACTCGCCGTCCCCAACGCGGCGTTGCCCAGCGCGCCCGCGGCGGCCAGCGCGACCACCGACCTCGAAAGTCGCGAACTGCGGCCCGAAGGCGGTCGCAGCCGCCGCGGTCGCGGACGGGGGCGCGGACGGGGGCCGCGCGAGGGAGCGGAAGGCCGTGCCGCCGCGCCCGCAGTTGAGGCTGCTGCGGTCGTCGAGCCACGGGCCCGTCCCGAGTCCCGCCGAGTGGAGGGCCTCACGCTCATCCGCGCGTTCGAGCTGGTGCGCCGTGCGCTCGGAGAGCTGCCTTCGCCCGTGGGGAACGACGCCCTCCGCCTGCGGATGGTCGCGCTGAACGGTCGCCTCGACCCCTTGCTCGAACCTGAACGGTTCCCCCGGCTCCTGCGCCAGGTACACGACGCCGAGGTCGCGGATGTCCGGAAGCTGGGCGAGGACGAATTCGAGATCGCGGGTCGGGGAATGGAACCGGCAGTATCCGCGGCGATCGCGAGCGGGCGAGCGGTGGAGCAGGGTAGCCCGGCGGGTACCGCCCCCTCAGCGCCAACCGGGGAGGCCGCAGCAGTTCGCGGAGGCATCCGGTTCCGCCGTGGCTCCAAGCTGCCCACCGGCCGTCCGGATATCGCCATGGTTGGCGTGGTCAATCTCGATGAGGAGCCCGCGGCGGAGCTCAAGCCAGTGAAGGCAGCCAAGGCTCCTCGGAAGAAAACGACCAAGCCTGCCACCGAAGTGGACGAGGCTGCGCCACCGCGGAAGAAGAGCAGTGGAGGGCGGACCAAGAAGAAGGCCGAGTGACACAGCGGGGACGACGGGCAGCGACGCTGCCCGTTTCCTTTTTCCGGCAGGACGCCCTCGCCGTGGCGAGAGGGCTGCTTGGTGCATCCCTGGTCAGTCGCATCGATGGCCTGCATTCCGCTGGGCGAATCGTGGAGGTGGAGGCCTATCTTGGCGCGGCCGATCCGGCATCCCACGCTTATGCGTCCCGGCGCCATGCCCAGAACGCCGCGCTCTATGGCGAGGCAGGGACATGGTACGTATATCGGTCGTATGGGATGCATTGGTGCGCGAATCTGGTGACCGGTCCGCCCGGTCACGGGGCGGCCGTCCTGTTGCGGGCGGTCGAACCGCTGTTAGGAATCCCGCACATGCGGCAACGGCGTGGCCGGGTCGCTGATGGATTGCTGGCCGCAGGGCCAGGGCGGCTCGCGGTCGCGCTTGGTATCACCCGGGTGTTGGACGGGGAGTTGATGGAGCGATCGGCGCTGGTGGTCGAGGCCGGCGTTCCGGTGCCGGACGAGGCGGTGCTGCAAACTCCGCGAATCGGCATTACACGGGCAGCGGAACTACCGCTCCGATTCGTGATCCGCGATAGCCGGTGGCTCTCGCGACGACCACGCCGGAACGAAAGAGTCTGACACACGAAGCGGGGCGGCCTCTACCAGGCCGCCCCGCTCCTTGTGGAGGACCTCGGGTGCTAGTAGCCGCCGCCCTTGGTGTCCTCTTGTGCCGAGCCCAGTCCGATCCGCAGTCCGGCCGTGAGGGTGTGAATCGGTCCCTGGAGCAGACGGCCTGAGGCAACGACTACGCCGCCGCTGTTGATAAACTCATTGGGCGAGGTCGTCCAGATCTGGGCCTGTCCGAAAATCGCGACTCGGCTCACCCGCAGTTGCAGACCGACGAGAAAACTCCCTGCGCCATAGCTGCCCACCCGGTTGGTGTAGTCCTGAATGATCTGCTGAACAGCCGGGCTGCCGAGCACCGCCTGCGGGCGAGGATGTACCACATGGATGATCGAAACGCCGGCGCCAATATACGGCTGGATGGCGCTCTTCCATGGGAGTACCAGGACCATGCCGTTGTACATCCGGATGTCGTTGAAGACCACCTGACGGGTTTGGGCCGGGGCCGTCGTCTCGAAGTAGTTCGCGGTCTCATCCGACCCGAAGCCTTCCTGCACCTGAAGCAGGAAGGCGACGCGGCGCAAGTTGATCATGAGGTGGCCGCCGACCATCGGCATGGCACCGCGAGTCTGGGTTGGGGTTTCGAACAGCAGTACCCCTCCCTGCGCTCCGATGTACCACTGATTGTCTCCGATCGGGGGGCCGGCGGTCTGGGCGGCCAGACGGCCGGTGCTTGCGGCCAGAACCACGGCCCCGAACAGCCATTGAGGAACCTTGCGCATCAGACGACCTCCAGAGGAAGCCTGCATCAGGGCGAGAGTGCGCCGCGACGAGCGGCGAGACGCCCCCATCCGGCAAGAACACCACCACGCAGTGCTGGCCAAAGCGTTTCGGCCGGCTTCAAGCGGTTTGTGATGTTCCAAGTTGTTTGCTGACAGAGATTTACACATTTGTTGTCGCTCGGTGTGCCGGTGGGGGAGGCCCCTCAGTGACTCCGAGCGGAGCAACAAGATAGGAAGAAGCCGGGGAAAAAGCGAGAGTCTTTGGCCGGTTGCATTGGTACCCTATGCCTATTCCCGATGCGGACTTGGGGCTCAGGGGTTAGAAATTACTTGAAGTCGTCAAATCACGCCGAGCCGGCGACCCACCCTGGAGATGGCTGCGAGGGCCTGATCCAGATCATCCCGGGTGTGACTTGCAGAGATCTGGCAGCGAATCCGAGCCTGGCCCTGAGGCACGACCGGAAAACCGAAGCCGGTCACAAACACGCCTTCGCGCAACAACTGACTGCTCATCTCGATGGCCTTTGCTGTCTCTCCGAGAATCACTGGAATGATCGGTGTCTCACCGGGTAGAGGAGCGAATCCTGCGGCCAGCAATTGTTCGCGGAAGTACTGTGCGTTCTGTCGCAGCTGCTCGACCCGCTCCGGATGCTGCTCAAGAAATTCCACACTGGCCAGGGCACTCGCGGCGACGGTGGGCGGGAGGGCGTTGGAGAAGAGCTGCGGCCGGGCCCGCTGGGTGAGGTAGTCGCATATTGGCGCGCTTGCCGCGACGAATCCGCCTGCCGCTCCGCCAAGTGCCTTGCCGAGGGTCGAGGTGATGATGTCGACCTCGCCGATCATCCCGAAATGTTCTGCGGTGCCGCGCCCGGTACGGCCGAGGACGCCGGTCGCGTGGGAATCGTCCACCACCAGCACCGCGTGGTGCTTGCGGCAGAGCTGGGCGATGTCGGGGAGCTTTGCGATCGCGCCTTCCATCGAGAAGATGCCGTCGGTGATAACCATGCGGACCCGCCGATCTTTTGCGGCGAGGAGTTTTTCCTCGAGGTCCGTGAGGTCCGCGTGCCGGTAGACGGCGCTCTGGCAACGGGTAATCGCCTTGGCCAGGCGAATCCCGTCGATGATGGACGCGTGGTTCAGCTGGTCGCTGATGATGATGTCCTGCTCGCCCAGCAAGGTACCGGGCACGGCCTCGTTCGCATTCCAGCAGCTCACGAAGCTCAGCGAGGCCTCCGTCCCGACCAGGCGGGCGCAGGCGCGCTCGAGGTCGCGATGGATGGTGAAGGTCCCGCAGATGAAGCGGACCGAGCCGGTGCCGGCCCCGAACTGCTCGAGCGCGGCGCGACCGGCGGCGACAACCTCAGGCTGGTTGCAGAACCCGAGGTAATTGTTCGACGAGAGGACGATGACGTCGCCATGCCCTTCCATGCGTGCCCGTGGCGCTTGCGGGCCCTCGAGGTAGAGGAGCTGCTTGTAGACGCCGTCGCGCCGGAAGCCGTCGAGCTCCTCGGTGATTCGCTGGTTGAACGCGTCTGTCATCGGCTGATCTCCAGGATGACCTTGCCCGCCGCGCCGTCCTTGATGACCTGCACGGCCGCAGCGATCTGATCCAGCTGGAAGCGGTGCGTGATCACCGGCCGGGGATCAAATTGTCCGGCGCGCAACAGGCGGAACATCTGCTGCCAGGTATCGTACATCCGGCGGCCGGTGACGCCGTACAGCGTGAGTCCCTTGAAGATCACGTCGCGCGCAAAGTTCACATTTGTTGTCACGCTCGGTGTGCCGAGGAAATTCACCCGCCCGGCGAGCCGGGCGGCGCTGAACGCCGTCTGATGTCCCGCCGGATGGCCGCTCATCTCGCAGACCAGATCGACCCCGTCGCCCCCGGTCAGCTCCCGGCATCGGGCGACGACATCGTCGGTGGAGGGATTCAGGGTGACGTGGGCTCCCATCTGTCGGGCGATCTCGAGGCGTTTCGGATTGAGATCGCTGGCAATCACCAGGGAGGCGCCCGCCGCGCGGGCGACGCCAACCGCGAAGCAGCCAATCGGTCCGCAGCCAAGCACCAGGACGGCGCTGCCGGGGACGTTGCCGCCTTCGAGCACGGTGTGGACGGCGTTCCCGGTCGGGTCCATGATGGCGCCGATCTCGGTTGGAATGCCATCGAGCTTCATCACATTGGATGCGGGCATCGCGATGTAATCGGCGAACGCGCCGTCGCGATCCACCCCGATGATGCGGGTGCGACGACAGACATGGGCATCGCCGGTACGGCAGGGAAGACAATGGCCACAGACGATATGCCCTTCGGCGGTGACCCGGTCACCCTCTTCCAGCAGGCCCTCGGTCCGCGCCTCCACGCCCAGCTCCACGATTTCCCCGGCGAACTCGTGGCCGATCACCACCGGTGGACGCAGCCGACCGCTCGCCCAGGCGTCCCACTCCCAGATGTGCAGGTCGGTCCCGCAAACGCCGGCGTAGTGCACCTTGATGAGCACATCGCTCGGGCCACAGGTGGGCTTGGGGACTTCCCGGAGCTCCATGCCGGGTCCGGGAGCGGTCTTGACGAGGGCGCGCATACGCGAGGCGATAGGGAGTAGGCGGTAGGCGGTCGGGACGGAGCCGTGGTTGGTACGAGCGGGGAATAACCTAACCCGAGAATCGTCCGAGGTGTACCGGCTGCCGCCTCCCGCCGGCTTGCTAGAGAATCGACCGGGTGAGACCACCATCGACGCTGAGGGCGGTCCCGGTCACATACCGTGCGGGGTCTGAAGCAAGAAAGAGGGCGGCCGTGGCGAATTCATCGGGCAGGCCGAGGCGACCGATGGGCACGGTGCGGCTCATGTCGCGGAGGACATCCTCGGCCGTCCGGCCCGAGGCGGTGGCGCGAGTCTCCGCAAGATGATACAGCCGATCGGTCCCGAAGTAGCCGGGGCAGAGCACGTTCACCGTGACTCCGGCTGGAGCGACCTCATCGGCGAGCGCCTTGGCAAATCCGAGGACACCGGCTCGAGCTGTGGTGGAAAGGATCAGCGACTGAGAGGGCTGCTTGGCGGCAATGGAGGTGAGGCAGAGGATGCGCCCCCAGCCTGCGGCCTGCATGAGCGGCACCGCGGCTCGGCAGAGGTGCACAGTCGACAGCAGGCTGCCGTCGATGGCCTGCTGCCACGTCTCGGCGGAGTGGCTCTCAAATTGACCGGCGGGGGGACCGCCCGAGTTGCAAAGCAGGATGTCCGGGCCGCCCATCGCCTCATGAACCCTCGCGACGAGCGCGGTCGCGGCGCCGGCGTCGCTCACGTCGGCCGGGAAGGGGAGGATCTGTGCGTCCGATCCCCACGATTCCTTTCGAAGGCGCTGCGCTGCCTGGTCGAGCTTGCCGGGGTCGCGGCCGTTGAGCGCGACCTGCGCGCCCTCCTGCAGCAGACGTGACGCGAAGGCAAATCCAAGGCCGCTCGAGCCGCCGCAGACCAGCGCCACCCGGCCGGTCAGGCCAAGATCCATCGTCTCAGGCCGTCGCGTTGCGGGACGAGGAGCGGGGAGCCACCTGGGCGATCGCTTCGGGCGGTTTTCCGAGCAGCAGCCCGAACGAGCGAGCAGGACGGCGCTTCTCTCTGAGCAGGTCTTCCCGGATCCACTCGCCGTAGTGCGACAGGTAGGCTTCGGGGGCGAGCGCCTGTTCGCTGGGCACCACGAGGTGCACGCCGCCGGGCACGGTACGGTCCATCAGCTTGCGGAGGATGTCGCGCCGGGTGCCGGAGGTCTCAGGATCGAGGGTGCCAGTGTCGAGGACGACAAGGTGCACATGCGGTCTGAGGTCGTGCGGCAGTTGACCGGTCGGAGTCACATAGGTCACGCAGTAGTGACCCAGCGCTTCCTCGGCGACCCGTGACTCGATCTGATCGACCAGGTTCATGTCCTGGCCAATGAAGGTCACCTCGACGTCATGCGCGGCGAGCAGGAACGCGATCGGGGCGGCGTCCATGCCGATTACGAGGGCGCTGTCACCGGGTTCGAGGCGGGGGAGAAGCCGACTCACGGGGCAGCGCCGGTCGATACCCCAATGCGTCGGCTCGCGCTGGGCGCTTCGGAGCTCGCGACAGTGCTTGGCCCAACGGGTGTAGGGCTGCAGTCCGAGACGGCGGTGGATGAGGCGGTCCACCCAGTCGGTCAGGAGCACTTCGGTGAGGAGGAACTGTTCGCCCTGGGCCGTCTCCATCTCGGAGATGGCCATGTCGCCCAAATCCAGCAGCTCGCGGCGTGAGAGGCTGTTCTTGTAACTCTCGATCCGCTGCAGGATATACTCGTGGTACTGGTGCCTGAGCGATGGCACCGCCCGGCGTCGCCGCCGCTCCTGGAGCTGAATCGTGGTCAGCATGTATGCGAACGCGTGCCTGGCATAAGCTTCCGAGAGTCCACGGGGGGGAAACGCGTGCCTTCAAGGTCGTACCGACGGGGGGAAGGTGTCAACGGAGGGGCGGGCGATCGGCGACAGGCGGCAGGGAGTGGAGGGTCGTGAGTGGTCGGGGCAGGAGCGGTTTCGCGACGATCAGGAGGCGCTCAGGACCGCCCCTTTCAGGTAGCCCGTCTCGGGAATGGTCACGATCTCCGGATGGTCGACGCCCTGGCCGAGGAGCTGGACCAGTGTGAGGCGCCGGCCGCTGTCCCGGGCGGCTCCCTCGAGCATCTCGAAGAACTCGGCCCGGTGCACGTGGAATGAGCACGAGGCCGTGAGCAGCGTGCCGCCAGGGGCCAGGAGCCGCATGGCCCTCAGGTTGATTTCCTTGTACCCGCGCAGCGCCTCCTGGACCGTGGTCTTGCTCTTGGCGAAGGCCGGTGGATCCACGACGATGGTGTCGAATCGGCGGCGCTCCCTATCCCATTGCCGCAGCTGCTCGAAGGCATCGGCTTCCAGCCATTCGATGTTGCCGAGTTCGTTGATCCGCGCATTCTCGGCGCCGCGCGCGAGGGCCTCGGCGCTCACATCGAGCGCCGTGACGTGGCCGGCCCGTCGGGCGAGGTGCAGGGCGAAGCTGCCGTGATAGGCGAAGCAGTCAAGCGCGCGGCCCCCGGGAAGAGCGAGGCTGCCCGCGAGGAGGCGATTGGGGCGCTGGTCGAGGAACGCACCGGTTTTCTGCCCGCGCCACAACGCGGCGAGGTAACGCACGCTGCCTTCACGCACTTCCACCCATTCCGGCACCGTTCCGCGGATCGCCGCAACTTCCTCGGTGAGTCCCTCGCGGCGTCGCACGGAGGCATCGTGCCGGAGGAGAATCCCCTCCGGCTGGCAGAGCTCCAGCAGGGTATCGAGAATCATGTCGCGCATCGTCTCGAGGCCGGCCGAGAGGAGCTGGACAACGAGCCAGCGCTCGTAGCGATCCACAATGAGTGAGGGGAGACCGTCGCCCTCGCCATGCACGGCACGCCACGCTGTGGCGTCGATGCCCTCACGGCGCGCGAGCGCGGCGCGGAGGCGCCCGTGCCACCAGGCCGCGTCGATCGGGGTGTCATCGGTGGTCAGCAGGCGGAGCCGGATCTCGGAGCGCGGGGAGTAGAGTGCGGTGCCGAGATACTTGCCCTTCCGATCGAGCACACGGCAGACCCCAGGTGCGTCGGGCTCTCCGAGCAGGTCGCTCCGGTAAATCCAGGGGTGACCGGCCACCCAGCGATCAGCGCCCTTCTGGGAGACGCGGGCTTCGGGGAGGGGCATGGGAGTAGGAGATTGGGTGACTAGGCGATTAGGCGGTTGGGCGGTTGAGCGGGTGGGCGTTCGCGAAGGGGAGCGTTCATTTCTCCACCGCCCGGTCGGGCCGGAGCACGGTCGCGCCCCGGAGGTAGATGTGGCGAATCTCCTCGCGGGTGCGGCGGGTGTAGGCGTGGACCAGAAGCCGGATGCAGCGCGGCAGCGAACCCGGGACCGGGATTTCCGTCGAATGCAGGATGGCGACAATATTCCAGCCATAGACTTCGGCGGCCCGCGCGGGGAAGGCGGCGTTCAGGTCGCTGGTCATGGTGAACATGGCGCTGACGATGTCGTCGGGGTCGAGGCCGTTGGCCTCGTGGAGCTGGCGCAGCAGTTCATCGGTCGCCTCAAGAATCTGCTGGGCCTCGTTCGCCTCGACGGTCGTGGCCCCGCGGATGCCCTGCAGCCGGAAGGAGTCGGTGTCTCGCATGCCGGACAATCTAGCCGCACACCTGCGCCTCATGCTCGTGACCGACGACCGGCTGGTCGCCGGCCGGGACCTCGTCGCGCTGAGCCGGGCGGCGGTGCGTGGCGGCGTAACCGCGGTGCAACTGCGGCTGAAGGACGTGAGCTCGCGGGAACTGCTGGCTCAGGCACAGGCGCTCCGCGCCGCGCTTTCGGTGCCGGTACTGGTGAACGACCGTCCCGATGTGGCGCTCGTCGCCGGAGTGTGGGTACACCTGGGGCCGGAGGACGTGCCGGTCGAACTTGCGCGTCGGGTGCTTGGCCGCGGGGCGATCATCGGAGCGTCGGTGGGGAATACGGACGAGGTGGCGCGGGGCGCGGACGCGGACTACTGGGGGATCGGGCCGTGGCGGGCGACGGGGACCAAGCGCGACGCGGGCGGGGCGATCGGGCTCGAGGGGTTCCGGCGGATCGTGGCTCAGTCGGAAGGGCGACCGTGTATCGCGATCGGTGGTATTCGGCCGGATGACATTCCGCTGGTGCTCGACGCCGGTGGTACCGGGGTCGCGGTCGTGTCGGGAATCCTGGGTTTGGATGACGTGGAGGGGGCAGCGCGCCAATACGCCCGGCAGTTCGGCGCCTAGCGCACGAGCGCACGGTTGCGACGGATCTCCCCGATGGCACGATTGTGTTCCTGCAGGTTCCGACTGAAGCGATGATGCCCGTCCGGCAGGGCCACGAAGTAGAGCCAGGGGACCTGCGCCGGGAAGAGCGCGGCTTCGATGCTCTTCACGCCGGGCGAATTGATCGGCCCTGGCGGCAGGCCGGCGTGAAGATAGGTGTTGAACGGCGAACGGAATTCATAGTCCTTGAAGAACAGGCGGGTCTTTCGCTCGCCGGTCGCCTGCTCGATGGCGTACTGGACGGTGGGATCCGCCTGCAGGAGCATGTTGCGTCGCAGCCGGTTGGTATACACGCCCGCTATCGTGGCCCGCTCATCGTCATGCACCGCTTCTCCCTCCACGATCGACGCCAGCGCCAGCAGCTTCGCGCGCGTCATGCCGAGCGCACCGAGCCGCGAATTCCAATCGGGGAGCCACCGCCGGTTGAACTCGTGGAGCATCGCCTCGACCACCGCGGGTGCCGTAATCGGAAGGGGGATTTGATAGGTCTCCGGGAGGAGCATGCCTTCCAGCGACGGGGCGGAGACTCCTTCGCGGCGGCGCACGGCGGAGTCGCGGGCGGCGGCGAGAAACTCGGCGGGGGCGATCTCGAGTCGCTGCTGCACGAGGTCGGTGAGCTGCAGGAGTGAGAGGCCCTCCGGCACGGTGAACTTCACGGTTGCGACACGACCCTCTTCCAACACCGTGAGCAGGCGCCAGGTCTCGGTGTGGGCCGGCAGGTCGAAGATGCCGGCCTGCACCCGGCGGTCGGTCCCGCGCAGACGGGCCAGCAGCCGGAACCAGCGTCGCGAGGTGATGACCCCGTCCGCCATGAGTGTGTCGGTCACGGCCGAGAAGCTGCTGCCGGGGGGGATGGTGACGCGGGTCGTCGGACCGCCAGTGGGGGGTGCGGCGCAGGCGAGGAGGAACAGCAGGGAAAAGGGAACAGGGGAGAGGGAAAGGGAGGGCCGCGAATGGCGTCCGCTCCCCTTTCCCCCTTTCCCGGTTTCCGCCGTCATGACGTCCCTCCCCGCCGTTGATCGAGGAATCCCTGCAGTAGCAGCGCCGCCGCGAGAGCATCGACCTCCTCCCGGCGCCCCCGGGTACTGCCTCCCTGTTCCTGGATGAGCTGATGCGCGTGCACGGTGGTGAGGCGCTCATCGACCAGCTCGGTGGGAAGGGTCGTGCGCCGCGCCACCAGCTCAGCGAGCGCGCGCGCGGCGAGCGTGTTGGGACTGTCGTCGCCCGCAAGTGTCAGCGGCAGCCCGACGACGATGCCGACCGGCTGGTGCTGCTGCATCAGTGCGAGAAAGCGGGGCATGGGGAATCGCTTGCCCGGACGGCGGACCAGGGTGGTCAGGGGGGAAGCGAGCAACTGGGTTTCATCGGAAAGGGCGAGGCCCAGACGGACCTCGCCCCAATCGAGTGCGATGATGCGGCCAGCGGTGGGGATAGCCATGGTGAGGAAAGATGTCGGGGGCGACCCCGGAGGATCGCCCCTACCCGGGGCCGACCTCCGGTCGGCCCCTACTGGGCCATCGTCGCGAAGAATTCCTTGTTGGTCTTGGTGCGCTTCATCCGGTCGAGCAGAAACTCGAGCGCCTCCACGGGAGGCATGTCGGCCAGGAAATTCCGCAGCAGGTAGATGCGGTTGAGCTCGTCCTTGTCCATGAGCAGCTCTTCCTTGCGGGTCGAGGTGCGCTGGATGTCGATGGCGGGATAGATGCGGCGATCGGCCAGGCGACGGTCGAGGACGAGTTCCATGTTGCCGGTGCCCTTGAACTCCTCGAAGATGACCTCGTCCATGCGGCTGCCGGTGTCGATCAGCGCGGTGGCGATGATCGTGAGCGAGCCCCCGCCCTCGATGTTGCGGGCCGCGCCGAAGAAGCGCTTGGGCTTCTGGAGGGCGTTGGCATCCACACCACCCGAGAGAATCTTCCCGGAGTGCGGCACGACGACGTTGTGGGCCCGGGCCAGTCGGGTGATGGAGTCCAGCAGGATCACGACGTCCCGGCCGTGCTCCACCAGGCGTTTGGCCTTCTCGATGACCATGTCGGCCACCTGGACGTGCCGATCCGCGGGTTCGTCGAAGGTGGAGGAGATGACCTCGGCCTTCACGTTTTCCTGCATGTCGGTGACTTCTTCCGGCCGCTCATCGATCAGCAGCACGATCAGCACGCACTCCGGATGATTCTCGCTGATCGCGTTGGCCAGTTTCTGCATCAGGATGGTCTTGCCGGCCTTGGGCGGGGCGACGATCAGGCCACGCTGTCCCTTGCCGATGGGCGAAAGCAGGTCGACCACGCGCATGGAGAGATCGCTGACCTTCCGCTCCAGCCGGATCCGCCCGTCGGGGTAGCGCGGCTTGAGATTGTCGAACGCGATCCGGTGCTTGGTCTTTTCCGGCTCCTCGTAGTTGACGCTCTCGACCTTGAGCAGCGCGAGGTAGCGCTCGCCCTCCTTGGGCGGGCGGACCTGGCCCATGACGGTGTCGCCGGTGCGCAGATCGAATCGCTTGATCTGGCTGGGGGAGACATAGATGTCGTCGGGGCCGTAGAGGTAATTCCAGTCCTGGCTGCGGAGGAACCCGTAGCCCTCGGGCAGAATCTCCAGCACCCCTTCCCCACGGATCACCGTGTCCTGATCGAGCAGGGTCTGCTCAATCCGGAAGATCAGGTCCTGCTTGCGGAGGCCTGAGTAGTTGGTGATGTTGAGCTGTTCGGCGAGCGCGTGCAGCTCGGCGACAGATTTCTGCTTGAGCTCGGCGATATCCACGGGCGAGGTACTCCGCTCAGTCGGGGGCCGATCCGGTGGGGTGGGCCTCCGCTCCTGATGAGGGCGGGTTTTAGGGGCAGACAATGGGCGAAGGGGTCAGAAGTGAAAAAACCAGCCGGAAGGCCCGGCGGGATGGCATTCAGTTGTTAAGAGGGACGGTCTAGGCGAGTTGCCAACAGGTCATTGAGGTGAGTCAGTATAGGACCGGTGTAAGGCATCGTCAAGGGGAATCGTGGACGCACTGACCCGCTGTTTCGTGGCTTGGCGCGTCATCCGCGCCGGCCCCCGGGAAATCATCGAAGGCCTGGTGGCCCCCGAACACCGGGGTCCCTCCCCCGCTTTGCTCGCCGCGCTGGCCGCCTGGCCCCATGCGCACTACTGGGCCGACGCCCACCGCACCGAACTCATCCTGGTGCGACCGGTGGGCTCGGCACGGCGGGAGCCCTGGGCTCTTCACACCGCCCTCTTCCTGCTCACTGTCGTCTGCGCCCTCGGTGCCGGGGCGGCCCTCGCCGGATCATTCCCACCTCCATTCGGCTACGGTCTGGTCGACACGCTCCGGGCGGCGGTGCTGTTCTTTCCCGAATTCCTCACGCGGCCACCCGAAATCATCCTGAGCGGGTGGCGGTTCGCCGGCCCGCTCCTGACCATCCTGCTGGTTCATGAAATGGGGCACTACGTCGTTGCCCGGCGCTACGCGATCGACGCCTCGCCACCGTTCTTCCTGCCGATCCCCCCGACCCTCTCACCAATCGGCAGCCTCGGGGCCTTTCTCCGGCTCCGCTCGGCCGTGGTCGATCGGCGCCAACTGCTCGATGTCGGGGCTGCCGGTCCCCTCGCCGGATTCGTCGTCGCCCTCGGCGTGCTCGCCTGGGGCTACGCGACATCCACCGCCGCGCCGCCCGGGTTTGGGTACCCCGGCCTGTTCATCGAGCTGGGCGGCCGCCAGATTGGCCTGGGCGACTCCATCCTCACTCACGCCTTCCGACAGTTCTTCCTCCCTGGTGCGGCGGCGGTCCACCTCAACCTCCAGGCCTTCGCCGGCTGGGCCGGTGCCCTGATCACCGGGCTCAATTTGCTCCCACTGAGTCAGCTCGACGGCGGTCATGTGACCTACGGTCTTTTCGGCCGCCGACAGACGCCGGTCGGATTCGCCGCGCTGCTCGCGCTGGTCTGGCTCTCCCAGTACTGGTCGGCCTGGCTCATCTGGGTCCTGCTCACGCTCGTGGTCGGTGGCTGGCGTTGGACCCACCCCTCCGTCCTGTGCCCCGAGCGGAACGTGCCGCCGGCCCGTCAGATCGTGGGATGGCTGTGCGTAGCGGTTTTCGTGTTGACGTTCGTGGCGGTGCCCTTCGGGGAGTAGGCGGTTGGGCGGCTGGGTGATTGGGCGCGACCGAAGCGCCTTAGGAGCGGCGAAGCCGCGACTCGGCGCGAGGGAGGGGCGGCTGGGCGATGGGGCGATTGGCGGTTGGGCGGTTGGCGGTTGGCGGTAGGGCGTTTGGGCGATTGGGCGATTGGGCGGTTGGGCGATTGGGCGTTTGGGCGATTGGGCGGTTGGGCGGTTGGTGCTGAATGCTGAATGCTGAACGCTACACACCAACAGCCAATCGCTGACGGCTGATGGCTGACGGCCAATAGCCGATGTTCGATGTATCGTGATCGTCATCATCGGCATATATTGCCTGCCGATCGTCAGTTGCAGCCCCCTCCGCACTCAACTCAGCCAAGGTCGCCCCGGTCATGTCAGAAAGCGATCGCTACCACAAGCTTCGCCACGACCTGTCGAATCCGCTCTCGGCCCTGCTCGCCGAGACGCAGCTGCTGCTGCTCAACGAATCACGGCTCGACGCCGAGACATTGACGAGCCTGCGGGAAATTGAGGCGCTGGCGGTGCGCATGCGAGGGATTCTGCGAGAGGTCTAGGCCGGCCCGGCGAACGGTTCAGCTATTCGGTTGGCGCACCCGTCCCGACCGAAGCGCCAGGGCCCCGTTGGTCAGGTAGAGTATCAGGAACAGCAGGCTCGTGGCACTCACCATGAGTCGATAGCTCAGCGACTCTGTCCCCGCCGAGATGAACCCTTCGATCAACCCTGCCAGAATCAGCAGCACAATCACCGCCCCGACGAGCCGCAACGCCAGTCGTCCGCTCAGCACCAGCGCGTCCGCCCGCGACATCTCCCCCGGCGCGATCAACGCCCGCCCCAGCAGGAATCCCGCCGCTCCGGAGACACAGACGGCAAACAGTTCCAGGATGCCGTGGCCGATGACGAAGGTCCACAGGTAGCCCAGCAGTCCGAGGTTGGCGAAGTGACCGGAGACGGCGCCGAGGGCGAGGCCGTTGTAGGCGAGCACCAGGAGCGATCCCACCCCCGCGAATATGCCGCCGGCGAAACAGTTGAACGCGACGGTGATGTTGTTGGTCATCAGCTGCGAGGCCATGGCACCGCGATCTCCGGCCTCGGCGACGAAGTATCCCCGTCCCTCGCGCTGGCGATCCGCGCCGGCGGCGGCGCGGTCGAGCATCGTCTGGGGGAGGAGTTCCTCGGCGAGGGCGGGGCGTTCGCGAAGGAGGATGTAGCTCGCCGTGGCGGGCGCGGCGAAGAGGACGATCGCGAGCAGGACGGTGCGGTGCGCGGTGATGATCGCCGCGGGGCACTCCTCCATCACGAAGCGCCAGACCTGTCGGCCGGAGCTGCGCTCATCGCGGTAGAGGGCATTGTGTCCGGCGGCGACCAGTCGTTCCAGGCGGGCGAGCAGGGCCGGCGGTGCACGATAGGTCCGGGCACGGGCGAGGTCGGCGGCAACTTCGCGATAGCGGGCGGCGAAATCGGGCAGCTCTTCGGCACGAAAGCTGTCGAGGCCCTGTTGCGCCGCCCGTACCGCGAGCGCATCGAACTGGGCCCAGCGCGGGGATTGCCGCACGGCCAGCCGGTCGGCCACCCCCCCCCGGCTGGCGCCCGCGGCGCGCGCGCCGAAGCGTCCCCGCCGGCGGGCGAGTTCATCGCGATGCAGCTCGTGCAGGAACACTTCAGGGTCTGGCGGGCGGGTGGGGAACCGCTCGGCGAGGCGGGCGGTGAGCTGGACCGCCACGCGTCGGCGCGGCTCCGCCGGCAGCGCCGCGGCCCGTTCACTGAACTCGTGGACCAGTCGGAATTCCTCATCGGTGAGTTCGGGAACGCCGCTGCCGAGCAGCTCGGCGGCGAGTGCTGTTCTGGGTTCAGGTGTGGAGAGAGTCGGCCGGTCCCGCACCACGACGGTGCCGGCGACGAGGTCGCCCAGCCGCTTGCCGCGGGGATGCACCGCGACGAGGACCGCCCCGATCAGGTAAGGCGGGGGCATGAAGTCGGCGACACGCAGGAGATTGCGGGCCGCCGCGGCGCCGAAGGTCACCGCATGGCCGGTGTCACGGACGACGCGGATCCCCATCTGTCGTTTTCCGGGAGTCTGCCCGCCGCGCAGTCCTTCGAAAAACGTGAAGTACCCCCACACCGACAGGAAAATCAGCAGTGAGCCGGCGGCTTTCACCCACGTGCCGGTCGCGGCGAGCAGGGAGAGGACGATCAGCAACGCGGCGGACCAGAGCCCGAGGTAGAACGTGTCGAGCATCGCCGCGAGCGCGCGTGAGCCGAGGCCGGCGATCTCGAAGTCGAGCACCACGTGCTCGGGGGTTTCGACCTCGAGGTGCTGCCGGAAGTCAGGAGGGGCGGTCATCGTCGCTCGGTGGCATGGCCCAATCTAGGGCCACCGTGCGCGACTTCCCAAGCTCTCCACGTGCCCCCATCTTGGGCCATCCCTCCGTGGAGAGTTTCATGGCCGCTCCCGCGCTGCGCCCGTTGACGCTCGGCGAAGTCCTCGACGTGTCGTTCGGGCTGTTCCGTTCGCTCTTCATGCCGCTGCTCATGGTCACCCTGCTGACTCAGAGCGTGCCGCTTGCGATCTCGGTGTATATCGAGGCGCGCGGGGGCATCCTGGCCAACGTGCCGCTCTGGGGCTTCAACGCGCTGGCGAACTCGGTGCTGGCGGCCATCGCGTCAGCGGCGTGCACGTTCATCATCGCGGAGAACTATCTCGGCCGACGTCTCTCCGCCAGAGATGCCCTGTCCCGGGCGATGCCCTACACCGGGCGACTCGTGATGGTGGCGTTGCTGAGTTCGTTCATCATTTTCATCGGATTCCTCCTCGTGATCGTTCCCGGCGTGATTCTGGGCGTCGGGCTCGTGCTGGCGACGCCGGCGATGGTCCTCGAAGGGATCCCGGCCGCCACCGATGCCCTGGGCCGGTCGTGGTCGCTGACGCGTGGCTATCGGTTCAAGCTGTTCGTCGCGCTGCTGGTGGTCATTCTCCTGGTGTTCCTCCCGGTCATGGCCCTTGCCGGATTCACCGCGGCGACCTTCCCGCGCACGCCGGAAGCGGTGGCCGCCAGCGCGGGATCCCCGACCGCCCTGGTCATCACGGCAACGACCGCTGTGCTGCAGGTGCTGATCACGCCCCTGCTGTACTGCCTCCTCACCGTGTCCTACTACGATCTGCGGGTGCGGAAGGAAGCGTTCGACCTTGAAGTGCTCGCCTCGAGCCTCGCGTCGGCGTGAGCCGCGGCGCGGTGACGGTCGACTCCGACTCGCTCCGGGCGACCCTCGATTCGATCTTCGCCGACCCGGCCTACCGCTGGGTCGAGCGACCACACCCGCTGGCCTTTCTCGCCCGGTGGTGGGACGCGCTCACCGCCTGGCTCAACGGGCTCCAGTCCCTGCATCCTGACGTTTTCTTCGCGCTCATGGCCGGCCTGATCGCGGTCCTGGTCGCGATCTTCGTCCACGCGGTCTGGGTGATGGCGCTGACGATGCGCGCCGCACGGGCGCCGGCCGAGGGCGCCCGCGGACCGGTGCCGGCCACGGTGCGCGGGGCGACATGGTACCGTTCGGAAGCGGACCGCCTCGCGCTGGATGGCCGCTATGTCGAGGCGATCCAGGCGGATTTCCTGGCGCTGGTCCTCGAGCTGGATGCCCGGCAGGTCCTGCGGTACCACCCCAGCAAGACGCCCAACGAATACAGCTACGAGACCGGGCTGTCGCTGGAGGCGCGCGGCCCATTCCGCGACCTGGTCGTCCTGCTTTACGGCTTCGCCTTTGCGCGCCGCCCCTGCGGGCCGGCGGATTTCGTGGCGTGGCGGTCACAGGCGGTCGCGGGTCGGTATGCAGCCCCGCACTAGCACCGCGCTCGGTCTCGGCGCGCTGGCTGCGCTGGTGGCGATCGGTGCCGCCCTCGGGCGACGTGGCAACAGGGAGCTCCAGCAGGATCTGCGACCGTCGAGCTATCTCGCCGGCCCGTCCGGGGTGCGCGGCCTGGCCGATGCGTTGACCCGATTTGGGGTGAAGGTGGAGCGGTCGCGTCGCCCGCTGCGCACTCTGGTGGGAGACATGGACGGTACGTCACGCACCGCCGTGGTGATATTGAATCCTGAGATGGAGCTGGATGGTGGAGCAATTCAGCTGCTCGCCGAATGGTCTGCGCGCCCCGGGGGGCCGGACCTGGTGCTGGCGGGATCGCAGGCCGCGCCACTGATGCATTGTTTCGGTTTCGGAGTCGACTTCGGCCGGTTCGAGCGGTACGCCATCCGGACGTCCGTGCCGGACGAGTCCTGGCCGGAGCTGCACTCGCTGCTCGCGTCGCGCGGCGATACGGTCGTGGCCGATTCGAGTCGACTCTCGGATGCGTCGATCAGCAGTTGCAGAGTGATCGCGGCGCGGACGATCGATACGCTGCTGGTGACTCGC
The DNA here is from genome assembly GCA_039934355.1 of Gemmatimonadales bacterium. GTDB lineage: Bacteria > Gemmatimonadota > Gemmatimonadetes > Gemmatimonadales > GWC2-71-9 > JADJOM01. The sequence goes on from JBDTMI010000005.1 coordinate 111,838, forward strand.
TCGGGACGGGTGGTCGCGCTGCGGATTCATCGGGCGGACCGGGAAGCCAGCGTCACGCTGCTGTCCGATCCGGTGCTGCTGGAGAACCGCGCGGTGCGGGAGACGGCCAGTGGGCCGTTCGCGGTGAGATTGTTCGTCGGACGGTACGACCGGGTGATCTTCGAGGAGCGCCTGCACGGCTTCGGCGAGGAAGGGTCGCTGCTCAACGCAACCCTCGAGTGGAGCCGACAGTCACCGTGGGGCTGGGGCGCCTGGCAGCTGGCGATCGTCGGCCTGCTGGCGCTCGCGGCGGGCGCCGTGCGCTTCGGCCCGATCCGTCCTGCGATTGCGCGGGCCCGCCGCTCATCGCTGGAGCATGTGCGTGCCCTCGCGACGGCCCTGGCGGCGGCGCGGGGTCACGATGTCGCCATCGGAGCGATGATTCGCGGACTCCGCCGGCGATTGCTGCCCGCCGGCCAGCGCCCGCAGGGCGATTGGCTGGCCTGGCTCAGCCACCTTGTCGCGAACACGCAGCGTGCGCGGGCCCGGGATGCCGCGCAGACCCTGATGAACCTGACTCGGCCCGGCCAGCCCCCCGATGGGGTGTTGCGGGCCGCCAACGCAGTGGAGGATGTGTGGGAGGAACTGCACCCCTGACGGCCGACGACGTCCGCGCCCAGTCCGCCGTCGCGCAGCAACTGCTTGACGAACTCGGCCGGGTGATCCTCGGCCAGGGCCCGGTGCTGCGCGAGGCGGTGCTCGCGCTCGCCGCGCGCGGCCACGTGCTGTTCGAAGGGGCGCCGGGTACCGCGAAGACCCTGCTGGTGCGGACCCTCTGCCTGACGATCGGCCTCGAGTTCCGCCGGATCCAGTTCACGCCGGACCTCATGCCGAGCGACATCACCGGCGTGAATCTGCTGACGGGCTCAGGCGAATTCAGCTTCCGGCCCGGGCCGCTGTTTGCCGACCTCGTGCTGGGTGACGAGATCAACCGCGCGCCGGCCAAGACCCAGGCCGCGCTGCTGGAGGCGATGCAGGAGCGCACCGTGACGGTGGATGGCACCAGTCACGCGTTGCGGCCGAGCTTCACGGTCTTCGCCACGCAGAACCCGATCGAGTTCGAGGGCACCTATCCCCTGCCGGAGGCGGAACTCGACCGGTTCATCATCAAGAGCCTGCTCGGCTACCCTGATGCCCAGGCGGAGCAGGGCGTGCTGCTCAAGGTGCTGGACGGGTTCGAAGCGTCCGAGCCGGCCAGCTACGGGGTGCGGCAGGTGCTGGATGCGGCGGGACTGGCGGGGCTGCGGGCCGCCACCCGCCGGGTACGGGTGGAGCCAAGCCTGGTGGGATACATCACCAGCCTGGTACGGGCGACGCGAGAGGCGCCGGCGCTCACGTTAGGCGCCTCGCCCCGGGCCAGTGTCGCCCTGCTGAAGCTTTCCCAGGCGGCGGCCCTCCTGGAAGGGCGCGAATATGTGGTGCCGGACGATGTCAAGAGCCTGGCGCCACCGGTGCTGCGACACCGGATCGCGGTGGCGCCGGAGCTCGAGCTGGAAGGCGTGACTCCGGACCAGGCGCTCCGCACGATCATCGACCGGGTGGAGGCGCCACGATGATACCGATCCTCCGTGTTGCGCTGTGGTGTGTCGTGATCATCGATGTCTCCGCAGTGGCCAGTCAGGCGTCGCCGCGCGCCATCCGGCACACGGTACCGATCACCAACACCTTCCGCGCCGGGCTTCGCGCGGGGACCCGGGATTCGAGCGGCCGCCCCGGGCCGCGCTACTGGCAGCTCCGTACCGACTACCGGATCCAGGCCCAACTGCAGCCGGAAGAGGGCAGCGTCGAGGGGCAGGAGACGGTGACGATCACCAATCCCTCGGATTCGACGCTCACCGCGGTGATCCTGCGGCTGGATCAGAACCGTTTCACCGCGAGCGGGATCCGGGTGCGGACCCCGCCGTCGGTGACCGACGGTATCGTGCTGCATCGCGTCGTCGCCAACGGAGTGGTGGTCGATGTGGCGAAGCTCATCCCGCCCGGGTTTGCGCCGCTCACCGTGCGGATACCGCTGGACGCGCCGATTCCGGCCCATGGCGTGGGTTCGCTCGAGGTGGACTGGACGGTGGCGATCCCCGACATCCCCGAGCGCCGCGGTGGTGCGCGCGGCGGCCGGAAGGGTGCCCGACTGTTCCAGGTGGCGCAGTGGTATCCGCAGGTGGCCAAGTACGACGATCTCCGCGGCTGGGACCTGGAGCCGCATCTGGGCGCCAGCGAGTTCTACAATAACTTTGGCGCCTTCGATGTGACGCTCGAGGTGCCGGCGAGGTGGCTGGTGGGGGCGACCGGGACTCTGGCCAACTCCGGCGAAGTCCTCAACCCCGTCATTCGGGAGCGACTGGGGCATGTGCTCGACAGCGACAGCACGATCGCCGTCGTGACGGCGGAGGAACGGGGTGTCCCTGTGCGCGGCGTGGACGGCAGCGATATCGTGGTGCGTGGCGTCGCACCACCGGGCGACGCCCGGCAACGATGGCACTTCGTGGCCGATACGGTGAACGACTTCGCCTGGGCCGCCTCACCCGACTACGTCTGGGATGCCACCCGGGCCACGATTCCCGGCCGCGGGCCGATCCCGGTCAACCTCCTGTACCTCCCGGACCACGCCAGGTACAAGACAACTGGCCCGATCGCTCGTCACGCGCTCGAGTTCTACTCCAGCCTCTGGTTTCCCTACGCCTTTCCGCAGTTCACCCAGATCGACGGTCCGGAAGGCGGCATGGAGTATCCGATGCTCACCTTCAGCGGGCCGGGCTTTGGCGTGACCGATCACGAGATCGGGCATGAGTGGTGGCCGATGATGGTGGGCACCAACGAGACCTGGTATGGCTGGATGGACGAGGGGTTCAATGAGTACATGAACATCCTCTCCGACGCCGCGTTCCGCCGGACACCTCCGGTGCTCGACACCCTGGGCGGCAACTTCGGCCGTGCGAGCGGCACCGAGATGATCGCCCCGATGATGTGGGACAACAATTACGGTGGCAGCTTCACCAGTTTCGTGACCTACGAGAAGGCGCCAATGATGCTCTCGATGCTGGGAGCCATCGTGGGCGACAGCGCGGTGGCGACCGCCATGCAGTCCTACGCCCGCGACTGGCGCTTCCGGCATCCTTCGCCGTGGGACTTCATGTTCGCCATGAACCGCGAACTGGGGCAGAACCTCGACTGGTTCTGGTACTACTGGCTGTTCACCACGGAATCGAGTGACGGGTCGATCGCCTCTGTGACGACGCGCCCGGGACGCACCGTCGTGACGGTGGTGCAGGCGGGCGAGATGCCCTCGCCGGTGGTGCTGCGGGTGGAGTTCGCGCCGACGGGACCGGCGATCCGGCCCATGAAAAATGCCGTCATCGATGGCAACGTTGCGACCGTCACCTGGCCGGTCAGCGTCTGGTTCGGGGGTACACGGAGCTTCGCGGCGCCACTCGCCTTCGGAGGGCGGAAGATCGAGCGGATCGTGCTGGACCCGCAACGCCGCTTTCCTGATCGTGACGTCACCGACAACGTCTGGCCACGCATAGTGGCGCCCTGATGATCGTTCCGGCTCGGCGCTGGTACCTCGGCGCCCTGGCGCTCGCGTTCATCGCGCCACTGGCGCTGGTGGTGCCGTGGGCCGGCGCGCTGCTGCTCGTGGGCGACCTGCTCTGGCTCATCGCCCTCGGTCTCGATGCCTTTCGCGCGTCGGGCGCCGGCCGAGGGACGCTGGCGGTGGTTCGCGAGCCGCCCCCGGCGTTCTCCGTCGGCCGGCCGTTGCCGGTGCGGTATCGATGGTCTCACGCGTTGGGCCGATCGCTCACCCTCCGCATCCGGGAAGTTTTCCCGCCGATGCTGCGCGCCGAGTCGGGGGCAGAGCGTCGACTGGTGGTGCCCGCCGGGGACCCGATGGCCGAGGACCTGGTGCTGATCCCGGTACAGCGTGGCAAGGGCGCCGGGGGATTGATGCATCTCCGCTCGCTGGGGCCGTGGGGGCTCGCCTGGTCGCAGCGCGCGCTGGACCTGCCGTGGCAGGCGACGGTGTACCCCAATCTGGTCGGCGCATCGCTCCGCACGCTCCCCACCCAGTCACAGCGCCGGCGTGAGGCGGGTTTTCGCAGCATCCGGAGGATCGGCGAGGGGCGGCAGTTCGAAAGTCTGAAGGAGTGGGTCTCGGGCGAAGACACCCGGACGATCGACTGGAAGGCCACGGCGCGCCGGGGCAAGGTGATGAGCCGTCAGTACGAGGACGAGCGGCGGCAGCAGGTCCTGCTGGTCATCGACGCCGGCCGGATGCTGACCGCGGTCGTCGACGGGCGCCCCCGGCTGGAGTCGGTGATCGAGGCGGCGCTCCATCTGGCGCATAGTGCGGTGGAGCATGACGACAACGTCGGCCTGCTGGTCTTCGCCGACACGGTGCAGCAGTACGTGCCGCCGGCGCGCGGACGACGGGCGTTGCGCGCGGTCCTGGATGCTTTGGCGGCGGTCGAAGGAAAGCTGGTGGAGCCGGACTATCCGGCGGCATTCGCCTATCTCGCGACCCGGAACCGGAAGCGGGCGCTGACGGTCCTGTTCACCGACCTGATCGACCGGACGGCGAGTGAGGCGCTGGTGGCGCAGGCCGGGACACTGCGTCCGCGGCATCTGCCGCTCGCAGTGACGCTGCGGGACCCGGGGATGGAGCGGCTGGCGACGGGGCGACCGGCGACCGCGGCAGGGGCTTTCGAGCGGGCGGCGGCGGAAGAGCTGCTGCAGGCGCGCACGGAAGCGCTGGCGGAGCTGCGCGGGCGGGGGGTTCTGGTTCTCGATGTCGGGCCGGCGGGAGCGAGCGCCGCCGTGGTGGAGCAGTACAACCGGCTCAAGCGGCGGGGACTGCTGTAGGGCGGGAGGGTGGTTGGACGGTTGGGCGGTTGGGTGGTTGGGCG
>JBDTMI010000006.1:0-109573 GCA_039934355.1 Gemmatimonadales bacterium
AAAGGGGAAGAGGGAACGGAAAAGGGAAAAGGGAAAAGGGAAAGGGGAAAGGGGAGCTCGGCTCCGGCCTCAAGAGATCCTTCAGTCGCTTCGCGACCTCAGGACGACAACATTCGCTGACGGCTAACGGCTCACGGCCAGTTCCGTGTCCGCCTCCGGCTCCCCTTCGCCGATCTGCTGCCGCCACATGGCGTAGTACAGGCCCTTCTGCTCCAGCAGGTCATGATGCTGACCCTGCTCCACGATGCGGCCCCGTTCCAGCACGAAGATCCGGTCGGCGTGCATCACGGTCGAGAGCCGGTGAGCAATCAGAATGGCAATGTGGCCGCCTTGCGCGGTGACGTCGCGGATGGTCTGACTGACCTCGTCCTCGGTCAGCGAGTCCAGGCTCGAGGTTGCCTCATCGAAGATCAGCAGTCCCGGCCGTCGCAGCAGCGCCCGCGCGATCGACAGCCGCTGCTTCTCCCCGCCGGACACTTTGACGCCGCCCTCACCGATCAGCGTATCCAGCCCCTTGTCGGCGCGCGACAGCAGGCTCTGGCAGGCCGCCTTCTGCAGGACATCGAGACATTCGGCGTCGGTCGCATGCGGGTTGACGAAGAGCAGATTTTCCCGGATCGTGCCGGCGAAGAGCTGGGTATCCTGGGTGACGAGCCCGATCCGGGCGCGGAACTGGTCGAAGTCAATCGTGTCGCCGGCGTGCCCGTTGTAGTGGACTTCACCGGTGCGTGGCCGGTAGAGTCCCACCAGCAGCTTTACCAGCGTGGTCTTCCCCGAGCCGGAGGGCCCCACGAAGGCGATCGTCTCGCCCCGGCTGGCATGAAAGCTGATGCCGGCCAGCGCGTCGGTGGTGGCCGACTGGTGCCGGAAGCCGACCGCCGCGAACTCGAGCGTCTCGATACTCTTCAGCGGCACCGGCGCCGGCGGCCGTACCTCGCGCGGAATCTCGAGGATGGCCGCGAAGTTCTGCAGCGAGACCTCGGTCTCCCGGTAGATGTTGATGACGTTGCCCAGCTCCTGCAACGGTCCGAAGATGAAGAAGGAATAGATGAACAGCGAAAAGAACTGGCCGAAGGTGATTTCACCGGCATAGATCAGGTACAGCATGACGAAGAGGATGGTCGTGCGGAGGAAGTTGACCGCGGTGCCCTGGATGAAGCTCAGGCTCCGGATGTACTTCACCTTCTTGAGTTCCAGCTTCAGGATCTTCTCCGTTGTCCCATTGAGCCGGGCGATCTCCTGGCTCGAGAGACCCAGGCTCTTGACCAGCTCGATGTTCCGCAGCGACTCTGTCGTCGCCCCGGCCAGCGCGGTCGTCTCCGCCACGATCACCTTCTGCACCGTCTTGATCTTCCGGCTCAGCACCGAGCTGATGTAGCCGATGATCGGAATGGTCGCGAAATAGATCGGCGCGATGATCCAGTGCACGCTGATGGCGTAGATCGTGACGAAGATGATCCCGACCAGCGTGGTGAACAGGATGCCGATGAACGCGGCGATCAGCTTCTCGACATCGGATCGGACTTTCTGCAGGGTACCGAGCGTCTGCCCGCTGCGCTGGTCCTCGAACACCTGGTAGGGCAGCTCCAGCGAGTGCTGCAATCCGTCGGAGTAGATCCGGGCGCCCACCTTCTGGGTGATGACGTTGACGAAATAGTCCTGGAAGTTCTTCGCTACCCGGGAGACGAACGCCACCCCGACGGCCATGCTCAGCAGTAGCGCCACTCCGCGGAAGAACTCGCCCCGGGTGTAGTCCTTGGGGTGGCTGGCGTAGTTGTCGATGACATGGCGGAAGATCAGCGGGTCGAGCAGGGAGAAGATCTGGTTGATCGCCGCCAATATCAGCGCGAGCAGGACGAGCTTCCGGTATTGGTCGAGATACTTGAAGAGAATGCCCATGGATCAGCCGCGAGCGGGTCTGGCACGGAGCGCCGCGAGCAGCGCCTGCATGAAGGGGCCGAGGTCGGCCGGCGTGCGGGAAGATATCAGGTTGCCGTCCACCACCACGGGACGGTCCTCCCAGGTCATGCCCGCATTCACCAGGTCGTCGCGGATGGCGCCCACACTGGTGCCGCGCCTTCCCTTGAGGATGCCCGCGGAGATCGGGACCCACCCGGCGTGACAGATGAAGGCGACCGGCTTGCCGGCGGAAAAGATGTCCCGGGTCAGCGAGAGGACTTTCGCGTGGCGCCGCAGGATATCCGGTGCATAGCCGCCGGGAATCACCAGCCCGTCAAAGTCGGCGGCATGGACCTCATCGACGTGCGCATCCACCGTGACAGGGTAACTGCCGCTCTTGCCGTGATAGACTCTGTCGCCGACACCCGCCACGACGGTGACGACGCCCTCCTCCTCCAGCCGGATCTTGGGGTACCAGAGCTCCAGCTCCTCATAGTACTTGGCGACGAAGATCAGGACTCGCGTGCCCGAAAGCGTCATCCGTTCCCCCGTCCTTCCTGGATCCGGCGGGCGATCGCCGTGGGAATCCACCTCGGCACCAGCCGACCGCTGAAGACCATAAGTTTGTTGAGCAGGCCCGGTACGACCACGGTGCGCCCCCGCATCATGCCGTTGTACCCCGCCTCCGCCACCGGCGCGACCGGCATTATGAACGGCCCGGTCATGGGGACGTTCGCCGGCAGGTTGGCGACTTCAAAGAATTTCGTGCTGGTCGGTCCCGGGCAGAGGGCCGTCACCGTGATCCCGGTGCCCTTGAATTCGTTGCTGAGCGCCTGGGAGAAGGAAAGCACGAAGGCCTTGCTCGCATAGTATGTCGCCATCAGCGGTCCGGGCTGGAAGGCGGCGGTCGACGCCACATTCAGGATCCGCCCCTTCCGCTGGCTCACCATCCTCGGCAGGACCAGCCGGGTCAGGGTCATCAGCGCCACGATATTCACCTGCACCATCGCCAGCTGCTTCTCCAGGTCGGCCCGGCCGAAAAGACCCCAGTCACCGAATCCGGCGTTGTTGATCAGCACATCGACCCCGAGACCACGGTGCGTCACCTCTCCGAGAATCGCCTGCGGCGCCTCCGGATCCGCCAGGTCCGCCACGATCACCTCGGTCCGCACCCCGTACATCCCGCCGAGATACTTGGCGAGCTCCTCGAGCTTCGGCGCGTTGCGCGCGACCAGAATGACGTCGTGCCCGCCCTTGGCACAGAGCCGCGCCAGCTCAAGCCCAATGCCGCCGGACGCGCCGGTGATGAGGGCGACGGGCTTGGTGGTTGTCATAGGTCCTTTATGGCGTTCGGCATTCAGCATTTAGCTATCCGCATTCGGGGGGCCACATCAACAGTGAACCGCTGACTGCTGAACGCTGAACGCTCACGGCCAATCTCCTCGTTCACCGAATCCTCCCCGCTTTCCGGAGCAGCGCGACGACCTGGTCCGTCGGCAAGGCTGACACCCGGTAACCATCTGCCCCCGTCATCGTCTCGGCGGCGAACATGGCATTGGTGATCGCCTCCTCGGTGGCATCGATCGTCGCCTCGAACAGGCCATTGATCCGGTCATTTGGCCACATCCGGACGCTGACCGAGGAGTCGGGGGTGGAGGCGCCAGCGTTGGCGGTCGAGAAGGCAAGATAAATGTCCCCGGAGCTGTCGCCCCCGATCCCCCCCATCCGCCCGATGCCGAGTCCCACCCGTTTGGCCAGCCGCTTGAGCTGGTGCGGGAGGAGTGGCGCGTCCGTCGCGACCACCACGATGATCGACCCCAATTCCTCGCGGGCCGCGCTCGGCAGCGCTCCGGCGGGCCCCGCGTCGCAGCGGGGCAGGTCGCGGGCCCACGGCTCGGAGGGATCGGCGACCCCGACGCACTGCTCCGCGCCCTGAATCTGCGGTCCAACCGGAACTCCCGCGATGCTCAGCCGGCGGCGCCCGCCGTAGTTGCACTGTACCAGCACACCCACGGTGTAGCCTCCCTGGTCGACGCTGAGCTGGCGCGACGACGTCCCGATTCCGCCCTTGAACGAATGGCACACCATGCCGGTGCCACCGCCGACGTTTCCCTCGTCGACCGGTCCGCCCTTGGCGCCATCGAGCGCCTGGAAGGCATGCGCCTTCCGCACATGCATGCCCTTGATGTCGTTCAGCCCGCCGTCGTAGGTCTCGGCCACCACCGGGAGCGCCCAGAGAAAGTCGTCGTACTTGCGCTTGATCGCCCATTCGATCACCGCGTCGCGTACGATCCCGACACTCAACGTGTTCGTGATCATGACCGGGCCCCACAGGAATCCCGACTCCTCCAGCCAGGTGGTGCCGGTCATCTCCCCGTTGCCGTTGAGGGTCCACCAGGCCGCCATCACGGGGTCGCTCGACTTGCCTCGCGGCAGGACGGCCGTGATGCCGGTGCGCACCGGTCCCTTGCCGACCACCAGCCTGCCGGTACCTTCGATCAGCGTCACCTGGCCCACTTCGACCCCGGCCACGTCGGTGATGGCGTTGAGCGGGCCGGGGGTGCCGTTGAACGGGATGCCGAGCGCCCGCGCGCGGGGCCGCTGCTGGGCGGCGGCAGCGCTGGCGAAACACACGAGCAGGAGGAGAGGGGTCCGGAGACGCATGGTGGCAGGGGAAAGAGTGAGGCAGTAAGCTACTGTGTCAGCCGTCAGCCGTCAGCCAGCGGCCGTTGGCCGTTAGCTTGAAGCCTGCACTGTCCAGCATGCCGCCAACCGCCCAACCGCCGAACTACCCAACCTTTCACTCCCCACACCATGCGCCCCCGCGACCAGATCCTCACCAACCTTGAAGTCACCTACCGCGAGCAATACGATCACGCCAAGGGCGACCAGCAGGCCCGTCGGATGGTGGAGCTCGACGCCGCGTACCAGCGGGATCAGCTCATGCTGGAAGTGTTGCTCGATGTCCGTGATCTGCTGGCAGGCCGTGCCTCGCTTCCTGCGGCGGGGTGAATATGCGCGATCCTCTCCGGCTCGCCCGACCGCTCTCGCTCCTGCTGCTCGCCTCCGCCTGCACTCGCCCGACGCCGGCCGATCTGGTGGTGTTCGGAAAAGTCTGGACCGGCGATTCCACGCGCCCCTACGCCGAGGCGGTGGCCACCCGGGGCGATACGATCGTGGCGGTGGGCGACAGCGGCACCATTGCGCGGCTCATCGGCGACAGCACTCGTGTGCTGCAGAATGGAAAGGCACTGGTGACGCCGGGCTTCATGGACGCGCATGTCCATTTCCTGAGCGGGGGTTTTCAGCTGGCAAGCGTGGACCTGCGCGATGCCGATTCACCGGCGGAATTCATCAGCCGGCTCAAGGCCTTTGCAGCCGAGCGGCAGCCCGGAGAGTGGATTCTTGGCGGCGACTGGGATCACGAGCGCTGGCCGGGAACCCCGCTGCCCCGACGGGAGTGGCTCGACTCGGTCACGCCACGCAATCCGGTCTTCGTCGCCCGGCTCGACGGGCACATGGGGGTGGCGAATTCCCTGGCCCTGAAGGCGGCGGGCATCAGCCGCGTCACCGCCGATATCGCCGGCGGGACGATCGTCCGTGATCCGCGCACCCGGGAACCGACCGGCGTGCTCAAGGACGAAGCGATGACGCCGGTGTACGCGGTTGTCCCCGCATCCAGCGAATCGCAGGTCGATGCCGCGCTCGGGCGGGCCATGAAGTTTGCCGCTGCGAAGGGCGTGACCGCCGTCGGGTCGGTTAGCGCGGAGTGGGCCCAGGTGGCGGGACTGCGCCGGGCGCGACAGGCCGGCCAGCTCACGATCCGTGTTGCGCTCTATCCGGCGCTCTCGGAGTGGGCCATGGTCGCCGATACCCTGGCGGCGCGTGGTCCGGGCGATGACTGGATCCGGCTGGCGGGGGTGAAAGGGTTCATCGACGGCTCCCTCGGCTCGACAACGGCACTCTTCTTCGAGCCCTACGCCGACGACCCGACCACCTCGGGGCTGCTGACGACACCGGAGGATTCCCTCCGCAGCCAGATCGGTCGGGCAGATTCTGCCGGCCTGCAGGTTGTGGTGCATGCGATCGGCGAGAAGGCCAACAGCCTGGTGCTCGACATCTTCGACAGCGTCGCGAAGGTGCACGGCCCGCGCGACCGTCGTTTCCGGATCGAGCATGCGCAGCACCTGCGGCCGCAGGAGGTCCAGCGCATGGCGACCCAGGGTGTCATCGCCTCGATGCAGCCCTACCACGTGATCGATGATGGCCGCTGGGCGGGGAAGCGCCTCGGCAGCCGAGTCAGCGACAGCTACGTCTTCCGCTCCCTGCTCGACGCCAAGGCACGTCTGGTGTTCGGTTCCGACTGGACCGTCGCCCCACTCGATCCGATCCTCGGTCTCTACGCCGCGGTGACTCGCCGCACCCTTGACGGCAAGAACCCCGATGGCTGGCTCCCCGCCGAGAAGATCTCGCTGGACGAAGCGCTGCGGGCCTATACCGTGACCAACGCCTACGGCGTCTTCGCCGAGTCGAGCCGCGGCATTCTCAAGCCTGGCTACCGTGCCGACCTGGTCCTGCTGGACAGCGACCTGTTCAGCCTCGCACCGGCAGCGATCGAGACCGCGCAGGTGCGGGCCACGGTCGTGGGGGGGAGAGTGGTGTTCGAAGCGGCCCGGTGAGAGGCGGGCGAGTCGACCTTGGGCAAGGTCGGACGGGTGCCCTCCGACTCAGGTCGCCGCTCTCCCAGCATAGTAGGCGAGCAGCTTCAGACCTTCTCGAGCCTGCTTAACCAGATTCGCTTCAGCTATGTCGACTCGGTCTCCTATGCACGGATGCTGCACGCGGCCATCGACGAAGGCAGCGCGAGCGCCGCCGAGGCGCTCGCGCCTTCGCTGCAGGATCACGATCGTGCCCTCCTGCTGGGCCGACGAAGCTGCGATGAATTTTATCTGCACAACAGTTCTGGAATTCGCTCGGCGCAGGGCTACTGGGATCGTGCTCCCGCCCTGCTGACCGCTCCGCGATAGTCATCCCGGCGCGGGACGGAATGCGCCCTTCCCCCCATTCCCTCCGGTCGCGATTATTCACCCATGGCCTCCCGCACCCGCCCCGTCCCGAAGACCGCCCGAACACTGGGCAAGCCCGATCTCCTCGACCTCTACCGTTTGATCTATCTCTCGCGTCGCATCGACGATCGCGAGATCCAGCTCAAGCGACAGAACCGGATCTTTTTTCAGATTTCGGGCGCCGGCCACGAAGCGGTGCTCGCGGCGGCATCGAAAGTCTTCCGCCCCGGCTACGACTGGTTCTACACCTATTATCGCGATCGCGCGCTCTGCCTTGGGCTCGGCATGACCGCGACGGAGATGCTGTTTTCCGCTGTTGGTGCGGCGGACGATCCGAATTCCGGTGGCCGCCAGATGCCGTCGCACTTCGGGCACAAGGATCTGAACATCGTCAGCGCCTCGAGCCCCACCGGTACCCAGTTCCTCCAGGCGGTAGGCTGTGCCGAGGCGTGGCTGCGCTATTCCAGAGTGCAGGGGATGGCCGATGGCGTGAGCGGTCCGCACGGGGATGAAGTGGTGTTCTGCTCCTCGGGCGACGGGACCACCAGCGAGGGTGAGTTCTGGGAGGCGATGAACTCGGCCTCGAACCTGAAGCTGCCGGTGGTGTTCCTGATCGAGGACAACGGCTACGCCATCAGCGTCCCGGTCGAGGTCAACACCGCCGGCGGGTCGATCTCCAAGCTGGTCGCATCCTTTCCGGACCTGTACATCGAGGAAGTGGACGGCTGCGATCCGGTGGCGTCCTTCGAGGCGCTGAGCCGCGCGGTGGACTACTGTCGCGCGCGGAAGGGACCCGCGCTGGTCCACGCCCATGTGATCCGGCCGTACAGCCACTCGCTCTCGGACGATGAAGTGCTCTACCGGCTCGGCAGCGAACGGGATGCGGATGCCAAGCGTGATCCCCTGACCCGCTTCCCCGCCTGGCTGCTGGAACAGGGGATCGCCACCGGCCCCGAGCTGGAGGCGATCCGGCAGCTGGCGGACGAAGAGGTCAATCTCGCCGCGGAAACCGCGCTCGCCTCGCCGCAGCCCGCCACCAGCACGATTTACGACTTCGTCTATTCGCCGGACGTCGATCCGACCTCGGAACAGTTCGACACCGAGGACGATCCGCGCTTCAGCGGTGATCCGACCACGATGGTGGACCTGCTCAACAGCTGTCTGAAGGACGAGATGACGCGGGATCCGCGCATTATCGTCTTCGGCGAGGATGTGGCCGACGCGAGCCGGGAGTCGTCGCTCGAAACAGTGAAGGGCAAGGGTGGTGTCTTCAAGGTGACGTGGGGGCTGCAGCGGGCCTTCGGCGGCGACCGGGTCTACAACTCACCGCTCGCCGAGGCCAACATCGTCGGTCGCGCGATCGGGCTGGCGACGCGCGGGCTCAAGCCAGTCGTGGAGATCCAGTTTTTCGACTACATCTGGCCGGCCTACATGCAGCTCCGCAACGAGCTGGCCCTGATGCGGTGGCGCTCGAACAACGCCTTCGCTTCGCCGGTGGTCGTGCGGGTCACGTATGGCGGCTACCTCAAAGGTGGCGCCGTCTATCACTCGCAGACCGGGGCCGCGATCTTCACCGGCATTCCCGGCCTGCGCGTCGTCTGCCCCGCGACCGCCCTTGATGCCAACGGGTTGCTCCGCACCGCCATCCGGTGCGAGGATCCGGTGCTGTTCCTCGAGCACAAGCATCTCTATCGCCAGACCTACAACAAGGCACCGAATCCGGGACCGAATTTCATGATCCCGTTCGGCAAGGCGCGCGTGGTCCGCGAAGGCACCGACCTCACCGTGATTACGTACGGCGCCGTGGTGCAGCGCGCCCTCGTGGCCGCCAAGGAAGTGGAGGAGCGGTTCGGCTTGTCGGTCGAGGTGATCGACCTTCGCTCCCTCGCCCCCGTCGACTGGGAGACCCTCTTTGCCTCGGTGCGGAAGACCAGCCGGGTGATCGTGGCGTACGAGGACTCGCTGTCGTGGGGATACGGCTCGGAGATCTCGGCGCGGATCGCGGACGAGGCGTTCGAGTGGCTCGATGCGCCGGTGCGCCGGGTCGCGGCCACCGACACCTTTGTGGCCTACGCGCCGGAACTCGAGGATGTCATCCTGCCGCAGGTGGCGGATCTACGCCAGGCCATGGAGGAGATCGCGGGGTACTGACCGGAAGGCATTGTCCCATCAGCATCGGAGTGCACGCAGCGCCGGGCCGCCAACCGAGGTCCGGCGTTTTGTCCGGTTCCGTGCTCAGGCCGGTGTCCAGAGCGGCGGAAGTTCCGGCAGCCGCCGCAGGATGCTTCCCACCGAACCATCCCTCACCAATTGCGTCGCACGCTCGATGTCGGGCGCGAGGTACCGGTCCTGCGGCATCGCGGGGCAGGCGCGGCGCACCAGGGCATGCACCTCCTCCAGCGCCGGCGAGCTGGTCAGCGGCCGCAGGAACTCGATGCCCTGCGCCGCGGCGAGCAGCTCGATGCCGATGATATGGGCGACGTTGTCCACCATCGCCTGCAACCGGCGCGCGGCGAACGTGGCCATCGAGACGTGATCTTCCTGATTGGCGCTGGTGGGCAGACTGTCCACGCTGGCGGGGTGGGCCAGCGACTTGTTTTCGGAGGCGAGCGCCGCCGCCGTGACATGCGCGATCATGAAGCCGGAATTGAGGCCCGGGTCGGCCGCCAGAAACGGTGGCAGCCGGGACACACTGCTGTCGATGAGCATGGCGATGCGGCGTTCGGCGATCGCGCCGACTTCGGCGATGGCCACCGCGCAGGCGTCCGCCGCGAGCGCGACCGGCTCCGCGTGGAAGTTGCCACCCGAGACCAGCGTGTTGTCGGCCGCGAACACCAGCGGATTGTCGGTGACCGCGTTCGCCTCACGCACCAGCACGAGCGCCGCATGGCGCAACTGGTCCAGGCAGGCGCCGACCACCTGGGGCTGGCAGCGCAGCGAATAGGGATCCTGGACCCGGTCGTCCCCTTCGAGATGTGAACGGCGGATGGCGCTACCGGCCAGCAGGGCCCGGTAGTACTGCGCGACGTCGATTTGCCCCGGCTGACCGCGCAGGAGGTGGATGCGCGGATCAAACGGCCCGTCACTTCCACGGGCGGCGTCCACCGTCAGGGCGCCCACCACCAGCGCCGCCTCCAGCACCGCCTCGAACCGCAGCAGCGCATGCAGCGCCAGACTGGTCGATGTCTGGGTGCCGTTGATCAATGCCAGGCCTTCCTTGGCCGTCAGTCGCAGCGGAGCAATGCCCGCCTGCTGCAGCACCGGCCCCGCCGGTTCCCGCCGACCCTGCACCAGCATCTCACCCTCGCCCAGCAACGCCAGCGTCATGTGCGCCAGCGGGGCGAGATCGCCGGAGGCACCGACCGATCCCTGGGCGGGGATGTACGGAGCCAGGCCGGCGTGATAGACGGCGAGTAGCGTGTCGATGACGATTTCGCGCACGCCGGAGTAGCCGCGCGCCAGGCTGGCGGCTTTCAGGGCGAGCATGAGGCGCACGACGTCAGGCGTGAGCGGCGCGCCCACGCCCACGCTGTGCGACCGGATCAGGTTGACTTGCAGGGTGTCGAGTTGGGCCGCGCTGATGCGCTGGTTGGCGAGCTTGCCGAATCCCGTGTTCACGCCATACACCGGCGCATCGCCGGCCGCCGCGCGCTGCACCACCAGCGCGCTGGCCCGAATGCCCTCCCGGGTCGAGTCTGGCAGGGTGAGATCGGTGCCACCGGCATGGATGGCGCGCAGCTGATCCAGGGTGATCCGACCAGGGTCAATCAGCATGGGTCCCTCCCAGCATCGGCAGGTTGAGCCCCTTCTCACGGGCACAGGCCCGCGCAATCTCGTAGCCGGCGTCTGCGTGCCGCATGACCCCGGTCGCCGGGTCGTTCCACAGCACCCGTGCTAGGCGCCGGTCCGCCGCCTCCGTGCCATCACAGACGATCACGACCCCGGCATGCTGCGAGTACCCCATGCCGACGCCGCCGCCGTGGTGAAAGGAAACCCAGGTGGCGCCGCTGGCGGTGTTGAGGAGCGCATTGAGCAACGGCCAGTCCGAGACCGCGTCCGATCCGTCCAGCATCGCCTCGGTCTCCCGATTCGGGGAAGCCACCGATCCGCTGTCCAGGTGATCGCGACCGATCACGATCGGTGCGGACAGTTCACCGCTGCGCACCATGGCGTTGAACGCCAGGCCGGCCCGCTCACGTTCTCCCAGGCCGATCCAGCAAATCCGCGCTGGCAGTCCCTGGTACGCGATCCGTTCGCTCGCGAGGTCGAGCCAGCGGTGCAGGTGGGTGTTCTCCGGAAAGAGCTCCTTCATTTTCGCGTCGGTCCGGCGAATGTCCTCCGGATCACCGCTCAGCGCCACCCAGCGGAAGGGTCCGGTCCCGCGGCAGAACAGCGGCCGGATGTAGGCCGGCACGAAACCGGGAATGTCAAAGGCGCGGGCGACACCAGCATCCCGGGCCACCTGCCGAATGTTGTTGCCGTAGTCGACCGTGGGCACGCCCAGCGCCTGGAAGTCGAGCATCGCCTGGACATGCACCGCGCAGCTCTGGGCCGCGGCTTCGCGCAGCGCCGGATGCCGCGCGGGATCGGCCACAGCGGACCGCCACCGCTCCACGCTCCAGCCCGACGGCAGATATCCATGGACCAGATCGTGGGCCGACGTCTGATCGGTCACCAGGTCGGGCCGCAGCCCGCCCTCCCTGGACCGGCGTACCAGCGCGGGCAGCACGTCTGCCGCATTGCCGAGGAGGCCGATCGAGACAGCTTGCTTCGCCTGGGTGTAACGCGCCAGCCGGGCCAGCGCGTCGTCGATGTCACCGGCCTGCTCGTCGAGGTAGCGGGTCTTGAGCCGGAAATCGATGCGGGACTGCTGGCATTCGATCGTGAGCGACGAGGCGCCGGCAATGCTCGCCGCGAGCGGCTGTGCGCCGCCCATCCCGCCCAGGCCGGCGGTCAGGACCCAGCGGCCAGCGAGATCGCCGCCATAGTGCTGGCGCCCGGCTTCCATGAACGTCTCATAGGTGCCCTGCACGATCCCCTGGCTGCCAATGTAGATCCACGATCCCGCCGTCATCTGCCCGTACATCATGAGGCCCTGGCGATCGAGCAGGTCGAAATGCTCCCAGGTGGCCCACCGCGGGACCAGGTTGGAATTGGCGATCAGCACCCGCGGGGCATCCACGTGGGTGCGAAACACGCCGACCGGCTTGCCCGACTGAACCAGCAGGGTCTCATCTTCCCGCAGCGCCCGCAGGGAGGAGAGTATGGTCTCGAAGCACTCCCAGTTGCGTGCCGCCTTTCCGATGCCCCCATAGACCACCAGCGCATCGGGGTTCTCGGCCACTTCCGGATCGAGATTGTTCTGGAGCATCCGGTAGGCGGCTTCGATGAGCCAGTTCCGGCAGCTGCGCTCCGTGCCGCGCGGGGCGCGAACCGGGCGGGGCTGGGCGGCGGGGCGATCAGGCATGGCGCGCTCGGGACGTCGGGGTGGCGGGGAGACTACTTGTCTAGACAAGAATCGGCAAGTAGCATTCGCGCCCATGGTCGCCATCGCGCCCTTCGCCAGGGTCAAGCAATTCCTCAAGCGGGAACTCGGCCGCGGTCGCTACCCGCCCGGGCGACTCATGCCGTCCGAATCGCAGCTCGTCGCCCGCTTCGGCGTCAGCCGCATGACGGTCAATCGTGCGCTGCGCGAGCTGCAGGTCGAAGGGCTGATCGAACGCCGCCAGGGGGTCGGTACTTTCGCCGCCCCGCTCCACCGGGTCTCGTCCACCCTCACGATCCGCGACCTCCACGACGAAATCGTCGCCCGCGGGCATGCCCACCATGCGGTGGTGCATCTCGCCCGGCGGGAGGCGGCCTCGGCCGTGGTGGCGGAGCGACTCGGGGTTCCGCGCGAGACGTCGCTCTTCCATACGATTATCGTGCACCGCGCCGATGATGTCGCGGTCCAGTGCGAAGACCGGTACGTCAACCCGGTCTGTGCCCCTGGGTACCTCGAAGTGGACTTCACCCGGATCACGCCCACGCACTACTTGCTCGGGGTGGCTCCGCTCTGGGAGGCGCAATACTCGATTGAAGCTGCGGCACCAACCGCGCGGGAAGCCCGCCTGCTCGGTATCGGCCGCCGCGATCCCTGCCTCATCGTGATGCGCCGGACCGTCAGCCGCAGCGTCCCCATAACGCTCGCGCGCCTGGTCCATCCCGGGAGCCGGTATCTGCTGCACGGGGAGTTCAAGCCATGAGCGCCACACTGCACATGGTGCGCTGCGACGACGTGGTGCCGCAGCCGTGGCGCAACGGTGGTGGCCGCACTCGGGAGCTGTTGGCCTGGCCATCGGCCGTCAACTGGCAGTGCCGCATCAGCGTGGCCGAGGTCGAGCGCGACGGGCCCTTTTCGATTTTTCCCGGTGTGGATCGCTGGTTTGCGGTCGCGGAAGGCGCGGGTGTCCTGCTGCTGCTGCCGGATGGCGAGTGTCGACTCGACCGGTCCAGCGCCGCGGTCAACTTTCCCGGGGAAGCGGCGCCTCGCTGCCAACTCCTTGACGGACCCACGAGCGACCTCAATCTGATGGGGACGCGTGCAACCGGCCGCTCATGGATGGAGCGTGCGGTGCCTGGTGAACCGTGGATCGGTCCTGCAACGCTTCGGGCCCTGTTCAGCGCCGATTCCGTGACGCTGCAGCGCAGTGGCGCCGCCGCGCTCACACTCGCACCCTTCACGCTGATCTGGATGGGGGAGCCGGACGGAGACAGCTGGAGCATCGATGCCGCGGTTGACCGTCCCCGCACCTGGTGGATGAGCTTCACGATCAGTGCACCGGCATGAACGCCTTGACGCTCTGGCGCAATGCAGCCCTCGCTACGCTGACCGCCGATCGACCGTGGGGCTGGACGGCGCGGGGCGCGCTGCTGACTCGCGGCGACCAGATCGCCTGGGTGGGCGAGGAACGCTCACTCCCGCCCGACCTGCGCCAACAGGTCACCGCCGAGCACGATCTCCGCGGCGCACTCATGACCCCGGGACTGGTCGATTGTCATACCCACCTGGTCTATGGCGGCGATCGTGCCAGGGAGTTCGAGCTGCGGCTGCAGGGGGCGAGCTATGAGGAGATCGCGCGCGCGGGCGGCGGCATCCTATCCACCGTGACCGCCACTCGTGCGGCCACCGACGACGACCTGTTCCACGGGGCGCGAGGGCGCGTAGTCGCGCTCATGGCCGAGGGCGTGACGACACTTGAGATCAAGTCCGGCTATGGGCTCACGCTGCACGATGAAGCCCGCATGCTCCGCGTGGCGCGGCGTCTGGGTCGGGAGCTCCCGGTGCACGTGCGTGCCACCTGTCTCGCCGCGCACGCGCTCCCCCCGGAGTATGCCAACCGCGCTGACGCCTACATCGATGCTGTCTGCGACTGGCTGCCCCAGCTTCACGCCGAAGGATTGATGGATGCGGTCGATGCATTCTGCGAGCGGATCGCCTTCTCACCGGCGCAGACTCGGCGAGTGTTTGAAGCCGCGCGGGCACTGGGGCTGCCGGTCAAACTCCACGCGGAACAGCTCAGTGATCAGGGAGGCGCCATCCTTGCCGCGGAATTCGGGGCGTTGTCCTGCGATCATCTCGAATATCTCGGTGCCGCTGGCGTACGCGCGATGGGCCAGGCGGGGACCGTCGCCGTCCTGCTGCCGGGTGCGTACTACTTCCTGCGGGAGACTCAGGCGCCCCCGGTCCAGGCGCTGCGCGATGCCGGAGTTACGATCGCGCTGGCGACCGATCACAATCCGGGTTCGTCGCCCACGTTGTCACCGTTGCTGATGCTAAACATGGCGTGCACCCTTTTTCGCCTGACACCCGAAGAAGCGCTGCGTGGCATGACGGTGCATGGCGCGCGTGCCCTCGGCCTTGATGATCGCGGTACTCTCGAGGCAGGCCAGCGCGCCGATCTCGTCATCTGGGAACTGTCCCATCCCTCGGAACTGGCCTACCGATTCGGCCAGCGCCCCGCCGCGCGGACGGTTGTGGGCGGTCGGGAGCGGGTGCAGTGACCCCCGCAATCGTGACGCTGCGCCGGGGCGGGACGCCGCTTCTCGTGAGCCTGCCGCATATCGGCCAGCACATTCCGGGCGAGATGCAGGCGGCGTTCCTTCCGAGCGCCCTGCAGGTGGAAGACACGGACTGGTTTCTGGACCGCCTGTACGACTTCGTCCCGGAACTCGGTGCCGGGCTGATCCTGCCGCAATACAGTCGCTACGTGATCGATCTCAATCGGCCGAGCGACAACGCGCCGATGTACCCTGGCGTGAACAACACCGCACTGGTTCCGACCACGAGCTTTACCGGCGACGCGCTGTACCGTGACAGCATGGAGCCCGACGCTGCCGAGATCGAACGGCGGATCGCGGACTATTGGCGGCCATACCACGAGGCATTGGGCGCGGAGCTGGCGCGCCTCAGGGGGGAGCACGGATATGCCATTCTGTTCGACGGGCACAGCATCAAGTCCGAACTGCCCTGGCTCTTTCCCGGCCGCCTGCCGGAGCTGAACCTTGGGACGGTGGATGGTACCAGTTGCGCGCATTCGCTACGAGACAGGCTCGTGACCGTCCTCGGATCGCAAACCCGCTTTAGTCAGGTGGTCGACGGACGGTTCAAGGGTGGCCACATCACGCGCCACTACGGCCGGCCGCAGGAGGGTGTACACACGTTGCAGCTCGAGAAGTGCTGGAGCTGCTACATGGAAGAGACCCCGCCTTTCACATGGAACGCGACTCGTGCCGCCCTACTGCAGCCGCTGTTGCGCGAGCTCCTCCAGGCCGCCCTCTCGTGGAGCCCGGCATGAATCCGGAACCCACGCTGCTCTGGGCACCGCGCGCCTGGATCGGTGGTCGGTGGTGGGACGCCGTGTTGTTAGGTATCGGTGCCGACGGCCACTGGCTCGAGGTGACCGCAGGAGTGGCGGCCCCTCCCGCAGCGAACCTGCTGCCCGGTCCGGTGCTGCCCGGGATGGTGAATGCGCACAGCCATGCCTTTCAACGTGCATTCGCGGGGCTCGCCGAACGCCGGACCGGAGGGCAGGACGACTTCTGGGCCTGGCGTGATCGCATGTACGCTGTCGCCCTCAGGATCGATCCTGGCCAGCTCCGCGCCGTCGCCGCGCAGCTGTACGCGGAGTTGCTGCATGGCGGGTACACCCAGGTCTGTGAGTTTCACTATCTGCAGCACGCCCCCGATGGCCGGCCGTATGCCGACCCGCTGACACTGTCCTGGGCGCTCGCCGATGCGGCGGCCGATACCGGCATTGGCCTGACCGTGCTGCCAGTGCTGTACGAACGCGCCGGCTTTCGCGAGTCCGTTCTGCGGGACGACCAGCGTCGCTTTGCGACTAGTGCCGAATCCGTGCTGCGGATGCAGCGCGCGCTCCGCGAGAGTCGGCGGCCGGAGTTGCGTGCCGGCGTGGCGATCCACTCGCTGCGCGCTGCCTCGCCCGAATCGATCCGGCGATTGCTCGCCTCGGTCGAGGACATCCCCATCCACATTCATGTGGCGGAACAGACCGCCGAGGTCGACGAATCGTTCGCCGCGACCGGGGCGCGACCGATCGACTGGCTGGCCCGCCATGTGGCGCTTGATGCACGCTGGCACCTGGTGCATGCCACGCACAGTACGACTGCTGAGATCGCGGCCGTCGCCAGCGCGGGCGCCGGAGTGGTGCTCTGTCCGTCTACCGAAGCGAATCTGGGCGATGGGCTCACCGATGTGCCCGGGTGGCTCGCCGCAGGCGTGTCGCTCTCCATCGGCTCGGATAGCCAGGTCACGCGCGGCTGGGCTGAAGAGCTTCGGCTGCTCGAGTATGGTCAGCGGCTCGAGCGGCGTCAGCGCAACGTGGCGGCGGCGCCCGATCAGGGTGAGCCGTCCACCGCCGCTCGATTGACGTCATGCACGCTGGCTGGAGGTGCGTCGGCCGCGGGTTTCGCACGCTGGGGGCTGGAGGCCGGTGCCCGCGCTGATTTGCTGGTGATCGACACCGCCGACACCGGCGTGATCGGCGTTCCGGCATCTCACCTGCTCGACGCACTGGTCTTTTCCAGCCCGGGTCGGCCCTTTCGCGACGTCATGGTGGGCGGTCGATGGGTGATCCGTGATCATCAGCTCCCGCGAAGCGCCGAGATTGCGAACCGGTTCACCGAGTCGATGGGCGCGCTCTGGCCGGCCTGACGTGAAACTGCGGATTAACATCGCGACCTCCCCGCCGTCTCCCGGGTGTCATTCACCTGCACCCGCGAACCACCGCGATGGAGATCCTCTGATGCGACGCCCCATGCTGGCCCTGGTCGGTGCGCTGTCCGCCCTGATCCTGACGACGGCACTGCACGCGCAGGCTCCCGAAGCCGCGCTCCTCAATCACTCTCATTCATATCATGCCCACCGCGGCGTCGGACGGGAGCTCCGCTCGGCTCGTCGCGATCAGCGCGGCCTCCGTCGGGATCAGCGCGACTTGCGTGGGGACCGCCGGGATCTCCGGCTCGATCGGCGAGAGGGCGCCGGTCCGCGTGAACTCGACCGGGATCGCGCGGAAGTGCGAGGCGACCGGCACGAGATTCGGCGCGATCACCGCGAACTGCGTCACGACCGCTCGCGCGCGCGTCATGGCCGGCCGGCCAGCCGGCGGATCCGGGCCCTCCGGCGGGGGCGTGCCGGATCATGGATTTGAGGCTGTTGCCGCACACCGTAGGCACGACGGGCGACCTCGAGGGGTCGCCCCTTTGCTGCGCGGCATCTGGTGGCAGTGGCGAGGGGATGGTGAATCGGCAGGATCGCGCCGACCTCCTACACGTACGACTCCCGGATCAGCGCCGCGGCGGCATCGTCGAGTAGATCGTTGCGGCGCAGCTCCTCGAAGCGCGCGAGCAGGTCCTCCACCCTGGCACGCCGCTTCTGCACCCCGGAAAGATCGTAGGCGACCTCGCCACGATGCATCATCAGGATCCGGTCGCCCAGCCGCACCGCCTGCGGAAGCGAATGCGTCACCATCAGGGTCGTGAGCTTCCCACCCGCAACGAACGCCTCGGTCAGCCGCAGCAGCTGTTCGGCACTTCGGGGGTCGAGCGCCGCGGTGTGCTCATCCAGCAGCAGGAGGTTTGGCCGCACGAGCATGGCCATGAGCAGGGTGAGCGCCTGGCGTTCACCGCCGGAGAGCAGGCCCATCGGGGTGTCGAGCCGGTCCTCCAGTCCCATTTCGATCGTACTCACGGCCACCTGCAGCTCCTCGCGCCGGGATGCCCGCAGCGGACGGTGCAGGCCGCGCGGTTTTCCCCGCGCCGAGGCGATGGCCATGTTCTCGAGCACGCTCATGTCGGAGGCGGTCCCGGCGAACGGGTCCTGGAACACCCGCGCGATCAACTGCGCTCGACGGTGTCCGGGCCAGCGGGTCACGTCGGTCCCATCCACCGTGATCGTCCCCGACTCCGCTTCTAGTGACCCGGCGATCGCGTTCAGCAGCGTGGACTTGCCGGAACCGTTGCTGCCCAGCACCACGACAAACGCGCCGTGCTCGAGCGTCAGGTCCACCCGGCGCAATGCGGTGGTCTCGAACCGCGTCCCGCGGTGAAAGGTGTGGGCCAGGCCTTCGACCGTGAGCGTGGGCTCAGCCATGAGCTGGCCGGGCCCGCGGAGCGGAGAAGCGACGGAAGACTTTCGGGAGCGTAAGAGCGGCCAGGACGAAGATGGCGGTGACCAGCTTCAGCGCGTTCGGATCCATGCCGGCGCGCAGCGCGACCGCGATCAGCAGCCGGAAGGTGATCGCGCCGAGCAGCGAAGCCAGGATCTTCCGCCGGATATTGCGCTGGGAGTAGAGCGCCTCGCCGAGGATGACGCTGGCAAGCCCCGTCACGATCATCCCGATTCCCATCTGGATGTTCACGAATCCCTGGTACTGGGCGAACAGCGCGCCTGACAGTCCGATGCAGCCATTGGCCAGCGCCAGCCCGATAGTCGTGGCCAGCCCGGTATCGATCGCCATCGCCTTGGCCATGCGTGGGCTGCTGCCGGTGGCCCGCAGCGCCAGACCCAGGTCCGTCACCGCAAAGGTGGCGAAGAAAAATCCGATCCCGAACACCAGGAGCAGGAGGACGACGAGCGTGACCGGATCGGGGGGCAGGCCACCCAGCAGGCTTGCGACCTCGTCGAACAGCGTCGGGTGTCCGGAGAGCGAGAGGTTGCCGCCACGCATCACCCAGATGTCGACTGAATAGAGCGCGGTCGCCACCAGGATGCCGGCGAGGATGACGTCCACCCGCCAGCGGGTGTGAATGAATCCCGTCAGCGCACCGCACAGCATGCCTGCCACGCCACCAGCGATGGTCGCAAGCAGCGGCCCCCCTCCGGCCATCAGCACCGCGCCCATGACTGCCGCACCGGTGGTGAAGGTCCCGTCGGTGGTGAGGTCGAGGCTGCGGAGCACCCGGAAGGAGAGAAATACCCCGAGGCTCACGAGCGCGAGGATGAGCCCGACGGTCAGCGCGCCGAGCAAGAGGCTCATGTCATCACCTCCGTCGCGATGATCGGGGCGGTCCAGCAGACCCCGCGGAGGAGGCCGGTCTGTCCCGCGCCCGCCAGACCGCGCCCGTCGTGGATCAGGTGCAGTATGTCGCGCAGCCCCAGCGTCTGAAACAACCGGCCGATCAGCGCCGGCAGCATGACCGTGCGCTGGGGCACTGGAGTGTAGGGGAAGATCACCGCGTGCAGGTGCCCATGCAGTGTGCCGCTGTTGTCCAGCGGTCGCAGGTAGGGCGCGAGCGACGCGGACGGGTGCCGTGCCGCGACGCCGAGGATGAGCGCGGTGCTGCCCTGATGGGTGGGTTCGGGCGTGAACGAGACCCACTCCCGGAGCTTGCTCGCACCCGGTTCATACGCGAAGCCTTCCGGCAGCAACGCCGGCGAAT
Organism: Gemmatimonadales bacterium; assembly: GCA_039934355.1. Classification (GTDB taxonomy): domain Bacteria; phylum Gemmatimonadota; class Gemmatimonadetes; order Gemmatimonadales; family GWC2-71-9; genus JADJOM01. Next base: position 19,905 of record JBDTMI010000006.1, read on the forward strand.
GCCGCAGGCTCGCGCCCACGATGCCGCTCACCTCGGCCACCGTGGCCAGCACGACCGCGTCTTTTCCCGTCATCTGGACGCACATCTCCGCGAGCTCCGCCAGCGGCAGCTGGTCCGAGCTGGGCTGCGTCGTGAAGCGGATCAGGTCGGTGAACAGTCCCTGCCAGGTGATTCCGTCCGCGATCACCGCCTGTGGCGCCCGGCCGGCGTAGTTGAGCATGAAGTCCGGCGTGCGCGCACCGTCGGTCGGTAGATATGCCACAATCCCTTCCGCCGCGACCAGCTCCCCGAAACGCGGTGCCGCATCCTCATAGCGATCGGCGATGGCACCGATCCCGAGTCCGAAGGAACCCGGCGGGAACGGGACGGTCCGGCAGTGGGCAGGATCAATGGGGCCGCGCAGGGGACTGGCGCCCGTCCCGTAGAGCCGGCAGGTGACTCCTGCGTCGGTGTAGTGCGAGGCCTCGTAGGTCCCATGCTGCGCGTTGACGGCCTGCATCCCCCAATGAGTGAAACGGCCGGCCGAGCCTGAGACCCGCGTGGCGGATCCCTCCCGGATGAGGCTCGACCCCAGGCCCGCGAAGTTCAGCGCCTCGCGGGCGATTTCCGACGGCATGACGACGTGCAGGCTGCCACGCAACGTGGACAGGTCCTCGGCGCGCCGGCTCAGGACCCGGATTCCGGCGGAACTCAGATAGTCGACCGCCGACAGGTCGAGCTCAATCGAGCGCGCGCCCTCGCGGAGCAGGTCCTCGATGGTGTCGGAAAGATGACGGGCCGACTCGCCATCGAGTCGGCCCGTCAGGTGCACAACGGCCACCGGGCCGTCGTGCACCGCACTGATGCGCATCGGATTACGGCTTGGTGCTGTCGCCAACCACCCGGTTGGCTTCGGATGACACGCCCGCGGGCACCGCGACGCCGGTGGTCGGGTTCACGAATACCTTGGTAGTGACCACGCGGAAGAACGGAATGCCCGCGGGGCTCTCTCCCTTGAGGATGCGCCCAACCATCTTGCCGGCCTCGACCCCGCCTTCCTGGAAGTCGGGGTAGAACGCCGCCAGTGCGCCCTTCACGACTTCGAACGGCGAGGAGGAGAACACCGGCACGTGCTTCGGCTTGGTCACGCCGAGAATCCCGTCGAACGCCGTGTGGGCGGCGTTGCCGTAGATCTCGATCGCATCGACCTTCTTGCCGACCAGCACTTGCGCCGCCTGGGCGGCGTCGTTGACCGAAGTGATCGCCTGCGTCTCCACCCGCATCCCGGCCCTGGTGGCGGCCGACGTCATCTTGTCCTTCAGTCCCACCGACAGCGCTTCGTCGGGACTGAACAGAATGCCGATGCTCTTTGCCGTGGGCAGCGTGCGGCGGATCAGGTCGACGCGGCGCTCCTGCTCCGGGTCGCCGAAGCCGGGCGAGTACACGCCGGTGAAGTTCGCGAGGTGATTGGAGTCGGTCGTGCCGGCACCCACGGCGAATGGATCGGAGAGGAGATGGAAGACCACGGGCGTGTCCTTCACCCGCTCCACCGCGACCTGCAGCGCCGCATCCTGCAGCGTCACGATCACCTTCGCCTTGGCGTCGCGCGCCCGGTCGAGCAGGTTGGGCAGCGTCGCGAGGTCGCCCTGGGCGCTGGTCACGCTGACTTCATAGTCCCGGCCCACCTCGAGCCCCGCCTCGGAGAGACCGAGCTTGATCGCGTCCTCGCTCCATTCGCTGCCCATCCAGTCGGCGGCACGGATGATCGCCACCAGCGGTTTCGACGTTGCGGCCGGTTCGGCGGGCTTCTTCTCACCCCCACAGCCGATCAGGGCGGTGAGCAGCGCCAGTGGGACGAGGCTGTTGATGCCGAACCGGGCAGGCGTCCTGCGGTGGCCATCCATGGTGCATTCTCCAGGCTGAGTGTCAGTCCGCCGCAGGCCAGCCGCGGGCGGCGCACACGTCGCATGACTATGCGAGATCGCGGTCGAATATACGGGGGCCGACGTCTGACGGAAGAGCGGGCCGGATCGGCCCGCCGGTTTGGCGAGGCAGCCGTTACTCGGCCGTGCCCAGAACTTCGCGGATCTCCCGGGCGGCGCTGATCGCATTGTCGACATCCCGCGAGAGCGCCCGCGCCTGCTGCGTCGCGGCCGTCAGGTCGCCAAGGGCCGAGCCGGCATCGGCGGACCGCAGCCGCAGGAGGTCGAACCGCACGTTTTGCATGGCGAGGATGCAGCTCTCGAGCTGGCTGGCGATCTGGTCCCGCCGGCCGCGCAGATCAGCAATCGTCTTCCGTTGCCGCTCAAGCAGCGTGATCCGGCGGGCCCGTTCCTCGTCTTCGGGTTCCCGCTGCATCGCGGCCATGCGCTGTTCCAGCCGCTCGTCGGTCTGCAAGTCGAGGTTGGTGTCCATGGAGTGCAGCGTCTTGCCCAGCTCGTTGGCCCGCTGATACAGGCCGTCGACCGTCGCCTGGACATCGTCCGGAAGCATCTTGCGCTCGGCCGGGCTCATGCGCTCCAGCAACTTGAAGATCGCGATCCGGTCGTTGTGCCCCTGCAGGACCAGGCCGAGGTGCTGGCCGAATTCGTCGCTGCGCGGTGCCGGAAGTTGTCGCGCGAGCTTGGCTCCCTTCGCGCTGGGCACCAGCACGGCATCGGGAGCGGCGGGCCGGTTCAGTACGTCCCGGTAGGTGTATCCCGCCTGCCAGAGCTTGGAATAGCTCGTGACCAGTCCGAAACCCATACCCACCATCGGGAAGAGGAACCAGGGCTCGGTGATACCGGTCGCCAGATTGATCATGAAGAGGCCGCCTGAGACTGCAGCCCACTTCGCGAACTGGGCCCGGGTCTTCTGGACGATCATCGGCTCGCCGGTATCGGGCACCGGCAACGGCGTGTTGGTGTTGGGCGACCGGTCCATGCGCCGGTTCGCCCGGTCCATGTGCCGGTCGAGGCGGTTGCGCCAGTCGTCGCCAGCCGGGGTGGCGCGCCGTCCCACGGCGACGGGAGGCTTCGGTGGCGAGGATGCTGCGCCGGGGAAGCGGCGGGATGGTTCGCTCCCGGCGGATCGGGCCGGGGCCCCACCGCGGGTCTGCCCCGTCGGGCGATAACCGGAGACGGTGCGGGACTCGAGCGCGCGACGCAACGCGTCCGCCGAGGGCCAGCGATTCTCCGGATCTTTCTCCAGACAGCGCGCCACCGCCAGTGCTAGATCCTCCGGACAATCCGGGCGACGGTCGAGGAGCGAGGGTGGCATCTCGGTGATCTGCTTCATCAGGATGCCGGCGACCGTCGGTGCATTGAACGGCGGCTCACCCGTCAGCATCTGATAGCTCACGATGCCGAGACTGTAGAGATCACTCCGCCCGTCGATCTCCTTCTCGCCCGCGGCCTGTTCGGGGCTCATGAACTGCGGCGTTCCGATCGCCACGCCCGCACTCGTCAGGGTCCCGCCGGAACCGCCGGACATCGCCTTCGCGATACCGAAGTCGGTCACCATCACCCGCCCGCGAGTGCCGTCGAGCAGGATGTTGTCCGGCTTGATGTCGCGGTGAATGACCGACATGGCATGGGCGGCGGAGAGCGCGTCGGCGGTTTCCTTCATGATGCGCCGCACTTCATCGACCGGCAGCTTGCCGCGCCGCTTGAGTCGGCCGCCAAGCGACTCGCCATCAACGTACCCCATGACGAAGTACACCAGTCCGCTGCCCTCACCGACGTTATAGATCGGGACGATGTGCGGGTGCGACAGGCGCGCCGCCGTTTCCGCCTCTCGGGTGAAGCGCGCGCGGATCTCGGCCTGGAAGGCGAGCTCCGGCGGCAGCACCTTGATAGCGACTCGGCGCTTGAGGCGCTCATCGCGCGCGCGATACACCACGCCCATTCCTCCGCGACCGATCTCGCCCTCAAGTGTGAAGGCGGAACCGAGCGCTTCGGACAGCCGCGGGGCCAGCGATGATGTCGGGTCGGTCATCGAGTATCCATAGAAGCCTCAGAGATTTAGCAGCGGAAGTCGGGGGGGACAAGGTTCGACGTTTCGCAGCCCCGGTGGCTTGCCCCCTCACGGATTGGCAGGCTTCTTCCTTCCGGCGCCGATCTGGCAGCGCGGCGTTCCTGATCGGGACGTCGATCCGGCCCGCAGGGTGAGCTGATGCCTCGGCTGTTCCCGGTCGGCGGGCGCCGAAACTCGTGCGCTGCTGACCAACTGTCCAACGCCGGTCGCCTCATACCAGAGGCGTGATACAATCAGGGAATGTCTCGTGAACAGCCGGACCACCGCGTGCGCCCAGCGTTCTTGGCACACCGGGTGCACCTAGAGGTGGCGTCCATCTGATTTTCTGCCAATACGCCAGTTCCACGGAGTCCTGATACATGTCTGAACGCAGCGAACGTCTTGTGCTGCCCGTCCTGCCGTTGCGGGAAGTGGTGCTCTTCCCAGGAGTGACCGCACCGATCGGTGCCGGTCGTCCCGGAACCCTGCGCGCCATCGAGGCCGCGCTCAACACACCAGACCGTCTGATTTTCGCCGTGTCGCAGCGGGAAAATGTCGAGAATGTCACTGGCGAGACCCTCTTCACCATCGGGACCATCGCCCGTATCGGCCAGATGCAGCGCGGGCTCGCCGGCATGCAGCTGCTGCTCCATGGCGAGCGGCGCGGCATTGCGATGCACATCGGCGAAAAGAATGGCTACCTCGAAGCAATCATCCGCGAGGCCGAGGAACTGCCCCCGCTGAACAGTGAGGATCCCGCGTTCGTGGGGCTGTACAAGGAGGCACGCGCCCGTGCCGGCGAACTGGGCCAGAAGTCCGGCTTGCCGGAGGAGGTCGTCCAGCAGGTCCTCGCCGGCGTCCATGATCCGGGTCGCTTCGCCGACCTCGTGGCCGGCTATCTCGACATCCAGCCGCCCCAGCGCCAGGCGCTGCTCGAGACGCTTTCGGTCGAGGAGCGGCTCCGTCGCGTCCTGGTCCACGTGCAACGTCAGATCTCGGTGCTGGATGCGCAGGAGGACATCAAGTCGCAGGTGCAGGAGGAGCTGGGCGAACGGCAGCGCGAGATGTTCCTGCGCGAGCAGCTCAAGCAGATCCGGCGTGAGCTGGGCGAGGACGACGAGCGGGGCGATTTCGAGGAACTGCGCGAGACGCTCGATGCCCTCGACCTCCCGCCGGAAGCCCGGAAGGAAACCGACCGGGAGTTGGGCCGGCTGGAGCGCATCAGCCGCGAGTCGATGGAGTCACAGGTCATTCGCACCTTTCTCGACACCATCGCCGAGCTGCCGTGGAATCTGCGCAGCGAGGAGTCGCTGGACCTCGCCACAGCCGGTGCGATCCTGGACGAGGATCACTACGCGCTGGGTGACGTGAAGGACCGGGTGCTTGAGTTCCTGGCGGTGCGGCAGTTGAAGGAGCAGGTCAAGGCGGCGGAGGCCGCCCGGCAGCTGGAGGACGCCCCCGCCACCGCCGCGGAGCACCCCGTTGATGCCCCGTCGGCCAGGCTGTCCGATCCGCTGATCGATGTGAAGGGCAACAGCGACGAAAAGGCCAGCAAGGGACCGATTCTGCTCTTTGTCGGCCCGCCCGGTGTGGGCAAGACGTCGGTCGCCAAGTCGATCGCGCGCGCGATGGGGCGGAAGTACGTCCGCATCTCGCTGGGTGGGGCGCGCGATGAGGCCGATATCCGTGGTCACCGGCGCACCTACGTCGGGGCGATGCCCGGGCGTATTCTGAACGCGATGAAACAGGCTGGCACCAAGAACCCCGTCTTCCTCCTCGACGAGGTGGACAAGCTGGGCGTCTCCTTCCAGGGCGACCCGGCCAGCGCCCTGCTCGAGGTGCTCGACCCGGCCCAGAACGACAGCTTCGTCGATCACTACCTCGGCGTGCCGTTCGATCTGAGCGAGGTCCTCTTCATCTGCACCGCGAATTTCCTGCAGAACATTCCGGCCCCGTTGCTGGACCGGATGGAAGTGGTGGACTTCGCCGGCTATACCGAGCGCGAGAAGCTGATGATCGCGCGGAAGTATCTCGTCCCGCGCCAGCAGGTGGAGCACGCGCTCAGCGCGGACCAGATCAACATCACCGACGAGGCCGTGGCGGAGGTCATCTCCAGATACACCCGCGAGGCAGGCGTCCGGCAGCTCGAGCGCGAGATCGGCAAGCTGTCCCGCAAGGTGGCGCGCAAGATCGCCGCGAAGGAAACGGAACGGGTGGAGATCACGGCGGAAATGGTTGATGACCTGCTCGGTCGGCCGAAGGTGCACCCCGAGCGTGCGGCACGGGAGGACCAGATCGGCGTCGCGACGGGCATGTACTACACCCCGGTCGGCGGCGACATCATGTTCGTCGAGGCGTCAACGATGCGGGGCAAGGGCGAGCTTGTCCTGACCGGCCAGCTCGGTGATGTGATGAAGGAATCCGCGCGCGCCGCCTGGACCTACGCCCGGTCCCACGCCGCCGGGCTCCATATCCGGGAAGAGATGTTCGCCGAACGGGATGCGCACGTCCACGTGCCCGCCGGTGCGATCCCCAAGGACGGGCCGTCGGCCGGTGTGACCATGGCGACGGCGATCATCTCCGCCCTTTCGGGTCGCCCGGTGCGGAACGACATCGCGATGACCGGCGAGATCACCCTCCGCGGCGAAGTCCTGCCGATCGGTGGTGTGAAGGAGAAAGTGCTCGGAGCGGTGCGGGCCGGCATCACCCGGATCGTGATCCCCAAGAAGAACGAACCCGATCTTGAGGACCTGCCGGAGGAGATCCGCAAGCTGATCGAAGTGTATCCGGCGGAGAATCTCGGCCAGGTGCTCGCACTCACCCTTCGCGGGGCGAGTTTCAGGGATGGACGACTGCTCTTCGGTGATCAGGTGCCTGGGGATGTGGCACCGCTGCAGGCGTACCATCACTGACAGGCGATAGGCGGTAGGGAGTAGCTGGTGGGGAGCAGGGAGTGGGAGAGGTGCCCACTTTCTGCTCCCTCTTCTTTTTTGATTGTCGCCCGCCCGTCCGACCTCACCCTTTCCCCGTCCCCGGCCGATAGTCAGTGAACCTCGAACTCCGCGAGGAACCGACTCAAATAGGGAACAGGGATGCTTCAGACGGGCTTGCTCGACGCACTCGAGGTCCATGACCTGCTCCTGATCGAGGACAACCCGGATGATGTCCTGATCCTGGAGCTCCTGCTCAGTGAGCTTCCGGGCGTGCCCATCGTGGTTCGTCGGGCGGCGTCGGCTGCCGAAGGTATCGCCCTGGCCCTCGCCGCAGCGCCGGAAGTAATCCTGACCGATCTGTCCCTGCCGGACGCCACCGGGCTCGACATCATCAGCCGTTTGCGCGTCGCCGTCCCGCAGGTTCCCGTCGTGGTGCTCACCGGCAGTCACGATACCACCCTCGGGGTCGCGGCGGTCCGGTCCGGGGCACAGGATTTCCTCGTCAAGGGTGAGACCGACGTCAATGCACTCGGACGAAGCCTCCGTCACGCCGTCGAGCGCCACCGGCTGCTGCAGGAGCTGAATGCCCTGCGGGCGCTGGAAGTGCATCGGGCCACCCACGACCTGCTCACAGGTCTTCCCAATCGTTCGTTGTTTCTTGATCGGCTGGACCACCTGCTGGCCCGCGCCCGGCGCCGGGAGGAGCCCTTTGCGGTCGCCTATCTGGACCTCGACGGTTTCAAGGCGGTCAATGATCGCCTCGGCCACCAGGCGGGGGACGCGGCCCTGATGCAGGTCGCGAACCGTTTCGCGGATCGGGTCCGGAAGTCTGACACGCTCGCCCGACTGGGCGGTGACGAGTTCGTGGTGCTCTTCGAGGGTCTCGGCGACCGTGCGACGGTGCTGGCGCTGGTCGAGGGAATTCGAGGCACCCTGGCGGTCCCGATTCCGATCGGGGACGCTCATGCGCTGCTCGGCGTGAGTGTCGGGGTCGCCCTTTATCCTGAGGACGGGACCGACGCGGCGACGCTGGTTGGTGCGGCCGACGCGGCGATGTACCGGGACAAGGCAACACGACAGGGCGCCCTGTGCGGCCGGCCATGATGGCTCCCTTGTCCACGGGTCCGTCCCACCGCAGGCAGGAGCGCTGGGGCGCCAGGTACCGACATGGCCAACGGCCCGCCAGTCTCGCCCTCATCATCCTGGGTCTGCTCGCCTTGACCGGCTGGGTCTTCGGTGTCGAGGAGCTGACCACTGTCATCCCTGGTGGCTCGTCGATGCGGGTCGATGCGGCGCTCTGCTTCGTGCTGCTCGGCGTAGCCCTGTGGTTGCGGGGTCGTTGGGCGGAGCATCGCTGGTCCCGAATACTGGCTGCGGTCGTGCTGGGCATCGCGGTGGTCACCCTGCTGCAATATCTCACCGGCATCTCGTACGGCCTCGAGAGCCTGTCGCGCGCCATCACGTCCGCACCGGGCAGTCTCGGCGGCATGGCCCTTCCAACCGCAGTTGGCTTCGCGGCGCTGGGGGCCGGGCTCCTGGTTGAGGATCGAAGCCAGCGTTCGCCGCAGCGCGCGCAACAGTTGCTGGCGCTCCTGGCGATTCTGGTCGGATTGCTGGGAACTCTGGGGTACATCTACCGCACCGGGAACTTCTTGAGCCTGATCGATCGGGGGACCTCGATCGCCGTACACACCGTCTTCGGGCTCCTCCTCGGTGGCGTAGCGGTGCTCTTCCTGCACCCGCGCGCGCTGGTCATGGAAGTATTCAGCCAGCGAGGCCTTGCCGGCTCGGCGGCGCGCCAGCTCGTCTTCGCCGTGACACCGATTCTCCTCCTGCTGGTGTGGATACTCCGGCGGATGGAGCTGAGCGGGTACCTCGGCGGGGCAGACGCCGCGGCGCTGCGCGATCTGGTGCTCCTGATCTCGTTTTTGGTGCTGTCGTGGCGGGCCTTCCGGACCCTCGGGCATCAGGAAGTCCTGAACCGTCGTACTCTGGCAGATCTCTGGAAGGCGCAGACCACGCTGGAGGCGCAGGTGGCCGAGCGCACCGCGGGGTTCGCGGCCGCGACGGAGCGAGCGGAGGCGGCGCGGGCACAGATGGAGGAAAACCGCCGTCTGCTCGACTGGGTGATGGAGCACTCCCCGACGGCGATCTTTCTTAAGACCACCTCGGGGCACTACCTGCTGGGCAACCAGCTCTTTGGCCGCATGAGCCAGCGGGAACCCGACAGCATCCCCGGTTGCACCGACTACGACCTGTTCCCGCCGGATGTGGCAGCCGGCGCGGTCGTCTCCGACCAGGTGGTCTGCATCCAGAGCGAGCCGCATCTGCGCGAGGTTTGCCTGACACTCTCCGACGGAGTCGAACACAGCTTCCTGATCGCCAAGCAACTGGTGTCCGATGGCCGGGGAGGAATGATGATCTGCGGGGTGGCGACCGACGTGACCGCGCACAAGGCGGCCGAGGCCGCCCTGCGGCGGAGCGAAGCGACCCTGCAGCTGGCGCTGGACAACGCCGGGCTCGGCCTGTGGCACTGGAACATCGCTGACGGACAGCTGCGGTCGGACCGAAACACCCACCTGATTCACGGTTACGGTGAAGACGAAGAGCCGAACAACACCATCGAGGAGTGGGTCGCGAAGCTCCACCCGAGTGATGCAGCCGCGGTGGAGGCGGTTCTCCAGGGACATCTGGCGGACCCGGCGGTGAGTTTCGACGTGGTCTATCGGACGAAGCACCGGCAGGGCGACATGATCTGGATCAACAGCCGGGGCCGCGTGGTGGAGCGGGATGACGCGGGACGGCCGGTCCGGATGATCGGCACCGTCGCGGATATCTCGGCGCGGAAAGCCCAGGAGGCTCTGATCGAGGCCCGCAACCATGAGCTGGAGACCCTGATCCACGTCATCAGTCATGACTTGCGGGAACCACTTCGGGCGGTGGAGAGCTTCTCCCGGCTGGTGAGCGATCGCTATCGTGACAAGCTGGACGAGCGGGGCACTGACTTCCTCGACCGGATCGTACGGGCGACCGGCCGCATGAGCCAGTTGCTCGACGACATCGTGGCCCTGTCGCGCGCCCGGCGGGCCGAGGCGGCGCCCGCCCCGATCTCCGGTGACGTGATTGCCAGCGAGGTCGTATCGCGAATGCAGATGCAGATTGGCCAATCTGACGCGCAGATCACGGTGCTCCCCGACCTGCCGTGGGTCTGGATCGATCGCACCTGGGCCGAGCAGACGCTGTCCAATCTGTTGGCGAACGCGCTCAAGTTCCGCCGCCAGGGTGTGGCGCCCGACGTGGTCCTCGGACCGTGGCAGGCGCCGGGGGAAACCGGCTTCGTCGTCCTCGACCGGGGGCCCGGGGTTCCCAAAGGTCTGGAGCAACGGATCTTTCAGCTGTTCCAGCGGGGCGTGGGGCGGGACGTGGAAGGAACTGGCGCGGGCCTCGCGATCGTGCGCCAGATCGCGGAGCGGCACGGTGGGCGGGCATGGGTGGAGAGTCGGGAAGGCGGCGGGTCGGCGTTCTATGTCAGCTTTGCCACGCCGCGAGAACGGAGCGCAGCATGACTTCCACGGTCGTGCGAATGCTCAATGTTCTCCTGGTGGACGACAGCGAAGACGATGTGGTGCTTGCGCTGGAGGCGCTGAAAACCACGCCGGGACTCCAGGTGACCCACGTGGCAAAGGACGGGATGGAGGCGATCGCCTACCTGCGCGGTCTGACCTTCGAGGGCGACCGGCCGGACCTCATCCTGCTCGACCTCAACATGCCGAAGCTCGACGGCTTTCAAACCCTGCTCGTGCTGCAGGGCGACGAATCGCTCCGCGGCATTCCGGTGGTGGTGCTCTCCGCGAGTGACTGGGAGGACGACGTGCGCCGGGCTTACAACTGCGGGGCGGCCACCTACATCCGGAAGCCGAAGGGCTTCACTGACTTCATCTCGGTCATTCACCGGCTCGAAGACTACTGGGTCCGCACCGCCCGACTGCCTCACGGGCCCTGAGCGGCGGCAGGCGGCAGGCGGGAGTGGGGAATAGCACGGGTGAAGTTGCCACTCCCTGCTCCCGCCTCCCTTTTTTCACTTCGTCCTCAGATAGGCCCACACCGCGGTGATCTCCTCGTCGGTCATGTCCCGGGTGAAGCGCCAGGGCATGAACGGGTCGATCGCGCTGCCATCAGGCCGCAGACCGACCCGCAGGGCCTTTCGGAAATCCTCCTCGGTCCAATGCTCGAGCGGTCCGGTCGCGGTGAGGTCAATCGAGACGGGCGTGCCGGGAGGACCTTCCTTGATGCCGCCTTTCAGATCATCCCCGTGGCAGTAGACGCAGCCGCCCACCACCGTCAGGTACCTGCCATACTCGACGGAGGGCCCCGCGGGAATCGCTTCCGACAACGGGGCCGCGTGATCTACGACCGAGGCGGCAATCAGCCGATGGGGCGACTTCGCGATGAGGATCCGGCCAATCGGGCCAACGACGCTCCGGGGCAGCTCGTTGTCGACCGGAGGAACCGATTTGACGTAGGCGATCACCGCTCCGAGATCGGCCGCGCTGAAGCCCTGGTACAGCATCGAAGGCATGAAAAGGAGGGAACGGCCATCAGGAGCTACGCCATGCCGGATCGCCCGGACCCAGTCGTCATCCGACAGCGGCGCCACCCCGCCCTTCCCGCTGGTGAGGTTGAGCGGCACGAAGGTCCCAACGGGACCCATCGCCAACTGCCTGCCTGCGAGGTTGTCGCCATGGCAGTCAGTGCATTTTCCGATGGTCGAGGCTAGGTGGCGACCCCGCGCAATCGAGGCCGAATCGTTCGGAACCGTCACCGCCTCCGGCGTTACCGCGTAGCGCCGAGCTATCGCCCGGCTGCTCAGGACCCAGGTCGCCCCCGCGAGCAGCAGAATCAGTCCCACCACGGTGCCGAGCGCGATCCCGAGCCGTCGTCCCCATCGATTTGCCATGCATCCGTCCTTTCGTGGCGCAGGTTGGCCTACCAGCTCGCTCCCCGGACGATGAGATCCGCCGCACGGTCCCGCCAGAGCCCGGCGTCACCCCATCGCTCGGTCACGGGGCGCGCGCCAAAAAACCCCAGGGTCAGCAACAATCCGAGTCGCGCGTGTCCTTCAGGGTCGATGTCGTCGCGGAAGAATCCGGTGGCCTGACCCTCACGCAGCAACTCGGTAACCGGACGGATGGCGATGTCCGCCCAGTCACCACCCTCAGTGGCGCCGAGCAGGACCGCCGCGTGCTCGGGCTGGCCGAGGAGAAAATCAAACTGGCCCCGGACCAGGCGCCGCAGTCGCTCAACTGCCGTGAGACCGATCAGCGGCAATCCCGCCAGCGCCGTGGCCACTGCCTCCGCCGTGGCGACGCGGACGGCGCGGTACAGGCCGGCCTTGGTCCGGAAATAGTAGTGAATGAGCTGCTTGTTGACCCCGGCGCGCCGGGCGATCTGGTCGGTCCTGGCGCCCGCTTCACCCCGCCTGGCAAACTCGTGCCGTGCGGCGGTGAGGAGCCGATCGGTAGCTGCGGGGGAGCGATGGGTCATGAAACTCGTATTTCAACCGGTTGGTTGAAGTTACGTCACTCAGTCAATGCGCGGTACTCGGTCGTGAACTCCACCCGATCCCTCCCCCCTGCCTTGGCCCGGTACAGCGCCTGATCGGACAGGCGGGCCAGGTCCGCAGCCGAACTCGCGTCCTCAGGATAGATCGCAACACCAATGCAGACTCGCACCGGGATCTGCTCGCCGGCGCCGACGATGGCCGGTTGCTCGGCCAGCGCCTGGCGAAGTTTCCCCGCGAGCACCCCGGCCCCCGGGCGGTCGGTGCGGCGGAGGATCATCCCGAATTCTTCACCACCGTAGCGACCGATCAGGTCGCTCGCGCGGGCCGTCACCTGGAACACCCGGGCGACGTGGAGCAGGACCTGATCGCCGGCCAGGTGTCCATACCGGTCGTTCACCCGCTTGAAGTGATCGATGTCGATCATCATGAACGCAAATGGCTCCCCCTGGCGCCGGGCAAATTCCACCGCGTGCTCCAGCTCGGCCATCAGCGTGGCGTGGTTGAGCAGGCCGGTGAGTCCGTCGCGGTGCACCATTTCCCGCAGGCGGCGACCGCGTTCGGCGCGGTTGACCACCAGGTGCGTCAAGAGCTCACGGTCCACCGGTTCGGTCAGGAAGTGGTCGGCCCCGGCGCGCAGCGCCTCGATTTGTTCGGCAACGCTGTCGTGCTGCGTGAGGAAGACGATCGGCGTGATGCTGAAGCGCTGGTCCTGCCGGACCAGCCGTGTGAGGGACAGGCCGTCAATCCCCGTCAATCGGGTGTCCATCAGAATGAGATCCGGCGTCTCCCGCGCCAGTGCTTCCCGGGCATCGTTTCCATTGGTGCAATGGGTGACCCGGGCGTTGGCCTGCTCCAGCCACATCGTGAGCGTCTCCGCCTGGGACGGATCGCTCTCGACCAGCAGCACCCGCGGTGGTGGGCTCCCAATCCGTGCCAGGGCCTTGGCATAGACGGGCAAATCGACGGCGACCCGTTCCGCCGGAATGATGGTGTCGATCCCGGCGGCGAGTGCGCGGACCCGATCGCTCGCGCCACTCTGCGTCACCAGCACGATCGAACGTGGCCGAACCGGCCCCGCGCCGGCCCACGCTGACGCGGTCGCGTAGAAGTCGGCGCCGTCGGACTGCTCGAGGACGACGACCAGATCGGGTCGCTCGGTGAGCTTGTGTTCGTGCGGTTCATCGGATCCGCTCTCCTGCCCGGCGACGAATCCCGAGGTGACCAGGGCGGCGATGACCGCATCGCAGAGAGGCTGGTCGGTGCCAATCACCAGCGCCCGCCAGCCAAATTCGGTGACCGCCAGCCCGTGCGTCGGCAGGCCCAGTTCACGTGCGGCCGTATCGTATGCCTGGGCCAGCCGATCGATCAGCTGGTCCAGTCGCTGCTCGGTGTCCTGCACCGGCGCGGGGGCAGGGCTCTCTCGCAACCACCGTTCACCTTCCCGGGAGATCGTACTCACCTCGGGGAATCCGTACGACCCGCCCGAGCCGGCCAGCCGGTGAAAGCGACCGATAAGCGATGCGATCGCGTCGATCTCACCCGCGCCGAACGCCGCGGCATCCTTGCGCAGCTCGGCCAGCCGACCCGGAGCATCGAGGAGGTACTCCCGCCGCAATTCCGCCAGGGCATTGTTCAGTGCGTCGCTCATGCCGCTCCTCTGAGCCGGTCAAAGGTGATGAGGGCCGCCGCGACGAACGTCGGCGCACTGCTCCAGTGCCCGTGGATGGCGGCCCCCTCACGAGTGGCAATGATGGCGGCGCGATCATCGAGGATCGCGACCAGCGGCAAGCCTGGCCACGCGGCGTCACCGGTGCTGATTCCAACGGCCGCGAAGGGAAGGGGAACCTGCACCTGCGAACACAACACGACATCGAGGCCCGCACCGACGGCACGGCGCAACGCCGGTGAGAGGAGGGGGTAGGCCTCCGCTGGTGCCAGCAAGGACACGGATCGCGTTGCTCGGCCGATTTCACTGGTGAGCAACTGCAGCGCCCCACGCGGACTGCTGAGCTCCACCACGCTCGGCGTGGCTGGCGCGCCGAAAGTGGCAAGGGCGCGGCTGAGCTGCTCCAGCGCATTGCCCTGCCGGTCCGCGATGCGTGCCAGGACTCCCGAAGGCGGCTCGGCGCGGAACCGCTTCGGCTGGCCCTCCTCCATTCGCGCCGCCCCCTTGGTCACCAGCCCCTCAAGGGCGCTGTAGGCATTCGCTCGCGCAAGACCCGCGCTCCGCGCGATCGCGTAGCCGGTGCCCGGCCCGCCGCTGAGGAGTACTTCGTAGATCCGACTTTCTGTGGGGGTGAAGCCGAAGGCCGTCAGGTCGAGCGTGGTCATGGTAGTAGTATGGGATACGCAGGGGGGATGGGCAAGAGGCGATGGGCGGTAGGTTGAAGGCTGAGCGCCGGTTGCCAGCAGCCAATGCTCCCCAAAGAAGACGACCGGAGAATCATCCCCGGTCGCCTCACGCCTCGCGCCCACCGCCCCCTAGATGTACTCCAACTCCCACCCCGACAGCTTCGCGATCAACGCCAGGCGAAACGTCACATCGACCTGCTTCCACTCGGTCGCCTTGGTCTCGAGGTCCAGCGGGAACATGTGGTAGCTCATCTTGTTGATGGCCTTGGGTACTGAGCGCATGCCCTTGGGCGACCAGACACCGTTCTGATCACAGTCCTTCAGCAGACGGACCAGCACCTTGGTCGCGGTCGGCGACTGCGCCAGTCCGCCGATACGCACCAGCTGCTCGATGAAATGCAGCGCCAGCGGGATGTCCTTGGGGAGGCCCTTGCTGTCGGCTTCGATGGGGTCGCCCAGCAGCTGGATCGTCGGCTTGATCTTCTTCTTGCCGACCGGAATTGTGTACAGCTTCTTCGGCGCTGGCGAGGAGAGGTAGTGCACCAAACGCTCGGTGAAGCCGGCACGCTCGCGCTGCAGATTTGGCATCGCCGCCATGATAGCGAGCGAGAACCAGGTCGGTGGGTGGGCCGCCGGGTTGAGCACGTTGGCGCTGCCGGCCCGGACGAAAGGCTTCTCCGCCAGCGGACTGCGGAGGAACTCGGAGACCTCCGAGGCCACCTTGTGGGCCGCCCCGCGGACCCGGGGGTCCTCGATGTTCCCCGCCTCGGCCAGCGCCGCCGTGGCCGCCGTGCGGAAGCAGGCCCGGCCCCAGTGGGCGTAGGCTTCGTCGCCCTTGGCCGGCTTCTGGAATTCGTAGCGCAGCGCCGGATCTTCGTCGCGCGACAAGAGCCGGAACAGCAGACGATCCGCGAGCCGGAACGGCCGGGAAGACGTCGGGACACCCAGCTGCAGCAGGCGCCGGTACTGGGCGACCGTGCCAATGTCCTTGATGCCCTGCGCAGCAGACGGAGCGATGCCGAGCAGATTGCCACCCCAGACGCCGGTGTCCTTCTGTTTCTTGGTCACAGCCTGGACCGCCTTGGACCCCTCGAGCGCTGCACGCGCCTGCTCGATGGTCTCAGGCGTTGCTGCGCCGACAGGTGCCAGGTGGGCGAAGGTGCGGTACCGTATCGACTCGCCGCCATGAGCGAGGAGCCAGCCGATCGGGATTCGGTGATTATTCGGGAGTTCCAGAAGCGCCCCCGTGCGGGAGTTAGGCAGGGAAAAAGCGGGCGCATAATAGCCCCGGTGAGCAGGTTACGCCACCGTGACCGCAGCAGCAGGGGTCAATCGAGCCCTGATCCTCAGGTGTAAGTACTGGCTGACATGTGAGTTAGCGGAGTGCGCCAGCCAGATCCGCGCACAGGTCGTCGGGATGCTCCAAGCCGACAGATATGCGCAGCAGGCCTTCGGGGGCCCGGCTGGCGGTTCCCTCCACCGAGGCACGGTGTTCAACCAGGCTCTCCGGGCCGCCCAGGCTTGTCGCACGCGTGAACAGGGTCAATCGGTTGGCGACATCGAAGGCTCGCGCGCGGCCGCCCGGCACCACACAGCTCAGCATCCCACCGAAGGCCGGCATCTGACGTCGCGCGATATCATGACCGGGGTCGCTGGGCAGTCCGGGGTAGTGCACTCGTTCGACCCCGGCGTGGCTCTCGAGGAAGCGGGCCACGGCAGCGGCGTTGGCAGCGTGGACCCGCATCCGCGCCGGCAAGCTGCGCAGTCCGCGCAACGCCAGCCAGCAGTCGAATGGTCCGGGCACCGCACCGTGACTCCCCTGAATCGCCCGCAGCCGATCCGCCAGGCTCCCCGACGCTTTCACGACCAGCAAGCCACCCATCGAATCCGTATGACCGCCGATGTACTTGGTCGTCGCGTGCATCACGACATCGGCGCCGAGCGCGAGCGGTTGCTGCAGCAGCGGCGTGGCCCAGGTGTTGTCGCACGCCGCGAGCGCACCCGCATCGTGGGCCAGGGCGGCGACTGCGGCGATGTCGGTCACGGCGATGAGGGGATTGGATGGCGTCTCCATCCAGACCAGCTTCGTGTTGGCACGCATCGCGGCCCGCACAGCACCGAGATCGGTCATGTCCGCAAAGCTGATCTCCAGTCCCCAGGGACCGAACTGTTCCCGGAGCAGCTTCGCGGTGCCATAGTACGCATCCAGCGGTGCAAGCAGGTGGTCTCCCGGCCGGAGCGACAGGAACAGCGCGGAGATTGCGGCCATTCCGGAACTGAATGCAATCCCCGTCGTTCCGCCTTCCAGCGCGGCGAGGGCCTGCTCCAGGGCTCGGCGATTCGGGTTGGCATCCCGGATGTAGCTGAAGCCATGCGGAAAGGAACCATCGGGCGAACGCTCGAAGGTGGTCGACAGGTGCAACGGTACGGCGACGGCGCCGGTCACCGGATCTGGTGACGAGCCAGCGTGGACTGCCAGAGTCTCGGGATGCATCAGGGGTGGACCCGTGCCTCTCCAGCCGCCCGGAACTCCGAGCCCGCACTCCAGGTGGGTTGAGCCACACCATTCGCGACCGCGAGGGCGGTACGGAGGATCACGCGGATCTGCTGCACCGCACCCGCCATGGTGAACCACGGCAACAGCTCATCCTGCGGCTGGTGATATCGATTCGCCGTGTACTCCTCCTGCTGTTGCTCGCCCCATCCGGCCGGCCGGCCCACGAACTCATGACCGCTTTCCAGTGAAAGCGCAGGGACGCCTTTCTTTGCGAACGGGAAATGGTCCGAGCGGAAGAATGAGCCCCGGATCAGCGAGCCGGAATCCACGGTAACACGCAGCCCTTCCGCCGCGGCTGCGGTGGTGAAGACCCCGCCGAGCGATGACTGGTCGACGCCAAGGGCGCTGATGTCCGTGGTGCGGCCGTAGAGGTTCATCACGTCCATGTTGAGCACGGCGACCAGGTTGCGGATCGGCAGTGAGGGCCGTTCCGCGAACGCCTGCGAGCCAAGCAGCCCGCTCTCTTCGGCTCCGAACGCCATGAACAGGACGGAGCGTAGCGGCTGCACCCGGCTCCGGGTGAATGCCTCGGCCGCGGTGAGCACCGCGGAGGTGCCGGAGGCGTTGTCTTCCGCGCCGTTGTAGATCGAATCGCCCTGGACCGGCGCGCGGATGCCGAGATGATCGTAGTGCCCGCCGATCAGGACGGCTTCGCCGGCGAGCCGGCCTCGGCCCGGCAGCCGGGCGACGACATTTTCGGTGTGGGAGCGGCGAATCACGCTCTTCACCTCGGCGTCGACCCCGAATCCGAGGGGGACGGGGTAAAAGCCCTGGCGGCCGGCCTGGCTCATGAGTGCGGCCAGGTCCCGTCCATTGCGGCCGACCAGCGTCGCGGCGGTCGAGTCCCGAATCCAGCCCGCGAACACCAGCGAGCTGGCGGGGCGTTCAAGCCGGACCTGCTCGCCGGTCCAGCTGCCGGTCACCGTGGTCCAGGGATAGGTGGCGCTTTCCGTGGTATGGACCATCAGAATGCCGGCAGCACCCTGTCGCTCCGCCTCCTCGATCTTGTAGGTCCAACGGCCATAGTAGGTGAGGACCCGACCGCGGAAGATGGTGGGATCGTGGAGCCCGGGGTCGTTGACGAGGCAGATGACCACCTTTCCCTTCACGTCCATGCCAGCGTAGTCGTTCCAGCCCCACTCCGGTGCCACGATCCCGTAGCCGACGAACACCGCGTCGCCCGCCAGCTTCACGTCCGGTTCATTGCGCATCGACCACATGATGTAGTCATCGCGATAGCGGAGTGCGCCCGGCGCGGCCCCGGTCACCCGGACGGTCGGATCGGGGGTGTGGGTGATCACGGGCACCTGGTGGAAGTAGCTGCCACTGTCGCCGGCGGGCTCCAGGCCCATGCGGCGGAATTGCGCGGCAAGGTACTGCGCGGCAAGCGCGCCGCCGCGAGTGGCGGGGGCGCGGCCCTCGAGCAGGTCGTCGGACAGGTACTCGAGGTGTGCGCGCAGCACGAGGGAATCGACGTTGCGGGCGAGCAGGGTCGCTGGTGTCGCCACCTGGGCAGTGAGCGGGGCGATGGGGCGGACGAGGACGCTGAGGAGCAGAGCGGCGAGGGCGGAACGCGTCATGGTGGCGTGCGGATGAAGTGAGGTATCGGGTTCGGGAGTGGGGCTGCGACCGGAATCTAGCGCGGGTCGCAGGCGGGATGCGTCAGAAAGCGGTTCAGTTCCGCGGCGACGGTGTCCGGTACCGTCTGGTGCGGCCGGTGCAGCGCCTGCAGCACGACGAATCGGCGACAGGGCAGCGTCGCCGCAATTCGTTCCCCGATGCTGAGGGGAATCGTCGGATCCTGCCGTCCCCAGAGGAGCAGGACCGGCTGGCGAATCTCCGCGAATCGGCCCGCCAGTGCGGCGAAATCGAACTGTTCCACCACCCGTCGCGCGGCGATCGCCGCGTTGCTGTCGGCGGTTAGCTCGTAACCGGCGCCGCCACTCGGCTCCCGGAGCCAAGCCTTGTCGTGCGGTGGAAGCGCATAGCCGATCCTCGACAGGATCCAGTACGCCGAAGATCTCACCTGGCCGGCGCTGTCGGTGACGAGCGGGGTGAGCCCACCACCGGCCGGATCGATCAGCACCGCGGCCACAACCCGATCGGGATGATCGAGCGCGAGTCCCGCGGCCAGCTGTCCACCCATCGAGTGACCCACCACGATGATCGGGCCGCGCGTCTGGCCGGTGAGCAGGTCACCCAGCCAGCGTTGATAGGCGGGATAGTCGTAGGAGGTGTCCGGTTTGTCGCTCAAACCGAAACCGGGAAGGTCGATGGCCAGGATCTGATAGTGCGGCGCGACGCGGTCGAGGAGGTATCGCCAGGTCAGCAGCGATTCACCGTATCCGTGGAGCAAGAGCAGGGTGGTGTCGCCCGCGCCCGCACGGAGGGCTCGCAGGCGCAGATGGTCGACGGTGAGCCATTCCGCGCGATGGGGCGCGCGGTGCCGGCCCGGTTGCCCGAGCCCCAGCCAGAGCAGGGCCAGCGCGCCGAGCGCGACCAGCAATCGCCGGCGCACCCAGAAGACACGGGCACGATGGGTCTCATGCACCGCAGCGAATCACATGGATCGGGCCGGCCATCGCCGGGAACGGTGCCTCACTGGTCAGGATCAGTCGCGCACTGTCCAGCCAATCGACACCTTCGCCCTGGGGCTCGAGTCCGGCCACATTGCACCGCGAAGTGGGTGTGCCGAGTCGGCCGGCGGGCAAGACGGGGAAGAAATAGATCTCGGTGTAGGTGCGAATCGCGACCCGGCTGCCGTCGGGGGCAAGTGCGGCATCGGTCACCCAGCGTCCGGCGGCCTGGTCCGGCGTGATGGGAAGCTGTTGTATGCGAGTGGCCGTGATCGTCCCATGCGCCTCCCACGCGGCGGCCGGGACGCGGAAGAGGAGAATGCCGCCGGTGCGGCCCTTCGTCACCAGACTCAGCGCTCCATCGCCATCGACCCACATCGCCTCGGTATCGTGCGGTCCGTCGGGATAGCGCAGCTGCAGGGTGTCAAGATCGATCGGCGTGGGGTCCGCGGCGCCGCGGAAGCGCTCCAGGCGGGCCGGTTCGCGCACGCGGTAGATCGTGACGAACTTCTTGCGCTCGCGATTGTCGCCGGTGTCGCCCACATAGATGCAGGAGCCGGCCGGGCAGGTGCCGACGGCGATCGCCTCCCAATCCCGATTCCTCGTGCCCGGGATGAGCCAGCGACCGATCGGGCGGCCGGAGGAGTCGGTCGCGAAGATGATCGGTTCATTGCCCGAGTCATTGATGGTGAAGAGAATCCGGGGGAGCAGCCGGCTGCGCGCGACACCGGAACTCTCGCGGAGGTCAGGATCCTGAAAGGCACCAGTCCTGACCGACTCGACCGGGGGGGCGGGCAGCGTCTGGGCGGTGGCGGAACAGGCAGAGAGCAGGACGGCAGACCCCGCCAGGAGGGTTCGGAGCATGCCGAATGGTAGCGCGGTGCCGCCCCGGGGTCAGCCGGGCGGCGGTGAATGCCGGGTCAGCGCCGGACGGTGCGTCGCCGCGCGAGGGCCGGTGCCGGGGAGGACTGTGAAACCTGCACGGCGACCTGGACGGGCTGGCTGCTCGTGTTCTGGAAGATGCGCGGATCATAAGCGGAGCGCGGATTCCACAGCACCCAGCTCTGGATCCCGAGGTCGGCGGCGGCGCGCATCTGGTCACGGACCTGTTCGGGAGTGTAGCGCGGGTGACCGAGCGTAAAGGCCTGAAGGTATGGCCGGATCTCGGCGGTGTGGCCAGCGACCAGACGGGAGCGGCGCTGTCCATCGGCGAGCGCGCCGCGCACGATGCGGTACGGCTCGCTGTTGGGATGCGAGGCGCCGTACATCGCCTGGTAGTAGTGACTGGGATAGACCATCGGCAGGACGACATCGGCGGAGGTGATCAGGTCTTCCCACACCTGGCCGATGCCCATGTCGACGGTGACGTTCGTGGTCATGCCGAACACGTCGATGGTGAAGGGCACGCCGAGCGGCTTGATCCGGTCGCGCAGGAGCTTGAGGTTCCGGGCGACACCACTGCGGACGCTCTCGCCGGCGCGTCGCGCGGGAAAGATCGCCTGCGCCATCCGGCTGCGTGGTTCATCAGGGAAACGCACATAGTCGAACTGGACTTCGCTGAACCCGGTGCGCACCGCTTCTGCGGCCAACTGGCCGGCATAGACCCAGACCGAATCATTGAACGCATCGACCCAGGCGAAATTCAGCCGATCCCGCCAGAGTCCGCCGTCGGTGTGCTGGACGGCCCAGCTGGCCTTGTGACCCGCCAGCAGCGGATCCTTGGCGACGACGATCCGCGCGATCGCGTGAATCCCGTGCTGATGCAGCACCCGCAACCGCTCGGCCGCATCGCGTGCGCGGAGTTCGCCGTTGGCGCCAATGGCGATGGCGGTGGGCACGGTGGAGCGATAGGTGAGGTAGCCGGTGTCATCCTTGACGTCGATGACGAAGCTGTTGATCTCGGTAGTATCGGCGAGGCGGACCAGGTCCCAGAACCGGCTGCCGCCAAACGCCCAGGCGTTGACGTAGATGGCGCGGACCGGGGCCGGGGCGGGGCGCAGAGGTGGTGCCGGCCAGGCGAGGGCATCACCCAGCACCGCGCCGAGTCCAAGGAGCCGATCAGGGAGTTGCGCCGGTCGCAATTCGTCACCCCAGTCGCGCACTGCCTGCGCGCCCGCTGGGGCGGCCATGGCGGCAGTGAGGTGCAACGCGAGAAGGATTGCGCGACGCATGGGCCGGTCCGGCGTAAATGCCTGATTCGAATCACACAGGGGCCGGTCTTCGACCGGCCCCTGTATTAGAAGGCAATTGCCGTGCGAGGCTTCCGGGTTACTATGGTCGGCGTTTCACGGTGATTTCCGCCCTCCGATTGATGGTGCGGGCCGCTTCGGTGGTGTCCGCCACGAGGAGCGGTTGCGCACCTCTCCCAATCGAGGTGATCCGGCTCACACTGATGCCTTGGGTGACCAGGTAGTTCCGGATCGCGTCGGCGCGGCGCTGCGAGAGTTTGAGGTTGTCTCCCGGAACGAGACGATCGTGGGCAAAGCCGTGTACCTCGACGGTGGTGGTAGAGTCCACCAGCATCACGGTCGCGATCGAGTCGAGCACGGTGGTCGCGTCACTGGCGAGGCTGGAACCGCGCAGTTGCCAGGCAGTGCCGGGAAGGACCCAGACCTGCTGGTCGGGAGTTGTGTCCGTCGGCACCACCTCGGGTGCGGTGGGGCAGCCCACCAGGTCGACGGCGGTTCCCCCTCGGGTCTCGGGGCACTGGTCCACCCCATCGGGCACACCATCGGCATCGGTGTCGCTGGGGCAGCCGAGGGCATCCACGGTGGCACCGGCGGGCGTGAGTGGGCAACGATCCAGGCCATCCCAGACACCGTCGGCATCACTGTCCGCCGGGCAGCCGGTGCTGTCCACCAGCGCGCCGGCGGGAGTTTCGGGGCACCGGTCGATTCCATCGAGGTAACCGTCGCCATCGCTGTCGTGGCTGCAGCCGGCGGTATCGACCGCGGCGCCGGACAACGTATTGGGGCACCGATCGAGACCATCAGGGACACCATCGGCATCCCGATCGGTGGGACATCCGCGGGAGTCGATCAGGGCGCCCAGCGGGGTGTCGGCGCAAGCATCGGAACGATCATAGACGCCGTCGCCATCATGGTCGGTCAGCGCCGTGCTGCCGAGCATCAGGCTCACGCCCCCCTGGATCATCAGGTTGGTGAACTTGAGGCTGGTCAGACTCCGTTGCATGGTCCCTTCGTACCGCATGAAGAGCGTGGGCGAGAGTGCGATACGCACGCCAGCTCCACCCTGAAAGACATCGGCGGCACCGCAGGGACCGGCGCCCGGGAGGGAGACAGTCGGGCAGGCGCCGTAGCTGAGATGTCCGTACCCGCCCTTGAGGATCACGAACGTGGTCCGACCCACCGCAATATTGCCCAGGAGCCAGCCGCCGAGCGTGCTCGTGCTGACCGCCTTCTTGAGCGACGTATTGGTCTTCGGATTGGCGAGCGTGCCCTCCAGTTCCACCGAGAGGGGGCCGTAGATCCAGTAGCCCAGCCGAAGCGCGCCCCCGATGGTGGCGGCGAGCTTGGTCTTGCTGTCGTAGGTGTGATACCCGCCCGCCCCACTCAGCTCCACCCGGTACAGCCGCTGGGCGGCGAGGGAGGTGGTACCGAAGAATGTCAGGATGAGGCAGGCTGGAAGCAGGCGGCGGAACATGGCGGCTCGGGCAGCAAGAGAAAGAAGGTGGATGGATTCTGCTCCCCGCTGCCGGAGGCCGCAAGGGGCGCGGGGCAGCGCGAGCCGCCGGGCTACAGGGCGCCGGGTCGTGGCGTTAGCTTGCGACGGGTAAGGGTGGTCCGTCGCCTCAGTCCGTTTCTCCTTCGTGCCGATACTCCATGATGCGCATCACAATCACATTCTGCGGCGTTTGAAACTACCAGCCACGGGCGGCCGGTCTGGTCGCCGAGCTGAAACGGGTCTACCCCGACGCGGAGATCGCGCTGGTCACGTCCTCTGGCGGGGTTTTCGATGTCGTAGTGGATGGACGGGTCGTCTTTTCCAAGACGCACGTCGGCCGCCATGCGCAGCCGGGGGAGATCGTGGGACTGATTCAGGGGAGGGGCGTGTGACGCTGCAGAGGGGAAATGGGAAGCAGGAAAAGGGAAAGATCGCGGCAGCGACGCTGATCCCTTTCCCCTTTCCCGTTTCCCTTTTCCTGCGGTTCAGCCCATGCGCATAGCCATCTCCACCGGCGGCGGCGACGCGCCCGGACTCAACGCCGTCATCCGCGCGATCGTCCTCTCCGCGCACACTCGCGGGTGGCAGACCTACGGCATCCGCCGCGGCTATGGCGGGCTGCTGGGGGAGGACGGCATCCAGACCTTGACACCACAGTCGGTCCGCGGCATCACCCACCTCGGTGGCACGATTCTCGGCACCACCAATCGGGGCAACCCCTTTCGCTGGGTCACGCGGGACGCCGCCGGGCACGAGGTGGAAGTCGACCGGTCGGACGATCTGGTCGCCGCCTTCAACGCGAGCGGGTTCGACGCGCTGATCTCCATCGGGGGGGACGGGAGCCTGAAGATCGCCCACGACCTGGGGCTCAAGGGGCTGCCGGTCGTGGGCGTTCCCAAGACGATCGACAACGATGTCACCGGCACGCTCGCCACCTTCGGATTTGATACCGCGGTCAGCACGGCGACGGAGGCCATCGACAAGCTGCATTCCACGACCGAGAGTCACGAACGGGTCATGGTGGTGGAGCTGATGGGCCGCGATGCCGGGTGGATCGCGCTGCACAGTGGGATCTCCGCCAGCGCTGACGTCATCCTGTTGCCGGAGATTCCCTTCGACATTGCCAAGGTGTGCGACAAGATCGCGGCACGCGAGCGTGACGGTCGGCACTTCAGCGTCGTCGTTGTGGCCGAGGGGGCCAAGCCCATCGGCGGCGAGACGACGATGCTCGAGCGCCGGGCGGCCGGCACGGTGGACCGGCTCGGCGGCATTGCCTCGCTGGTCGCGAAGACCATCAGCGAGCGGACCGGCAAGGAGACGCGAAGCCTCGTGCTTGGTCACCTCCAGCGCGGGGGATCGCCGACGACGTTCGATCGGTTGCTCGCACTACGATTCGGTGCCGCCGCGGTGCGCGCCATTGCGGATCATGCCTTCGGGGTCATGGTGGGCTATGCGCCGCCGGAGATCGTACGCGTGCCTCTGGACCAGGTCATCGGTCGGTCCAAGCATGTGCCGCTCGACTGCGATACGATCCTGACGGCGCGGGGACTTGGGATCAGTCTGGGAGACTAGGAGGGCCGTCCGCCAACAGCTGTCAGCCATCCGCCATCATCTGTCAACCGTTCGACATGAGCCGTCAGTCATCAGTCTCTGGCTGGTTGCGTCCCGCCTACCGCCTGGCGCCATCC
Organism: Gemmatimonadales bacterium; assembly: GCA_039934355.1. Classification (GTDB taxonomy): domain Bacteria; phylum Gemmatimonadota; class Gemmatimonadetes; order Gemmatimonadales; family GWC2-71-9; genus JADJOM01. Next base: position 45,230 of record JBDTMI010000006.1, read on the forward strand.
TCCTCACTCCCACCTCTCCTCATGACCCGCCCAGCTTATCCCGCCTCCCGCACCGACGCGATCATCGAGACGCTCCATGGTGTCCCCGTTCCCGATCCCTACCGATGGTTGGAGGATGGGGAGGCGGCGGAGGTGCAGCGGTGGACCGCGGCGCAGAACGCCGTGACCGAGGCGTACCTCGGTGCGGTCGGGGGGCGCGACGTCATTCGTGAACGACTGGACCAGTTGCTCACGATCGGGGCGCTCAGTACCCCGCTACCGGCGCGAGGCCACTATTTCTACCAGCGCCGGGATGGCCGACAGAATCAGCCGGTGCTGTATGTCCGAGACGGGCTGGAGGGTGAGGACCGGATCCTGCTCGATCCCAACAGCCTGAGTGCGGAAGGCACCACGGCGCTGGACTGGTTTCATCCCAGTGCTGACGGTGCGCTGATGGCCTACGGGCTCTCGGATGGGGGAAGCGAGGAGAGCGTGTTGCGGGTCATGGACGTGGCCAGCGGCCGCATCCTCGGTGAAGCGATCGCGGGTACCCGGGCCTGCGATCTCGCCTGGCTCCCTGACAACACCGCCTTCTATTACACCCGCTATCCCGCGGCGGGAACGGTTCCGGAGGGCGAGGAGCAATATCATCGTTCCGTCTTTCTCCACCGGCTCGGCACTGACTCAAGCGCGGACACGCTGATCTTCAAGCCGGCCGAGAAGGAACACTGGCCCGGTGTTGGACTTTCATTGGACGGTCAGTGGCTGGTCGTTACGGTGGCGCGGACCTTCGACCAGGCGGACCTCTACCTCCAGGACCGCTCGGCAGGCGGTCCCCTGGCTCCGGTCGTGCGCGACCTGCCGTTCTCTTTCGACGGGCACGTGGTTGGCAACCGGTTGTACATCCGGACCAACCTCGATGCGCCGAACTATCGGCTCTTTCTTGCGGATCCGAGCGCTCCAGCGCGGGAGAACTGGCGCGAGATCGTGGCGACTCGCCCCGATGCGGTCCTCGACGGCGTCCTGGTCACCCGCACGCGACTCGTGCTCAGTTACCTCGAGCGCGCAACGTCCCGGCTGCAGCTGGCGGACCTCGACGGCACGGGTCGAGTGGAGTTGGCGTTGCCCACCATCGGCAGTGCATTTGGCTGGGGCGCCGAGGCGGATGGCATGGAGCTGTTTTACGGATTCTCCTCGTACACCGTGCCGCCGAGTGTCTACCGGGTCGATCTCGCCACGGGCGTGACCACCCTGTGGCGCCGGGTCGAGGCCGACATCCGGCCGGAGCTTTTCGTCGTTGAGCAGGTGACCTACCTCTCGAAAGATGGTACGCCCATCACGATGTTCCTGGTACGTCGCACCGACTTCACGCAGGATGGCTCGGCGCCAGCCTACCTCACCGGTTACGGCGGATTTAACATCAGCATGACCCCAGGTTTTTCCCGTTCACTGCTGGCCTGGCTCGAACAGGGCGGGATCGTCGCGGTGCCGAATCTTCGGGGAGGTGGCGAGTACGGCGAAGCGTGGCATCAGGACGGGATGCTGGGCCGCAAACAGAACACCTTCGATGATTTTATCAGCGCCGCGGAGTACCTCATACGAGAGCGGTACACCACCTCGGCGCGGCTGGCGATCGCCGGCGGTTCGAATGGCGGGCTGCTCATGGGGGCGGTCGTTACCCAGCGGCCCGAACTCTTTCGCGCGGTGATCATCCAGGTCCCGTTGCTCGACATGCTGCGATATCATCGGTTTCGCATCGCCCGGCTGTGGATTCCGGAGTACGGATCACCGGATGAGGCGGAACAGTTCGCCTGGCTCGCGGCCTATTCCCCGTACCATCACGTGGTGCCCGGTACTCGCTATCCCGCGGTCCTGCTGGCCACCGCGGAGAGCGACTCGCGCGTGGATCCGCTGCACGCGCGGAAGATGGCGGCGCGGCTGCAGGCGGCAACCGCGTCCAGTCACCCCATTCTGCTGCGCCTGGAACAACGGGCGGGCCACGGCGCGGGCAAGCCGATGTCCAAGGTCCTCGATGAGCTGGTGGACAGCTGGAGCTTCCTCGCCGCGGAGCTGGGTATTGAGTGGCGGGCGACGAGGCAGTAGCATTTGAGTCCCCCGCGCACTTCCCGCACCCCCGGAGTACCGTCCATGACCGGTTCTGCCGCAACGACACCGACCCAGGTGGACATGTCACATCCCAGTCGGTGGATGGCCGTCCTGCGGATGCTGGTGGGACTGTGGTTCCTGAAGGCGCTCTTCAGCAAGATGGAATTCGTTCTGCTGGGCGGATTCGTGCCGTGGCTGGGGACCGAGCAGCGCTGGATCGACCTCATGCCCGTCATCCTGACCAAGCAGATGGAAGGCAATGAAATACTCTGGTACAAGTCATTCGTGGAACAGACGGTGATTCCGAACATGGCGCTGTTCGCGCGGCTGACGGCGTGGGGTGAGGTACTGGTGGGGTTGTCGCTGCTCACCGGACTCTTCGCGGGGCTGGGCGCGCTCGGCGGGCTGTGGCTCAGCATCAATTACGGTCTGGCCAGTGCGCATACCTCAAGTGCGTCCGCGGGTTTCCACTATCTCCTCATCTCGGTATTTGTGGTGCTCTTCCTGTCCCGCTCGGGCCGGGCCTGGGGCCTCGATGGCTGGGTGGGGTGGCGCTGGCCGGGATCGGTACTGAGCTGGCGGCCGTTCGCGTAGGGGCGAACGGTCGCGGTGCATGGCCGGGTTCAACGGTCACGGTCCGGCCGGTGGTCGACCCGATGCATCAATATTTCATTTTCGGCACAATGCTCACGCCTTCGATCCCTTCCACCTGACAGCGCGCCCCGGACTCGCTGAACAGGATGCAGAAGACTCCGCTGGTCCGCCACTGCCGCACCCAGGTCAGCATCACCCCGTGATCCGAGCCCGAAAAATTTGAATAGATCGGGTCGGTGTCGCGCAACGGCACATGGGTGTGAACCGTCCCAAACCATTCTGGTGGGTTGCATTCTTCCAATGATCCCTCGGCCGAGACGGCGAGGGAGTCTCCCGTGGATGTTGGGAGCGGCTTCAGCCGCTCCGCAAACGCGGTGTCCGACTCGATACGACCCCCAACGCAGGCGACGCGCTCCTCGCGCGCCGCGAGACTCAGTCGCCACAGCTCGTGCAGCGCCGGCGACGCCTCGGGCTGCAGCACCACGTCATGGGGTCGCGGGGGCGGTGCCGGCATCTGCGTCATCCCTGCGGCCGGGTGCGCTGCCAGTGCGATCAGCAGGGCGCTCACGGCGGCTCTCACCGGATTGCCGGTCCGATCGCCACACCCCACGGGACCGAGCCGACCGTGATCTTCCTGATCACCGTCATCGTCGCCAGGGCCACGACCGTCACATCGTTGCTCGGCCCATTGGCGCTGTAGAGCTTCTTGCCGTCGTTCGAGATCGCGATGCCCCAGGGTCGGGTGCCGACCTCAACCGTACCGACGATCGAGTCGGTGGCGGGGTCGATTGCGGCGATCGTGGTCCCCCGCCCGAGCGAGGCGTAGACCCGCTTGCCGTCGGTCGCGACCGCGAGCCCCATCGGCCGCGCCTTGTCGCCCATGGCGATCGCCTTGATCTTCCGGTGGCTCGCCATGTCCACCACCGTCACCGTGCCGCTGACTTCGTTGGTGACATACCCCTTCGAGCCATCGGGCAGGAACGCGACCGAGCGAGGGCGCTGCCCCACCTCGATGTCCTGCACCGGCCTTGCGGTGGCGATATCCACCCCGACGATGTTGTGGTCGCTCTCCCCGGTCACCCACACGATCTTCCCGTCCGGCTGTACGGTCACTCCTTCCGGTTCATCGCCCACCTTGACGCTGCCGGTCACCGCCCCGGTGGTGATATCGACGATGCTGAGCAGGCCGGCATCCTCGTTGGACACGAACAGCGTCCTGTCATCAAGACTGATGTCGAAGGTTTCGGGGTCGGTGCCGGCCGGCAGCGTCTTCAGCAGCGTGCGGGTGCGGACATCGACCACGGCGACACCATCGAGTGTCGGGTCCTTCTTGAGCTTGTCGCATTCCTCATCGGGCATCGTCGGCGGGCACTTGGGCGAGCCGGTCAGTGCGATGAACACGGTCTTGCCATCGTGACTGACGCGCACACCCCGGGGGCGGGTGCCGACGAAAATCGTGGCGATCACCGAGTCGGTGGCGACGTCGATGACGGTCAGATCGCGGGAATCTTCGTTGGTGACGTACGCCAGTTCGCCGGAGGGCTGGGAGGTCATCGACGACGGCTGATCGGTGGCGGCAGGCTTGTCGCCCTTGGCGCAGGCGGCGAGCAGCAGGAGCAGGGGGAGGAGGGGACGGGCGACAGCAGGCATAGGGCCATCGGTGTCGTCGAGAGTCAATCGCATGGTCGTGGGCCGGTGAGGTTATGGTGCGGGAGTGTCGAAAATGGCTCGCTCGCGGTGGCGGGTCTGCTCCAGTCCCTTGAGCGTGGCCACGCCTCGCGCACCGATGAAGGTGGCGCCGTTCACATCGGCGGCGGTCAGGTCCACATCCGTGACATCGGCAGAGTCGAGGACCGCCTCGACGAGCTCGCTGTTGCGGAGATCGGCGCCCTTCAGATTGGCTCCGGCCAGGCGGGCGTAGGAGAAATCAGCCTTGAACAGGTTGGCGCCGGAAAAATCTGCCCCGGAGAGGTCGGCACCGACGAAGGTGGCACGCATAACGCCCATGGACTGATTGCCGGGATCGGCGCCGATATTGGCGCCAGTGAGTCGTGCGCCGGCGAGGTTGGCCTTCCGCAGGTATCCGATAATACGCGTCTCGCGCAGATCCGCCTCACGCAGGTCGGCCGCTTCGATGATGGTCGCGAAGAGGCTGGCCCGGTACAGGTTGGCGCGGCGGAGATCGGCCCGGCGCAGCGTGGTTCCATCCATGTTGGCCTTCTCGAAGCTGGCGTCCGTCGCGATCGCATCAGTGAGATCGCAGGAGAAGAGGTCGGAGCCATCGAACCTGGTGCCCACCAGGCGACTGCCGGTGAAGTTGGCTTTGCGCAGATCGATGCCGCGCAGGTCCATGCCGCTCAGGTCGAGGCCGGTCAGATCGGGGATGTCGGTGACCAGGCCCCCCGCGATGTAGGCCTTCACCTGCTCCGCGGTCCGCAACATCTCCGCCGCGGGGCGGGTGGCCATGGGTCCGGTGGTCGCCCCCATCGTCGGCATGCTCGGTGACTCCTGGGCCCGACCACCGATCGTCGAGGCCAGGCACAGCACGGAACAGATCGCAAGCCAGGGTCGTCGCATGGGTCGTCCTCTGGTGTCGCCAACGGGAACGGGACCGCCGGCAAGGCGGTCCCGTCAAAGCTAGTCGGAGTCGGGCCGGTTCAGCTGTCGCTCTTCACCGACGGCCGACCGGGCCCGATCTTCCCGTCCGCTCGGCCCTTCAAGTAGGAATAGATGCGCTGGATCTTGTCCATTTCCAGTCCCAGGGCGCACCAGCTCGGCATGCCCTTGTCGGGGCGGCCGGCGCACACCGTCGTGATGAACGATTCGATAGTGGGGATGGTGCCGTCGGTCTTCAGCGAGACGATGAGCGCCGGGGCAAAGGTCGTTCCTACGCCATACTCGCCATGACAGCGAGAACAGTTGAGTTCGAACTGCTTCCACCCCTGGTAGGTGTCGTTGTCGAGGGTATCGCGCGGCGCCGGATGATACTCATCATGCACCGCCTGGGCGGTGGCCGTCGTGGCGGCGAGCGCCAGGGAGAAGGCGGCCAGAAAGGTGGCGCGGCCCAGTACGCGCAAGACGGGGGAGTTCATCGCTCTGCACGATCCTTTCCGAGGTGGTAAACACCAGCAAGTTGCTCGCATAGCCGAGCGAAGATGGAGCACCTAGCGTGCCGAACCGCGCTTCGACGCATCAGCGGGCGCTGTCGGGGGGCAGGGGCAGCAATGGGACACCGAATTCCTGCAGCAGGGCGAGGATCTCGGGACGCTTCGCCGTCATGAACTGCTCCAGGCTGTCCTTCAACTCACGGTCGCGGCGTCGCACCGCCATGCCCATGCTGTACGCCATCGGTATTTTTGTAAGCGAATCAGTTTCGATGGGCGTGAGCACGAGGTCGGCGCCCAGTTTTCGGGTCCAGTAACCGCCGATGGGTCCCCATACGAGCGCGATATCGACCTTGCGGTCCACCACGGCCTGGATGATGTCCGAGGGCCGGTCGAGACTGCCGGTGTACGTCGTGCTGAAGCCGACCAGGTTGCCGACGATTCCATGCGCGGACAGTGCCATCACGGGCGGCGGGTTCTCACCGTCGGCCGAAAAGAGATGCACCCCGATCTTCAGCGATTTCAGGCGGGGATCATCGAGGCTGGTGACATCCGGTCCGTCGGCGCGGCGGACGAACGCATAGCCGGTTCGGAAATAGGGCTTGGTGACGCCGGACAGGTCGAAACCTTCCGGGATCTGGAGCCATACGTCGCAGTACGTCCCGTTGAGCATCCGCATCATGCCCCGCGGCGCGGCCCACCACACATACTCCAGCTTGCTGTTCCAGGTCTTCGCCAGCAGTTCGGCGAGTTTGTTCTCAAAACCCTCGCCTGCCTTGTTGGAATTCGGCAGGTTGTCCGGATCGGCACAGACGCGGAGAATACCCGGCTGCATCGGAGCGGGACGCTGCGCCAGCACCGGCGTTGCGGTCGCGAGGAGCAGGAGTGCACCAGCGGTCAACGGGGAGAGACGGTCCATGTTGTTGCGCGTACCCCAGGCAGTGGGGGGGGATCCAGTCGAGGGTCGGGGAGATCCTGACCTCGACAGCACGGGGGCAGGTCAGAGAGACCCGCCCCCGTGTGAAAAGCTATCCAGATTGTCGTACCCGTCGGCAGGGGTGGAGCACGATCGCCGCACCAGCACCGCGGGCTTCGGGATCAGTGAAGGCGGAGCACCGCTCCACCCTCACCGGCCCCTGCTGAAAAACTAGAGCCCGAAGACGGTCAGCACGCCGCCCTGGTTGGAGAACTGCCCGGCATCGCCGAAGGCGCCAAGCGCGCCCAGGCCAGCGGTCGGATCCTCAGCGCCGATACCAGCGGCGACGCCGATGCCCGCCCAGCCACCGATGCCCGAGAGAATGGCGACATACTGCTTGCCATCCGGGGCCCGGTAGGAACCCGGGGCGCCGATGATGCCCGACGGGGTCTTGAACTTCCACAGCAGCTTGCCGGTCTTCTGGTCGACCGCCTTGAGCCAGCCTTCCATGGTGCCGTAGAAGACCAGGCCGCCCGCGGTGGTCATGGCGCCGCCGTACGCTGCCAGGTTTTCCTTGATCTCCCAGACGACCTTGCCGGTCATCGGGTCCCAGGCGAAGAAACGACCACGGTGGCCACCGGGGCCCGGGAACATGCGCACGATCGCGCCGACGTACGGCTGACCGCGGGTGTACTTGACCTCAACGCCCTCGTAGTCCATGCAGATGTGGTTCGCGGGCACATACATGAGGCCGGTGATCGGCGAGTACGCCGCCGGCTGCTGGTCCTTGAAGCCGATCGCGGCCGGGCAGATGCCTTCGCCGTTCTTCTTGCTGCTGGTGCCGTAGCGGGGATCCTTAACCGGAACGCCCGTCGCGACAACGCCTTCAACCGGGGTACCGGTGCCGGCGTTCTTGGCCCAGTTGATGGGGCCGTACGCGTTGGCCACGATCACCTTGCCGTTGGTACGGTCGACAGTGTAGCCGATGCCGTTACGGTCGAAGTGGGCTGCCAGCTTCTGGCCACCCTTTTCGAACAGAATGGACTCGTTCACGCCGTCGTAGTCCCACTCGTCATGCGGCGTCATCTGGTAGGCCCACTTGGCCATACCCGTCTCAGGGTTCCGGGCGAACATGGTCATGGACCACTTGTTGTCGCCAGGACGCTGGTCGGGGTTCCAGCTGCCGGGGTTGCCGGTGTTGTAGTACAGCAGGTTCAGCTCGGGGTCGTAGGAGTACCAGCCCCAGGTCGTCCCGCCGCCCTTCTTCCACTCGTCGCCTTCCCAGGTGGAGATGCCGAGGTCCTTGCCCTTGTGGGACGCATAGTTCACGTTCGCCACTTCCGGGACGAGGGTCTCGCTGTCCGGGCCCGTGCTGTAGGCGGTCCAGATGTGCTTGCCGGTGTTGGCATCAAAGGCCGAGACGCGGCCGCGGACGCCGAACTCACCGCCGGAGATACCGGTCATGACCATGTCCTTGATCACGATCGGAGCAACGGTGATGGTGGCGCCATCCTTGTAGTCCTGCGCCTCCACCTGTGTCGGCGAGCTCTTCGGGTGCCGAACCTTCCACAGCTCCTTGCCCGTCTTGGCATCGAGCGCGATCAGGTCGCCCTGGAGCGCGTTGATGTAGATCTTGCCGCTCTGGTGATACGCCACGCCGCGGTTGACAAGGTCGCAGCACGCGATCGGGATCGCGTCCGGCGACTGCTGCGGGATGTACTTCCAGATCAGCGGCGCGCCTTCCTTGGCCAGATCGAGCGCGTAGACGATGTTCGGGAAGGAGGTGTTCACGTACATGACGTTCCCGATCACGAGGGGGGTGCCCTCGTGGCCACGCAGGGTGCCCGTCGAGAACGACCAGGCCGCCTTCAGGCTGGCGACGTTCGACGTGCTGATCTGCGCCAGCGGGCTGAAGCGCTGGAGGCTGTAGTCCCGACCGGGCATCTGCCAGTCACCATCCGGAGCGTTACGCGTCCACGCCCCTGAACGGGCCTGGGCGTGAGCTGCAGTCGCGAGCAGCGAAAGCCCCGCGACGAGCCCGCCAGACACCATCCTGCGGGTAATACTGTTCATAGCTGACCTCATGATGAAGGGTGACGCAGCCCTGACGGACTGCCTCCTGCACGGAGACTCGAGGTGCCCGCGCCGGCGTTCGCGGACGGATCCCGGAGGCCCCGATTTCGGGGTGACTGCACAGACCCGAAAACACAAACGGCCGCTCAGCTGGACTTCGCTGAACGGCCGCAATCACGATATGAAGTTCAACCCGCAGTAATTCGAAATCGATTCGGTATTCGTCGAGCCGGCGCCCGTGACCCGCCACCACGCGCCGAGGCGAGCCATTGAATTGGCGCACTCGGGTGCTACAAAGTGGATTGGCGAACTGGTGTCCATCGGAGCCACGGCAACCCTCTGCTGGCAGACACACAGAACCCGGGAGGTCCGGGTAGGTGCATGCAGTCGCGATGTTTTGCTGGGAAGCGGGCTTGTTATCGGCCCAGGATGGGCATCCTGGGCTGTTTCGGCCCCACCGATCATGCTGGTAGTACCGTCGTCCTTCAACAGAGTTCCACTGTTCCGGGCCCATGTTGGAGGTGGGGGCAGAGTATACAGTCCCCTGAATAGGCTGTCAATCTCGTCCGACCGTAGCCCAGGCGCTCTCCACCACCGCCCCCCGCTGGGCGAACGGGGTTTCCAGCACGTGACCTGCGTCACCCAGCCACGCCCGGACCCGTTGGGCCAGATCCCGGGCCTGCTCCGCGTGGGGAACCACCCCGTAGACGGTCGGGCCCCACGAGCTCTGTCCGACACCCGCGGCGCCGAAGGCCTCCATCCGCTCGACCAATTCCCGGGTCGCCCCCGAGGCAAATGCCCCACCCTGGGCCGGTGCGAACCACTGACCCGTAATCCGCTGCACCTCCGAGAGCGCGGCGCCGAACGCCGTCAGGTCCCCATCCGCCAGCGCGGGAAGGAGCTGCATCAGGACCAGGTGCGAGACCCGCTCGACCTCCCGCTCCGCCGGGGGCGGCAGGTCCCGGAAGGCGGCAACTTCTGCTTCGCCACTCAGCCCGGTGCCCTGCGCCGGAATGGCGATCACCGCATGCCAGGCCGGTGGGATCGGGAGGCGCGAGATCAACGGAGCCACCGCCGTGTCACCCCGGCGGCGGCCCCCCTCCAGCACGAACCCGCCCAGAGCAAAGGTCCAGGTGCCGATGGCGGAGCGCTGGCCCCGGCCGATCGCCGCGGCGAGAGTCTGCGGGTCCGAGGGCTGTCCGTACAACTCGGCGAGCGCGCGCCCGACCGACAGCCCGAGTTGCGTCCCACTGCCGAGACCGACGTGGGAAGGAATGACCCGCTGCATTGTGAAGTGAGCTCCCCCCGGCTGGCCCGTCGCCGCGAGATAGCGCTCCGCGAACTCCAGCGCCCGTCCCGCGTCGGGACCCACCGCAGTGAGTTGCGCGGCGGGGATCGCCTCCAGACGCACCGACGGCGTCGGAATGGCCGCCCCGATCCCGCCGAACCAGCGCCCCCGGTGTCCCCGCAGATCGAGAATCCCGAAGTGAAGCCGGGCCGGCGCCTCCACCGTGACCCGCGATGGGCGGGCGCTGCGCTGGCTCATCGCCCCGTCACCGCGATTCCGAGTCGCTCGTTGATGACCCGGGTGACGAGCGCCATCGCCGCCTGCTCCCGCACGCCGGCGGTTTTCTCGACGATCACCGCCAGACGAGCCACCTCGGCGAGGATCTCCGGCAGTGGGAGGAGATGGGTTCGCGTGGCGAGGATCGCGGCCTCGAGCACCGCATGCCGGGCGCGGTTGAAACCGAGAAACTCGCGCCGGGTGCCGTGATGGACGACGCGGGTGACGATGCGCGAGCGGGGCGGCGTGTCGTCGATGGAGACAACCTCCACCTCGCGCCACGAGCAGGCGGCCTCGAGCACGACGCCGTGCACCACGTGGGCCGGACCGTGGGGAAAGATCACGGTGTCGGTCGCGCCCTGGGCGAAGAGCATCACATCGTCGGTCAGGTTCACCACCGCCGCCCCCGTCGCTCGCAGGTTCCGAAAGGTGGTCGTGTCGATGAAGGGCTTGATCACGATTTCGGTGTCGCCCCACTCGACGCCCATCGGGGCGCAGTTCACCGTGCCGTCGGCGGCGCGTGTGGTGAGGATCGATTCGATGATCATGCGTGGAGCGGTCGGGGCATCAGGGGCTCACGACCGGAAGCTCGACGTGCGACGGATACGCCGCCGAGCGGAGGACCCGATGGGTTTGGGCCCGGTACGCACTTGCCGGCGCCTCGAAGATGTTGGCGACCCAGGTCTGCGGGTTCCGGTCATAGACGGGGAACCAGGTGCTCTGCACCTGCACCATGATGCGGTGTCCGCGCTGGAACTGGTAGCTCTGCTGGTGCAGGTCGACGGTGAACGGTGTCACGGCGTTGGGCACCAGCGGTTGGGGCCGGCTGAAGCTCTTGTGATAGCGGCCGCGCATGATGTCGCTTGCGATCATGAGCTGGTAGCCACCCATGCGCGGCTCATCGCCCCGGGCGCTGTCGGGATAGACATCGATCAGTTTGACGACCCAGTCGGCATCCCGCCCGGTGGTCGTGGCGAACAGGCGGCCGACAATGTCGCCGGCGATCGTGAGACTTTCGCTGAGTGGTTCGGTCTGCCAGGTGAGGACATCCGGCCGGCCCTCCACCTGGCGCTGGTCCTCGACCAGCCAGGTGTACCAGTCGGAACCCTGCGGGTGGTAGGTGAGCTGGATGGGCCGTCGCCGATAGGGGACCGGGTGGGCCGGATCGGAGACGTAACTGTCAGCCGCGGTGGCGGTCCGCGCCGTGGGCGCCGTGAAGGACAGCGTCCCCTCGGGCCCGAAGTAGAGGTTCGTCGCCGCGGCCGCCTTCGGTGGCCACTCGTCAAAGGCGCGCCAACGATTGCTGCCGCCCTCGAACACCAGCGCCTCGGGCAGCGGCAGACGGCCGCGGAGCTTGAGCCAGTAGGCGAACCACGGCGCCTGCGCCTGTTCCCGGAAATAGGCGCTGGTGGAATCGTCCCAGCTGATGCGGCCGAGACTGTCGCCTGCGCCCCGGGCCCAGCCGCCGTGATTCCACGGGCCCATCACGAGGTAGTTGATCGCCGACGTGTCATGGGTCTCCAGCGTCTGGTAGGTCTTGAGCGCGCCATAGAAATCCTCCTGGTCGTACCAGCCACCGACGGTCAGCGTCGGGACCGTGAGCTTTGTCAGGTAGCGGGGCAGCGCCCGGGCCTGCCAGTAGGGGTCGTACGTGGGATGCGATGTGAAGCTGGTCCAGGTCGGGACCCGTCCCGCCAGCAGGCGGGTGAGGTTGCTGAGCGGTCCCTGCGCCAGATACCAGTCGTAGGTGTCATAGCGGTCGATGGGGACAGGTGCCGATCCATCGTTGGAGAGTTCCATCCCCGCGGCGTACTCGAAGCCGTAGCTCAGCCGAAACGCACCCTGATGGAAAAAATCGTCGCCCATCCAGGTGTCGGTCATCGGGGCCTGCGGGCTGATAGCCTTCACCGCCGGGTGGGCATTCACCCCCGCCATCGCTGCGAGCCAGCCCGGGTAGCTGACGCCGAGGACTCCGACCCGCCCGGAATTGCGCGGGATGTTCGCCAGCAGCCAGTCGACGGTGTCGTAGGTATCCGTGGTTTCGTCGACGCCCTTCGCATCCTTCAGGTCACTCAGCGGGCGGTTCATCACGAACTGGCCCTCCGAGGTGTATCGCCCGCGAATGTCCTGGAAGACGAAGATGTAGCCGTCGGCCGCCAGGTCCTTGAGGTACACGCGAAATTGCCGCGATGCGCCTTCGATGCCGTAGGGGGTGCGCAGCATCACGAAGGGCAGCGCCTCCGAGCCGGTTTTCGGCCGGAAGACCCTGGTGTGGAGGTGCGCGCCGTCGCGCATCGGGATCATCAGCGTGGTGTCGCTGTAGCCGGCGACGGTATCCCGGACCGCCTGGGCGGGGAGGCGCGAGGCGGTGGCGGCGAGAATGAAAGCGATCGCGGCAATGTGCTGGGTGCTGCGCATGTGATGCTCCAGTTGGTCGTGCAGGATTCGTCCACAAGTCTCCCGCCCACCGCCGATCGTCCACCGCCAGACCAGGCGGGCACGGAAGCGGGACCTTCCCCTACCGCACCAGCGCCGAGGACGGCGGCGCCGCATGCAGGCTGGCTTCCTCGGGCAGCGGCGAGCGGGTCGCGCCGTCCGCGCGCGCCGGGACGTTGCTCCCCTGCCCGCCGGTCAGAAACCAGTCGAGCATCCGATATCCGTATTCCGTCAGCACCGACTCCGGATGGAATTGCACGCCGACCACTGGATGGATCCGATGCATCACCGCCATGATCTCGCCGTCCTCCGCGGTGGCCAGCACCTCGAGCTCCTCGGGCACCGATTCCGGTGCGATCACCAGCGAATGATATCGGGTCGCGATCAGCGGACTGGGCAATCCGGTGAAGACCGACGTGCCGGCGTGCCGAATGCTGGAGGTCTTGCCATGCATCGGCTTGCGGGCGCGCACCACCTCACCCCCATACACCGCCCCAATGCACTGGTGTCCCAGGCAGACGCCGAGAATGGGAATCGTGGCCCCGAAACGGCGGATCACATCGCACGAGATGCCCGCCTCGGTGGGGGAACAGGGGCCGGGGGAGATGATGATATGACTGGGCCCGAGCCCCGCGATCTCATCCAGCGTCAGCGCGTCGTGGCGATGCACCACCGGGGCCTGTCCCAGCTCCGCGACGTACCGGGCGAGGTTGTAGACGAAGCTGTCGTAGTTGTCGATCAGCAGGATCATGGCGTCGTCACCGCGCCGGCCATGGCGCCGATCAGCGCCCGCGCCTTGTCGAGAGTTTCCTGGTACTCCTGTTCCGGGTCGGAGTCGGCCACGATGCCGCCGCCGGCCGAGAACCAGACTCGTCCACCGAGGCAGACGAAGGTGCGAATGACGATCGATGTATCCATGGCCCCGGTGACGCTCAGGTAGCCGATCGACCCGCAATAAATGCCCCGACGCGATGGCTCCAGCTCGGCGATGATTTCCATCGCCCGGACCTTGGGAGCGCCGGTGATGGAGCCGCCGGGAAAGGTGGTGGCGAGAAGATCGGTGGCATCGCGCCCCGGCGCCAGCGTGCCGGTGACGGTGGAGACGAGGTGGTGGACGGTGCGGTAGCCTTCCAGCGCGAACAGCTCCGGCACCCGCACGGTGCCGGGGGCGCAGTTGCGCGAGAGGTCGTTCCGCAGCAGGTCCACGATCATCAGATTTTCGGCCCGGTCCTTCTCGCTCTCCTGCAGCGCGCGGGACAGCGCCGCGTCGTGTTCGGGCGACAGTCCCCGGGGCCGGGTGCCTTTGATGGGGCGGGTCTCGACCTGGCCGGTCGGTTCGAGCAGAAGGAATCGTTCCGGTGAGGCACTCGCCACCGCGATGCCGTCGAACTCGAGATACGCCGCGAACGGCGCCGGATTGACTGCACGCAGTCGTCGATACAGGCGCCACGGATCTTCCTCCAGCGGCGCCTCGAAACGCTGCGAGAGATTGGCCTGGAAGATGTCGCCGGCGATGATGTAGTCCCGCACCCGCGCCACCGCATCGAGGTAGCCGCGCTCGGTGAACGAGGAGCGGAGCGCGATCTCGCCGCTCTGTTCCGTGGTGGTGACGGGGTAGCTGGGCGCGGCGGCGCCCAGCGGGTGGGACGGCATCCGTCGGCCGGAAGCGCCGGCGGACGGCCCCGTCAGCAGGCGTTTCACCCACGCGAGTCGCTCGACGGCCCGCGAGCGCCGTTCGGCACCGGTGGCGGGCAGCCCGGTGGAGATGAGCCACGCGCGTCCGAGGTGATGATCCCACGCGATCACCCAGTCGTACAGTCCGAGCACCGCATCGGGGAGATTGAGATCATCGAAGCGCGGCGTCGGCAGGCGTTCGATCACCGCGCCGTAGTCGTAGCCGAGGAAACCGGCGAGCCCGCCCTGGAACGGCGGCAAGCCTTCGACCGGCTCGGTCCGGTAGGGAGGGAGGAGGGCGTGGGCCTGCACCAGCGCAGTGGCTCCCGCGCCACGGCCTTTGGTGTGGATGAGCTGCGCCGGTGCCGCGGACAGAAATGAATAGCGGCCCAACCGGCCGGCATCGATGGCGCTGTCGAGGAAGAGCAGGTGTTTCTGACCGAGGAAACGCTCGGTGGTCCCGGCCGGATCGGGCACGGGCAGCAGCTCCTCAACCAGTGGCAGTGTGGTCATCCCGCATGATGCTGAGGGGCAGAGTCGATGGGAAGGGGGTCGGCTACCGCGGGCGCCGCAGCCGATCCAGCAGCACCGCGGTCAGGGCACGGGCACCGATCGTGATCGCCGACTCGTCAGCCATGTAGGATGGGCTGTGGGGCATCCCCACCCAGCCCCGAGCCCGGTTGCTGACCCCCAGCAGGTACATGACGCCGGGGACCTCCGCCTGGAAGGAACCGAAGTCCTCGCTGAACACTGGGCTGACGACCCCGACTGACACCACGGCGGTGTCGCCCAGCACGCGGCGGAGCGCCGCGTCACCCTGGGTGACGAGCGTCGAATCGTTGGTGACTCCGGCGATTACCCGCTCCTGATAGTTCAGCGTCGCGGTGACCCCTGGTCTCGACAACTCATGCACCATGAGTTCGATCCGGCGCCGGGCGGCGGCGCGAGCGGGTTGACTTGCGATGCTCAGTGTCGCAACGAGCGTGCGCCGCTCCCGCTCGGGAGTCCGGGGGGGACCAAGTTCGACCATCACGAAGTCGGCCGGCACCGGACCGCGAGCACCGGCGGGCGCGATGGTACCGATTGCCCGAAGCTGCGTGCCAACCGTCCTGGCGGCGGCGTCGAGGTCGCCGGTGCCGGCAAGTGTCACCTGCACCCGATCCCGCCCGGCGAGCATCGGCCCGGTCGCGGTGCCGAGCCTGCCGACTTCGAGTGGCGCGGTGTGCACGGCGTAGATCGCCGACGGATGGGCCAGTCGAAACACCTCGTCCGCCAGCATGGCCCGCGCTCCAGTCGCCCGCTCCTCCGCGGGCTGGAACACGAAGAGCACGCTGCCGGGCAGGTCGCGCCGGACCGCGGCGAAGCCGGTCGCCAGCGCCAGCCCGAGGGTGGTGTGGATGTCGTGCCCGCAGATGTGGCGAACGCCGGCTCGGAGCGAGGCGAAGGCAAACGGATCGGGATCGGTTGACGGGACCGCGTCCATGTCGGCGCGAAAGGCGACGATCGGACCCGGTTGTCCACCCCGGAGCAAGGCGACCACGCCATGGCCGCCGACGCCGGTCCGCACTTCGAGGCCGAGCTGGCGGAGCCGCGCGGCGACATGCTCGGCCGTGCGGATTTCCTCTCCCGAGAGCTCCGGATGCTGATGCAGGTCTCGACGGAACGCGATCAGGTCCGGTCCGGCGCCGGCGAGCGCAGCGTCGATACGGGCGGTCAGGACGTCGGCGTCGTGCCCGTCGCCGGAAAGAAGGGGCGGAACGAGTGGCAAGAGGAACGCGCTGAGCACGAGGGTACGACGCATGACGGACCGATCGTCGGAGGTGGGCCACCTACGCCCGCTCGTGAGCGGTGGTTTCCACCTCAGGACTTTAGCGTGCCCTTCCGGAGAGTCGGTTTGAAGTGCTCACGGTTGGCATCTTCCGGTGGCGTGAGGTAGCCCCAGTTGAGCTGGCCCTCTTGCCGGTAGGTCTTGCCCAGCGTGATCGCCAGCTTCGCCTTCGCGAGTTCCTTCCCCAGGTAGAAGGCGTGTGATGCCTCCTCGACGCCGAGCTGGTCGAAGATCTCCTGGATCTCGGTGCCCCGGACAAACAGCGCGTGATTGAACACGGTGATCGTGTCGTGGTCGGTGAAGATGCGGAAGTTGGGGTCGGTGATCTGGGCCTGCACCTCGCGCAGCTCGGCCTCGGTGATCGTCAGTACACGGGCATCCTTCAGTGTGACCAGACGATCATCCACGCCCTTGGGCAGGGTCTTCTGGGTGAGGGCGTAATACATCAGCCGCCGGGCGACATCGATCTCCCGCACCGCACCGTGCGCCCAGGGAATCACCTCGGTCGTCAGCACCGCCTTCACTCCGACTTCCTGGGCGATCGCCATGAGCAGCGCGTTCACACCGGTCGAATCGGCGCTGGTGAGTTCCGTCAGATTTCCGATCCCCATCATCTGCGGCAGGCCGGGGTAGCGTCGCTGCACTTCCGCGTAGCGCTCCAGCGAGGCCATGAAGCCGTAGCCGATGGGCTCGAGGATCGGATCGATCAGGAAGGGAATGCTGGCCGCGTTGAGCGCATCGATGGTGGCGTCGAGCGTGCCGAGGCTGGCGCCGAAATCGGGCATGGCGACGACGCGCACTCCGGTGCCGCGGAGGTCATTGATGACCTCGCGGTTGCTGCCGTTGATGCTCAGGACCAGCTCGGCGCCGGCCGCGACCGCGGTGCGGATCTCGGTCGGGTCGAAGGAGTCGATGCTGACCCGGAGGCCGGCCTCGCGCAGTTCGCGGACGATGAGGCCGAGTTCGGGGAAGGGGACGCCAGGGGTACAGCCCAGGTCGATCACATCCGCGCCGGAGTCGCGATAATGCTCCGCCTCCGCGCGCACCTGCGCCCGAGTCCGCTTCGGCGCGTTGTTGATCTCGGCGAGGATTTCGATGTCCCAGGCGCCGTAGTCTCGCGCCGCAGCGGTCTGCCCGAAGTACCGGGGGAGATCGCGGACGTCCTTGGGGCCGCGTTCGACGGCGACACCGAACTGCTGCCGGAGGATGTCGAGGTCGCCTTCCACCAGACCCGGCAGCAGAATGAGGTCGGTCCCGTCAGGCACTGAGAGGAATTTGGCGATCCAGGGCGTGGTCATCAGCGCCGCCACTGTGATGCGCAGCGTCGCCACCTCCCATGCAAATGCCGGATTCATGGCGGCGACGGTCCGTCGGAGCAACGGTTCGGCGAGCTTGCCGGTGACGAACAGGACCTGCCGGTGGGTCACTTCGGATCTCCGCCCTTCACCCATTTATTCGGGGTGCCCTCGAGTGAGCCACCCGTCGGCTTCCAGAGCACGGTGTCCTCGATCTTCCGCGCCAGCTCCCAGTCCTTGTCGGTGATGCCCCCGGCAGAATGGGTCTGCAGCTTCACGAACACCTTGGCCCAGCTGACGTTCAGGTCGGGATGGTGAAACGCGGCTTCGGCAAGGAAGCCGATCGTATTGACCACGGTCAGCGTGGTCAGCCAGCCGTCGGTCTTGAAATAGCGCCGGATGAATCCGTCGTCGTAGTACCAGCCAGGGATCGCCTTGAGCTTCTCGGCGATTTCACTGTCGGTGTAGGTGCGTTCTTTCGCAGCCATGGTGCCTCCGTTGTTGGGCGGTTGGGCGGGTAGGCGATTGGGTGCATGAGGGGTTCCGCCTGCTGCCCGTGCCACCTCACCTGAACCCCGCTCCCTGCTCTCTGCTAGTTGCTACCTACTTCACATCACGTCCCCGCCATTCACCATAATCATCTGGCCGGTCACGTAGTGCGCGGCGTCGGACAGAAGGTAGATCGCGGCCCCCGCCACGTCCGCGGGGGTGCCCCACCGACCCAGCGGAATGCCGAGGGCGATCTCCTGCTTGAACGCCGACGGGGCGACATCACTGAATGCCGTTTCGATCCATCCGGGCCCCAGGACGTTGACGCGGATCGAAGGGGCGAGGGAGCGGGCCAGCGAGCGACTGAAGCTCAGCACGCCTCCCTTCACCGCGGCGAAGAGCTCGGGATTCTCGCCCTGCATCCCCCGCAGCGCGCCATCCCACGACATGTTGACGATCACACCACCTCCCGGTCCGGCCAGCATCAGCTCCGCGGCCGCCCAGCTTGCCAGCATGGTGCCCCGAAGGTCGACCGTCAGCAGCAGGTCGAGCTTTTCCCGCCGGGAGAGCGAGGTGGCGGCACCGGTGAGGATATCGGCCCCGGCATTGTTGACCCAGCCGTCGATGCCACCGAACGCCGAGCGCGCCGTCTCGACCAAACGCGCGAGGTCGTCTGGCTCGCTGATGTCGGCCTGCACCAGCGCCGCACGGCGGCCGGTCTCCCGGATCGCGGCGGCCACTTCGTTGCCACCGGCCTGGTTGGCGCGATAGGTAAGCATCACATCCGCGCCGGCACGCGCGGCTCCGATCGCGATCGCCCGTCCGATGCCGCTCGATCCGCCCGTCACCATGATCCGCTTGCCGGCAAGCGCAATCGGCGGCGACGGCGTAGCATTGGGGGGAGTCATGTCGGCGTAACATATCGGTGCGGCCCCCCCGAACAAGGGAGCGCGAAGGTGCGACTGCTGGTGAGTGTGCGGGATGCCGTCGAGGCGAGGGCCGCTCTGGTGGGTGGGGGAGAAATCATCGACGCCAAGGAGCCGGGCGCGGGCGCGCTCGGTCCGGTCTCCGGTGACGTGCTCTGCGCGATCCGGGCGGTCGTGCCCCCGGAAATCCCCTGCAGCGCCGCGCTGGGCGATGTGACATCGCGCGAGGAGGTGGACCGCGCCTTGGCCCACATCGATGTGCCGCTCAGCTTTGTGAAACTGGGCTTTCGCGGCATCACGGATGGCGCGCACATCCAGGCGCTGCTGACGACCGCGATCGAGACCGCGCTGCGGCTACCCGGAGCGCCGCAGGTCGTCGCGGTGGCGTACGCCGATCATGCCCGGATGGAAAGCCTGGCACCAGCGGAATTCCCCTCTCTGATCGCCGCGGCGGGGGCATCGGGGCTGCTGGTGGATACCGGCTGCAAGGACGGGCAGCATCTGTTCGATCACCTATCGCCGGCGGCACTCGCCTCGCTGGCCCGCACTCTCGCCGACTCCGGCGCCTTTCTCGCCCTCGGCGGCAGCCTCGACGCCGGGCAGTTATCCCAGGCTGGATCCACCGGTGCGGCGATTGTCGGGGTGCGTGGGGCTGCGTGTGTGGGCGGGCGTACCGGCGTGATTGACGAGGGGCGGGTGCGGCATCTGAGTGACGTGCTGAACGCCCCGAGAAAGTTCGCCCACACCTGAACTCGAAGTCGGGGCTCGGTCGCGGGGTCCCTCCGGGCGCTCGGCTTTGCGAGCCGAACGGTGGCGGCGCAGGACCAGCCACGCACCCGCCCTGCAGGACTCCCTCGACCTCGCCCCTCCCTACTGTCGCTTGTCGAACGATTCTAGCGGGCGTCGGCGACCACGTCCGGCAGGGTTCCGATCTCTTCGATGCCGAGCACCCGCCAGCGCGTTCCCGCCGCGAGCGCCCGCGAAAAGTAGGGATCCACCAGCGCGTCGCCCGACCCCACCGGTTTGACCAGCACGAGATCTTCGGCACCGAGCAGCATCGCGATGTAGGCGGCGAGGCTGTCGCTGGTGACTTCCCAGCGATGGGGGAGCTCATCTGCCGCGCGGAGCCAGCGCGACGGGGCCAGAATCGGGACGAGATGTGCGGCGTGCGCCGTCGTGATGCCCGCGCTGTCCTCGACGACCCGGCTGCCGGGCGTCTTGTCGGCCAGCGCAAAGGCGTACTGATCCATGCCGAGGATGGCCATCCAGTGCGCAGCCGAGTGCGAGAGTGCGTGTGCAGCGTCGAACGTCCGCACCACATCCGCGAAGGGTCCTCCGCCGGGAATGACGACAATGCGCTGTCGCGTGGCGGAAGCGGCGAGCGCCTGGCCGACGGCGGCAAGGGCGCCGGGGAGGTGGCTGAGGGAGCCGCCGATCTTGATGGCAGTGAGGTTGTTCACGAGGCAGGTGGCAGGTGGTAGAGAGCTCGTGGCAGGTGGCAGAGAGCAGGTAGCAGCGGGCCCGTGCAATGACGAAGCTAGTCGCGGCAGTACAGTTTTTCCTGCCACCTGCCACCTGCCACCTGCCACCTTTCATGTACCTTTCCGCCCACATGGAACTCATCCCGGTTCTCGACATCCAGCGGGGCCAGGCGGTCCACGCCCGTGGCGGCGCGCGCAGAGCCTACCAGCCGGTGCAGAGCGCGCTGCTGCCGGGGAGCGCTGGCGACGCTGTCGCGCTCGCGCGCGCGTATCGGACCGTGGTCGGCGCGGGGCATTGCTACGTCGCGGACCTTGATGCGATCGAGGGCTGGACCCCGCAACTCAAGCTGATTCGGCGCCTGGCCGACCCCGAGCAGGGATTCGGCAGCGGGCTCATGATTGATGGCGGCATCACCGCGGCGTCGGCGGCGGAGCCATTCCTCGAGGCCGGTGCGGCGACGGTGGTGGTCGGGCTCGAGACGCTCAAGGGTTTCAAGGATCTCGCCGCCGTGGTGCAGCGTGTCGGCAGCGCCCGGGTGATCTTCAGCCTCGACATGATGGGCGGCAAACCGGTACGGCGGTGGACCGGCCGGATCGCCAGACATGAGGGGCTCGCGCTCGAACTCGGCGCGCGGGCGGCGGAGGCCGGGGTGGAGACGATCCTGGTGCTGGACCTCGCCGCCGTCGGCAAGGCGGTCGGTCCGCACAATCTCGATACGATCATGGCACTCAAACACCTGGTCGGCGTGCGGGTATACGCCGGCGGGGGTGTGCGGAATTTGGAGGACCTGCGGGTGCTGGAGGAGGCGGGGTGTGACGGTGTGCTGGTCGGGACAGCGCTGCACGAGGGCGAGCTCGGGGGGGACGGCAACTGGAAGTTGCCCCGGGGGTAGCGCAATACGAAAGCCTGCCGTGTACGCTATTCCACCAGCGACAGCCGATAGGTCGCCGACTGGCCGAAGCTCTCTTCGACCTCCATCTCGATGAGCGTCAGGTTGCTGATGCCCAGCGCCTTCAACTCATCCCGCAGCAGATGGGCGAAGTACTGCGCCAGCATTTCCGCGGTGGTGTTCTCGATCGGGACCATGGCGCAGTCCACCTTGGGAAAGGTGTAGGTGTGCTCGCCGAAGTAGTCCACCTCCCGGTGACTGCCCACGTCCCGGAAGCCGAGCTTCGGGTTCTTCACCGGCAGCAGCACCTTGTGGTCGATCTCATCGACCAGCTTCCGCACCAATTTCTTCAGAATCGAGAAGTCGACGACGAAGAGGCACTCGGCGTCGACCGTTCCCTCGACGCTCACGCCCACACGATAGTTGTGCCCGTGCAGTGTCTCGCACTGGTGACCACGAAACGTGATGAAATGGGCCGAGCTGAAGACCAGATAGTCCTTGCTGACACTGACTTTGAAATCACTCCGCACGGTCGGACCTCATCCGGTCGGGCACCCAGCCGTCTTCCACCAGCAGCGCAAAGAGCGCGGCGGCGGTGAGGTCGGCGGTGGTGCCGGGGTTCTGGGAATTCTGCGTGTCGCGCAGGTCGGCGTCAAACGTGGCGAGCGCGGCCCGACCGATATCGCAGCGGACCCCGCCTGCCTGACGCACCCGGTCGGCCTGATGGGAGACACCGCGGGCGACGGCGGGTCCGAGCTTCCGGGCGATCAGGGTATCGGGCCGCTCGGCGAGGAGCGTGAGAAAGGTCTCGACCACCGCGTCGGGCCAGGTGAGCCCGTCGGCGCGGGCCTTCCGCAGCACCGGCACGGCGGTCTCGAAGGTCAGGGCGAACTCGGTGATGTACTCGCTGGCGACACTGTCCCGGTGGGCCGCGAGCGCCATCGTTTCCACCAGCGTGATGGTGGGTGACTGGGCGAGATCCTGGTCGGCGGCGCTGCCCAGGCCACCGGGCGCGGCGAGGAGGATGGCGAGGTAGCTGTCGCGCGCATCCTGGATCGTCGTCGCACGCAACACGTCGCGAAGCCGGTCGCGCAGCGCGGTGCCTGGCTTTTCCGGCAGCGACGCGGCCCGCGCCAGCGGCGCCAGCAGCAGGATGATGCCGAGGTTGGTGTTCGCCGGCGTCCATTGATGCGTCGCGCGTACCGCCTCGAAGATCGTCTCCCCCAGCGGTCGGGTGCCGGCCAGCCCGAGCTCCGGTCCGGCGGCCACCGCGCTCGCCACGAAATCCTCGTAGCTCATGTCCCGGAAGGGGCGGCCGGGAGCAACGTTGCCCGGCTTGGGCGCCCCCGCCTCGAGGAGGCAGGCGAGCGTCGTATACGAGGAGATCTGGGCAGGGGTGTGCGGCATCGCGAACAAAAAGTAACCGGGTGGCTACGTCAGTAGTTGCGCGATGATCGCGCCGGCGACATCCAGTCCGGTCGCCTGCTGCAGTCCCTCCCAGCCGGGAATCCCGTTGACTTCAAGGACGAAGACGCCGCCCTTTCCATCGGGCAGCAAATCCACACCGGCATACTCGGCGCCGACGGCACGGGCGGCACGCACGGCGAGCGTGGCCCATGCTGCCGGTAGGGTGAAGGGCGCCACCTTGCCGCCGCGGGAGAAATTGGTGCGCCAGTCGTCCGCGGTCCGCTCGATCGCCCCGAGCACGTCGCTTCCGACCACAAAGGCGCGGATATCGCGCCCGCCATGGTCGACGAAGCGCTGGACATAGAACACACCGCGCATCGCCTCCACCGCGCGGAACACCCGCCACGCCATGTCGGCGTCGCTCACCCGCGTCATGCCGAGCCCCATGGAGCCGAAGAGCGGCTTCACCACCACATCGCCCATGCGCCGGTAGGCGACGAACGCATCATCCGCGCGCTCGCAGGCGACCGTCTCCGGTGTCGGCAGGCCGGCCTGCTCCAGGAGGGCGGACGTCCACGCCTTGTCCACCGTGCGCTCGATGGCGCGCCCGGTGTTCATCACGCGCACACCCGCATCCTCCAGCCGGTGCAGTGTATCGACCCGATAGATGATCTGTTCCAGCGAGCCGCTGGGAATGATGCGCGGCAACACCGCGCGCGCGTCGGCGAGCGCCTGCCCGCCATTGCTGACCCCGCTCCCATCGCCGAGCCGGTGCACGTTGCCCTCCCACGGCAGGAGCAGCGGCTCGTGGCCGACGGCCCGTACCGCACGACACAACTCGTCGGTGTGCCAGCCGGTGTCGGAGGCGAGGATGATGATCGGGGAGGGCATCGGTGCGGCGTCGAGCTGGTGGTCAGGAGGGAGCAGGTGGCAGGTGGCAGGCAGTTCCTGCTTCCTGCCACCTGCTTCCTGCCAGCTCTTACGGCTTGCTCGTCAAATGCCCCACCAGCGCGATCAGTCCGCCATCGGCGAACTTCGGCAGGTCTGCGCCCACGGCCTTGAACTCCGCCGTCGCGGTCCCGGCCTTGAGCGCGGCCGCATTCGGGAAGTAGAGCTTGGCCTGGCGGTAGAACGCCGCCGGGGCGCCATCGAGGTTTCTGCTGTACCTGGTCAGCTCGGCGCGGGTGAAGGCCATTGCTCCGGCACCCTGGACCACGAGCGGCACATGCGTCGCGGCGTAGTACGCCTCGAACGCCGCGGCGTCCTTCGGCTGGTTGTAGATCACGGTGACGAACGCCGTGGTATCACCAGTGAGCAACGCCGAGTGGTCGCCGGCGTCTTCGCCAATCAGTGCGGTCAGTCCGCCGGTGGCAAACTTCGGCAGATCGTCGCCGACTTCCTTGAACCCCGGCGTGGCAATGCCCTTCTCGAGCTCGGCCATGTTGTTGAACCAGAGCACGGCCTGGCGATAGTACGTCGGCTTCTTGCCGTCGAGCGTGGCGTCGAACTTGGTCAGCTCCACGCCGACAAAACCGATCTCGGCCTGCTTGGAACCGACCAGCGGCACGTGCGACGCCCAGTAGTACTTGTCAAAGGCGACGGCGCTCTTCGGGGTGTTGTAGATGACCGTGACAAACGCCATCGGCGCCGGCTTGGGCGGCGGGGTCGGGGCCATGGCCGTCGTATCGACGGTGGGCTTGTCTGCCGGCTTGGAGCAGGCGGCCAGCGCCAGCAGGCCGAGAGCGGGGAGAAGGGCGAGGCGACGCATACAGACTCCGGGACAGGGGACGGAAAACCAGGGAAAAGGGAAAGGGGAAACGGGAAGGGGTGGTGCGTTGAAGGCGGAAGAAATAGCCCTGAGGATTCCGGGCATTTCCCTTTCCCCATTCCCTCTTCCCCCTACTCAGGGTACAACGACTGCCGCAGCACTTCGACATTGACCCCGCCGGCGTGGAAACTCCGCCCCGTGGTCGCGCTGGTCAGCCACACTTCTGCCGGGCTGAAAAGCAGCGGATCGATCTTGTAGAAATCCTTCTCGTAACGCTCGAAGATCTCGTAGAACGGCGTGCCATAGTCCTTCGACGCGCTCGCCGGCATCTTCGCGACGAGCGCCTCCAGCTCGGTGTCATCCGCGCGGACGACATAGTGTGCCTGGCCGCCGTACAGAATGCAGTCGTTGGTCCGGCCGATGCCGTGCAGATCGTTCTTGGCGAGCGCCGGAATCGGCGCCGTCCCGAACCCGCTGACCACCTTGCGGACGTCGAAGCCGAGGGTCTCCATCTTGTGGAGGCCCGTCTCGAGGATGCGGGCCGATATCTGGGTGCCACCGGCGAGGCTCGCGGTCGGGGCGACAATGAACGTCAGCTGCGCAGGTGACATCTTCGCCTTGGCGGCGACGTAGGTGGCGACCGCGTCGGTCGGCAGCTGCCGCGTCTCCAGCACCAATACCCCGCAAGTGGCCTGTTCCTCGTACTGGAGCTTCTCGAACAGCTCCTTCTCGACCCGGGCGTGGGCCCGGAGCGGGCCGGAGCCCATCGCGAAATACTTGTCCACGGTGATCGCCCAGCCGGCATACTGCGACGCCATGCAGGCGACGGCCGGGTGATCGGTGCGCACCTGCACCCCGGGCCAGGGCGTCCCGTCCAGCGTCAGCGTGGCATACTCCACGTCGCCCAGACCACCCATGCAGATCTCGCTCAGCAGCAGGCCGGCGTTGTAGCCGCCATCGACCGCGACACCGGCGTCGATCACGCGGGCGCCGCCCGGCAGCGTCTGGACCGCGACGCGCAGCCCGGCGGCGTCTTCGGTCATGACGTCCGCAAGGTCGCGGGCGCGTTCATTCATGCTGAGGCTGGTCATGTTCCGTCCGTACGGGGAGGCCGCCGGTCCGATGCGGCCGGGGCGGGCGGGGGCAGAAGATAAGCGGGAGTCAGGGTGAGCGGGTATGGGGGTAGGGCGGACGTCCCCGTCCGCCCCGGCGTGAAGGCTCGCGGCGATGTGAGGCGGACGTCCCCATCCGCCGCGGCGCCACGGCTCGCGGCGATTGGGTCGGACGTCCGCTTCCGTCCAGCCCGCTGGTCGGGGAGACTAGGCCCGAATCAGGATCTCGCCGCGTCCATCGTTGGCGAGGTCCCCCATGATCCGGCGGACCCGGAGGCCGGCGTCAGGCAGCGTGCTGAATGTCCCCGGCAGCTCCTTCCACGCCCGGGCCAGCAGGGTCAGGAAGCTGAAGGGAAATTCGCCGCAATCATTGAACGTGGGAAGCAGGGCGGGGGGCGTCTGCTGTAACAGGACCGTGCCCCGACGCATCGCAAAACCGGTGTAGCGCCCAACCCGGCCCCACACGCCAATCGTGCCCGCCACCATGCGCGAGGCGCAGTAGTCGCCGGTATCGCCTCCGATCAGCAGGGTTCCGCGACGCATCCGGTCACCGGCGCGGTCACCGGCATTGCCGGTGACCAGTACCAGTCCGCCCTGCATGCCCTGATGATTCCCGGGAATCGCGGCGGCCAGGAAGTCGCCGGCGTTTCCCGCGATCCGGATCTCGCCGCCCCGCATGCTGCTCGCCGCAAAGGCGCCGACGCTCCCCGACACCTCGATCGTCCCGCCAGTCATGCCCAGCCCAAGCTGACAGCCGGCCTCGCCCTGCACGACGACCTGACCGCGGGTCATCCCCGCGCCGATGCGGTCGAGCTGGTCGGAGCTGCCCGCAATTTCCAGCGTGTCGCCCGGTGTGCCGGCCAGGGTGAACAGGCTGTCCACCCGGAGTCGGCGATTCCCGCTCGCCAGTTCGATCGCCCCCACCTCGGCGAGCGACTTTCCCGCCAGCCGGTCGATGGTGAGCGGGGCCAGGTCCACCCGCTGGGCGGTCCGCTCCCGAAGCGTCAACCGGAGCGAACTCATGACGCCATGATTTCGTGGAGGCGGAAGTGGAACTTGCCCAGCTTGCCGCCATAATTTCCCGCGCTGATCCGCCGGACCCCTCGCGCCGCCCCGAGATCGACCATGGCCTGGATGCCGGCCCGCATCGATTTCGAGATGTCGTCGGCGGTCAGCCCGTCGATCACGATTTCCATCACCGAGCCGATGTCGGGCGACAGCTGCGAGCGGGTGACGCCCCGGATGGTGGGGCAGAAGGCATCGTTGGTCGAGGCGATAAGCGCCTTGTACTTCGAGCCCACCTTGGAGCCGGAGCGCACTACGCCTCCAGGGAAGGGCATGATGACGTTGGGGACCTTCTGCATCGCCGCGATCGCCGCTTCACAGGCGGTCAGTGCCTGCGGCTGCGATTCGGCCAGCACCAGAAAATTTCCGCCTCCCACCGCGGACATGACCGCCGTGGTCTCCTCGACCAGGAACTCGCCGTCCATCACCGGGATTCGCCAGTAGCGTCGGCCGCTGATCTGCTTGGACGCCTGGAATCCGTCGCCAAAGAACCGGAGATTCTTGCCGAGTGCCACCGGCTCCCCCTCGGTGAGTCCGGCAAACGCCGCGCTCGTGGGCGAGGTGAGCACGCACTGGCCGATCCGCCGCTCGATCTGCTTGGCGAGCTCCTTGCCCGACATCGCGAACAGCAGAATGGCGAGACCCGGCCGTCCGTCCGGTGTGTCGGCAGGGCTGAGCTCGCGCTCGATTCCCGCCTCGCAGCCGCAGCCGATGACCGAGGTCGCGAAACCGGTCGCGGCGCGCGCGGCATTGTAGGCCCAGGTGAGATTCTGCGCCGTGATGATGACCCGCGTGGCCTTCATGCCGAAGGCCTCCGCGAATTCATCGTCGATGGTCACCCCGTTGAGCTGCATGGCGATCAGCGACAGGGATGGGTGAGGACGTCCGCGCCATGACCGAAGGCATGCATCTCCTCGGCGGAGATCCGCAGGTGGTCGGCGCGAATGGTCTGGTAGCGCTCGTAGTGATCGCGCAGCCGCTGCTCGATGCCGCGATCGTACTCCGGCTGCACCGTGTGATACCGCCCCCAGATCACCTTGACCACCTTGCCGTCGCGCACGATCACCTCGCCGTCCTTGAACACATATTCGGGCGACGTGAACATCACTTCGCGATCGGCGTTGTCACGGTACACCGTGATATCGGCAATCGCTCCCGGCGCCAGGTGGCCGATATCCTCGATGCCGAGCAGCTTCGCGGGTGCCGCGCGAGTGAGGATCGCGATCTCGTTGAGCGTGTATTCCCGCTCGATGCTCCCGAGCGTCGTCAGCGCCTGCGCGTCAACGTTGAGTTGCGCCAGCCGGTCGTTGCGGAAGCTCCGGTCCATCAGCAGGCGGATCAGGTGCGGATAGGTGGTGAACGGCGCCCCGTTGGGATGGTCCGTCGTCAGGAACACCCGCCATGGGTCGCGCGCCAGCAGGAAGATCTCCAGGCCGATGGCCCACTGCAGCGCGTTCACGAAATTCTTGTCGCGATATTTGAACGGCAGCACCCCGCAGCCGGCGTCGCACTCGATATCCATGATCACGAACTTCTTGGGGCTGGCCAGGCCGGAGTTCCGGTATTGGGCCATGGCGTCGCCCGAGGCCGTCACCGTCTGGCCGAACAGGATCTGCCCCACATCACAGCTCGCGTTGGGCGTACTGTTGATCGCTTCCGCGATCTGCGCCGCCGCCGAGGAGAACTTGCGATCCCCCTCGGTGCCGTAGCTGTGGAACTGGATATGGGTCAGGTGGATCGGCAAGCCTTCCGAGGCGCGGATCGTGCCGAGGGTCGATTCGAAATTGCCTGGCAGGCCGAGGTTGCTGCTGTGCACGTGCAGCGGGTGCGGCACCCCCAGCTCATGGACCGCCCGGCTCAGCACCCGCAGGATGTCGCGCGGCGTCACGCCGTAGTACTGGTGCTTCTCGTCGAGATCCAGCATCCGCTGGTTGAACTTGAAGGCGGAGATGCCACCCGGGTTCACCACCTTGATGCCGATGCAGCGGGTCGCGTTGAGGGTCCACGCCACGTAGTCGTTGATCAGCTTCTGGTCTTCCCCCGCCGCCATCAGGCGGAGCAGGAAGTCGTCGCTGCCGAGCATCGCGTAGCCGCCCTTGTCGACCATGGGCGTGTCGCCCATCTCCATGTGCGCCTGGCGGGCATTCACCGGCAGCACCGCCGGCTCGAAGCAGGCGGTGTAGCCCATCTCGGCGTAGCGGTACCCGGTCGCCAGCGTGCCTGGTGCGGCGTGCCCGCACGAGGAGCGCGTCAAGTCGGTGCGACGCACCAGGTCGCTCCGATGATCCTCGGGCAGCATCTGGCGCGCGATATTCATCTTGCCGCCGCCGATGTGGGTGTGCATGTCGATCGCGCCCGCCATCACGATCCGTCCCGAAAGATCATACTCGCGATCGATGCGTTCATCCGCGGCGGGCGGCGCCGTCATCCGGCCATCGCGCACGAAGAGGTCGCGCACCACGCCGTCGACGCCATGCGCGGGATCGTAGACCCGACCGCCGGTGAGTCGCAGCAGCATCGGTCAGCGCTCCTGAAGGGCGGCTTCGACGGCGGTAAGCACCGACGCGACGCTGGGCAGCGAGGACGCGCGCAGTTGGCCCAGCGGCAGCGCGACGACCCGGTCGGTGCGGAAAAGATGGCCCGCGTGATCCACACCTGGAGTGCCGACGGGAATGAAGACCGCCGGTTCGCGCTCGAAGATCATCCCGGGCCGTCCCAGGACGACCGTCGGCACCGTCGTCGTGGGCGGCGTCCGGGCCGCGTTGAAGCTGGCGATCCAGAACAGCAGATCGGTTTCACCCCGCCCGAGGAGCTGGGCAGTGGCAAACTGATGCGCGTCATGATCCGGCTGACCCTGGCCAAACGATGTGCGGGAGCCAAAGCCGGTTTGCCAGAGGAACACGCTTTCGACGGTGAGGTCCCCCTCGCTGCCACCCAGGGGAAGACCGGCGAATCGCGTCGTGCGGTTCAGCTCCTTCACCATCTCGCACAGCGCCTGGACCGTCAGCTCCGCGTGCGGGAAGTCGAGGTCAGGCACGGCCCACGCGATCACGCCATACTTCGCCGCCTTCATCCGGGTGGCGAGTTGCTGCCAGACACTCATCGGCGCGCCTGCCGCGTCCGTCGCCGTGAGGGTGCGCCCCGCGATCTGCGCCCGCAGCGCGCCAAAGGCCTCGCCCAGTCTGGCGACCTCACACGAGATCGTGGCGGGCGGTCCCGGCAGCGTGACGCCCGCGGGCGCCGCCGCGCCAAGGAAGATCACCTCGCACTGGCGGCCCTCACTGAAGAGCGTGTCTTGATTGACGATGCACCGCTCGAAGAACCGGGGGAACCGGCTCACGATGTCGCCACCGACGACGACCAGCAGGTCGGCACGGTTGCGGATTTCGGAGAGTGTCGTGGTGATCCATCCGCTGTCCTGCATCGTCAGGACATTGCGGAATGCCGCGGCGGCGTTCATGTGATCGAGGACCGCGCCGGTGCGATCGGCGAGGCGCGCCGCGGCTCGTGCACCATCCACATCGGTGGAGAGGCCGCCGATCAACGGCTGACGGGCCGAACTCAGCAGGCGCGCAGCTTCTGCCGTGGCCGCGGCCAGCGTCGCGGGTCGGCCGGCGATGCGGGGCTCGCCGACGGTCGTGGCGCCGAAACCGGTAGTGGCGAGCCGGCAGCCGTTGGCCCGGACCGTGATGGTGTCGCTGGCGACATCGACGACCAGATCATCGCACACCAGTCCGCAGAAAGGACAGGCGACGTCGGTGACAGTACTTGGAGTCTTGGGGGAGGCGGGCATGGTCAGCGGAACATTATAGCTGCTAAGATGTGTCAATGCCTACTTGTCGCGTGATCGGGCCGGGACATGAACGCTGAACGCGGCTGCTACCTGGTCGCGGCGGTTTCCGGCCGCGCCCTCGCCAGCTCAGCGGCTCGCGGTGGCCACCGGGTGGTCGTGCTGGATTACTTCGCCGATCGTGATACCCGCACGCTCGCGCAGCACTGCCGGTCCGTCGTGGCGCCTCACGCGTTGCGCTTCGATCGATCGGCACTGCTCTCGGCGGCCAGGGAACTTGCTCCCGCCGGACTGTCCGCGGGACTGGTGTACGGCTCCGGGTTCGAGGGACGGACCAGATTGCTCGCCCGGCTTGCCGAGGGCCGTCGACTCTGCGGCAACGCTCCGGCGGTCGTGGCCTCAGTCAAGGAGCCGGCACAATTCTTCCCTCTGCTTGACCGCCTCCGCATTCAGCATCCCGAAGTCCGGCTCCGTCCGCCGGCCGATCCGCTGGGCTGGCTGGTCAAGCACGCCGGTGGCGCGGGCGGGGCGCATGTGCATCACGCGAGCCCGCGGCCGGCCCGCCGCGGCTCCTACTATCAGCGCTTCGAAGCGGGACGTACCCTCTCCGTGCTGCTGCTGGCCGACGGCAAACGGCCGTTGATCCTTGGATACAACGAGCAGTGGACGACGACCGCTCGACCGGGAACGCCCTTTCTCTTTGGCGGTGCCGTGAACCAGGTCCAGCTCCCGACTGCCCTCACCCGCGACATCGAAGGGAGGCTGGAGGCACTGGTCGTCGCCACCGGCCTGGTGGGGCTCAATGGAGTGGACTTCATCCTCGATGATTCCGAATGGCGCGTGCTCGAGATCAATCCCCGTCCCACGGCGACGGTCGAATTGTACGACCCCGACTATGCCGCCGGCCTTTTTGACGCGCACCTGCGCGCCTGCGCCGGCGCGCTCCCGGTGCACACCGCGCCGGCCGGCGCCGCCCGCGCAACCGCCGTCGTCATCGCCGGGGCGGGCGGTGTGCTGCCGGATGATTTTGACTTCCCCGAGTGGTGCCGCGACCTCCCGATGCCCGGTACGCTCCTCGCGCCTGGCGATCCGGTGTGTACGGTCCACGCCGAAGCGCCCGATGCCGGCGGGGCCGTGACGCTCGTCCGCACCCGACAGGCTTCCTTCGAGCAGGCCCTGCTCCGCTACACCGCGGCAATCCCCGGATCATGAAGATTTTCGTCTGCGAGTATGTGACGGGAGGCGGCATGGCCGCGGAGCCGCTTCCCGCCCGCCTTGCCCATGAAGCGGACCTCATGGTTCGCGCGCTGCTCGCCGATCTCTCCCTGGTCCCGGGGATCGAACTGCTGACCAGTCGCGATGCGCGCCTTCCCGCGGTTCCAGGCATCGAGATGATTCAGCTTCGTCCCGGCGAATCGTTCCTCTCTCTGTACCGGCGCGGCCTCGAGAGAGCCGATGCCGCCTGGCCGACCGCCCCCGAGTGCGGCGGCGCGCTGCTGCAGCTCGCGCGCGCTACCTGCGAAACTGGCCGAGTGCTGCTGGGGTGTCGCCCCGACGCGGTCGAGATTGCGACCAGCAAACGGGCGACGGTGGCTTGGCTCGAGCGCGCCGGCATTCCCGCCGTGCGGACAGCCTCTTCCCTCCCGGAAATCACGGAACGCCCCGGACGCTGGGTGATCAAGCCGGACGACGGAGCGGGCTGCGAGGAAACGATCGTCGTAGAGAGCTGGGAGGCGGCGAGGGCAGCATTGTCCGCCAGACCCGAGGGCCATTTCATCGCTCAGCCCTGGCTCGACGGCGAGGCACTCAGTCTTTCGATGATCTGCTGCAAAGGCGTGGCGCAACTGCTGTCGGTCAATCGTCAGCACATGGTGCTGGACGGCGGTCAGCTTCGTCTGGTCCGCCTCGAGGTCGCGGCGATGCCCGATCGGAACCGGCAGTTTCAGGCGCTCGCCGACGGGATCGCAACCGCCATCCCGTCACTCTGGGGATACGTCGGCGTAGATCTCATCCACACCGCTACCGGCCCCGTCGTTCTGGAGATTAATCCCCGCCTGACCACCTCGTACTGCGGACTCCGTCAGGCGCTCGGGATCAATGTGGCCCGGCTGGTCCTTGAGCTGCACGACGGGGGACACCCGGCGGAGCTGACGATTCGGCGTCGAAGCGTCGCGGTGGCCCTTGAGATGGAGGCTCCGGGTGACCGCTGAACCGGTGATTGGCTGGGATCTCGGCGGTGCCCACCTCAAGGCGGCGCGGCTGGATGCCACGGGGCGAGTCGAGGACGTGGTGCAGGTCGCCTGCCCGCTCTGGCTGGGGATGGAACATCTGCATGCTGCGGTCAGGGCAGCCGTCGATCAACTCGGCGAGATCCGCCTGCACGCGGTCACGATGACGGGCGAAATGGTCGACCTGTTCCCCGATCGCGCCTCCGGTGTCACTCAGCTCGTGGCCACCATGCAGCGCGAATTGCCTCGGGCGGAGATTCACTTCTATGCGGGCGACACCGGATTCCTTCTCGCGGAGCATGCCGCGGCGCACCCCGCAGAGCTGGCCTCGGCCAACTGGCTGGCGAGCGCGGCATGCATTGCCACCCGGATCGCCGACGGGCTGTTCATCGATATCGGAAGCACGACCACCGACCTCATCCCGATCGTCGCGGGGCGGGTCGCGGCGCGCGGCCGCAACGATTTCGAACGGCTGGTCGCGGGGGAATTGCTGTACTCCGGCGTGATCCGTACTCCGCTCATGGCGCTCGTCCCCGCGGTCCCGTTCGCCGGCGAGTGGGTCCCGCTCATGGCCGAGCATTTCGCGACGACGGCCGACATCTATCGATTGACCGACCGGCTGCCCGACGGCGCGGACCTCCACCCGGCCGCGGATGGCGGCGAAAAATCGGTGGCCGGATCCGCCCGACGCCTGGCGCGAATGATCGGGCGTGACGCTGGCTCCGCAAAATTGAAGGACTGGCGGCAGCTCGCGCAGTGGCTGTCGGGGGCACAGCTCGGTTCGATCGAGGCCGCCTGCGCCAGACTTGGCACGCAGCATCAGATGGAGGAGGGCGCAACGATCATTGTCGCGGGGGTCGGGCGGTTCCTCGCGAAAGAAATCGCCAGCCAGTGTGGTTGGAAGTATCTCGACTTCGCCGATCTCCTGCCCCACAACGACGGGATGGGGAAACGGATGTCGGATTGTGCGCCGGCGGTCGCGGTCGCCTGGCTGTTGCCACGCGGCTGAACCAGACTTCGCTCCGCGCGGAAGTCGCCTCACCCGATACCGAGTCGCCTCCGCGCGTCTGCCGGTGAAATCACCCGCAGATAGTCCAGTGCCGTGCCACTCGATTCCCGGAGCCGCAGGGACTGCACGATCGGTGCGCTGGGCCCTCCCGACAGACCATCCGCGATCAGAGCCGCGCCCTGGGCCCCCTGCTTCGCGACCGAGGCAAATCCCGTGAGCAGCCGGACCGGTGCGACCTCCGACAGTCGCGCGACGAGCGACTGCTGTACTGCCGGGTCTGCGGCATGTCGGCCCGACAGGAGAATTTCCCTCGGCTGGGGCAGCGCTGCCATCAGCGCCAATGCCGCTTTGTGCGCCCCTTCGACGTAGGCCTGCAGCCCTTCGGCTTCGCCCGCGTCCTCCACTCCGCCTCGAAACAGCATTTCCTTGGTGACGCTCCCCGCCAGATAGGCGACTTCACCATCCCACCCACCGGCGGCCCGCCAGCCGAGGGGCCCGCTGGTGCCGCCGATGCCGTCGGTGATGGCGCCGCGCTCAACGGCGAGTGCCGCGGTGAAGGCGCCGCCGAGCTCGAGCAGGATGAAGGATGTGTGCTCAATCGAGCCCCCGAGACGCCCGGCCTGATCGTGAATGGCGAGGGCTGCGGTCGCGACCTTGTCGGCGGTCCCGAGGTCGACGCGATTGAGTTTGCGATGCACCGGCACGGTGGGGAGGTGGATCACGCCCGGTGTGTAGACGAGCGGCAAATCGGCGGCGGCAAAGAATCGTGCCAGTCGCCGGAGCCCACCGAGCCCGGCCGTCTCGCCATCGGTGGCGAGGTAGGCCAGCCGGAGATCCATCTCCGTGGCCTGGTCGGCGCGCACCAGCGGCAGGCCATACCCGGAGGGGCCGGCGATCAGATCGGGTGGACCATCGGAAGTGAGGAGCGCGAGCAGGGCGGCGGGGTCATCGAGGGCTTCACGGGTCGGCAGGCTCTGGTCGAGCCAGACCGTGCCGTCGTTCAGCCCGCAGAGATCGAGCGAAACGGTACCGGGGTCGATGCCGACGACGCGTGTCATGCCGGGCCGATATTCCGGAGCGGGGAATCACGGTGCGGCCAGGGCGTACCCCGGCCGCACCCGCCGTTCACACCAGCGCCCGCGCGATGTCCGCGATGGTCTCGGCGTCGAGCACGAGGTCGTTGGATTCGAACAGCCGGGCGATGCAGCGCTTGTGGAGCTTCGTCTTGAAGTTGCCGACGCCGAATGCGCCGAAAACTTTCGCACCGTACCGGGAGACATCGGCGTCGTCGAGTCCCACCCCCTCGATCCCCAGCGGGGAAACTGCGTTGAGATCCACCGCCACCTTGATCCCCCGGTTCGCCCAGGCGCTCTGCGGGATCATCATCACGCCGGCCGGTCCGGAATTGAGCAGGATATCCACGCCCTCCAGCAGTGGTGCGGCCAGGCCGGGGTCGCTCAGCGACACCGATTCCACCTGCACCTGGAATCGCTCACCGATGCTGCGACGCGCCTTCTCGCCCTGCTCCGGCTTGCGGGAGGTGATGACGACCGTCGCGCCGCCCTTGGCCAGGAGACCCGCCGCGCGCTGGCCCACCGGCCCAGTCCCCGCGACCACGAGTGCCCGCTTCCCCTTCACGTCGCCCAGCGTCTGCTCGATCTTCACGACCGCGGCAACCGCCGTCGTATTGGAGCCGTTCGAGTCCAGCATCACCGACACGGTGAACGGCGCGAACATCGCATCGAGTGTCATGGCGAGGAGCTGCTCGCCCTGCGACATGTTGTTGCCGCCGATCCAGACGGCGCTGGAGTTGAGGTCCCTCGGTGCACGGGTAAACATCAGGCCGTGCACCAGGTCGCGGACGTCCTCCGGGACCACACCGTTGTAACTCATGACTTCATCCGCGCCCCCATCGTATGCGACCACTCGGTCGAAGACGCTGGAGTGGCGGGAGCTGTCCAACTGCAGAAGGAGCTTGCGCATCGTCGGGACAGTCTGGTCGGAGGAGGCTCAGGGGGAAAAGCAGCGAGGGGCGGGGGGTCTTCCCCGCCCCTCGTGCACGATCGGTTGCGACCGTTCAGGCGTTGTCGACCCCGGAGTACGGATGCCGCTCGGTCTTGGCTCGGGTGATCACCGAGTCCACCGTCGGCAGGCCCTTCAGCGCCCGCTCGAGGGCTTCCTTGGTCGCCTGGTAGTTGAACGCATAAATCTTCTTGTTGTCTTCCGCCTGCCAGTGGATGAACACGCCGACCATCACGCACCAGTCGTTCGCCTTGTCCTTCGGGATGACACCGGAGGACACGCTGTCGACGATCGCGCGGGCCACCGCCGCCTGGGCCGGGCCGAACATCTGCACCGCCTGCTTGGCACCCTTGATGGTCACCTTGTTGAACATGATGGTGTCGGGCTTGGCCGGCAGGTTCGGGGCGACCACGGCGAGCAGGGTGGTGAAGCCATCCTTGTTGTTCGTCAACGCGTTGCAAAAGGCCGCGCCGGCGTGGCCAGTCTTGCTGCCAATGATCAGGTCGATGTGCGCGATCTCATTACCATCGCCGACCAACGACTCGCCCAGAAAGAAATCGGCTGCCATGCGTGCCTCCATCTATGGGAAATTGAAAGGGAGTTCGACTCACTGACGCCGATCCCGCCGGGTCGATCGGTGTTTCAGCGGCGCTTAGTATGCTGGCGGCCTTGGAGGCTGTCAAGGCACGCCAAGATCGGCCTGCATTTATATGCGGCTACTCATCTGGGCGGGTGTTGCCACGGGGCAAAGCGGACAGAAAGTGTCCTCTGGGTCTCGCCAGGAGGACACTCGCAGGTTCCACGTTTCAGACTAACTGCATGCGCGTCAGCATCTTGCGTTTCTGGCACGGGGCTGGCATTGAACCCCACCATTCGCCCCGAACAGCTACGCACAATCAAGCAAGAACCTACTCGCCAGTCGCTGCACCGTACTTCTACGTAATGCAATGTCGCGAGCGCGACTCCGCGACGATGCAGGGTGGTTCGGACATCCAGATTCCTGATTGGTGGCGTAGCTGTTCGAGGGCAACAAAAAAAGTGGCGCTGTTTCCGGCGCCTCAACATATGGGATGAACCGACCCTTCCACACGGCCGCAGTTGCAGTACCCGGTTCATTCAGCAGGTCAGGGCTCCCCGCCCTGTCCCGAACAGCCCCGCGCAAGCGGGGTTTTTCGTGCCCCGGCTGTTCCTACTCCCTACCTGAGCTCAACCTTCAACCCCTCGACGGTCGTTCCGTCGACGCTCGGCGCGATCGTGAAGTGGAGCGGC
This sequence comes from Gemmatimonadales bacterium, assembly GCA_039934355.1. GTDB lineage: Bacteria > Gemmatimonadota > Gemmatimonadetes > Gemmatimonadales > GWC2-71-9 > JADJOM01. The sequence continues at coordinate 82,255 of JBDTMI010000006.1, forward strand.
GTGGCCGTCGCCTGCAGCAGCTCGAGGCACTTCGGGTCCACCACAATCTCCCATTCGCCGGGCCGCACACCGATCGCGTAGAAGCTGCCATCGCCGAAGGTGGTGACGATCCGACGCTCCCCGCTCTTCTTGTGGCTGAGCACCAGGCTCACGCCACCGGTGCCGCGGCTCCGTCCCGGCCACACCACCTGGCCCTCGATGACGCCACCCGGCAGCACCGGGATATCGAGCTGGCGGTAGCGGTTGGGGGAGGGCTCCACCATCACCGCCGCAAAGGCTGGAGCCCACAACGGTGAAGCCAACGTGGCGGAATCCACTGTGACCTGGGTCGGCTCGTACGGCAGCACGTCCCACACATGGTACTCCCCGCTCGAGTCGGAGAAGGCGAATGTCGGTCCCACCACGACCCGGACCCCGGGGAGCGGCTGCTCATCGCGATCGAACTTCCCGTTGCCGTTCGCATCCAGGAATACCCGGCCGGTCACGCCGCCGCGGGCGAGGCTCGAGCTGCCCGAGAAGTCCACCCGATTGCTGGCCGGATTGTAGATCGCCGAGCCGGTGACGTACTGGGTGCCCACCGCCTCCGTGCCGCCACCCGCCGTCACTGTGGTGTAGGACCGGACGCTGGGCAGTTCGGCGGCGACGAGCAGCGAGACGGTGGTGCCGCGCCCGCCCTTGTACCAGGTGGCGCCGGTCTCGGCGCGGAGCCCGCGGGTGATCGGCCGGCCCACGAACATCGACGCCGACACCGGTCCGATCCCCTTCGCAATATCGAGGGACGTCCGCGCGGTCATGGCGCCGATGAACGAACCCAGCTCCGGATGGGCCAGCACGAAACTGTTCAGGCTGAAGTATGTCTGGTCGAACGCCGGTCCCCCGATCGTCGTCTGGCGCTCGAAGCGCACGGAGGGAAGCAGGCGCACGTTGGCCACCTGCATCGACGTTCCGATACGGCTGCTGATAATGTCGCTGGAGGCCGCGTGCACCCGGTCGAGGCTGGCTTCGATGTACGTGCTTCCCAGACGGCTGACGGGGCGGAACATGGCGGACAGGGTCACCTGGTTCAGTCGGCCGTCCGGGGTGAGGATCGGGTCCGTCACGCCGCGGGCGAACCGGTGGGCCTCCGCCTGGATGTGCAGGTCGACGGTCGGCTCGAATCGCACCGCACCACGGAGGACCGCGTTTCCGACCGCCTCACCTTCGAGCGCGAGGGAGTTCGTCAATGTGCCGAGGAGACCGACGTAGGGGTGAAAGAGGTCCCCCTCCCCACGGCGCCAGAACTGGTCCACGCCGGCCCGGGCGGTCCATCGGGTGGAGATGCCGTAGCGCATGTCGACGTTGCCGGAAGCCTGACAACGGGGCGTCCGGCACTGGCCAGCCGAGACCCCGTACTCGAAGCGACCGGCGGGTAACCCCTCGCTGCGGAGCCGATACGTCTGGTTGAACTCGCGCATCTCCCCGAAGGGTCCGTAGGCGATGAAGTCGACCGGATTCTCGCCGTACTCGATCGGGACGTCGAACGAATACTGTCCGAGCCCGTTTACCGAGTCGAAGCCGATGAGCCGCCCACCCCGGTACGCTTCCACGGTCCACCCGCTGCCGAGCTGACCGGAAAAGGGGATGTTGCCGAGGATGGATGGACGGACGTACGGGCTGTTGGAGAGCGCGAAGCCGCGCACGGTGCGGGCCCGGGGGCCGGTGCTGATCCCGTCACCGAGCTGGACCTGGGAGAGCCAGGGATTGTCGCGCCAGATGCCGGTCCATGACGCTTCGGTTCGCGGTCCCTTGCCGGTGCCGTTCTGGCTCTGCAGGCCAAGCGCCAGCGATCCGCCCATCAGGTCAAGTCCGAAAGTCGTGGAGTAGGCGCCGGCGTCGAGACCAGTCGTGGGGGTGAGCACCGAGTAGTCGAGCACCAGGCCGTTGAGTCGGGACCGCTCCAGCCCCAGTCGCAGGCCGGCATATTCTGGTGTCGAGGAGTGACGCAACTGCGCCTCGAGCAGCGCTTCCCGGCGGATGCGCCGGGCCACGGGCAGGTTAGCCGGCTCGATGACTGCCACCTGCAGGTCGGGCCAGCTCACATCCCACTCGAGCGCGAAGACCTTCGCCATCACCCTGGTCGCCAGGTAGATCTCGTCGTCCGTCGCGACGATCTCATCGTCGGTGAGCGTGAGCTTTTGCTTGCCGATGCGCAGGGTGCGGCTGATGGGATCGATGACCAGCCGGATGTTGCCGGGTTGCACCATGGCTTCGAAGGTACCGTCCGGCTGGCGCACGCCTCGTAACTCGGCGAGTTCGAAGAATGCACCGAGGGGGATCAGGGCATCGTCGCCAGCCCGGTACGCTTCGACGGTGCGGCGGGCGATTCGGCCCAGCTGCAGTTCGGTGAGCACCGGCTCGGCGCTGACCAGCTTGCCCTTCGGGCTCGCGGTACGTCTCGCCCTGAACGGAGCCACCGAGTCCGCCACCGGCACCGCGCTGGATGGCAGGGCGACAATTGCCGGGGACGCCGCGGCGGCCAGCCGCTCGACACCTTCGCGAATGGTGCGGAGGAATCGACGGACACTGATGGTCTGTTGGGTTTCGGGCGCGGAGGCCGGGAGGGGTGCCACCGCTCGGGCGACCGGTTCGATCGTCGTACCGGAGGAGGCGACCGGCGGGGTCGAGGGGCGCACGGCCGGAGCCACCGCGGGGTGCCGTTCAATGGCGCCAGACGGCGCTGTTTTCGGCTGGGAGGCCGCCCGAGCTGAACTGGTCGGCGCAGGAATACGGATCTGCGCCTGCTGGTGGAGTGGCGTGGTCCGCTGCTGGGAGAAGAGCAGGTCGCTCGCGAGGGGGCCGTGGGACGGTGCCTCTTCGGCGAGCGCGAGTTCCCATACCTCGGGTCGTGGGGCAGGTGCTCCTGCCGCGGATCGACCATCCGCCGCGAGCGGCAGGGACAGCAGGAGCAGCAGCAGGAGCCAGCGCCGCCGACCGCGTCCGGCGCGACTCACGGCAGCGTCACGGTGAAGGAGTCACGCACCACCGGTGCCCGAAGCAGTTGGTCGGTGGCGATGTCGCTGCGCTCCGTCGAGACCTCGAGGTGCAGCGTATACTGCCCGGCAGGTGCGCGGGGCAGGGCAAAAACCGGCTCGGCGTCATAGTAGATGGCGACCGGCTGCTGGAAGGTGGCCACGGTGGCGCCACGATCATTTACCAGCGTGCCACGCGCCGTCCCGAGGAACGCCGCGCCGCCCTGCCGCTCCAGCCGGACCCGCACCCGCAGCGAATCCCCCTCGACGTCGGTCCGCAGGCCTGATACACTGATGCCAGTCTGGAGCTGGCCCTTGCGATAGATGAGCGGAATGATGGTCCGCACCTCCAGCGAGAGCCCGATCTCGATGTCGCTGGAGTCGGCTCCGCTCACCGGCAGCGCGCCGCCTTGGGCCGTGATCATGATCCGGGACCAGTATTCTCCGTCGACCAGCCCCTGGGGCGGCCGGGCCAGTAGCCGGATGGTCTGGCGCTGCAGCGGGGCAATGGTCATCCGACGGGGAAACGCCTCGATCCAGTCCGTCGCCGACGGGGTGGCGGACCCGATGGAATCCGGGGTGAACAGCATGAAGTGACCGACGCTGTCGGTCACCGGGTAGGCAAAGAAGGTGCTGATCGACACCTCGACCGGATCGGCACCAGGATTGTAGAGCGTGATCGAGGCGCTCCGGGTCCGATGATCGAGGAAGATGGCGTGCGGTGCCACGATCACGCCCTGGGCGGCCACGGCGCGGGCAAATCCCGCGGCGAGGAGCAGAAGGGCGACGAGACAGCGCATGATCAGAAGAACGTGCAGGTCAGGGTGATGGTGCCGGCGTAGGCGCCGGTCGCCTGCCCCGCTGCGGGCGAGACCCGGCCACCGAGATTGATGAAGAAATCTGCCGAGCTCGTCAGCGTGAAGGTGATCGTGGTGTTCGGATTGAAGGTGACGGGGTTCGAGGTAGGCGCCGTGCCCTTCGCTACCGCATCGGTCGTCGCAAAGGTGATCGGCATGTTGCCGCCGCCCGCGACCCGGTTCAGGCGGGTGGGGAGGGTGAACTGGACCTGCACCTGCCGGTTGATGATGTGCTTCACGTAGAACCGACCGCTCCGGATCGGGTCGTTGGGAGAGACTGACGATGGCACGCCGCGGATCACCGGGCCGAAATCCAGATTGCGGATGCCGGTAACCGTCGATTGCGCCGCGAGCGGCCGGGTGGCCGTGGCCAGCGCAAGGCAGCTGAGTACGATGAGGCATCGGTACATGGAGCGATCCAGGGGAAGGCCTCACGGGCGATGGACACGAGCAAGATAGCCGTGCCCAGAGCACCCGTGAGTTACCCGGAAAGCCCTTTCAGTTGAGCTTAGAAGTAGGCGGCGGTCAGCGTGACCGTGCCATTGTACGTCCCCGCCGCCTGGGCACCGCCCGGCGTCACCGTGCCCCCGACCCAGACGAACAGCGCGCCCACGCCGCTGAACGCGGTCGAGGTCGTGGAGGCCGACGGGGTGAAGGAGGTACAGCCGGTGGTAGTGTTGGTGGCGTTGGTGCAACCGGTCCAGGTGCCGATCGGCAGATTGTTGGCGCCGCTCGTCAGGTTGGCCGGCAGCGTGAAGGAAACATTGACGTTGGCGCTGTTCTGACCGGTCAGGTCGAACCGGCCGCTGGTGGCGGCGGCCACAGCGATGGTCTTCGCGACACCGGGGAAGACATTCCCGAAGTCGAGGGTGCGGGCGCCGGTCACCGTCATGGCCTGGAAGACGACGGCGGTGGCGGTGATGTTGGCGCTCTGGGCCTGGGCCGTTGAAGCGGCGAGGCTCAAGATTGCGACCAAGGCTGCCGATACTCGGGTGGTAGTGCGCATTGCCCTTTCCTCTCAGTAGTAAGTGAACTGGTCTCGTGAACTAGGAATTCCGGGGGAGTGCAACCTCCCTCGGGGAGTGGGAAGGGCAACCAGTGTGCCGGGTGTCGAAAGGATCCATCAGACACTCGGTAAGTAGTTCACAGGATATGACTTCGCGGTGTCTATCTCTTGTACACCGCGAAGGCATTTCTTGCCAGCTGCTGGAGCTCATCTCGGGGGCGTAAGTCGTCATGGTGCAACGGATTCGGGTACAACTCATGGTACACGTCGGTAGGCGGGCAGCGGCCGCTGTCCGGGGCCGGTCGCATGGTGTCTCGTGGGATCGCCGCGACACCGCCGCTCCACGGCTGATCGTTTTCGCGACGGTTGTCCTCCTGTCGCTTTTTGCACTACCCGCGCAAGCTCAGGGGCCGTCCACGCTCCAGGTCTCCGCCCGCGTCGTCCCCACCGGACCCAGTCGCGAGGCGCTCTCAGCTGCCCTCCAGCCGGGACTGGGGGCCGCGTCCTCGCCCCTGGCGCAGATTCGCCACGACCTGGAATCCGGGACGACGGATTCGCTCGGGATCGCGCGCCGTCCCCGCACCATCGTCACCATCGCATTCCTGCGGAACTAGTCGCGCGACAGCGCTGTGCCGCGCGCCCATGATCACCGTCGGCAGGATGACCGGCGCCCGTCTATTTTGCCGCGGTGCTTCCCTCTCGTAATCACCAACTGCCGCTGGATCTCGACGCCTATCGCGGGGCGGATCACCCCCGTGGTCGGGTCATCATCATTGCCCCCACCCGCGCCGCCTGCGAGACGATCGAACTCGCCCTCGGGCTGACCAACGTCGAAACCCTGCTGGAGCGCACTCACGGCGCCGACCTCCGTCGGCTGGCGGCTTCCGGCCAGGGTTTCGGCATCGTCGCCGGGACCGGGACCGGCAAGACACTTGGCATCCGCCCGGTGGCCGAGACGATCCTTCAAATGCCGCTCCGGGTCGGCGTGGTCAACCGGGAGCGCGAGGCGACGCCGGAGACGCCCTCCTGGAATGTGGTGATCGTGACCACCGGAATCGCGCGGCGCTGGTTCGAGGATGAGCTCATCACCGGACGCGATACCCTCGTCGTCGACGAGATCCACCAGACCTCCGCGGAACTCGAGTTGTGCCTCGCCCTCGGCAAACGGGCGGGGTGTCGCTACATCTGGCTCTCGGCGACAGTCGATCCGTCGTTCTACGCCCGCTACCTCAATGCCGCCGAGGTCCTGGAGACCAGCGCCTTCGATCCGGCGCTCAAGGCGCGGGTCAAGGTGCTGCCCAAGACCGCCGCCGAGTTTCTCGACGATGATTTCATCCGGCATGTCATGAAGGAGAAACGCGGGGTCGCCGTCTTCGTCCCCACCCGCGCCGAAGTGGAGCAGCTGGCGGGCGGACTGGGAGAGCGGTGGCCGAAGCTCAACGCCGCGTTCTATCACGGTGGTGAACCGATCCGGGTGATCCGGCCATTCCTCGATCGGGAAGCCCGTCGCCCCTTCCTGCTCGCCATGACCGCCGCCGGGCAGTCGGCGCTCAACATCCGCGGCCTCGATACCGTGGTGATTTACGACGCGCGCTACGCCAACGTGGTCGATCGTGGTCGGAACGTGCTGCACCGGAAATACCTCGGTGCCAACGAGATCCTGCAGATGGCGGGGCGGGTGCACGGGCGGGTGGCGGGCGGGGCGGTCTACATCCTGAGCGACCGTGATCTCGTCTTCGAGAAGCTTCGGCCGACGCCACCGGAATTCCAGCTCGCCGGCGACGCGGAGCGCGTCGCGATTACCTGCGCCGCCATCGGGGTGGATGCCACCGAACTCGACCTGCCGGTCGCGCTGGACCGGACGGCATATCGCCGGGCGCTCCAGATGCTCACTGACCGTGGCCTGGTCGAAAAGGGTCGCCTGACACGATACGGCCGCGAGGTGGAGGGGATGCCCGTCGATCGGGCATGGGGCGAACTGCTGGCCCACGCCGACACCGAGCTCGCGCCGGTCGTGGCGGTCTGTTCCAACATCGACTCGCTGCACCGGATGACGCGGGAGGAGCGGAACCTCGAAGGCGTGCGGGTCGCGGGCAGCGATCACCTGACGGCGTACAATCTCTTCGTCGAGGCGGTGAACCGGCATGGCCGCCTGGGAGAGGTGTACGGCCTGCCCCGGCATCTCTTCGAGGAAACGGCATTGGCGGAGTGGGCCGAGCAGCGCGGCGTGCTGGTGAAATCGATCGAGGACATCGCACTGGGAACGGCATCGGTGTTTCGCGCGCTGGAACTGGTGCTGCCGGAGAAGCTGCCGTACGCCAGCCATGCGGTGCGCGACGCCTGGACCGAACTGGTCGCCCGCATCATGCCCTTCGATCTGGTGCTCGACGAGCACACCGCCGATGGCCAGGAGGCGCGAGTCTCCCGCAATTCCGTGGCGGGGACGTGGGGAGCGGTGGCGGGATCGCTGCGCTACTTCGCCGATCGCTTCGGAGTGCCCCGCGCGTCGATCGAAGGGACGACCATCTCCTACGACCTGATCCGTCGCCATGCCCGCCGCGGTGCCGCCGAAGTGGAGATCGGTGGCTCGAGAAAGCACCCGCAGCTCGTGCTGCGTCAGCGCCTGACCTACTTCGGTTTCGAGCTGGAGCCGATCGAAGAGCCGCTGGACCACGACGTGCCGGCTGATCTGCTTCCCGCCCTGCGCGAGGGTCTGACATCGGCGCTGCTCGGCGGAGAGACCTCGCACCCGCAGCAGGGACGGGTGCGCCGGGGCGCCACCGACCTGGGTGAGTTGTGGCGCCGCTCGGGGGGCACGCTCCCGGACGCGGCACCCGCCGCAGTTCGCGCCGGCATCCGGGCCCAGCTCGAAGGCGTGACGAGCTGGGATACATTCCTTGCGACGAGCATCGCGCTGGACCCGGCCACGATCGTTCCGGAGCAGGAGCGGAGCCGGCTGCTCGCGCTGCCGTCCAGTGCGCGGCTGCTCGGCGACACCGTGCCGCTCTACTATGAGGTCGGGCCGGCGGGCGCCGCCGTGCGCCTGCAGCTGCGGGAGGGCCAGGCGCGGCGGTTGTCCGAATCAGACCTGCCGAAACTGGACCGTCCCATCCATTTCGCCATCATGCGCGGCAACCGCTCTGCACTGGAGGCTGACTCGCTCGACGCATTGCGAGTCACGCTCCATGAGGCGGGAGAAGAGGAGCGACGGTCGCGGGTGCGCGGGCCCCGCCGCCGGCGACGGTAGCGGGCCGGTATCGAATGGTCCAGCTCTGCCTGGTGATGGTGCAGGTGTTCTTCGCGAGCCTCGCGGTGATCGGTCGGCTGGTGCTGCCGGTCGTGCCGGCTGGGGCGCTGGTGACGATCCGGATTCTCGGTGCGGCCGCAGCACTCGGGCTGTTCAATGCCGCTCGCGGAGGACCATGGATTCATGACCGACGCGACCTCCTGCGCGTCGCCCTCTCGGGCTGGCTCGGGGTCACGGCGAATCAGTCGCTCTATCTCTTCGGACTGGCGCACTCGACCGCGGTAAACGCCACGATCCTGGTCACTACCGCACCGGTCTTCACCGTCCTGGGCTCCCTGGTACTCGGGCTGGAGCGTCCTTCTTCGGGGAAGCTTGGCGGGATCGCGCTGGCCGCCGTCGGCGCGGTCTATCTCATCGACCCCACCCGACTCACCTTTGCGCCGGGTGTCGCGCTGGGCAACCTGCTCATTCTGCTCGGCATGGCCTGTTACGCCGCGTACTTCCTGGTTTCCAAGCCGCTACTCGCGCGCTACGATGCGATCACGGTCGGGACCTACGTCATGCTCTTCGCCGCGCTGGGTGTGCTGCCGTTCGGCCTCCCTGCCCTGTGGGCGCTGACCCCCGGGGTGCTCCACGGATCCATGGGCTGGCTGGTCGCCTACATCGTGGTCGGCCCGACCATCGGGGCCTACTTCCTCAATTTGTGGGCGCTCAAGCGGGTCTCCTCGAACACCGTCGCCAGCTTTCTCTACCTGCAACCACTTTTCGCTGCTGTCTCGGCTCCGCTGATCCTGCCGGGGGAGCGCCTGACGGGACGGACCCTCGGGGCGGGCTGCCTGATCTTCCTCGGTCTGGGGCTGGTGCTCTGGGCCGAGCGGATGCAGCGGCGCGGGGTGTCCATGGACGGCCTCAGCACCGAGTGACCGGTGTCCATTCCGGAGGGGCTCCGGTCGTCACCCGGTAGACCGGGACGCAACCTGAAACCCGAACTCTCCCCAACCCGTAGACGGACCCATGCCGGACGCCCCCAATCCACCATCGGTGTTCTCTCCCCTCGCCAAGGCCCTCCTGGATGGGTTCAGTGAGGGGGTCGTCGTCTTCGATCCCCAGGGCAAACTGGTCTACGCCAACTCCCAGGCCCGGGAGGCGCTGGCCAGCCTGCTCGAACCCTCCGACGACGCGCAGAGCCTCATGCCGCGCCTGGCGGCGATGGGTGGTCGGCTCCGCCCGATTCGGGTGGGGGCCTTGGAGCTCGGCGAGGCGATGTTCATTCCCGGTCTCGAAGGACCGACGACCCTGGCCGACCGCGAGCGCGATGCGATCGTGCGCTCGCTCGATGCCCACGCCTGGAAGCTGGCCGAAACGGCCAAGCATCTTGGTATCAGCCGCACCACGCTGTGGCGCAGGCTCAAGGCCTACGGACTTCATCGTGACGGGCGCAGTCGGTGGGGCGGCACCAAGCCGGGCGTGGAGCAATCGGCCTGAACTGACCTTCCCCGCTCGTGTTCCTGACCGGCCCCGTGGCGTGCTACGGGGCCGGCGTCGTCCGGGTCCCACTCACCTCTCCTGACTCCCTATGCTCGTGCTCCTGCTGACACTGCACCTGGCGCAGGCTACCACCGACACCGCGGCCTTTGCCGACGCGCGGACCGCCGAGCTGGTGGCGCGGGCGCAGATGCGGCACCAGGCGGCCGACAGCGCGGTGCGGGACTATCAGGCGCGAATCCACTACCGGCTGTCGTTCGGCCTGGGACGTCGACGCTGGGCGATCGTCCCGCCGGCCGCCGTGGAGGAGCAGGAGGGCCGGGTGCAGTGGTCGGCCCCGAACAACCTGCGGGTCGATATCGAAGGCCGGCGTAGCGAAGCGCGAGCACGCAATCTCCGGCTGAACTCGACCTTTGACGAACCGTGGTTTGTGCCGCGAGGGCTGGGTGATTCGGTCCGGGTCTTCGGCAACGATTTCCCGGCGCAGGCCTCGTTGCATCCCCTCGCCGCCGATGGTCCGCAGTGGTATCGCTACGCACTGGTCGACAGCCTGCGGGTGACCACGCAGGATGGGACCACACTGCAACTCTACCGGCTGACCGTGACGCCGCGCCGCAAGGGAGGCGCGCTGCTGGTGGGCGATCTCTGGCTGGATGCGTCGAGCGCGGAAGTAGCGCGGTTCTCGTTCCGGTTTGTTGGCAGAGATCTCTGGGTCGAACCAGACGGTGCGGAGCGCAGCGACAGCACCGATGCCCGGCGGGCCAACACGCTGATCAACCGGTTCCTGAGCCTGAGTTGTGACTTGGCGTACTCGCTGCAGGAGCGGCGCGACTGGATGCCGTACCGCCAGGTCGTCTCCGGTCGCCTCGAGCTGCCGCTGGTCGGTGGGCTCGTCATTCCCTTCGAGGCCACGACCGAGTTCGATGACTACACGATCAATACCGGCCAGCTAGTCCGCTTTGCGGTGGAACTTCCGGAGGGTATCACGGACCGCGACAGCATCGAGGCGATCCTCTCGGCGCGGCGTGATTCGGCCCGCAAGGAACGCCGCACTCGCCGGCGGGACGGTGGAGCCGATTCACTGGGCGAGGTCGAGCCCGCCGACCGAGCCGGTCTGCTCGATGGCGGGCGGTTCGAAATCCACCGGGCGCCGAAGGATTCACTTGCGGCGTACAGCGGGTGGGATGAGCCGTTGGCATTTGTCCCCGATCAGGTCGAGTCGCGCCGGCTCCTGGATCTCACCGCCGACCTCGAGCGCCGGACCGCCGAGCTCCCGCGGGACCTGAGCGGCTATTCGCGCAACGGATTCTGGTGGGAACGGATCCCGGAGATGGTCCGCTACAACCGGGTCTCGGGTCAGTCGCTGGGCCTGCGACGTACCTTCGGCGTGACCCGGGACGGATTCACGACGCTGGATGCCGAGGCGCGTTTCGGGCTGTCGGACAGCCGGGTGACGGGCGCGCTGGCGGTCATTCGCGATGCCCCATCAGGGCGGTGGACGCTGCGCGGTTTCCGCGAACTGCGGACCCACGATCCCTTCGCCCGGAGCAACAGCTTCGGTGCCAGCCTCAATGCCATGTTTGTCGGTCATGACGACGCCGACTATCACCTCGGGCACGGGGCCGAGCTCTCCCGCGAGCAGACCGTCGGGCCGGGCCTCGAACTCACGACGACGGCGCTGCTTGAGGACGCCACGAGCGTGTCCCGGGAGGCCTCGTCGTGGCTCAATGATGCGTTAGGCGGTACCGGCCACTTCCCGGCCAATCCACCGGTGCGGGAGGGGACGTTTGGCGGCGCAGGTCTGCGCCTCAATAGTGGCGTCCTCGGCAACCGGTGGATGCTGGCGACGGACCTCCTGAGCGGTGCGGGCCGAACGACTGTGCGCACCTACGGGCTGTGGCGTCCCCGCCTGTGGAGCCGGCCGCGGCGACCGTCGCTCGTGCTGCGTGGCGGGATCACGACGGCGAACCCGCTGCCGCAGCAGGCGTTTCGACTGGGGGGAAGCGGCACCGTGCGCGGGTTCGACTATGGCACCCGTGGCGGCCAGGCCACCTGGTCGGTGCAGATGGACTGGCCGCTGGTTCGCGGGGTGCTCCAGCCGGTCCTCTTTGCCGATGCGGGGCAGGCGGCGCGGGCGTCGGATCTGTTCGGTTCCCGTCTTCTCGCAGGGGGCGGCCTGGGATTCGCACTGCTCGGCGGAGTGTTGCGGTTCGACTTCAGTCATCCCTTCACCACCGGTGGGAGCGGGCTCCGCTTTGACGTGGGGGCGCGGGCGCTCTGGTAGGCCCGACCCTTCACCCTACCGCCGTTCCCCTCGCCCTCCTAGGTTCCCGGTCGATGCTCTCGACCAATGTCCGGATTCGCCCCCTGGCCCTTCTCGTAACGGGGCTGCTCCTGGCATGCGGCGGGCGGGCCGGCGGTCCCCGACTCGACGCGCGGTGGATCGGCTCGGATACCGGCGCATTCACCGGGACGGCGAAAGTGGTGTGGTGCGGCTCGATTCAGCGACTGGAGTTGATCGCGGTCGACGACAACGATGCCGGCATCGGCCTCACCATCTTTCCGGCCGTGGAGCTGCGGCCCGGTCACTACGATGCGTTCGATCCAGGCATCGACACGGTCCGGCGGCCAGGTGCGGCGGCCGCCGCTCGTTTCTTCACCGAGCAGGCGGTCAAGGGATTCCAGTCGGATTCCGGCAGTCTGGACCTGGAGCGCACCGGCTCGACGTTCGGTGCCCGGTTCGGATTCCGGATGCGTTCGCTGGAAGGCGGCGATACCGTGCGCCTGACGGGGCACGTCAAGGATGTCGTACCCGGGCGGTGCCCCGGTGACACCATCACGGCCACGGTGCCATGACAGGCCTGACATGACGTCGACGTATTACCGCAAGGGTTTTGGCCTCAAGGCGGCAATCGAGGGCCAGCTCACCTCCGACTATTCCAGTGCGGTGGTGGATGCGCTGCGGGCCGGTGGATACGAACTCCGGGCCGGCACGCTCCGATTCCGACTCGCCCGCGAGTTCGGCTTCTGCTACGGTGTAGACCGCGCGGTCGAGTACGCGTATGAGACTCGCACCCAGTTTCCGGGCAAGCGGCTCTTCCTCGTCGGCGAGATCATCCACAATCCGCACGTGAATGCCAAGTTGTCCTCGATGGGCATCGTGCAGCTCGCCCACGGTCCGGACGGCAGCTTCGATTTCTCCATGCTCACCACCGACGACGCCGTGATCCTGCCGGCCTTCGGCGTGACGGTGGCGGATTTCGAACGGCTGCGCGCACTGGGGCCGGTGCTGGTGGACACCACCTGCGGCTCGGTGCTGAACGTGTGGAAGCGGGTCGAGAGCTATGCCCGCGATGGTTTCACCGCGCTGATCCACGGCAAATACTATCACGAGGAGACCCGCGCGACCGCGAGCCAGGTGACAAAACATGCCGGTGGCAGCTATCTCGTGGTGCTGAACATGGAGGAGGCGCGGCTGGTCTGCGACTTCATCGAGGGCAAAGCGGCGGCGTCGCAACTCGCCGAGGGCTTCGCCACCGCCATGTCGCCGGGATTCGACTTTGACCGGGACCTTCAGCGGATCGGCGTCGCCAACCAGACCACGATGCTGTCAGGCGAGTCCCTCGCGATCGCGCACGAGATCCGCAAGAGCCTCGTGCGACGCCACGGCGAGGAGCCCGCTGCCGCACGGTTCCGCACCTTTGACACGATCTGTTCCGCGACGCAGGAACGGCAGGACGCCGTGATCCACCTGCTCGAAGCGCCGATGGACCTGATGATCGTCGTGGGCGGCTACAATTCAAGCAACACGACACACCTTGCGGCCCTCTGTCGCGATCGGGGCGTGACCGCCTATCACATCGAGGATGCCACGGCGGTGGACATCACGACCGGGGTCTTGCGGCACCAGCCGTACGTGAAGGCAGCCGAGGAGACCGTGACGGGGTGGCTGGAGAACGTGCGGACCATCGGGATCACGGCGGGGGCGTCGACGCCCAACAACAAGATCGGCGAGACCATCCTCCGGATCTGTGCGCTGGCCGGGGTGGAACCGGAGCTCCCCGCGATCTCGTAGACGCGGGGTGCGGCGTGGCGGATCGGGGAGGAGCGGGCGGGTCGCTCCTCCCCGTTCGCATGTGGTGCACCGCCGTGAATTGGAGGAATGGCGCCACGATCGCCGCGCAGGACCTCGGCGGAAATCCAGCGCAACATGGAGTTACGGATTCACCTGATGTGGCCCTGATCGTGCCCCGACGACAGGGTGAACGGGGCCAAGTACGGTCGCTCTTCGGGAGCGAAGCTTCTAGCGGGCCCCGGCCTCGGGTGGTACGTTTGCGACCCTCTTTCCGGGCTCCGTCCAGACTGGTGTGTGCCATGCCGATTGCTCGCTCCAGGAACGACGCCTACGACGTGGTTCATGCCGCGGTACTGGCCATGCCGGAGGTCACGCTGAAGCGGATGTTCGGCGCTGAGGCTTTTTTCACGCATGGCCGAATGTTCGCGTTCCTGTTCGAGACGGCGATCGTGCTCAAACTGCCGGAGAGCGACCGGCAGGATGTCCTGGATACCCGCGTCGCCCGCCCGTTCCTGACCAGCGAGCATGCCCCGTTCGGCCGCTGGGTCGAAGCCTCGATTCAAGGAAGCGAATCCGCCTCACGCGCCATCCGGCTCACCGCCGCTGCACATGCGCTGGCGCAACTACCCGTGCACGACGGCCCACGGAAGCGGCGGCTCGTCGCCAAGCGGCGCCCGGCAACGCGGCGAGCATTGGGGTAGGCGACCCCGATTAACGATTGTTCGGGCATGAGAGCCCCGCGATGTCAAGTGCGGGGCTTTTCGTTTGGGGGAATGCCTAGCTCCTTTGGTGGATAGCCAACCCCGGTACCCGACGGCATGATACCTAACTACCCCACGCTCGCTCGGGCTGTCCGCCGGGCATCCGCGGCCATGTCCTGCTGATTTCAGAGAGCACACCCGGCGGGGGACGACGGTGAACCGCAACCGCAGTCGCATCACTCTGCAGGGAGAAGTCCGATACCCTGAGGTCTCGGTGGTTACTGCGGCTGCGCAGCGCGCGATCTTCGCCAGCACCGCCCTTGTGAGTATGACCACCGACGCGAAGGGCGTCATTCAGACCTTCGGTAGTGGCGCCGAGCGGATGCTGGGGTACAGCGCTGCCGAGGTCGTGGGACGTGTGGCGCTCTCGGAGCTTGCCGAACCGCAGGAACTGCTGGCCCGTGCGTCCGCGATGAGCCTCGCGTTCGCGACGCCGATCGCTTCCGGCTTTGACGCCATCGTCGCCGAGGCCCTGCACGGGGTTGAATCCAGGCTAGACCTGACCTTGATCCGCAACGATGGGCGCCATCTCCAGACGGTGATGTTGGTGACGCCTCTGCGTGATGCGCAGGCCGCCATCGTCGGCTATCTCCTGATCGGCATCGACACCACCGCCGAAGCGCAGCGGCCCGCCGAACTGGAGCGGAGCCAGCGCCAGTTGCGCGCCTTCATCGACGGACTCGGCCCTTCCATTTTTGCCGGGCTGCTGACTCCCGGGGGAATCCTGATCGAGGTCAACCGGACCGCGCTGCTGGCCGCCGGTCTGCGGCCGGAGGACGTCCTGGGCAAGCGCTTCGAGGAGACCTACTGGTGGTCGCATTCCCCCGAGGTGCGCCAGCGGTTGCAGGAGGCCATTGAGCGAGCCGGTCGGGGGGAACCGTCTCGCTACGACGTGCAGCTGCGGGCGACGGACGGGCAACTCATCGACGTTGACTTTTGTCTGCAGGTGCTGCGGGGGGAGGCCGGTGAAGTCGCATTTCTCGTCCCATCCGCGAGTGTGGTCACCGAACGCCAGGAGACCCGGGCAGCGTTGCGCCAGAGCGATGAGAACTTCCGCCTCCTGACCGACCACATCACTGACGCCTTCTGGATCCGCTCGCCGGACATGAGCGGGGTGTACTACATCAGTCCGGCCTTTGAGCGGATCTGGGGCCGTTCGGCGGAAAGCCTGCGTACCAAGCCGCACGAGTGGATCGACTTCACCCTTCAGGAGGACCGCGCGCGAGTCCGGGCCGCCTTCGCGGGACTGATGGCGAACACGCCCAGCATTGATATCGAATATCGCATCCAGCGACCCGACGGCGAGATCCGCTGGGTGCGCGCCCGGGGGTTTCAGGCCAGGGACGAAACCGGCAAGCTCGCCCGCCTGACCGGGATTGTCACCGACATCACCGAGCAGAAGCAGCTTGAGTCACGCTCCCTCCAGGCCCTGCGGATGGAAAGCATCGGGACGCTGGCCGGCGGAATCGCGCACGATCTGAACAACGTGCTCGCTCCCATCCTGATGTCGATCGCGATGCTGAAGGACCTGGTCGCGGACGCGGAAGGACTCACCCTGCTCGCCACGCTGCAGGATAGCGCCCAACGCGGCACCGACCTCGTCAAGCAGGTGCTTTCCTTTGCCCGGGGGGTCGAGGGCCAGCGCATCGCGGTCGATACCAGTCACCTGATTCGTGAACTGTTCCGGGTGATGCAGGATACGTTCTCCAGGTCGATTGTCCTGCACCTCTCGCCGCCGCCCGACTCCTGGACGGTCATCGGTGATCCTACCCAGATCCACCAGGTCTTCCTGAATCTCTGCGTCAACGCCAGGGATGCCATGCCCAACGGTGGGGATCTCCGCATCACGATGACGAATGCCGTGCTGGATCCGACCGGCGTGGGCCTGCACGGCAACGCGCCGGTCGGTCCGTACGTGATCGTGAAGGTGGAGGACACCGGCACCGGCATCCCGGTCGAGATCCGGGACAGGATCTTCGAGCCGTTCTTCACCACGAAGGGCATCGGCAGAGGCACCGGTCTGGGCCTGGCCACCACCATGGCGATCGTGCGGAGTCACGGAGGGTTCATCGATGTCGACAGCGAGGTGGGGAGAGGCACGGCCTTCAGCGTGTATCTGCCCGCCACCCCGATGGGCGCTGCGCCTGACACGGTCGATCCCGCGCAGACCCGGCTGCCCCGGGGGAACGGGGAGCTGATTCTGCTGGTGGACGACGAGGAGGCCATCCGCAACGTCGGCAAGCGCTTGCTGGAACGATTCGGTTACCGGGTGTTGCTCGCGTGTGAAGGGGCCGAGGCGTTGACCCTCTATGTGCAGCACCGGCAGGAGCTCGCACTGGTTGTGACGGACATGGCGATGCCGGTCATGGACGGTCGTGCCCTGATTGTGGCGCTCGTCGCGTTGGACCCCCAGGTCCGCATCATCGGCTCCAGCGGTCTTTCCTCAGATGCCGGCATCGCCAAGTCCCTCGGCACTGGTGTCGAGCACTTTGTCTCCAAGCCCTACACCGCCGAAGACATGCTCACCACCATCCATGACGTGCTGGCCGAGCAGGCCGCGCCGACCGGGTGAGACGGCCTACCGCAGCAGCCGGGCGATTCCGAGGATGGTGTGGGGGGCGCTGCCTTCCGCGCGATTATTGACCACGAGGTACGCCGGGATCTTGAGCAGCGCCGCCTGCCGGATCAGCTCGGCGGCGTCCTGTCGCAACTCGGGATTCTCGTCCTGGATCCGGTCATAGGGCGCGAACGCATCCACCGCCTCGCTGTAGGTCCGGCCCGGTCGCAGCAGAATGCGCGCAACGATGAACGGCGCGCTGATCACCCCCGGCAGCGCGAGCTGCTCCCCCAGCGACGGCATCCGGGTCCACGAATTGAAGACGTGGGCGACGTTATGCTCCCGCAGCACCGCGAAGTACGGAGGCACGAGATAGTCGGCATTGCGGAGCTCGACCGCGTACGGCAGCCCCCGCGGCAGCTGAGAAAAAAACCGGTCCAGCTTGTCCGCGAACGCCTGACCATGCAGGCCAGCCTTTCGTCCGATGGTCTGGAACTCGAAGACCATCGGCCCCAGATGATCCGCAAAGTGTGCCAGGTACGGATCCAGCACGTCACGCTGAAACAGCTCGGCGTTGAGGAAATCCGGGTTCGCCTCGCCGGCGTTCGTCTTGTAGCGCGCAGCGGGAAAGGTGTGGACTGTGATGCGATCCCACACCTTGCTCACACACCGAAAGCCCGCCGGCAGCGCCGTGGCGTAGCTCTGCAGCGTGGCGGCGGAGGCGGGCGCGTAGAAGGTGGAGTCGATGCCCACGGTGCGGAACAGCGGGAAGGTCGCATACTCCGCGAGCATGCGGGCCGTCGCCCCGGACTTGGGGTACTTCCGGTGATAGATGAGTCCCTGCCAGCCGGGATAGGTCCACGACGAGGTACCGAAGCGCACCACGTCGGGGAGGGTGCGCGCCAGCTCGGCGAGCGCTTCGGGAGAGGGGAGCGGCTCCATGACCGGGAAACTAATCGTCGCGAAAGCCGCCGGCGATCTCAGTTGCCGGTGATGCGGTACACGCTGCCCTGCTGGGTGAGGATGTAGACCTCACCCGCGGCGTCCTCGCCGAAACTGGTGATGTTGCCGCCGGGGGTGAGCGCGGGCTCATCGCGCTGTTCCACCGCCGAGCCTCCCGCGTACCGGAAGCTTCGCACCCAGCCACTGCAGAAGTCGCCGTAGAGGTAGTGGCCGCGCAGACTGGTCGCGCTGCCACGGTAGACGTAGCCGCCGATGACCGAACAACCGTCGCCATGATCGTAGTCGAGCTTGGGCAGGGTCAGTCCGGTCTGAGTGCAGCTCGTCGCGTTATAGCAGCTGAATCCCTCCATCGTGTGCCAGCCGTAATTCTGCCCGCCGCCGCTCCCGGCCGGCTGGACATCGATCTCCTCGTGTTCGCCCTGGCCCACGTCGCCGATGTAGAGATCCCCGGTCAGCCGATCGAAACTCCAGCGCCACGGATTGCGGAGCCCGTAGTTCCACAGCTCGTGCCGGAACGTCGGGCTGGTCGCGTAGGGGTTGCTCGCGGGAATGCCGTAGGAGCCGCTGCCGCTCACCTCCAGGCGCAGCATCGAGGCGAAGAGGTCCCTGCGGTCCTGGCCGGTGTTGAGTGGATCGCCGCCGCCCCCGCCGTCGCCCATGCCGTAGTAGAGGTAGCCGTCCGGCCCGAACGCGAGCATGCCCCCGTTGTGATTGCTGTAGGGATCGTCCAGTGTCAACAGCCGCTGGCCCGAGGCGGCGTCCGCGAGATCAGCGTTGCCGGAGACGGTGTAGCGCTCGATCACACCGGTGCCCGCCGCCAGCGGGCCGTGCGGGTTGGTGTAGCTCACGTAGAAGCGGCCGCTGCTGGCGTAGTCCGGTGCGAACGCCAGGCCGAGCAGGCCCTGCTCGCTGCCGGTGGAGATCGAGTCGCTGAGATCGAGAAATGCGGCCGGGAGCAGCGTGCCATTCTTGATGATGCGAATGGCACCGCTCTGCTCCACGATGAAGAGCCGGGTCAGGTCGCCGACCGGCGCGGTGAGCAGCACCGGACTGCTCAACCCGCTGATCACCGGCGTCAGACCGATGTTCGGTGTCGCCGGCGTGACCGTCAGCAGCAGCGTCGCCTCATTCGCGACGCCACCGAGATCCACGGCCTGCAGCGTGATCGTGTGGCTGCCGGCGGTGAGCGAATCGACGGTGCGCGTGGTCCCGGTGCCGAGCACCCCATCGAGTGAGCTGGACCAGGTGAGGGCGCTGCCGGAGAGCGGGCCATCCTCCGGATCATTGGCGCCGCCCTGCAAAATGATGGCGGTGCCACTTGCGACGCTGGCACCCGGGGCGGGGCTGGCAATGGCCACCGTCGGCGGATTGTTCCCCGGCGTGAACGGCGCCACGGTGATGCTGATTGTCGCGGTGGTCGTCACGCCGCGTGAATCGGTGGCGGTCGCCGTGAGGCTGTGGTTGCCGGCCGAGAGTGTGGGAATTGTGAGGGAATCGCCGATGCCCAGGCTGCCGTCGAGTGTGCTGGTCCAGTCGACCGCACTTCCGCCGAGCGGACCGTCCTCGGGGTCGGTTGCGCTGCTCCGGAGCACGACCGCGGTGCTTTCGGCGATACTCGCGCCTGCCCCAGGCGCCGTAATGGTGATGGTGGGAGCGCGATTGACGGGGGCCGACGCCTCGGTACAGGCGCCGGCGACAATGCCAAGCAGGACGAGCGGAAGCGCCATGGTCAGTCGCACGGTTGAACAGGTCCTCCTACGATGCCGGCCGAGGGATGCGCGTTGTGGGGACCCGAAAGGTGGCGGATGACGGCCGTGGGAGCTGGTGACCATGGTCACCCCCGCGGGCCACATGCTCCGGTGTGGCGTTGTCCCGGCACTGACGGCAATGTCGTGAGGAAGCCGCCATGCGAGAATTGTACGTTGCCGCCGGCCTGGCGCCTATTCCCTGTTTCCTACCCCCTGCTCCCCACTTTCTCCACCATCCGCTCCAGCCGGTCCAGCTGCAGGATCGTCACGGTGATGGCGCCGAACTCCTGCTCCACCTTGCCGCGGAAGATGAAGGGCCCCTGGTCGAACAGCACGTGACCCCGTGCATGGTAGGTGGCGGGAAAGAGGACGGTCTCGATCAGGCCGTCGCCATCATCAAAGGTGGCGAACTCCATCGGTTCTTCGGTGATGGTATGCACCGGTTTTGACGTCGTGAGCATCCCGGCGCAGAGCACGGTGCGGCCGACATGCTGTGGCAGTGCGGTGCTCGGGACGATGCGGAAGCGCGCCAGCTCCTCGGCGTAGAGCCGCATGGGGTGGATATCGGTGGTGAAGCCGAGCAGCTCGTATTCGGCGCGACGCCGGCGCTGGATGTCGTAGTCTCTCAGGGCGGGGGGAGTGAGCGGGGCAGAGGGAAGCGGGAAATGGGAAAGGGAATTGCCTTCCGGATTCACCTTTTCCCTTTTCCCTATTCCCTTTTCTCCCGCCTCTGCATCCACCGCCCACAGCATCATCGGCCGGGTCATCGCGCCGGCGATCGAATCGCAGGCGCCGACCTTGATCAACAGCCGCAGGTCGTCTGTGCGCAGGTGCGTGCGGGCGCGCAGGTCATCGAACGAGGAAAACGGGGTAGGACCGGCCTCCGCGCCGGTCCCTGCTGTCTCCGCGATCACATTCGTTGGGCCGGCACGGAGGCCGGCCTCTACCCGCTCGACCGCATCATCCGACAGTCCCTTGACGAACTGAAACCCGATCCGCACCTCCCGCTCCTGCCCCGTGGAGCGGAAGACACTCGCGTTCACATCCGGCGGCCGTACGGTGAGCCCCATGCGCATCGCCTCCGCTACATAGGCAAACGGCCGATAGAATCCGCCGCCGTTGGCCAGCACCGCGGCAATGAACTCCGCCGGATAGTGCGCCCGCAGATAGCAGGCGTGCTGCGCGACGCGGATGTAGGAGCAGGAGTGTCCCTTGCAGAAGCTGTACCCGGAGAAGGACAGCACCATCGCCCACACCTTCACGGCCACGTCCGGATCCCGGCCCAGCGCCGCGGCGCCGGCGAAGAACTCGCCCGCATAGGCGGCGAGTTGCTTGGTCGGCCGCTTCTTGGAGAGCGCCTTGCGGAGACCATCCCCCGTCGCGAGCGGCATCCCGGCGAACGCCGCGCAGACATTCACCACATCCTCCTGGAACACCATCACCCCGAAGGTCTCGGCCAGCGTCTCCCGCAGCACCGGATCGAGTGGCTCGTAGGGGAGACCGTGCAGCCGCTCGAGGTAGATCCGGATGTAGCGGTTGGAGGCGGGGCGGATGATGCTGGTGTTGAGCACCAGCAGCTCGAAGGTATCGGCGCGCGACTTGGCGCAGAGAATCCGCGAGGCCGGACTCTCGGTGTAGAAGACGCCCATCGTCCGACCGGTGCGGAAGAGCGCGCGGGTCGGTTCGTCCTCCTCGGGGTCGCTGGTGGTGTAGTCGATCTGCCGGCCGGTGCGGACCCGTACCGCCTCAATCGCGTCGCGGATCACCGCGAGCGACCGGTTGCCCAGCAGGTCGATCTTCACCAGCCCCGCATCCTCGGCGCCGTCCTTCTCGAACTGGATCACCGGCACCGGAAGGTCGGGATGACCATCGAGCGTTTTGGTGGCCCGTTCAAGCGGCACAAAGTCGGTCAGCGCACCGGGCACGATCACGACACCGCCGGGATGCAGCGAGAGGTGCCGGGGCATCCCGATCAGCGGCTGGGCCAGCCGGGCCAGCTCCTGCCAGACCCGCGGCAGATCCAGGCTCTGAAAGTTCGGGTGCGTGGTCAGCAGTTCGGTGAGCGCGGTGTCGTCGCTGAACCAGGGAAAGCGCCGGGTGATCTCGCGGATCTCGCCCGGGGGCCGGCCGTGCACCTTGGCGACCTCGCGCAGTGCGCCACGCACCCGGAAGCAGTTGTGGTTGGCCACCATCGCCGCACGGGGCAGGGGATAGGTGCGGAAGACGTAGGCCAGGATCTGGTCGCGCTCATCCCAGGGAAAGTCGAGGTCGATATCGGGCGGATCCTTCCGCTCGGGATTGAGAAACCGCTCAAACAGCAATCCGGCGCCTAACGGATCGACGTGGGTGATGCCGAGGCAGTAGCTGACAATGCTGTTGGCGACGGAACCGCGGCCGCAGTGGGTGGGGCCGTGCTGCACGATGTCGTGCACCACGAGGAAGTAGTCGGCGAAGTGCTTCTGCGCGATGATCGCGAGCTCGTGCTCCAGCCGGTCACGCGTCACCGGGGCGATGGTGCCGTACCGGCGCCGGGCACCCTCGTAAGCCAGGGCGCGGAGCCGGGGAAAGGCGTCCGCATCGTCCCGCGGCGCCACGGTGCGCTGGCCCACCGGGATCTGGTAACGGCACTGCTCCGCCAGCTCCATGCTGCGAGTCAGCGCGTCGGGGCAATCGGGGAAGTGGCGGGCCATGTCGGTGGTGGCGCGCAGCCAGGAGGTGGGCGATTGGGCGGTTGGGGGATCAGGCGATTTGACGATGGGGACCCCCGAATCGGCCAATCCCCCAATCGCCCAATCGCCTAATCCCCCAATCGCCTCGTTCCGCGCGATCGCCACCCGCAGCCGGTGCAGTGCGGCGTCCTCCGGATGCGCGAACATCACGCCGCCCGTCACCACGGCCGGAATGCCGAGCCGTTGTGCCGCCGCGCCGACCGCGTGGCGTTCCTTGCCGGGCCGCAGCTCGGCGTACAATCCGTGGGGTCCCGAGAGCTGCACCAGGCGCTCGAGCAGGGTGACGTCGCGGGAGAGGACCAGCAGCCCGTCGCGATCGGTGGCGAGCTGGGCCGCAATTGTGGGTAGGACCAGCCTCCGTGCCGGTCCATCCCCGCTCCTTCCAGCGGTGTCAGGGAGGGCCCAGTGAATGGCCGTCACCGCCCGGCACAGCGCTCCCCAGCCCCGCTCATTCGTGGCGAGCACCACCGCTTCCTGATCGCCTGACACAAGCTGCGCGCCGAAGATCGGGCGGATCCCGGCGGCGAGCGCCGCCTGCTGGAACTCGATGGCGCCATACACGCCGTTGGTATCGGTGCACGCCAGCGTGGTGTAGCCGCGCGCCGCCGCCGCCTCGACCAGCGTGGCGGGGCTCGACACCCCCTGGCCGAACGAGAACCAGGAATGCACGTGGAGGTGGGTGAAGTCGGTCATGGGCACGCTAGATTGCGGGCATGACGCAACTGCCCTTCCTGCTGGTCGACGCCTTCACCACCCGCTCCTACGCCGGCAACGGCTGCGCCGTCATCCTCGACGCCGGTGCGCTCAGCGACCAGCAGATGCTGGATATCGCGCGCGAGATGAACCAGGCCGAAACCGCGTTCGTGCGCGAGATCCGGGGCAGCACCGTCGCCCTCCGCTATTTCACGCCGGCGGAAGAGATCCCCCTCGCCGGCCACCCCACAATCGCGACCCTTCACGCGCTGCTCGCCACCGGCCGGCTCGGCACCGATGGCGCGACGGTGTTCGATGTCCAGCTCACCGCGGGGCAGGTCACCGTCACGCTCGAACGCCTCACCGATGGCGGCATGCGGCTCCACATGCGTCAGCGGCCGCCGGTGTTTCTGCGACGCTACGCTGCCGATGTGGTCGCGCCGGCGTTCGGTCTCGTCGTCGACGATCTCCACACCGAGGTACCGGCCCAGACCGTGAGTACCGGCACGCCGATGCTGATGGTGCCGCTCCGCACCCACGACGCGCTGCGGCGCGCGATCCTCGATGTCCCCCGGTTCCTGGCCCTCAAGGCCGACGGCGATTTCTTCAGCCCGCACCTCTTCTGCCTCGGCGGCGTCACGGCGGAGGGCGACACCTTCGCCCGGCAATTCGGTGTCTTCCCCGATCTGCCCGAGGATGCCGCCACCGGCTCGGCGACCGGGAGCATGGCCGCCTACCTCTGGCATCATGGGCTGATCGCGACGCCATCCTTCGTGGCGGAGCAGGGCCACTGGATGCACCGACCCAGTCGCATCGAGGTCCAGGTCGAGGGGCCGCGCGATGCGATCACCGCCGTGACCATCGCCGGCACCGCCGTCATTACCGCCGAAGGCACGCTGCGCCTGCCTTGACTGCCGTCGCCTGATCACCGGCTCACTCTCACTCTCTTCCTTATATATGCGCGCCATCATTCACAGCGGGGCCGGCGGTCCTGACGTCCTGCAGCTCGGTGAGGCACCAACACCCTCACCCGGTCCCGAGCAGGTACGGGTGCGGGTCGAGGCGGCGGGTCTCAACCGCGCCGACATCCTGCAGCGGCGCGGCCGCTATCCCGCACCCCCTGGCTGGCCGGCCGACATTCCCGGTCTCGAGTACGCCGGCACGGTGGAACGGCCCGGATCCGGTGTTACCCGCTGGCAGGTGGGCGACAGGGTGATGGGCCTCGTCGGCGGCGGGGCGCACGCCGAGTATGTCGTGGTGCACCAGGACGAGACGATGGCCATTCCCGCGGCGCTCGACTTTGCCCACGCCGCGGCGATTCCCGAGGCGTTCCTCACGGCGTGGGATGCGCTCGTCATCCGCGGGAAACTCCAGCGTGGCGAACGGGTGCTGCTGCACGCCGTCGGCAGCGGCGTCGGCACCGCCGCGGTGCAACTGGCCCAGTGGCTCGGCGCCACGTCGATCGGTACCTCGCGTTCCGCTGACAAACTGCGACAGGCGCAACTGCTTGGCCTCACCGAGGCAATCGACACCAGCACGGGCGGGGACGCCCGTGCCTACCCCACGGTCGACGTCATCATCGATGTGCTCGGCGGCCCCGCCTTCGCCGCCAATCTCGAGGCCCTGGCACCGCGCGGCCGGCTGGTGATGCTCGGTCATCTGCAGGGCTCCCGCGCCGAGGTTGGTCTGGAGCCGATCCTCCGCAAGCGGCTCGAAGTCATCGGCAGCGTCATGCGTACTCGTGCCCTCACCGAACGCATCCCGCTGGTGCGGGCGTTTGTCGAACTGGTGCTGCCGGCATTCGCTGCCGCGGCCGGCGGCGCGCCACCGCTCCGCCCCATCGTCGGCATCGTCTGTCCCATGACCGACATCGTTTCGGCCCACGCCGCGATGGAAGCGGACAGCAACTTCGGGAAGATTGTGCTGGCCTGGTGAGGAGCAGTGAGGAGTTGGGCGAGGGACATATGATCCATGACCTGTGGGGCAGGCGTCCCGCCTGCCCATGACAGGACAGGCTTCCCACTTGGGCAGGCGAGACGCCTGCCCCACCAGGTGACAGCCCTTTACCCTTGGCCCTTTCCCTCTTCCCTCTTCCCTCTTCCCTCTTCCCTCTTCCCTCTTCCCTCTTCCCTCTTCCCCCCTCTCTCACCGCCCCACCCGCACCCCACCCTTCCCCCACCGCGTCCGGATCCGGTCGATCGCGCTCTGCAGGTCGGGCGCGGAGGCCCGACCTACCCCCCGTATCGCTCCATCGTGCGGTGCAGTGGTCGTCCATCGCCCAGCGCCTATCGCCTTGCGCCCCGCGTCTGCGGTTTCGTCGAACAGCTCCATCTGACACTCCGCCTCCAGGAACTGATCGACCACGACGCCTAACGCCCTGATCGCCACGGTGCGGGTCTGCGCCAGGGCAAAGGCGCGGCGGGCTGCCTCCCACAGGTCGCAGTCGAGCGCGCCGGGCCGCACCAGCACATGCCGCTTCGATGTGGCGTAGTCGGTGTAGGCCAGGTGCACGGTGAGGCGGTGGGCGACGAGTCCCCGGGCACGGAGACGGCTGCCCAGCCGTTCGGTGAGCTGGCGCAGCACCGGGGAGAGCCGGCTCATGTCGTTGGTATCATCCGCCAGGGTGTGCACCGCGCGGAACTCCGCCTTCACCGCTGGCGGCAGCACCGGCCGCGGATCGATCCCTTGCGCGTATGCCGCCAGGCCGGTGCCCACTCGGCCAAAGACGGAGACGAGCGCTTCGGGGGATATCACCTGCAGTTCCCCGATCCGTTCGAGCTGGTAGTCGTCCAGTTGCGCCTGGATTTTCGGCGTGAGGTCTGGTAGCAGCGCGATCGCGCACGGCGCCAGGAACGGCGCCTCGGTGCCCGGTACGACATCGATCAGGCTGTCGCTGTCCCGCCCCGCCGGGCAGGGACGCCCGGCCCTACCCTTGATGACGACCGACGCCGCCTCGCTCACCAGCTTGTTCTGCGCGATTCCCACGGCGAGCGGCAGGTGGAGCCGGTCGCCCGCTTCCCGCTGGATCCGCCACGCCACGTCGATCGCCACGCCGAAGAGCCGTCCGGTGCCGGTGAGATCGAGAAAGGCGTGGCCGTAGCCGCGCGGCTCGATGATCGGCGCATAGCGGGCGAGGATCTCGTGCAGCGCGCGCGAGGCGCGGGCATACAGCGCCGGGTTCGGCGGCCGGATCAGCAGGTCGGGACAGCGCTTCCGTGCCTGACGCACCGGCATCCCGCGGGTGATCCCGGCGATGCGGGCTTCCGCCGAGAGGGCGAGCACCGTGGCGCGATCGGCGCCGGGGGCCGCGACGATGAGCGGCCGCTCCCGCAGCGCCGGGGCGACCAGGCCTTCCACCGTGGTACAGAAGGCGGGGGGGTCGATGAAGAAGACGGAGCGGGAGGCGGGCACGGGGATGATGCGGCGATTGGGCGGTTGGGCGGTTGGTGATTAGGCGGTTGGGCGGTTAGAAAAACAGGTTCCACCTAACCGCCCAACCGCCTAATCGTCCAATCGCCTAATCGCTTACTGCTCGTCCGCGCTCGGCCCATACGTCTGCGGCACCGGCACATCCCGCAGCCGCAGGTAGACCGAGTACTGGCCCCGGTGGTGCGCGGTGTGGTTCAGCACCCAGGTGCGGATCACGCCGAGGCGGGGCAGGGTGAAAATCGTGTCACCGGCGAATTTGAGCGACCAGGGCACCAGGAAGTCGGCATCCTTCGCGGCGGCGAGCGCTTCCCGTCCCGCCTTCACGTGGGCGTCGAAGCTCGCGAGCATGGCAGCGACTGTGGCGAAGACCGGCGGGGCATAGGCCGGTCCGTCCTTGGGGCTCACATCGAACTCGGTGCCCATCATCGTGCTGGCGGTCCACCCCGGGATCTCCGCCAGGTGCCCGGCGAGCGCGCCCAGCGTCATCGATTTGGGATGCGGCTTCCAGTCCTTCTGGTCCAGCGGGGTGCGCTCCAGATGCTTGCGGGTGATGGCCATTTCATGATCGTACTCGGGGAGGAGCGATTGACCGATGGACATAGAGCACTCGGGGAAAAGGGAATGATGGGTAGGGGCGGAGCTCCAGCTCCGCCCTGGGGAACAGGGAACAGTGTAAGCGGGCCAAGGGTAAGGGCTGTCACCTTGTGGCTGTCACCTTGTGGCTGTCACCTTGTGGCTGTCACCTTGTGGCTGTCACCTTG
>JBDTMI010000007.1:0-108336 GCA_039934355.1 Gemmatimonadales bacterium
GACCAGATTCGGGCCCTGCTCTCGCACTTCGTAGGTGAAGCCCCGCTCCAGCAGCAGCGGCAGCAGGAACTGGGGGACGCGAGCGTTGATCTGGACCAGCGTCCCACCGGGCGGCAACTGCTCCAGCGCCGCCAGCGTCCGGACCATCGGCTCGGGCGGCTCCAGGTCCCGGACATCGAGC
Organism: Gemmatimonadales bacterium; assembly: GCA_039934355.1. Taxonomy (GTDB): domain Bacteria; phylum Gemmatimonadota; class Gemmatimonadetes; order Gemmatimonadales; family GWC2-71-9; genus JADJOM01. The sequence goes on from JBDTMI010000007.1 coordinate 182, forward strand.
ATCACCACTCCCTCACCGGCTTCGGGATCTTCCTTGCTTGGCGGTGCTACGGCGGAGTCTGACCCCGCTTTCGGTCGGTCTTCCGCGGAGTAGAACCACACCCGCCAGTCCTCGTCGCCGAGTTCCTCGGTGTAGTGGCTAAACCCCTGCTTGGCCATTACGGCATACAGCGGGACCGGTTCGAAGATCGCCCGGACCGAGAGAGCTCCTCCCTCCGGCACCTGCCCCCGCGCGGCCATGATCCGGCTGAACGGCTCCTTGCCGGTGCGGAGGTCGTCGCGGACGTCCACATCCACGATGTTCTCCGTCGCAAGCCCCTCGAGCACCGCCGGACGGGCGCCGCCGACCACCGCGGGTTTCGCTCGAACCCGGGCCCCGCCCGCGTTCGCCCCGCGGTTCAGTTGTCGCACCAGTTCGTCCGCGTTGACGCCGGCCATCTGAGCGGCCTGCTCGACTGTGGTGAGTCGCGACATGGTTTTGCGCATCTGGGGATCCCGCATCGGCTCGAGCGCCGGCAAGAGGCCGATGAGGACTTCGAGCAGCGACTCGTCACCCTGCAGCACTGCGGCAAGAGAATCGTTCTTGTGAACCATCAGTCCCCCTCCCGGATCATCCCCGGGTACCATCGTGGATCCCACACCAGGTTTGGCTCGACCTGCCGCACTCCCGGCAGCATCCCGACGGCTTGCACGATGCCGCTGGTGATAACCGCCTCCATCGGGCACCCTGGTGTCGTTAGCGTAAAGGTGACCCGGACCGCGCCGCACTCGATCTCGACATCGTACACCAGGCCCAGACTCACGATGTCCAAACCGACCTCCGGATCGATCACCGTCCCCAGCGCATCACGAACCAGCGCTTCGGACACCCCGTCGGCGTCGCGCCCGGGAGTCGGCGGCGACGCCCTGCTCTCGGGCGGCCCTTCCCCCCCGGGCGTCACGGCGTCCGCCTCGCCAGAGCCAGCATCTGTCCGGCCTCGATCAGCACCCCCACGGTCAGCACCACCGCTCCGACCCGTGCCGCGGCCGGGATCCCGAAGGCCACCGTTCCGGTCAGAGTCAGGACGCCCGCCACCAGCAGCGCACTGGCGGCCGTGGCTGCCCGGGCAGAGTAGAGATCACTCACCAGCGGCACGGGACGCTTGCCGGCCAGCGACCCGAATCGGTGATACCAGACCAGGAACGGCACGACCTTGTAGTAGTGCGCGGCCACGAAGAGGCTGATCCCCAGCACCAGCACCAGCACGTAGGCCGTCGCCAGGCGGGGAGAGGCCCCGCCGAGTACCACTGGCCCGGCCAACACGAGCCCCACGGCGAGGAGACCCATCGCCGAGGCCGCCAGCCGCAATCCGGGATCCAGTCCCGGCCGGTGGCGGTGGCGGTAGAACTGCCGCGCCTGACACAGAAAGGAGACCAGCCCCGAGGCGAGCAGCACCGCGGGCAACCAGCGACTCACCAGTGGAGGCCCGTGATGACCCACCGCGAGCACCGCCGCGCCGGCAGCGATGAGCCCCACCGCCATCCTGGCAAAGCGGTCTCCGGCGCCATGACTCAGCAGAAACATCGGCATCAGTCGCTGGGCCACACCCACCATCACCAGCAAGACCCAGCCGCCGAGCGCCACATGCAGATGAGTGCCGAGCGCGGTAAGGCGGGCAGCGCCCAGATAGGCCCAGCGCAGGTCGCCCGCGAGGGCCAGGCCCAGGACGACAGTGACGGTGAGAAAGAGGTCCGCTCCGGCGAGGGCCCACCAGGTGACATCGCGTCGCGGGGCTCGCCGGAGGGTGGCGCCAAGGTTCAGCGCGAAGAGGAGCAGCGCCGACCCGAACGTGATGGCCCCCGCCAGCATCACGGCGGCGGCGCCGAGCCACAGCCCGGTGACGAACGCCGCGAGACCGGGGACGTAGAGGGCGAAGGTCAGGTGCCCGGTTCGGACCGAGCGGATGGGTTCACCCAGCGCCACCGGCAGGAACTGATATAGCGCACCCATGATGGATGTGGTGATCCACCCCAGGGTGAACAAGTGGGTGACGCCAACCACGCGGACCGAGGGGTAGGCGCCGGCGGCCAGCTCGGGAGCGACCACGATGGTCCCGATTGCCCCCAGCACCAGGAACAGCGTCGCGGCCGTGAAGTGCTCGCCTGGCAGGAGAAAGGGCGGCGCCTTGGAGGCGGCCAGTCCCATCGTGGGCCCGCTCACCGCGGAGTCTCCACTACCGGAATCGCCTCCGGCCGCCGAATACCCAGAGTCTCCCGGACTTGCCGAGCGATGGACCGGAAGGCCATCGCCGACTCCCCCAGGGGTCGGCTGATCATCGCCGGCGCACCCGCATCACCTCCGGCCACCGTGCTCGCTTCAAACGGAATCTCTGCGAGCAGCGGACTGCCGCTTGCCCGGCACAGCTCCTCGCCACCGCCCTGTCCGAACGGATGAGACCTGCGGCGGCAATCGCAGTCCGCGAAGCTCATGTTCTCCACTACGCCCAGGACCGGGATATCGAGCTTGCGGAACATCTCGATGGCCTTCCTCGCCTCGACCGCGGCCAGCCGTTGCGGGGTGGTGACCACGACAGCACCATCTACCACGATGCTCTGCGCCAGAGAAAGCGGCACATCGCCGGTGCCCGGCGGCAGATCCACCACCACCACATCCAGATCCGGCCAGACCACGCCGCGGGAGAACTGCTTCACCGCTTTTCCCACCATCGGTCCCCGCCACACGGCGGGCGACTCGGGGCCGAGGAAGAATCCGAACGACACCACCGCCAGGCCGTGCGCCGCGAGTGGCAGGATCTGATGCTGGTCGGTCATACGGACCCGTCTGGCTCCGTCCTCGAGACCCATCAGCATGGGTACCGATGGACCGTAGATGTCCGCATCCAGTAGCCCCACCCGAAGTTCCGTCTCCGCCAGGGCCAGGGCCAGATTGACAGCCACGGTGCTCTTGCCCACACCCCCCTTCCCGGCGCCGACCGCAATTACGTGCCGCACCCGCGGCATCCTCTCCCGCTCCGCCCAGGGATTTTCCCGGGTTGGGAGCCGGCGCTCGGGAGTGAGGATCTGTACCTCCGAGCGGATTGCACCGGCCAGCGCCAATCGATCACTGATGGCCTCGCGCAGCAGCGCGGGAACGTCCTCGCGGATCGACGCCAGCGTCAGCGAGACATGGACCCGATCATTCCGGACCGACACCGGCCCGACCAGGCCCAGCGCCACGATGTCACGCTTCAAGCCCGGATAGGCGATCTCCGAGAGCGCTGCTCGCACCGCCTCCTCGGTCAGCATCATGAACCCGCACGATACGAGCAGGAGCTGCCGCCAGCCGGGATATAGCTGTGCCTGGTGAGCGGCTTACCGATCAGCTCAGCGATGAAGCCGATTTCTATCCGGCAGGGAGCCTTGGTCACGTCGACTAGCCGGCGGATGGGACAGTGGCAGAGCCGCAACGTTGGAGTGCTCGCGGGTCCTTCGATCACGGCCATGAATCCGAGATCCGACAGAATGCGGGCCACCTCTTTCAGCCGCTGTCGTCCCTTGAGATGCTTCACCCGGGCCAGGGACTCCTCCCGACGAGTCTCCATCCGTCGCTCGAGCACCTTCCGCAGGATCCCCGCGTTGCCGGTCTCCTCCAGATAGGAGGCGAGGTCCTGGAGGATCTCATTCTCCCGCCTGGGAAACAGCTCCTCGGCCTCGAGAGTGAGGGCGTACACAATCTCGGGTCGGCCGGGCCCATTCCTGCGGCTCCCCTCGCGCCGCACCAGCCGGTGCCGCGCGAGCGCCTTGAGATGATCCCGCAGTGTTTCGATATTGAGATCCAGCTCCGTCGCCAGCTGCGGGATGGTCGCGTTCCCTCGGCGCTTGATGGCGTCAAGGATCGACTGCTGGCTCTTCCCCAGTCCCGGCGCCTTCACGCTACACCCGGGCCGAGATCAGAGTGGCCAGCAGAATGCGCGGCAACGCCATCGACAAGGAGCGACGTCTGCCCTGTAATGAGGCGACCGGGCCAGTCCGCCTGGGTTCCTGTTCGATCACGGTCACTCTCCAATCGGGTGAATTCGTAAACCCCATCAGCTTCCCTGTCTGCAGCATACCGGAATGAGGCTTCAGTTGTCAAGCTAACATCCTTGTTAATTAATCCAAGCGCGGCGCTCAGGTATCCCGCAACGGTCCTCATTCCAGAATCCTGCGCTTGATGTGATCCGGCTCCATTTCTCCCGGGTGCAGGAAGTATCTGGCGCAGAGCAGGAAGACCAGGCAGACCACCCCGATGGCGACGGCCAGCAACAGAAAGTCGAGGTTTCCCTGTGGTGCGCCGTGGTGGCCTCGGGCCGAGGCGGCGAAGTCCGGGGCCGCCTGGACCAGTGAGTCAATGCGCACGGGTTGCCGCTCCTTGTCCTGGCGTCGAGCCGGAACCATCCTGCCACCCGGAGTAGGTGGGAGAATCGGTCCACGGACCGGAGGGAGACCACTGGCGTGCCGTGTAGAAGATCGACCAGGCCACGATCAGGAGCAGCAGCACCCAGACCCAGGTGGGAATCGGCGCCGGTGTCTCGGCCCGTGAGGGTTCCCAGTTCTCCTCATAGGCTCCACCATAGGCGTTGACCAGAACCGACAGGCGGCCTTCCACCACATCACCGCTCCGCAGGCCACTGACCGCAATCCCCGGCCCGTTGCGGACCTCAAAGGGAATCCGGCGGATCCCTCGACGTCCCGAGCGATCGGTAGCGACGACCACTAACTCGTGGCGGCCGTCCTCCAGCGAGCTGGTTTCGAGCTCGAAATAGGCCGGCGGGGTGTACACCGCCAGGGGTTCGCCGGATCCGTCGAGGTAGATCTCGATGCGACTGCCGGCCGCACCCCCGGCCGCTATTTCAGTTGGCATGGATGCCTCGTTTGCGAATCTCAGCGACCAGCGCCGGCGTCACCGGCGGCGCCGCATTGCCCCAGCTGGTTCGCTCGTGATTGATCACTGCCGCAATTTCCCCATCGCTCAGCTGTTCCCCCCACGGGGGCATCGGCGACGCGTAGACGGTTCCGCCGATGGCCTTTCCGCTGAGTCCGAAGAGGACAATCTCCACGTGACGAACCGGATCCGGTGCCAGCACGACCGGATCAGCGACCAGCGGTGGAAACGCCCCCGCCAGCCCCTGACCGTTAGGCTGATGACACGCGCCGCACCGCGTCTCGTAGACCCGGGTGCCCACGTCACCGGTGGCGGCTCCGGCGGCGGCCTGCTTGCCCTGCTCGAGCGGAACCGGCCGGAGCGAAAGCAGATAGGCCACCAGCGCCTTGGCTTGCCGTCGGGCGACCACCACGCCCTGTGCGGGACCCACCCCGGGGGGAAGCGGAATCACCGTGTCATCGGAGTCTGCCGCGGCCTTGGCCTCGAACAGCCAGGCAAACGAAGGCATGATCGAACGGCCGACCACGGCACGGGGCTGATACAGATGGATGTACTGCCACACCTCGCTGGGCTGTCGCACCCCGATGTTCGAGAGATCCGGGCCGGTCCGTTCCGAGCCCAGCACCCGCGGCGCCTGCCTCCAGAGGTCCGTCGGAGCCAGCCGGGCATAGTCACCCGGAACCGAAGCGCGCCCGTAGCGGGACGTGTCCTGCTCGAGCGGCCGCACCTGTTGGGTGTGGCAGTAGGCACAGCCTTCGGAGAGGTAGATCCCCAGCCCCTGCTGTTCCAGCGCGGTCAGCGGGTGCGATCCGGGCAGGGGATGGTTGCGATTCTGAACCCAGACGGCGGGCCCGACCGCCACCACAATACTCAGGCCCACGAAACCCAGAAGCACCACGCTGAACAGGAGCCGATGGTCCGAGTGGAAATCGAGCTTCATGCGGTCACCCCCGCGTCCACCTTGACCGGACGCATCCGCCACAGGTTAGCCGCGAACACCAGGTGGGACAGGAACATCAGGGTGCCCCCGACCGCGCGACCCACCCAGTACTGCTCCATCACTTCCACCGAGGCGATGAAGGGAGCGCCGGACATCCAGCTCAGGCCCTTGAACGTGCCGCCGATCGAGAGCGACCCGACGTAGAAGGTCATCCCGACGAGCGCCAGCCAGAAATGCACTCCCACAGCGAGATGGGGCGGTTCCCGGCCGGTGAGTCGTGGCATCAGCGCGTAGACCCCGCCCCAGATGAGGAAGTTCACGAATCCATACATCGTCAGGTGTGAATGCCCTACCGTGAAATCCGTGAAATGCCACACCTGGCTGAGCGACCGGAACGCCTCCAGCGTGCCCTGGCTGGAGCCGAGGAAGTAGCAGATGACGCCCACCAGGAAGAACGGCAGCGAATAGCTCTGCGCCACCGCCCGGGAACTCCCCCGCATGGTCAGCAGAAAGTTGCCGGTCCCGGCGACCACTGGGACGAGCATCCCGACGCTGAAAACGATCGCGACCGTCTGGAGCAGCCAGGGCGTCGGGCTGAAGATGAAGTGATGACCGCCGATCATGGTGTAGAACACCATCTGGGTCCAGAAGGCCAGCACCCCCAGCGAATAGGAATAGATCGGCTTGTTGAGCAGTTTCGGGAGGAAGTAGTAGGTGAGTCCGAGCACCATGGGGGTGAACCACATCCCCACGCCCTGGTGCATGTAGTAGCCCTGAATCACCGTATCCGAGAGGCCGTACTGCAACCAGGGGATATATGAAATCGTGACCAGCACGAGGGTCCACAGGAGGGCGGCCAGTATGTACCAGTTGGCGATGTAGATCTCGACCGTACCTCGGCGCGCGATAGTGCTGTACAGGTCGTAGGCCAGGAGTACCAGGCCCAGCGCGAACAGACCCATTGCGGGCCAGATGAACTCGCGGAACTCACCCGACCCGTTGGTCACCCCCGACACCAGGAGCACCACTCCCGCCAGTACCGCGGCGTTGATCAGCCAGAGGCTGACCCGCGCCAGCCGCACACTGTAGAGCGGAGCTTGCGACGTTCGCGGCACCACCCAGAGCGCCAGCCCCAGCATGGCGAGAGAAGTCCACCCCCAGAAAACCACGTTGGTGTGCACTGGCCGCAACCGACCGAAGCTCAACCATGGGGCGACTCCCAGATCCGGCCAGGCAAACTTGAGCCCGAGATATTCACCGACGAGAGTCCCGAAAACGAGCCACACCGTGGCGCTCGCGAGGTACCCCCAGACCAAACGGGTGAGCCGATGATCCGAATCGATCAGCTCCACCACCCGGTCCTTGGATACCCGATCCTTGGGAACGGCGAACGGACGTGACACGGCCTAGCCACCCTTCTGGAGACCGGAATGCCGAGATCGGGCGCCGGTGATTGACGGTGAGCTGCAGCCCAAGACGTGGGGCCACGATAGACCGCGGAACAATAATTGTCAAACCTATTATCATGTTAATTACTGGCCCGAAGCATCCCGGTGTGCTATGTTGCCTGGCGGAATTTGGGTCGCTGACAATGGTGACTCCAGCCGGACTCATCATTCGCGGCCGGCGCGTTGTTGTATCCATCTGCGGGAGGAAGTCACTTTGCATCGCAACCGGCCAAGCCCCATATATGGGCGTCCTTACGACACGATCACCGGCCTTCGGGCAGGCGAGTCGTTGGGTCGTGGCCAGGATGCGATTCGTCTGCCCGCTTGTTTCCGCCATCGCTCGCGGGTGTCCGAAGCACGCCACTCCGGGGCGAACGGCTGGTCGGCCTCTGGCCGGTCACCGCGCGCCCCTTATCGGTCACTAGAGCGTGGGACGGGCACCGGCACCTCTCCCGGCTCGGGCTGAACACCAGTCCGACCCGGAGGTCAGCCGCCCCGTCACGCTCGATGCGCGACGGGGCGTTCTGCTTTTCCCACCCGAGCGTGAAGGACCGGCTCCGCTGCCAAAAGACGGCGCGCATTGCCGGCCCATGATCCCGCACTTAAAGGAGCACGTCATGCAGATACAACGGGACACCGGTGTCTCAAACTTCCGGCTGTTCGATCGCGGCCAGGAGATCGGCTACATCGACGATCGTCTGGTCGGTTTCCGCGGCTTCGCCTCCTCGATGGACGCCGGGACCGCTGCCTGGGCGGCATCCCAGGAGCTCACCCTCCGCTCTCGCCACCGGCAGGGCGCAGCACCCACGCCTCCCGAGGCCGAGCTGGTGCTGATCGAGCGCGAGCCGGGCGAGCTGGTGGTCGCCAGGTACAACACCGTCGCTTCCCTGGTCCGGATACCGGGGGACGCGATCATCGGCGGCGAGGATGAATGGGGGTTTGAGATCGAGGTGCCGATGGACGCCGGGCCCGAGTTGTTCGTGATGGCCCAGGCACGGATCATGTGGCGCGGTCTTCGCGCCCGGGGCGTGCAGCGCCGCATGGCGCAGTTCGCCGCGACCGCTACCGTCTGAATTAGGAGGAGACAATGGTTACTATCACAGAGCGGGCATCGAGCCCACTGAGTCGCGCGCAGCTTGCGGACCTTCGGGATGAATTGGAGCAGGAACTCCGCCGCCTGACGCCGGTCAGTGCCAGCGTCGAGGGTGGCACTACGCTGGATGTTCGAGCCCAGGAGCGTACCCAGATGGTGGCGGCGGCCCTGGCCCGTATGTCTACCAAGAGCTACGGAACCTGCCGTCGGTGCCGGGGGCCCATCCCGTATGAGCGCCTCGCCGCCATCCCGGAGGCCACGGTCTGCGTGCGCTGTACCGGCCGCCCGGCGTAGGTTTTCAGAGTGAGAGTCCGGCGGGGTGCGGCGGCTCGCCAGCACGGATGGCGAGCCGCCGCGCCATCCCCTCAGGGCTCGAGGGAGGTATCATATTGAACTCCGGAATCGGCGGGCGCCGAGTCGAGTCGGCCGCTGCTCCAGCCGGCGGGAGGTGTGGTCAACAGCGAACCGAGTTCAGCTCATGCGCAAGGCGCTGGAGCTGCCGTTCGACGCCCGGGAAGACATGTAAAACACCTACGAGATTGGCCGCCGCCTGGGGGACGATCTGGGTCGGTGCAGTCCCGCCATCGCGTATTCCCCACATAACCGGCCGTGGTTTCGCGCTGAGCGAAGAAGGAAGACCTATCTGCGATCAGCTGTGAGCCTCTGCGATAGCAACCCTGAAGTGCAACGCTCAGGGGACCTAGCATTCCTCGGAGGAATAGGAAGAGCGCGACCGCTGGCCACCTCCTATATTCCGGAAGCGCGGTGTCTTCATGAAGCAGTTCCTGGTCGATCCAGGATGAGAGACCCGCGCGGCTGAATGGAGTGTCTTCTGGCTTGCGGGTCTATGCCGACTGGTAGAACCGTGCTGCCTTCTGTTCGACGTAACCGATGTCTCGCTGCGTCATCATCCAGGCTCCTGCCGCCGCCTAACCTGCGCACGAAGCTGCCCAAGCGCGGCCGGCAATCGTTGCCGGACTGGCGCCCGTGACCTGCGCTTGGCTGTTTATGCGCAGCCGTTCGGCGACACGAGTCCCTGTAGTGCCACTGGTGGGGAGTCATTGGCCATGCCTTCGCGGTTTCATCGCCTCATTGAGCGCCTGCACTGGGAAGAGCTGCTGACGCGCCCTCCGCGTCTCGCCGACGAAACCCGGTGGTACACCGAACATACGGCGCTCCTGATCAGCACCGTCAAGTGGGCCTTGCTCGGGGCCGCCGCGGGCGTCTGTGTCGGGTTCGGAACTCGGGTGTTCTTGTGGGCCCTCGCTGCATCGAGCACCGGTGTGGTTCGGCAACTGCATGGCCACTTTCCACCTTATCTCCTGCTTCCGGTCGCCCTCCCAGCGTGCGTGTGGTTGATCCGTACGTTCGCCCCCACGGCACAGGGCCACGGCACCGAGGCGGTGATTACGGCGGTCCACCAACGGTCTGGGCGCGTGGATTGGTTGGTAGCCCCCGTCAAGCTGACCGCCACCGTCCTCACCCTCGCCGTCGGTGGATCGGTCGGCAAGGAGGGCCCGGCGGCGCAGATCGGTGCGGCCCTTACCAGCCTCTTTGCAGATCTCTTCCACTTGGGGGACCAAGACCGGCGTCGCCTCGTCATTTGCGGGATCAGTGCTGGGTTCGCCGCAGTGTTCGGCACACCGATTTCGGGCGCCCTCTTCGGCATCGAGGTGCTCTACCTCGGACAGATAGACTACTCCGTCATTTTCCCCGCATTGGTCGCCGGCATCGTGGGGCACTTGGCCTGTGGGGCACCGCCACCATTTCCGCCATTGCATGACTCGTTGGCCCCGTTGTCCCAGGTGTCGACGATTCTCATCTCGATCGGGGCCGGGGCAGCCTTCGGCCTCGTGGCACTGCTGCTCATCGAATCACTACGAGGTCTCGAGCGCTCCCTCCAGCGCTTTCACCGTTCCCCCTATCTCCTCGCCATGAGCGGCGGCCTCGCCCTAGTCGTGGTCTACAGCCTTGCTGGAGATCAGTACGCCGGACTGGGTTCCGAGACAATGACCGGGGTGCTGACGGGCACCCTCACCGTCGTGCCGATCGCCTTTCTGCTTAAGATCCTCGCGACCTCCATCACCCTTGAGTCGGGTGGAAGCGGGGGTATCGTCACCCCGATCTTCTTTGTCGGGGCCACCAGTGGGGCCGCCCTCGCTCGCGTCGTCGGCCTGCCACCTGCCCTGTTGGCGGCGTTCGGCTTTGTCTCAGTCCTGGCGGCGGCGGCGAACACCCCCATCGCTGCCGCAGTCATGGCCATTGAGTTGCTGCCTCCCACAGAAGGCGTGTACGCCGCACTCGCCGCCGCCACGGCCTTTCTGATGGTCGGCCATCGCAGTGTCTACGCGAGTCAAAAGCTGGGCCTCGCGAAGTCCGCGGCCCTGGAGATGGCACTCGGAGGCACCATCGGAGACGTGACGCGAGGATCGATTCGCGTTCGCAAAGGGAGCCTGACGGAGCGCGTCCATCGCTTTGGACGGAACTCTCCGCCCGACGGCGATCCACCGGCGCCCATGGAACCGCGTTCATGAGCCGATCCGCGCCACACTCCGCCGCAATCTCGTGCTCGCGGCCCGCGTGGGGACCGGACTTGCATGTCAATCTCCCAGTCTCCAGCTGGGAAGTGAACTGATGGCTCATGCGAGGCTCCGGATCCGGCGGCAGCCCGGCTTCTTCGTTCCCTCTGATTCCGGAGCCGGTGCCGCCAAACCAGCGCAGGGGCCAGTTCACGGGTGGCGTTCAGTTCCTTACCGTGGCACGCCGGCGATGCGCAGGCGTTAGCCAACGGGTACTAACATGTCCTCATACGATGCTCACCTCCGTCAGCTCAGCGCGGTTCCCGTCGCGGTGGTGCGGCGCCGTGCCCGCCGAACCGATCTGGCCAGGCTCGTACCCGAAGGCTGCGGCCTGGTCTGGGAGTTTCTGCACTCCCATCAACTCAAGGGTGGCCGGAATGTTGCCATTTACTGGGACGGGAGCATCCGGCTGGAAGTTGGCGTTGAGTGTGACCAGGAGCTCCCAGGGGGTGGTGAGGTTTTCACGTCTGCGACCCCGGCTGGCCCGACCGCCTCCGTAGTCCATTTCGGACCGTACCAACAGCTTGGTGCCGCCCACGCTGCGATTCAACACTGGTGCGTGGCGCATCGTCACCGGCCTGCGGGGCCAAGTTGGGAGGTTTATGGCCACTGGCAGCGCGAATGGGACAATGCGCCTTCCCTGATCCGCACCGAGATTTTCTACCAATTGGTTCCGGCCTGACCTTCCGCCGGTCTTCCAGCGCTTGCACGAGACATGGCGCGGTCATGGTGTTTCTCAGACCGGTGATGCACTGGGGTTCAGCGGCAAACGACCAGAGGAGGTAAACATGACACCACCAGACATTGCCGGCATCTCGCCGTTTTTCATTGTGCAAGACGCGCGACGAGAGCACTCTCGTTCTATCGCGACCGGCTTGGGTTTGAAGTCGCCTTTCAGGAACCTGTCGACAATCCCTGCTTCGGCATCGTGCGTCGGGGTAGCGCCATGATCATGTTCAAGGATGTCGGTGTCGATCCACTCCCCAACCACAGACGGGAGCCAGCAGCTCTCGTAAGCATGCACCTCCCGCCGATTGGCCGTTCCCTGCCATACGCCCCAGGTACCTAACCCGTACTCCGTCACGGAATCCATGTCGCGAAGCACAGCCGTCGGTTTCGTCGCTGAGCTCTGGCGCTTTCCCGTCAAATCCATGCAGGGTGAGAGCCTCGTCGAAGCTCAGATCACCCCGCAAGGCATCCTGGGAGACCGAAGCCTGGCACTTCTCGACGCGAAGTCCGGCAGAGTCCCCACCGCGTCCGACACGAAGCTCTTCGCGAGCCTCCTCGATTGCCACGCTGGCTTTGCCGCAGCACCGACCCCCGATGCGGAGTTTCCCCCAGTCCGAATCACGCTCCCCGGTGGAATGACGATCACAACTGATTCACCGGAGCTCCCTGGCGTCCTCGCAGCCCACTTCGGCCGCGAGCTGGTACTCGCCCGTACGACTCCACCATCCTACTCGGCGGCGCAGGTGGCGTTCTTTACGAAGGTGGGCCTTGGGCTTCCCTCCACAGAGACGTTTGTCGATTTCTGCCCTGTCTCAGTGATCACCAGCTCCACGCTTGATGCGCTTGCCATGAGCCGCCCGGAGGCTCGTTTCGACCTCGGTCGATTCCGAATGAATATCAAGGTCACTACCGCATTGCCGGGGTGCATCGAAAATGAGTGGGTGAATCGCGGACTGCAATGTGGTGCCACGGTGCAGCTCGCCGTTCCGATGGCGGATCCTCGCTGTGTGGTGACAAACCTGCCGCAAGGTGACTTGCCCAAGGATCCGAGCATTCTGCGGACGATCGCGCACGTGAACAGTCCCGCGGTTGGGACCGGCGGCCCCCTTCCCTGTGCGGGAGTGTATGCGGAGGTCGTAACGGCCGGCACCATCCGCCTCGGCGACGCGGTGCTACTCCTGTGAGCGCACACGCGCCCCCCAATTGAGCAGCGTGGCAGATGCGCCCGACCAGCGCCTGCAGCGCATGGGAGGCGATGCACCGCTGAGCCCTCAGTGGATTTGCTCCCATGTTCGCCCGTTCAAGGCCCATAACTCGTTCGTCGGGGCCCCGTCACCACCTCCGTAGAGCAGCATCCGCCCGGCACCGGCATCGAAGACCAGCTTCGCGCCCCCACGGCGAGGGCCGGCATCAGCCTGCCGTGTCCATCCATGGCCGTCATAGCCCCACGTTTCGCCCGGACCCTCGCCGTCCGCCTTCACCCCGTGTACCAGCACAGTCCCCGTCGCCACATCGAAGGCCATGGCGACGTGATCGCGCGGCCCTGGCGGGCTCACGTCGATGCGGGTCCAGGTCACGCCGTCCCATTCCCAGGTATCGGTGAGACTCGGTTCATCCGGGGCCAACACCGCCTGCCCGCCAAAGAGGACCGTCCGCCCGCGTACACCATCGTACGCCAAGCCGTGAAGCGCTCGTGGCGACGGTCCCGAGGTCGCAACGCGCGCCCATCCGTTCCCGTCCCACTCCCATGTGTCACCAAGGGTGTGCCCCTCGGCGACTCCACCGAAGAGGACCACACTTCGTCGCTGCGAGTCGTACACCATCGCATGGATGGATCGCGGCGATGGGCCCGGGGTGTCCATCTCGCGCCACGCATGCCCGTCATACACCCAGGTGTCACCGAGCGCGCCTTCGGAGCCCCGGTCCCCACCGAACAGGAGGACCTGTCGGCGTGCCGCATCGTATACAAGCGCCGGGGCGTTGCGAGGAGTGGGGCCGGTCTCGGTCGGTCGGGTCCATCCGTGACCATCCCATTCCCATGTTCCGCCGACATAGCCCCTCATGAAGCCCCCGAACACGACCACTCGGGCGCGGGCAGCATCGTACGTTGCCCCAACGGACCAGGCTGCCGGCGGGGCACTCTGCGCGGAGACTGAAACCACGGAGATCAGCAGCAATGCCCACGGCCACTGGAGTGCGGTCCTCGGAATGCGGTTCATGGCCAGGGGGGAAAGGGACAGGTTCACGCGGAGCGTCGCCGACAGCACAGTCTGACGTAATGGGCAAAGGGGAGTTTCCCAGCCCTTGCCCACCCCATAGCCACTGCTCACGAAGGGCACCGCCCCACCGCCGGGGCTGTGCTATTTGGACGACAGGACAAATTGATTGCCGTCCGGATCGCGGAAGATGGCCGCTGTTCCCCAGTCGGCTTTCTCGGCGGGCTGATCGAACTGCACCCCTCGCCCCACCAGCTCCTGATAGGTCTTCTCGACATCGTCCGCCACGAAGGTGACGGTGGACTGCTTCCCGATCAGCTCCCGGTGCGCATCGGCGGTAAACAGCACGACCCGGGTTTCGCTCCGCCCGATTCCCAGTTCAATCCAGCGCTGCGAGCCGTCGAAGGGCTGATCGGTGACGACTCGAAAACCGAGCTTCTCGGTGTAGAAGGCCAGGGACAGGTCCTGATCGCGGCATGGGATGGCGACGAACTTCACTCCTCGAATCATGGTGGCTCCTGGTCGGTGTTCATGGTTCCCCGGAGCGCAATACTGCATACTCCGACTTGCGGAGCAAGGCGCGCACCCTCTACTATGGCAGGCATTACCATAGCCGCGAGGCCCGGTGCCGCCGATTCCTGTGGATAGCTACGTCCTGGACACTCTCCTCCCTGATCTGGTGGGTCACGATCGGCAGCCATCGGCGATCCTGGTGTACCTCTATCTCTGGCGCCACGCGCACGGCGCCAGCCATTTCGAAGTCCAGGTCAGCCTTCAGGAGATGACGCTCGGCACAGGCCTGTCGAAACGCGCCGTCCAGTCGGCCTTGAGCCTGCTCGCCCGACGTCGCCTGCTCTCCGTCGCCCGGGCGAACATTACCGCGGTCCCGCGATACACTGTCCGGCGTCCCTGGCTTCGCGGCGCCGGAGGCTAACCCGATTCCCGCGCGGAGGGGGTCGGGAGCGGCGGGTTGTGCGACCAACCGGGTGTGGGCACATTGAGGGTGCAGGAGACAGGGCTCGGTGTGTCGGGCCACCCTTGATGGGCGGACGAAGCTCCGCAAGTCGAAGGCGCGCGCAGACTCTCGAAAGGCGGGAGTGGTGCGGCGCCTTTTGTGTTGGCGCGAGTAGAAGGAGTTACCGGTGAGTTCCATCGAGCCGATCCCGGACGTCCTGGTCCCCGCCGTGTCCGCTCCACTGCCCCAGGAGAGCCTGGAGCCCACACCGCCACCCAGGCGAGTACACCTGGTTGTCGTGCAAAGCCGAGCGCTGAGTACTCACGAATCATCGGGGGGTGGCAACAGCCTGAGGACCCGATTCTGGCAGCCGAGGGAGCACCGCTGGAGGGAGAACGACTTCGAGTCGCTGGAGCATGCGCTGCGTCTCTTCGTCGATGAGAGCGGGTGGGTGCTGCTGCAGGACCAGGCGCTGGATGAAGCATTGGCTCGGGAGTGGGTCTTCGAAGCCCACCGGGTTGATTTCAGCGGGGCCACTCCGGAGCAGATTCTCAAGGATATCGGGATGACGCCGGCGAGCGTGGAGAAGCTGCTGGAGGATGTGCCATAGTCGGGGATGGAATCCTCCGCTTATCCGGCCTCCCGGGCCACTCCCCTCGCTCTTGCCTTCCGACCCGCTTCCCAGCACTCTCCCCACCCTTCAGTGCAGCCGATTGCGACACCGTCCGCAGGAGTGTGAATGACCGTCCCCCCCGATCCGCCCGCCAGTTCTCCCCTGGAAGATCTTACCCGGCTCCGTCGCCCGATCACCATTGGCGACTACCGCATCATCGGGACGCTGGGCGAAGGCGGCATGGGCACGGTGTACGAGGCCGAACAGGAGCAGCCCCAGCGCCGCGTGGCGCTCAAGGTGATTCGTCCCGATTTCGTCTCGGCCGAGCTGATCCGCCGGTTTACCCGTGAGTCGGAAGTGCTCGGACGACTGCAGCATCCCGGCATTGCCCAGATCTACGAGGCGGGGACGGCCGACGGTCCACGCGGCCCCCAGCCGTTCTTCGCGATGGAGCTGATCAAGGGCCGGACTCTCGACGCCTACGCCCAGGATCAATCGCTCACCACCAAGCAGCGGCTGGAACTCTTCATCCGGGTCTGCGAGGCGGTGCACTACGCCCACCAGAAGGGCGTCATCCACCGCGACCTGAAGCCGGCCAACATCCTGGTCGACGCCACCGGTCAGCCGAAGATTCTCGACTTTGGCGTGGCCCGGGTGACCGACGTCGACGTACAGGTCACCCGCCAGACCTCGATCGGGCAGGTGATCGGCACGCTCCAGTACATGAGTCCCGAGCAGGTCATCGCCAATCCGCTCGATCTTGATATCCGGAGCGATGTCTATTCGCTGGGTGTCGTCCTCTACGAATTGCTGTCGGGCAAGCTGCCCTACGACCTGGCCCGCACGCTGATCCACGAGGCGGCCCGGATCATCGCGGTGGTCGATCCGGCGCCGTTGAGCAGCATCAACCGCAATCTCCGCGGCGACGTGGAGACCATTGTGAGCAAGGCGCTGGAAAAGGAGAAGAGCCGCCGCTACGGCTCGGCGGAAGAACTCGCCAGCGATGTGCGGCGCTATCTCAGCGACCAGCCGATCAGCGCCCGCCCGGCCAGCGCGATCTATCAGTTGCGGAAGTTCGCCACCCGGAACCGGGCGCTGGTGGGTGGCCTGACGGTGGCCGCCATTATCCTGGTCATCGGCACGGCCGTGAGTCTGTGGCAGGCGGTGCGGGCGACGAGGGCCGAGCACCTGGCCGACACCCGACGCGCCGAGGCGGTGGCGGCGGGCGCACTGGCCGAACAGCGCCGGGCCGAAACCGCTGCGGCGCTGGTGATCGCTGATTCGGCCCGGGCGGATGCGCTGCGGGAGAAGGCCGCCGCGACGGCCAGCGCGGAGCGGGCCAGCCGTGAGGCGGAGAAGGCGCAGGCGGTCAATGGCTTCCTGCAGGGGATGCTCGCATCGGCCGATCCCGCCAATGCGCGGGGCAAGGAGCTGACGGTGCGCGAGGTCCTGGACCAGGCGGCCACGAGGCAGTCGACCGAACTGGCAGGCGAGCCCGAGGTTCGCGCCGCGGTCGATGCGACCATCGGAAGGACCTACTACGCGCTCGGGCTGTACGACCAGGCGCGCCCTCACCTCGATTCGGCGTACGCCATTCGGCGCCGGGCCGCCGGTCCGGGCGCCTTTGCGACGGGTCAGAGCGCCTACGATCGTGGCGAACTGGCCAGTTCCACCGGCGATTTCGCCCTGGCAGAGAAGCGGCTGGTGGAGGGTATTCACATCGCGCGCGCGACCCGGGCGCCGGACGACGACTGGATCACCCGGCAGCTCGCCGCACTGGCGCATGTGCGATATTCGCAGGGGAAGTCGGCCGAGGCGGAGCAGCTTTATAAAGAAGCGCTGGCGCTCACCCGGAAGAGGCATGGGAGCGCTGATCCCTCGGTCGCGGACCGGCTCCGGGCCTACGGGAATTTCCTGGTCTATGACTCCCGGCCGGAACAGGCCGAACCGCTCCTCAAAGAGGCGCTGGCAATTGTGCGGGAGAGCTATGGCGACACCCATCCGCAGGTGGTGATGGCGCTGTCGTCGCTGGGCGACGCACAGGTGGGCCGCAACGAGCTCCCAGAGGCCGAAGCGAGCTTCCGCGAGGGATTGCTGATTGCACGGGTGCTGTACGCCCAGGATCATCCCACCACCGCCGACCTCCTCGCCAGGCTCGGCACTGCGATCGGCAATCAGCGCCGGTATGAGGAAGCTGAGCCGCTCACGCGCGAAGCACTGGCGATGCGGAGCCGGGTCCTCGGCGAACAGCACCCCGACGTGCAGCTCTCCCGGACCGACCTCGCCCGGATGCTGCAGCGGCTTCAGCGGTACGAGGAAGCCGACACTTTGCTGTTACAGGCGCTGGCGGCGCGGCGGGTGGCGCTGGGGGACAGCAGCGCCGCAGTCGCATCGACCCTGACGGACCTGGGACAGGGGGCGGAGTTCCGGGGGGACTGGAGCGCGGCCGAGAAATACTATCGCGAGTCGCTGCCGATCTGGCGGGCGGGAAAGGATGCGGACGGAGAAATCTACGCGCTGGCGCAGCTCGGCTGGTCGCTGTCAAAAGAGAACCGGCTGAGTGAGGCGGACAGCATATTGATGATTGTGCTGGCGCGGCGGCGCGCGGCCTACGGGGCCAATCACTGGAGCGTGGGCGACACCTACGAGAAGCTGGCGGGGGTGGCCGTACTCCGCGGCGATCTGCCCCAAGCGGAGTCGCTCTCGGTGGCGGGGCTCGAAATCCGGAAGGTGGTGTGGGGGCCCAAGTCGCCGCAGGTCGCCGACCAGTTGCTCAACGTCGCGTACATGCGGGAGAAGCAGAACGACACCACTGGCGCACTCCCGGTGCTGCGCGAGGCGATGGCCATCTACCAGACCGTCCGCCCGCCGGCCGACCCGAACGTGCTGCTGACGCAGCAGTGGCTGGGTGCAGACCTCTGCACCGCGGGGAGCACAGCGGAGGGAGTGTCGCTGGTACGCTCGGCAATGGACCTGGCACCCCTCGATTCGACGCGTTCGTTGCCGTGGCGCGTACGGGGTGCACTGGGCATCTGCCTCACTCGGCAGCAGAAGTTCGCCGAAGCGGAGCCGCTGCTGTTGCAAGCGGAAGCAGGGCTGCGTGCGGTGCCGAATGTGTCGCCGCAGCATCTCCAGGTGGCTGTGGTCAGATTGGTGGAGTTGTATCGGGGATGGGGGAAGCCGGACAAAGAGGCGGAGTGGCGGGGAAAGATGGCGCCATAGCTGTGCTGCCTTCTCCGACCGAGGGACTTCCCTTGCGACTGATCACCTGGAACTGCTGCTCCGGCCCGTGGCCGAAGAAGCTCGAGGCGCTGGAATCGCTGGAGGGCGACCTGACGGTCATCCCCGAGTGCCCGCGGATCAGGGGGGCACGCGGGGCCCAGGGGACGACGGTCTGGACTGGCACGAATCCGCGAAAGGGGCTCGGCGTGATCGCGAGGGCGCCGTGGCAGGTGAGGCGACTCCGCTCTCCGCGGCAGCTGCCTAAGTACGTGGTGCCGGTGGCGGTGAGCGGCCCGGTCTCGTTTCTGCTACTTGCCATCTGGGCCCAGAAGGACCCGGTCGCGCCGTATGTGCGGGGACTGCATCGCGCCGTGACGGCGTGTCGGGGATTAATCGAACGCCAACCCACCGTCCTGCTGGGTGACTTCAACTCCAATGCTATCTGGGATCATGAGCATCCCTCCGACCTGTCGCACAGTGCCCTTGTGCGGAAGCTTGGTGCCCTGGGATTGGTGAGCGCGTATCACAGCCGGAACAAGGAGGCGCATGGGTCGGAGACTCGGCCAACGTTCTATCTCTACCGGCACGCGACGCGGCCGTATCACATCGACTACTGCTTCGTACCCGCGGCATGGGCCGGCCGGTTGCGTGAGGTGAATATCGGTGGGCACACCGAGTGGGCGGGGAGGAGCGATCACATGCCGCTGGTGGTGGATGTGGAGGTCGCCGAGGTGGGGGACGGCGGGCCGGCGTGAGCCCGAGCGCCGCAGCGGGCCAGATCTGCGTCTGGAACAGTGGCAGTCTGTGGATCGGCCGCGCCTCGGCACCGAACGATGTCCACTCCCATCATGCCGTTCAGGTGGCGCTCGCGCTCGAAGGCCAGTTCCGGTTCCAGAGCCCGGTCGACGGAGTATGGCTCGACTGCACCGGAGCGGTGATCAGCTCCAACCATCCCCACGCCTTTGACGGCCGGAATGCTCCGACCCTGGCGCACCTCTTCGTCGAACCCCAGTCGCTCCCGGGCCGAGTCCTGCTGCAGCGCTTTCCGGCGACACACGGGATCTGCCTGCTGAACGGTCCCCTTCTCGAGACGGCGGCGCAGAGTCTGTCCGCCTGCTATCGCGCCAGCCGAGAGGGGGCGGACCTCATCAGGACCGCGCGTGAGGTGATCCGGATGCTGACCGACGGTGTCGAGGTACCGGCCCCAGCGGACAGCCGCATTCTCCTGGCCCTCGACTATCTCCGCGACAACCTGAGCGGGACGGTCTCGCTTGAGCGCGTTGCCGCCGAGGTCCATCTTTCCCCCAGCCGCTTCCGCCACCTATTTGTGCGCGAGATGGGGCTGGCCTTCCGCCCCTATGTGCTCTGGCTCCGAGTCAACCGGGCGGTGGAGGCGTTTGCGGCCGGCGAATCGCTGACCACCGCCGCATACCATGCCGGATTCGCCGACTCCGCTCACCTCAGCCGAACCTTTCGCCGGATGTACGGGATGGCAGCCGGGACCCTCCATCTGGAATAGCCGTTTCGTTCAATCGTCTCCTGGCCCCGGGTGGTATTCTATCTCCGTCAACACGGCGGTCCACCCGAACACGAGGAGTCGATCATGTCCAACCAGCCTAGCACCTGCGCCTGTGTCACCTGCCCCGGTTCGTCCTGCACCTGCGGCTGCCAGGGGGCCGCGACCGCAGCCAGCTCCACCTGCCAGTGCGGCGCGGCCTGCACCTGCGGCCCGACGTGCGGCTGTCAGGCAGCCTGACGGGGGAGCCAGCAGCGATCGGCCGTCAGCTGCGAATCGCCCCCACCTGTCTGGTGAACGTCGCGGATAGGTCGGGGCTTCGCTGCGGGGTCCCGGGGGGCGCACGGTTCGGGCGGGCGGGGACGCCCGCCCCGCCCACACCAGGTCAACCTGGTTCTAGTCCGTCGAGCCGCGGACCCCTGGTGCCAGACTCGACCGGTTGATCTTTTCCCGCGGCGTGGAGAGGAGTCGCTCAGCGAAATCGGCCCGGTTCTCCAGTTCGGAGAGCCGGGTCGCCATCTCCGCCAGCTCGGCGCGCTGAGCGTCGAGCTCCAGCATCAGGGTGTCGGGATCGGGACCAGCCTCGAATTCGGCACGCTCCGCCCGATCCCACCTGCCCCGCTGAGCGCCCCATTCCTTGAGCCGGTCACGCCGCCTCCGTCCGCCACGGCGGAAGATTCGCATCATTCCGAAGACGATGATCGGCCAGATGATCCAGCCCATCATCCCGTTATGCCACTGCATGCTGAATTCTCCCGGCGGAAGATTACTCCTGTTCCCACGCCTTCTCGATCTCAGCGGTGGCCCGTCGGAGAATCTCGGCCACCTGCTTGAGTGCCGGATGATCTGGTCCCTTCCTCCAGGCTCGGCGATAGGTGGCGCGCGCCAGGTTTCCGAAGGCGCTGTTCATTTCGCCCATCGAGCCGCCAGCGAGGTCCCGCACGGTGTCGCGCACCCGGTCAAAGATCTCGTCCAACAAGTGCTTGTTCTCGTTGAGGTACTGCTCCCCTTCCGGGGTGACGTGATAGACCTTCTTGCCATCGGTATCGACCCCCCGGACAAAGCCCTGGTCTTCCAGGAGCTGCAGTGTGGGGTAGACCGTACCGGCCGAGGGGGTATAACAGCCGCCCATCTTCTCCTCGAGGGCCTTGATGACCTCGTAGCCGTGCCTGGGCTTCTCCCGGAGCAGCCGGAGAATGACGAACTTCATGTCCCCCGATTCGAACATGGAGCCCCGGCGTCGGCGGCCACCCTGTTTGCCCCACTGGTCCCACTTGCCGCCACTGAGTTCCGCGAAGATATCACCTAAGCCCCAGTCATCATGATGGTTACGCATATAGAATCCGGGTTATGTCGTGAGTGATTGCGTACGATATATCTTACGCAATGGCGCATGACGTGGGAAGAGAGAAGCCGGTTTCAGGCAGTGAGGGGTGAGGTAGCAGCGAAGTCCGCGGGCGTGGTGAACGAGTGGACCGCCCTGCTTGCCCTGCGCACGGAAGCCGGTGTGACCACGGCTGGAGGCCGAGTATGGCCTGATGCATGGGCACAGTGTACTCTCGCGGGGTCAGTCAGACTGGCGACCAAGGCTTCGCCATCTCCGCGACTCCAAGAACTGCTGGGGAAGAGCGATATTCCTATCCTGGTTCCTGCCGGGATCGTCCTCCACCGCCTCGCGTCGCCCTGACAGGTGACAATCGCAGGAGCTCTCCGTGCTGCCATGGCTGCAGCGGCTGCTAGGCCGTCGCGATCGCGCACCCCTGCCGGTGGTGACGGCGGACGCGACTGGTTTCACTCTCACCGTACGGTTTCGTACCCGCGGCGTTGCCTGGGGGTCAATCCGCAAGATTTCCGGCTACAAGCTCGACCTGACGACTCACACGCAGATTGTGCTGCTGGTCGAAGTCGTGGCGCTACGGCATGGCGTCATTGCTCTTTCCGACAACTGCCCCGGGTTTGCCACGCTCTTCGGTCCGATGGAGGCGGAGCTTGGCATCGACCCGCGGCCCTACCTCGAGGCCATTGCCGCGGCACCGGAGCCGCGACCAGTCGTGCTGTATCTGAGGCCCCAGGATTGGACCGATATACCGTCAGCCGTGGAGTGAGTTGCGCGCCCTCACCACCTCCCCTTCGGGGAAAGGAGGCGGCGCAGGAATGACTGACCGAATGCATATTCCCCCGGCACTCCCCTGACGATCATCCCGATCCATGCTGGAGATCTGCTCCATGCGCCACTTCCGGTGCACGCCGTGACCTCGCTCGACGACCGCCTGCGGGACGCACTGGCCGACCGCTACCGCCTCGAACGTGAGCTGGGCGGCGGCGGCATGTCGCGCGTCTGGGTAGCGACCGAGATCGCGCTGGACCGGCAGGTGGTGGTGAAGGTGATCGCCACCGAGCTGACGGAGGGGTTGAGCGCGGAGCGCTTCACCCGTGAGGTGCGGCTCGCGGCCCGACTGCAGCAGGCAAATATCGTCCCGGTGCTCAACGCCGGCACCGCGGCCGGCCTGCCCTGGTACACGATGCCCTACGTGCGGGGCGAATCGCTCCGGCACAGGATGGCGAGCGGCGCGCCGCTAACGCTGACCGAGCGGGTGACGATCCTCCGCGACGTGGCCCGCGCGCTGGCCTACGCCCACAGCGAGGGGATTGTCCATCGGGACATCAAGCCGGAGAACGTGCTGCTCTCGCACGGCGCCGCGATGGTGACCGACTTCGGCATCGCCAAGGCCCTCACCGCGTCGAGAACGCAGGACGCCGGCGGCGGTTCGGCAACGCTGACCCAGGCCGGTGGCACGATCGGCACGCCAGCGTACATGGCGCCGGAACAGGCGGTGGGAGATACCGTCGACCAGCGCACCGATCTTTACGCCTGGGGGGTGCTCGCCTACGAGCTGCTGACCGGGGCGCATCCTTTCGCCCGCCATACCACGCCGCAACAGCTCATTACCGCGCACCTCACCGAATCTCCCGCGCCGATCACCGGAATCACGCCCGCCCTCCCGCCAGCACTCGCGGCACTCACGATGCGATGCCTCGAGAAGGATTCGGGCCGCCGTCCCGCCTCGGCGAGTGAGGTGCTGAACGCACTCGACAGCGTGACGACGCCGGGGCAGTCGTTCTCGGCACCGGTCGCGACGACAGGAGCTCCCCGCCGCTGGATGGTCCCGGCCTTGGTGCTGGTGGCACTGCTCATCACCGCCGCTACGGCGTGGCTGCTCCGGACCGGTGGCGCTGCCCGAGCGCCTGATGCCGGCAGCGCAGAACAGTCACTCGCCGTGCTGCCGCTGGCGAATCTCAGCGGCGACAAGGCGGATGACTACTTCGGCATCGGGCTCGCCGAGGAGATCACGCGCGCCCTCGCGAGGAACGGGATCCGGGTAATCGGGCGGATGAGTGCCGGCGCGCTCCAGGCCAAGGGTCTCGACGAACGCGCCATCGCCAGCGAGCTCGGCGTCAGTTCACTGCTCACCGGCACGGTGCAGCGGGCCGACGGCCAGGTGCGGATCACGGTGACGCTGGTCTCGGCGAAGGATGGTGCGGTGCGGTGGACCGAGCGGTACGACCGGCCGCTGGCCAATGTCTTCGCGGTGCAGGACGAGATCGCCCGCACCGTCGCGACTACGTTGCTCGGCTCGCTTGGCGGGCACGGTCCCGCCGGGACGCCGCGGGCCGAGACGGCCGACCCGGACGCGCATTCGCTGGTGCTGCAGGGGATCGTGCTGTTCAACCGCCGCGGGGCTCCGGCGCTGCAGCAGGCGATCAGTCTTTTTGCGCAGGCCGCGAAGCGCGATCCGGCCTATGCCCGGGCCCAGGCGTCGCTGGCCATGGCGCTGGCGGTCCTCCCGGCGTATGTGCAGGACAGCAGTCCGCCGATCCTGGCCAGTGCCGTTGCCGCGGCGACACGTGCGATCGCCATGGACTCCACCATCCCCGAGTCGTATGCGGGGCTGGGGTATGCCTATTCGCTGTTAGGCGACCTGGGCCGGGCCGACGCCAGCTTCCGCCGCGCGCTGGCGCTCGACTCCACCGTGGCGACGAATTGGGGCTGGTACGCGCTGCTGGCCAACCGGCTGGGCGATTTCCCGGCGGCGCACGACCGCGTGGCGCGGGCCCGGGCCCTGGATCCCGCCAGCCTGATCCTCCGGATCTGGGATGCGCAGGTGCTGTACACCGAGCGGCGCTACGCCGAGGCCGATTCGGTGGCAAGTGCGACGATGGCGCTGGATTCGACCTTCATGCTGGCCTGGACGTGGAAGGCAGACGCCCTCCTCGGGCTGGGGCGGACGGCGGAAGCGATTGCGCTGCTGGAGCGTGTAAGCGCGCTTGACCCTTCCATCTCGCAGGACCTCCTCGCGTACGCGTACGCGCTCGGTGGCCGGTCAGAGCAGGCCCGTGCCGTCCTTGCCGGGATGCACGAGCGCTATCATGGGCGGTATCCGGCGACGGGCGCGACGGCGGCCGCGCTCGAGGAGCTGGGGGATCATGAGGCGGCGGTGGCGCTGCTCGCCGAAGCGATCGTGAGGCATGACGTCTGGACGGTGCAGTTCCCGCGCAATCGGGTGTTCGACCGGCTGCGGAAGGATCCGCGGGTGCCGGCGATGCTCGCCAGCCTGGCCACGAGGTAAGGTTCGCGACGGCGGGACGGTGCCACACGGTGTCTGGTCCCGCGAGAGGCCCTCCACTTCTATGGCCTGTAGCTACGATGCCAACATGGCCCCAGCCCCACAGATCCACTGCCTCGGTCGCAGCGTTCTAGCCACTGAGCAGCCAGCTCATTTGTGAACATCCCACTTCATTTGATTGGAGGTGTGAGATGGGTATCCCCATGTCGCGGCGACTCACGATGTTTGCCGTGTCTTGCGTCCTGGCTGTCCCCTGCCTGGCCAGCGCACAGCAGGATGCGTCAGCCGGAAGCAACATGGCCGCGATGACGTTTGGGCCGGTGCCAGGGCTGCCGACCTGCGCGCCCGGGTCGGTACAGAGCGGCGATCCCAGGACGGGGCCTTCATTCATCCTGGCGAAAGTGGCGGCTGGGTGTGTGATCCCGTGGCACTGGCACACGCCAAACGAACACCTGATGATCGTCAGCGGGATCGTTCGGCTGGAAACGAAGGACGGAAAGCCCCTCACGCTTCAGGCGGGCGGCTTCGCAACGATGGCAGCTCGGCATGCGCATTTGTTCCGGTGCACTTCGGCTTGTGTGTTCTACGTCTACACTGATGCGGCATTCGACATTCATTACGTGGATTCACTGGGCCACGATGTGTCGCCGCTTGAGGCGCTCAATGCGGTCAATGAGACGGTGGCTGGGCCCTAGAACGCATGGGCCACTTCCAAGCTCAGCCTTCGAGGCCAGAGCCGACTCAATCAAAGGATTGATTGTCGCCGCCGGGATTCCGGTATTTTTTCCCAGTTGAGTTTGCAGGTCGACGGACGCCGGGATACCCCTTCCTGCACTCACTTCGCGACCCGTTGGCTGAATCTCGCTGGTGTCAGGACCTCCCGATGAAGCGGAAGCCGACATTGCACAAGTCTGTGCCCGTCACCCCATTGGCAAAAGTGCCCACTGGCATCACGGGGTTCGATGAGATCACCTACGGCGGGCTGCCGGTCGGCCGTACCACCCTGGTCCGGGGCGGCCCGGGGTGCGGGAAGACGGTGTTCGCGGTGCAGTCGCTGATCAACGCCGCCCGGGACCGGCGAGAGCCGGGCATCCTCGTGACCTTCGAGGAGAACGCCGACCAGATCGTCGCCAATGCCGCGACCCTCGGCTGGGACATACCGGCCCTCACCGCGAAACGGCTCTTTTTCCTGGATGCGAGTCTTTCACCGGAGATGGTACAGGGCGGGGATTTCGACCTGAGCGGCCTGCTCAACGTGCTCCAAGCCGTCAGTGAGGAGGCCGGTGCGAAGCAGATCGTTTTCGACGGGATCGACGTGCTGCTGCGCCTGCTGGACAACCCGGTCGCAGAGCGCCGGGAGATTTATCGGGTCCGCGATTGGCTTACCCGGAGCGGGCTCACCGCCATCATCACGCAGAAAGTCGGCGCCGACGACGACCAAAGCTGGCAACACTATGAATTCATGCAGTTCATGGCCGACTGCGTGGTTCACCTGGGTCACCAGGTGGTGGCGGGATCGAGCTTTCGGAACCTTCGGGTCTTGAAGTACCGGGGATCCGGTTTCCAGGGCGACGAGTTTCCCATCACGATCACCGAGGCGGGGATTCAAGTCACCAATCGCGGCCCCATCGAGCTCCATTACGTCGTCACGAATGAACGCATCTCATCGGGGCTGCCCCGCCTCGATGCGATGCTCGCCGGCGGATACCATCGCGGGAGCAATATTCTGATCTCCGGCGCTCCGGGCACCGCCAAGTCGACTCTGGCCGGGCTGTTCGTCGCCGCCGCATGCGAGCGGGGCGAACGAGCGATGTACGTGAATTTCGATGAGGGGGCGACCCAGATTGTCCGCAACCTTTCGTCCGTGGGCATCCGGCTGGGGCCGCATCAGAAGTCGGGACTGCTCAGGATCTACTCGACCCGCACCCGGGGACCGAACATCGAAGATCAGTTCGGCGAGCTCCGGAGCGTGATTCGCGCGCACAAGCCCAAGTGCCTGGTCATCGATCCGCTGTCGGCCCTCTCGAGCAAGCTGGCCCATCTTGCCTCGGCCGATGCGACCCAGATGTTCCTGGATTATCTCAAGATCCAGGGTATCACGGTCGTCAATACCTCCCTGCTGGACGGCCCCGATGTCGGCGAGGCGACGGCCACCGGGATCTCGACAATCGCGGACACCTGGATTCACGTCTCCTATATCGTCAATGAGGGAGAACGCAACCGGGCATTGACGATCGTCAAGTCGCGTGGGACCGGCCACTCGAACCAGGTGCGGGAGCTGACGCTCTCCGACTCCGGTGTCACGCTGACGGATGTTTACACCGCGCAGGGGCAGGTCCTCATGGGTGTCGCCCGGTGGCAATGGGAACAGGAGGAATTGGCCACCAAGAAGCAGAAACTGAAGGCCTCGGAAATCGCGCGAGTCAAGCTCAATAGTGCTCAGGCCGAAGCCGCCGCGCGGCTGACGGTCATCACCACCGAGATCGAAGTCCGGAAGGCCGAGCTCGCACTCCTCGACCTCGAGAAGAGCTCCGCATCGAAACTGTTCGCAACGGACCGGTTGACACTCCGGAAGCTGCGTCACGCGGATGAGGAGTTGCCTCTTCCAAAGCGGAATGGCGGGAGACATCATGCACCCAAGTCATGAGGCTTGGCGGTTGAGTCCGATGTCAGGTTAGAAGGCCTCCGCCGCCCCCAGGCTCAGCCCCGGACTCCCGAAACTGGTCAGGGTGTAGTCGACCCGGAGGTTCAGTGGATCGGCGGGATTGATGTTGAAGCGGAGCCCTGCCCCGTAGGTGAACTTCATGGCGTCGAAGAGCGCGCGCCCCGCGCTCCCGAAGACGTTGCCCGCCGAGCCGTAGACGACGTATCCGAACCGCCCCTTCAGGTGGCCGCGATAATCCGCCTGGGCCACCAGTTCGTGCTGGTCGCGGAAACGGCCGAGGTAAACCCCGCGCATCAGCTCCTGGGTAGTGATACCGCCGAGCATCGACATCGCCTGGATCGGGACGCCGGAGCCGTTCCACTGGCCATACAGCGCCAGCGCGATCACATCTCCTGCTCGGCGCACCGGCAGATAGACGCGTGCATCGACCGCGAGCGAGGTATACCCGAACTCACTGCCGAGCCAACCGCCGTAGCGCAGCAGATCCACCAGCAGGTAGTGGCCGGTGGTCGGCGTCGTGGTCGAATTGCGTGCCTCGACCTGAACCACCACCCCTGCACCGGAGAGGACCCCACCCGTGGCTCCCGCGAGCCCAGCCGTGATCCGCGACGGATCTTCAAACTTCACCCCGTAGTATGACGCGCCCCGGTAGTGCACCCCCGCCGAGAAATCACCGGTCACCTGCCGAAGGACCCGGATGTCCGTTCCGAGAAAGTGCTGGTCGAGCAGGGTACCGTCGCTCACCCTGGTGTCAGACCCCACCCCATAGTAGGTCACCGGGAAGAAACCGGCACCGACTCCTCCGGCGATCGACCAGCGATTCTGCGGCAGATACAGACTCACACCGAAACCGGCGCCCCACTGTCCCTTGGTGGTGTACGCGGCATTCGCCGACAGCGTGGAGGGACGCGTCCCCTTCTCCGCGCGGGCGGCGGGCGACTTGAACTGGTACCGGCCACCCGCGCCGAACAGCAGCTTGGTTTGCGGTGAATAGGAGACGTAGGGGAGCGCGATCAGTTGGTTGCGGTAGGGCGCGACGGCCGCGGTGTCGGTGCGCTCGGTGGTCGCCTGCGCCCGTCCCATCGTCGGCACCACACTTGCCATCGACACGCATGCCATCATACCCGCCCAACGTCGTGATTGGATCACGAAGGGCCCGCGGCATGATGACTGTTCATGCCGGGACCGAGCGCCGCGGTTGGGAGGAACTGCGGTGGTCGACGGTGGCGGGTGGCCTGTTCATAGGCGAAGGCGTAGTTGAGCAATTTCCCGTCACTCCATGCCCCGCCAAAGAGCGACAATCCCACCGGGAGACCATGGTCGAATCCCATCGGCACGGTGATGTGGGGATAGCCGGCGACTGCCGCCGGCGTGGTGACTGACCCGGTAAAGTGATCGCCGTTGATCACGTCGATCGGCCAGGGGGGATTGCCGGTCGGCGCAATCAGCGCGTCGAGCTGGTGCTTCTTCAGGACGGCATCGATTCCTTCCGCCCTGGAGAGGCGGCCACACTTCGCCAGTGCCTTCCGGTAAGCCGGCGTAGTGAGTGGGCCGCAAGTTTCGGCCTGGAGGAGGATCTCCTGGCCGAAGAAGGGCATGACGGTGGCCGCCTCGCGCTCGTCGAAGGCGATGAGGTCCTTGAGGGTCCGGGGCCAGGGTCCTTCCGGCAACGCGGCGAGATAGCGGTTGAGCCCATCCTTGAACTCGTAGAGCAGGACCTGGAATTCCTCCGCGTCGTACTCCCCCGCGTGGGGCAGGTCCGCTGGGTCGATGATGATCGCGCCGAGCTGGCCCAACACGCCGACCGCCTGGTCAAAGAGTCGGTCGGTGCCGTCGTGATAGCCGGTGAAGTGCGCCCGGGTGATGCCCAGCCGGACCCCTTTGAGGCCATCGGGATCGAGGAACGACAGGAAATCACTGCCTGCCATCGGCGCGGCGGCCCGGGTCGCCGCATCGGCGGGATCAACGCCGGTGATACCCATGAGGAGGACAGCGACATCCGCGACGGTGCGACCGATGGGACCGGCAGTGTCCTGGGTGCTCGAAATGGGGATGATCCCGCTCCGGCTCACCAGGCCGACCGTGGGCTTGAACCCCACGAGCGCCTCCGCGGAAGCCGGACAAGTGATCGAGCCGTCGGTTTCGGTCCCGATGCCGGCAGCAGCGAAGCTGGCGGCCACGGCGGCGCCGGTACCGGAACTCGAACCGCATGGTGTCCGATCCAGGGTGTATGGGTTCCGGCCCTGCCCTCCTCGGCTGCTCCACCCACTGGAGGCCCTGGTGGAGCGGAAGTTGGCCCACTCGCTCATGTTGGTTTTCGCCAGCAGCACCGCACCGGCGGCTCTGAGCCGGCCCACCAGGAACGCATCATTCCGGGAGTGTGAACCGGCCAGCGCGAGGGAGCCAGCGGTGGTGCTCATCCCGTCCGCCGTGGCGACGTTGTCTTTCAGGACGATCGGGATCCCATGGAGGGGACCCCGGACCATGCCGGAGCGGCGTTCCTCATCAAGCGCGGCGGCGATCCGGCCGGCATCGGGATTCTGATCCAGCACCGCCTGCAGCATCGGGCCAGCCCCATCCAACTGCGCGATCCGGTCGATATACAACTCTACCAGTCGCTGGCTGGTCCACCTACCCGCCACCATCCCCTGCTGCAGTTCAGCGATCCCCACCTCAGCCAGCTCGAAATCAGCACCGACCGGACGCGGTGCCTTTGTGGAAATGTTACCTGTCTCATTGCCGACTCGGCGCGTCAGGCCCACGGCCGCCAACCCTGTTGCGGCGGTTGAAAGGAAGGCCCTCCGATTGGGATGGTCCTGGCCTTCGGGAGCTGGCTCACGGCGCATGAAGGGCCTCGAAACTAGGGTTGTCGGTCAAGTTGCCAGACTAGGGATGGGGAGGCTGAGCTGAGTGACGTGGAACACATTCGCGTCATTCAATGACCTCACCTGACTTGTGAATGGTGCGGTAACTACAATGCTATGTGTTGCAGCGACTTACAAGACTGCATGTAATCTTGTTTCGACAACTGTCGCAAAAAATGCATGACAAGATTTTACTGGCTGTCCCTCAAGGTTTTCGGCACGTAAACTGTTACTGAAAGTATGGTTCTCCCCTCGGAAGACTGGCAGGCGCATGTACCGGATCAGGTTGGCGAACGGCGAAGAGGCGGCCTACCGCACCGCGAAAGAGCTTACCACCGCTGTTGCGAGCGGCGTGGTGAACCCGACCGCCGAGGTTTTCCACACCGCCGGGAATCGTTGGCTGCCCATCCACCTGCATCCCGATTACAAGTTGGTGAGCTCGGGCAAGCAGCCCGCGCTCGGCTTCCCGACCCCGCTTGCCGTCGCCGCCCCGGGCGAAGACCCGGCCAAGGCCATGGCGCCAATCCCCCACGCACCCAGAAAGTTTGCCCGTTCCGGAGCCAGTACGGGCCCCGGCGCCGCAGTGTCACCCGCCCCTGGGCCGTTGACCATGGAATCGGCCGAGTCGACCGCCACCAGGGCCGCCGTCCAGCCGCCTGTCCTCTCGCCGGTGCCGTCGGCGCCTCCTGTCGTGGAGTCGCCGCAGTGGGGGGGCGAAGCAGCGGTGGCTGCGCCCACTCCCGTCCCGTCGGCCGTCGTGCCGGGATATGACTCGCGGGCCCGCAAGCTTCGGATCATGCTCTCCCTCGCCATGGGTCTCGTTGGAGTCATCAGCCTTGGCGGCACTGCAATCTTCGTTGCCCCCTATCTCAAGCGCGGCGTGGCGGACTTGAGCCGGTCGCTGGAACGGCGGGAGGGGATGGACCCTGCCCCCGAGGCCCTGGTTCCCCGGGTTGATCCCGGCCTCGGCCCTTTCCCCGCGCCTTCCGCTCCCAATCCGGTGGCAGCCGCGGCCCGCCTCGACTCCCTCATCGCCTATCGCCCGTCGACCAGAACGACCCAGCTTCGCGCCAGTCGCCCCAGGATACTCAGCTACGCCGAGGCCTACGCCGACGCCCGCGACGAGATGGACACGGGGCTGGACTACATCAATTTCAGGCGGGTTTTCGACGGCTATCGGTTCGCGAACCCTGACAGCCTCCGCGCCGCCCGGCGCATGGTTTCCGCCGCCGGCAACATTCTCCGGGTCTATCGCGGACGCGAGGTGATGCTGGAACAATCCTACCGCGCCGATGATCCGGGCGGTCAGGGCTCGCTGCGCGAGTCCTTCGAGACCGCGGAGGCGTCTCGTGCGCTGATCAGTGATGTCGACAGGCTCTTTGGTCTGCTCGTGGCGGCACAGGGGCGATTCAGCTGGACTGACACCGGCCTGAAATTCCAGGAAGCCCGGACGGCGAAGGCCTATCTGCGCTTGCGATTGGACATCCTCAACAGCCTGGCTGCCTGGCGAGATTCGACCCCCGGGCCGAACCGCGCGACCTATCCCCGTCTCATGGCTGGACTGGGCCGCCTGGGGCCCCCGCCCGCCCGCTGACCCCTCGCGCCCTCACGGGTGCGATCGCTATCATTCCGCCATGTATCGTGTCCGGCTCCCCTCCGGTGAAGAATCTGCATTCCGCTCCGTTGAGGAACTCGCCTTGGGAATCCAGAGCGGTCTCATCACGGGCGAGGCAGAGATCTATCACGCCAACAGTCAGCGGTGGCTGCCGATCTCCGTGCACCCGGAGTATGCCGTCGCCGCCGAGCGGGCGAGCGCGAAAGTTGGGCTGTCCGTGGCTGAGCCCGGTCCCGCCGTCCCCGATACGGATGTCGAAATCCTGCTTCAAGGGAAGGTGCCGATCTACAAGATGCACTCCCTGAGCGCCAAGGAGCTCGAGGCTCGACGGCGACCGGGATGGGTTGTGCCGGCCACCACGGGTGGAGCGGCACTCATTTTTCTCGGCGCCCTTGCCCTCGTCTATGGGCTTGGACGTGGCAACTCGGAGGTAGGGTGGAGTCGGCAACCGAGCACCGCGTCGCCCAGGAATCGGTCTCCGTCCTCCGACGCGCCGCTCTCCACACTTCCCTTCGGCGCCTTGCGCAGTGCGCACCCGAGCCCTGAAGCGCTCGCCGGCCGCGCCGCAGAAGCCCGGGCCGAGGCGGCGCGCATCCTCGGTCAATCGGCCGGGCTGCTCGCGTTGCGCGGGCTGCTGAGTCAGCAGCGTCTCACCACGCCGGAGAGTCTCCGCGCCGTGCGCGTGGCGGTGGCCTCATTCCGGCCCGCCGTCGCGCACTGGCGCCTTATGGAAGCCGGAGTGCTCTCGGCGTTCCGTGATACCGCCGCAGCCCTGGCCCACTCCGGCAACTGGAATCCGGCCGAGTTTACCGAGTGGCGGGTGCGGTCCCCGGAGGGAGAATCGCGCACCATGGCCCGGACCACCGACTCCCTGCTGCTCCTCGTCGATCGGGGCTATGCACTGATCGAAGAATCAGGTCAGGTCGACAGCGCCGGGTCGCCGCGGTTTCTCCAGCCGGTGGTCGGGGAGGAATACGACCGGATCCGGGCGGCG
The DNA here is from genome assembly GCA_039934355.1 of Gemmatimonadales bacterium. GTDB lineage: Bacteria > Gemmatimonadota > Gemmatimonadetes > Gemmatimonadales > GWC2-71-9 > JADJOM01. Next base: position 33,158 of record JBDTMI010000007.1, read on the forward strand.
GTCACGCGGCTGGCCGACGAAAACACCGCCTTCGGGGAACACGTTCCGCCCCCACTCGTCATCCTCCGCAGCGCCCTTGGGGGGAAGACCTTCCCGGTCCGGACGACCCGGTAGCTCGGGTCAGCCGGGAGCCTCGCCCGTCGAGGTCGCCAGGCGCTGCGCTTTCCGGCCGCTTCGCTCCATCGGCCTGACCACTCCGGGGGCGACCTGATCCAGCCCGCGCCATTGCGTCACCGCCCGCTGGACCAGTTCCGCCGCCGCCTCACCAAGTGCCTCACTCGCGCGAACCTGCCGGACGTTCACTTCCATGTCCTCCGCATCCCATCCGCGCGAATGTGCGATGAACGGAAATTGCGGAAAGACAAAGCCCAGCTCGGCCCAGAACGTCATGAGCTGGCCGGCCACCCCTTGCACGTTATCCTGCCCGCCAGTGATGATGAACGCCGCCACTTTCCGGTTGATGAGGCAGCGGTTGTGGATGGTCATCTGATTCTGGATGCAGTTAAGCCGCTCGGTCATGCGGAAATAGAGGGAGGAGGCGACGCCCCAGCGGATCGGCGTGCTCACCACGACAACATCGCACCATTGCACCAGGCCGGCATAGATCTCCGTGAGTTGATCCTCCGGATCTCGTTCGGTGATGGCACAGGGCCAGGTACAGGCGTGCGCGGCCTTGGAATAGTTGCCTTCGCAGGCGCGAAACTGCAGGTCGCGCAGTCGCACCAGGCGAGTCTCGGCCCCCAGGGTGTTGCGGGCATGTGCGAGCCCGGCCTCCAGCAGGTGATCGGAAGTCGAGAAACGGGGATTGGGGGAATCCATCGCCGTAGTCGAGATGCCGAGCACGCGGGGCGGTGCGCCGGCCGGGCGCGGCGTGATCACGCTCAGGGGGTGCGGCTCGTGCCGGATCAGATGACGCGGACTGATGGGATCACTGTCGATCCAGACGCCATCCGCGCGCACCTCAATGCTGAATACCGGCACCGCCTCCTCCTCGTAGCCGGGTGGGCCCTTCCCCGTGATCACGCTGTATTCCCACGCGTGCCAGGGGCACATCACGTACTCGCCGTTCACCCGTCCCTCGTTGAGCGGTCCTCCCTGGTGGTTGCAGCGGTCCCCGATGGCGTGGAAGCGGCCCTGGTGCAGGAAGACCGCGATCTGCTGCCGGTCGAGCTTGATGGCGAAGGGAGCGCGCTTCTCCAGCTCCGGGCGCGTGCCGAGATTGTGCCAGGTGGGCATGGGGCGAATCCGAAGTGGGCGTGAATTCGTCGGGCGAGAGGCGATCGGCCATAAGTCGGGACTTCGCTGCGGGATCTCGCGGGCATCGCCCCTCCCCTGACTGGCGGCCTCAGGACGACAAGATCGGGCGGTCCCGGCCTGACAGCGTCAGGCTTCGAACCGGCGCACCGCCAGCGACGCGTTGTGCCCGCCGAATCCAAAGGCGTTTGACATTGCGACGTCGATCTCGCGATGCACCTTGGTGTTGGGCGCACAGAAGAGGTCGCATGCCGGGTCGGCGTTGAACTGGTTGATCGTGGGCGGGATGTCTCCGGTCCTGGCGGCGAGAAGCGCCACCACGAACTCCAGCGCACCGGCACCGCCGAGCAGATGGCCGGTCATGGACTTGGTCGAGGCAAACACGAGCGATTTGGCGTGCTCACCAAAGACGCCCTTGACCGCCTGAGTCTCGGCGATGTCGCCGAGCGGCGTCGAGGTCCCATGCGCGTTGATGTACCCGACCCGGCTCGCGTCGATCCCGCCCAATTCGAGCGCCATGCGCATGGCCCGCTGGGCCCCTTCGCCGTCTGGCGCGGGCGCGCTCATGTGGAAGGCGTCGGCGGACAGCCCGTATCCCACCACCTCTCCGAGAATGGTTGCGCCACGCTTCTCGGCATGCGGCAGGCTCTCGAGAATCACCGCCGCCCCGCCGTCGCCCAGCACGAAGCCATCGCGATCGCGGTCGAACGGTCGGCTGGCGGTGACGGGATCGTCGTTGCGCGTCGACATCGCCTTCATGTTGCTGAAGGCGGCGATGGTGAGGCCGGTGATACACGCCTCCGAGCCCCCGGTAACCATGGCATCGGCGATGCCATCGCGGATGAGCCGGTACGATTCGCCCACCGCGTGCGCCGAGGAGGCGCAGGCGGAGACCGGGGCGAAGTTCGGGCCCTTGAAGCCATAGCGCATCGATACCAAACCGGGCGCCATGTTGGGAATGAACATCGGCACGAAGAACGGCGACACGCGATCGGGCCCCTTGGTGAGGTAGGCCATGCAGTTGTCTTCGTACGTCTGCATCCCGCCGATGCCGCTGCCCATCACCACGCCGACCCGATTGTTGTCCGCCGCCTTGCCGTCGATCCCCGACTGCACCACCGCCTGATGGGCGGCCGCGATCGCATACTGCACGAAGAGATCGTACCGCTTCGCTTCCTTGCGATCGATATAGAGCAGAGGATCGAACTTCTGGACCTCGCACGCGAAGCGCACGCCGAGACGCGAGGGGTCCATCCGGGAGATCGGCACCGCCCCGGACCGGCCGGCGAGCAGCCCGGCCCAGGAGCTCTCGACGTCCAGGCCCTGAGGCGTCACCAGCCCGAGGCCGGTGACTACGACACGGTGGACCAAGTTACTTCCCGAGCTTTTCGTGGAGGTACTTGAGCGCATCGCCGACGGTGCGAAGCTTTTCGGCTTCCTCATCCGGGATGTCGATGTCGAATTCCTTTTCGAACGCCATGACAAGCTCGACGGTGTCGAGGCTGTCCGCGCCGAGATCCTCCATGAAACTCGCCTCGGCGGTCAGCTTCTCCCGCTCGACCCCGAGTTCCTCGACGATGATGTCCTTGACCCGATCTTCGACGTTACTCATGACATTCCTCGGAAGAGTGAGGTGAAAAGTTGTGCCCGTCAGCCGGCGAAGCCGCCGTCGACCACGAGCACTTGGCCAGTAATGTAGCCCGCCAGGTCGGAGGCCAGAAAGAGGACCGCCCCCGCCACGTCCTCCGGCCGTCCCAGCCGTCCCAGGGTGATCCCCGCGAGCATCGCCTGGCGGGACTCCTCCGGCAGGCCGCTCGTCATGTCGGTCTCGATGAATCCCGGAGCGATCGCGTTGACCAGAATGCCCCGGCTCCCGTACTCCTTCGCGACCGACTTGGTGAAGCCGATCAGGCCGGCCTTGCTGGCGGCATAGTTGGCCTGACCCTTGTTACCGGTGATGCCGACGATGCTGCTCACGTTGATGATCCGCCCGCTGCGGCGCTTCATCATGCCCTTCAGCACGGCCTTCGTGGTATGGAAAGCGCCCTTGAGGTTCGCGGCCAGGACCTCGTCCCACTCCGCTTCGGACATCCGGAGCAGCAGGTTGTCCCGGGTAATGCCGGCGTTGTTGACCAGGATGTCCACCGGCCCCAGCGACTTTTCCGCACCCGCGATCGCCGCCTCGATCTGCTTCGCGTCGACGACATCGCAGGATACGCCCAGGGCGCGCTCGCCCAGCGCGGCGGCGATGGCAGCAGCCTTGTCGGCATCCCGGCCGACGATCGCGACCCGGGCGCCCGCCTGATACAGCGCGACGGCGATCGCGTGGCCGATGCCCCGGGTTGAGCCGGTGACGAAGGCGGTCCGGCCGGTCAGGTCGATGGACAAGGCCATTTGCCGTTAGCCGTTGGCCGTGAGCATGAACTTTTCGACCTCATCCGCGGTGCCCAGGGTCAACGTAGTGGCGCCCGGGACAATGCGCTTGACGAGACCGCTCAGCACGTTTCCCGGGCCGATCTCGACGAACGTGGCGCCTGGCGCGAGGCGACGGGCGGCTTCCACGCAGGCGACCCACCGTACCGGGGCCGTCAGCTGCTGCGCCAGCAGTCGCCGGGCGTCTGACGCCGTCGAGGTCGCCGTGGCGGTCGCATTGGCGATGATCGGCACGGCGGGATCGCGGAAGGGCGCCCGCGCCAGGGCCTCGGTGAGACCGGCGACCGCGGGCTGCATCAGCGGCGAATGAAACGCGCCGCTCACCTTGAGCGGAACCACCCGCTTTGCGCCGCGACCCTTGCACCCCTCACCAGCCCGTTCGACCGCCGCGGGATCGCCCGAGAGGACCGTCTGGTCGGGCGTATTGAGGTTGGCCGCCACGGCGACTTCAGTCGCCGTCGAGGCCGCCTTGCAGGCCGCCTCCACCTCGCTGGTGGCCAGCCCGAGCACGGCCGCCATCGCGCCGGGCCGCCGGGTGCCGGCCTCGAACATCAACTCGCCCCGGCGGCGTACCAGGCTGGCGGCCGTCTCCGCCGTCAGCGAGCCTGCGGTGACGTAGGCGCTGTACTCGCCGAGGCTGTGACCGGCGGCCGCCACGGTGTGAGGCGCGAGGCGCGACGCGACGACCGACCACACCGCCGCCGAATGCGCCAGGATCGCCGGCTGGGTGTTATGCGTCAGCGTCAGCTCGCTCTCAGGGCCGTTCCACATGATCTCCGAGAGACTCACGCCGAGGGTCGCATCGATCCGCTCGAAGGTTTCGCGGGCCGCAGGAAACCGTTCGGCGAGATCCTTCCCCATGCCGACCTTCTGGGCGCCCTGGCCGGGACAGATCACCACGGTCACCACCGAATCACCACGCTGCCCCAGGTGAAGCCCGCGCCGAAGGCCACGAGCAGCACCAGCTTCCCCGGGGTGAGGCGCCCGGTGGCGACCGCGTCCCCGAGGGCCATGGGAATCGAGGCCGCGGAGGTATTGCCGTATCGATCGACGGTCACCACGACCTTCTCCATCGGGATCGACGCATGGCGGGCCAGGGCATCGATGATCCGGATATTGGCCTGGTGGGGCACCAGCAAGTCGATCTCATCCATGCGGATGCCCGCGCGGCGCACCGCTTCGTCGCAGGCTTCTGCCATGGTGAGCACCGCGTGCTTGAAGACTTCCCGGCCGGCCATCTTCATGTAATGGGTCCGCTCGCGCACGACCTTTTCGCTGATTGGATCCAGGGTGCCGCCGCTCGGGATGTAGAGCAGCGACGCGAGTCGGCCGTCGGACTTGATAAAGCTGGAGAGCAACCCGCGATTGCCGCTGGTGGTGGCGGAAACCACGGCAACCCCGACGCCGTCGCCAAACAGGATGGCGGTCGAACGATCCTGATCGTCGGTGATGCTGCTGAGCTTTTCGCCGCCGACGACCAGCACATGTTCCACCTGCCCGCTTGCGATTAACCCCTCCGCCACCGTCAGGCCGAAAATGAAGCCGGAGCAGGCCGCCGCAAGGTCGAAGGCCGCCGCCCGCTCGGCTCCCAGCATCGCCTGGAGGTAGCAGGCGGTCGAGGGGAGCGTGCGGTCGGGTGTGGCGGTCGCGACGATGATCGCGCCGAGATCCATGGGGGTGAGGCCCGCCTGGGCCAAGGCCAATCCAGCCGCCTGCCGGGCCATGGTAGCGACGGTTTCATCCGCCGCGGCAAAGCGACGCTCACGGATGCCGGTCCGCTCGACGATCCATTGATCGGAGGTCTCCAGACGCTCGGCGAAATCCTGATTGGTCACCACGCGGGAGGGCACGTAGACGCCCAGGCCGGTGACCCGCGCGGTCGGCCGCTGCATCAGAGGTCGGTCTCCGCGTCGCGCTGGGCGAACTTGGCGCCAATGTGCGCGCTCAACCCGCGGACCACGGACTGGTGGGCGATCCGGATCCCGTGCTTGAACGCGTTAGGCGATGACGCGCCGTGGCAGACCACCGAGACCCCCTTCACGCCCAGGAGCGGGGCGCCGCCGTATTCGCTGTAGTCGAGGTGGTGCAGCACGTCCCGAATGTCGGCGCGCTCCAGGACGCCCGGCGCCCTCACCTTGGCCAGCCGAACGAAGAGCTTGCCCACCGACTCGTAGAACTTGAGCACGATGTTTCCGACGAAACCGTCGCAGACCACGATATCCATTTGCCCGAAGTTGGGGTGCCCCGCGACGATGTCGCGCCCCTCGATGTTCCCGATATAGTTGAGTCCGGACGCCTGACGGAGCAACTGATTGGCCTCCTTGGCGGCGGTGTTTCCCTTCTCCTCCTCCTCGCCAACGTTCAACAGCCCGACCTTGGGTTCCGCCCGTCCCAGCACGTCCTGCATGTAAATCGTGCCCAGCCAGGCGAAGCCCACGAGTTCGCGTGGCGAGCAGTCCACGGTGGCCCCGGCGTCGAGCACCAGGACGGGCAGATCGGCGGAAGGAAAGAGCGCGGCGAGGGCGGCACGATCAACCCCGTCGTGGAGCCCGAGCGCGAGTGTAGACGCCACCAGGACCGCGCCGGTATTACCGGCGGAGACGAAGGCATCGGAGGCGCCGCTCTTCTGGAGGCCGAGGCCGACCGCGACGCTGGAGCGCGGCTTCTTCCGCACGGCCGCGAGGGGCTTCTCGTTCATCCCGATGACATCCGGGGCGTGATGGACTTCGATCCGGGAGCGGTCCAGCTCCGGATGCCGAGTCAGCTCCGCCTCGATGGCGTCCTGACGACCCACCAGCTGGATGAGGAATCCGGGCGGCAGTTCAGCCAGCGCCCGGCCCGCACCCTCGACTTCGGCCTGCGGGGCGTGGTCTCCCCCCATGGCGTCGAGAGCGATGCGGATCACGCTCAGGCGTCCTCAACCTCGATCATCTTCTTTCCGCGATAGTACCCACAGGTCGGGCAGACTCGGTGCGGCAGCTTGGGAGAGCTGCACCGGGGACAGCCCTGGTGCGCCATGACCACGGCCTTGTCGTGGCCACGGCGGAGGCGCTTACGGGACTTGGATACTTTACGCTTCGGGACGGCCATGACGAGCCTCAGTCAGGTTCGGCCGGGGCGCCACAGGGGCACGGCCCGGCGTTCAATTCCGCTCCACACCCGGCACACAGCCCGGCGCAGTCCTCGCGGCAGAGGGGATAGGCCGACACTGCAAGGGCGAGTTCTTCGCGCACCGCAGGGCGGAGATCCACGTGAGTCACCAGCGCTGGCAGCGGGTAGGCCGAGGGGTCGTCCTCGAGTTCCGGATTTGCGCTGAACAGCACCTCGACGTCCGTGTCGAGGGGTACCACCAGGTCCGTCAGGCAACGTCGGCAGGAGGATTTCACCCGTCCGGCGATATGTCCCTGCCAGAAGTATTCATTGTCGCCGGTCTCGGCCAGTTTGCCCGAGACGCTCACCGGTCCGTCGAGATCGAGCTCGAGACCGGCCAACGCAGGATCGTCAGCCGGCAGCACACCCACGGTCTCGACCGGACCGCGGTCTAGCGAACGAATATCGATCCGAAGCATAGCCGCGAAAACTAGCTGGGACAACGAGTTGGGTCAAGACAATCTGGTACGTTCCGACGGGTGTTGGTGCTGCCGCCGGGCGGCCCCCTCCCCCAGCGCCCATCAGCCCCAGAGCCCGGCCAGTTCGCCCTCGCTAAAGAAGAAGCCCACCTCCCGGGTGGCGTTCTCATCGCTGTCGGAGGCGTGAATCGCATTCTTGCCCTTCGACTCGGCGTACAGCTTCCGCACCGTCCCCGCCGCGGCTTCCGCCGGATCGGTGGCCCCGATGACACTGCGGAGGTGAAGCACGGCATCGGTCCGCTCGAGCACCATGGGAAGACAGGGACCGCTGGTCATGAAGGCGACCAGGTCATTGTAGAATGGCCGGCCCTTGTGGACTTCGTAGAAGGCGCCCGCCTGCGCCGGAGTCATGCGCACGAGCCGGGTGGCCCGAATTACAAACCCTTCCTTCTGCAGGAGGGCAATGATGAGCCCGGCCTTGCCGCTGGCGATCGCATCGGGCTTGAGCATACCGAGAGTCAGGTGCTGTGCCACGCTTCACTTCTCCTTGAGCCAGGTGCCACCCCCCGGAGTCACCGGGAGGCAAAAGGGTTACTTCAGAACCGATTTCACGAGTTCCACGACATCGATGGGGCGTTTCATTACCCGGATCTTCGCCGCCTCGAAGGCCGCGATCTTTTCGGCGGCGGTCCCGGCGGCCCCCGAGATGATCGCACCAGCATGTCCCATCCGTCGTCCGGGCGGGGCGGTCTGTCCGGCAATGAAGCCGACCACCGGCTTACGGACATACTCCCGGACGAAGTCGGCCGCGTTCTGCTCATCGGTGCCGCCAATCTCACCCATCATCACGATGGCCTCGGTGCCAGGATCATCCTGGAAGGCGCGCAGACAGTCGATGAAGGAGGTGCCGTTGAGCGGGTCGCCCCCGATACCGACGCACGTGGATTGACCGATCTTGTTCCGGGTCAGGTGATTCACCACTTCGTAGGTGAGCGTGCCGCTGCGGGAGACGAGTCCGACCGTTCCCGGCAGGCAGATGTTGCCGGGAATGATCCCGACCTTGGCGGTGCCGGGCGAGATCAAGCCGGGGCAGTTTGGGCCGATCAGGCGAGCGCCGCGCTCCCGCACGTAGGGGATCACCCGGGTCATGTCCATCACCGGCACGCCTTCGGTGATACAGACGATGAGGCCGATGCCAGCGTCGGCAGCCTCATAGATCGCCCCCGCGGCACCCACCGGCGGCACGTAGATCACGGAGGTGTTGGCGCCTGTCTCCCGCACCGCTTCTGCCACGGTGTTGAAGATCGGAACCTTGCTTTCGAAGCGCTGGCCGCCCTTGCCCGGGGTGACGCCCGCGACCAGCTGGGTGCCGTACTCCAGCATCTGCCTGGCGTGGAATGACCCGTCGCGCCCGGTGATCCCCTGCACCACCAGCCGAGTAGTCTTGTCGACGAAGATGCTCATGCCGCCTCCTTCACCAGCGCGACCACCTGCTGCACCGCCTCATCCATGTCGCTGAGCGCCTTCATGCCGATGCCCTGCAGGATCTTGACGGCCTCGACCTCGTTGGTGCCGGTGAGACGCACGACGATCGGCACCTTGACCGGGAACTGGGCCAGCGCGGTCTTGATGCCATTCGCCACGTCGTCGGTCCGGGTGATGCCACCGAAGATATTGAACAGAATGGCCTTCACCTCCGGATCGCTGGTGATAATCCGGAGGGCGTTCACAACCTTGTCCGGGTTGGACGACCCTCCGATGTCGAGGAAATTGGCCGGTTCCCCGCCGTAATACTTCACGAGGTCCATTGTCGCCATGGCGAGTCCGGCCCCGTTGACGACGCAACCGACATTCCCGGAGAGCTTGATGAACGTGAGGTTGGCCCGCCGCGCTGCCACCTCGCTCGGCTCCTCGGCGGTCTCATCCCGCAGCAGCGCGAGATCGGGGCGACGATCGAGCTCGTTGTCGTCAATCGAGACCTTGGCATCGAGGGCCACGATCCGCCCTTCGGGCGTGGTCACCAGCGGATTGATTTCCGCGAGCGAACAGCCGTTCGAGGTGAAGACGGTGTAAAGCTGCTCCATGATCTTCGCGGCAGCGCGGGCCTGCGCGATGTCCTGGTACAGGAAGAGCGCAAGCGTCAGCGCCTGGTGCGGAAGCAACCCGTAGCGGGGATCGACCGCGAGCCGCAGAATCTTCTCGGGGGTCTTTTCCGCGACTTCCTCAATGTCGATGCCACCGGCCGGGCTCACCATGAACACCGGCCGCTGGCTGGCGCGATCCATGATCAGGCCGACGTAGGCTTCCTGCGCGATATCCGCGGCGGGCACCACGAGGACCTTCTGCACCACCAGCCCCTTGATGCTCATGCCGAGAATCTTTTCCGCTGCCTCGGCCGCCTCGGCCGGGGTCTTGGCGAGCTTGACGCCACCCGCCTTGCCGCGCCCGCCCGCGTGTACCTGCGCCTTCACGACCACCGTCCCGCCAACCCGTCGGGCGATGGACTCAGCCTCGGAAGGCGTCGACGCGACGTCACCATCCGGCATCGGGATACCGGCCGCGCGGAACAACACACGGCCCTGATATTCGTGGAGATTCACAGGGGCCTCACCCAGAAGGAGAACGGGTCGCCCTCGACGGCACGGCGGAGTCGGGAGGGAGCGGCGCGGAAACTAAGGTTGATGCTAACCGAAAGCAAGGCTATGACTTAGGGATTGCCGACGAGTCGCTTGATCGCCTCCCACTGATGCCCGAAGGCCTCCAGATCCCCGCGGCGCAGCGCGGCGTCGGCTGCCGCCAGGTGGCGCTTGACCTCGAACAGAACTGTGCCCCGTTCCGTGGCCGAGATGACCGGTGCCGACAATCCGAGAAAGTTCTGCCAAGCCTCTTCGAGATCGTGGCCAGCCCCGCGTCGGTCGGCGACCGCGAGGCTCACCCATGCCACCGAAGGCGGCGATCCATCACGCCGCGCGACGTGAATCTGATACGCGCCCAGCCCGATGCTCGTCGGCCAGAAGTGCACCGGCTCAGCCTCCAGCCTGGCACCGGCTTTCTCCACCGAATCCTTGAGTTGCTGGTAGGTGGGCATCCGCCCCCAACGCGTCTGCAGTGCCGAAGGATCCGGAAGCGAAAGCAGGCTGTCGACCCGGAAGATGGTGAGTACTTCGCGACCATCGGCCATCTGCGCATGGAGGATCGCGTCGATTTGTCGCCCGCCCGCCCGCTCAAAGGGCACCACCTGGCTCAGCCCGCTGGTATCCGGTTTCCACAGCGCGTCCACCGCCGGTCCGGAGGCCTCGACATTATCCTCCCGGCTGGAGAGCAGTCCCATGTTCCAGTGCGGCTGAGCCATCACGCGAAGCTGGACCTCGAGCAGTTCCACCGGATACGGCAGCGCCCGCAGCACCTCGGCGGGGATGCTGCTTGCGGGCTGGACGATGCCGGGGAACAGGTCGTGCCACGTTTCGGCCACCGCATCCGCCGTGTGCCTCAGGTAGACGCCGGTGGCGCCTGACTCGGCGTGGATCACCCCGATGAATCCCGCCCGCAACCCCCCAATCCAGCGGCCCCGCCATTCAACCCGCGATGACCCAGCGAAGAACGAGTTCGGCAGGTAGCCGTCGACCAGCCAGACCAGCTCGCCGCCGATCATTCGCGGCGCCGGCACGCCCCACACGGCGAAGGGTGCGAGCTGCTCCAGGCGATCGACGGGATCAAGGTGCCAGAATACCTGCTTTCCGCCGGTCCCGGTTCCGAGCAGGGCCCCGCTCTGCAGGGTCCAGGCAAGCGCGAGACGGCGCAGGCCCGAACCGATCTCAACGCCGCCGCGTGCGGTGTCGACTACCGGCGCGCGCCCGCCGGGCCACACCGCATAGGGGGAGAGGTGCAGGACCGGCATCCCGACAACCGAATGGAGGCTTTCCGCCTCGGCGTACACCACCGGCTCTCCGACAGGTGAGGCACGATCGTCCAGCACCACCGTGATCCCGGCGCCACGCTTTCCCCGATCACGGATCACGAGCCACGACGGTCGTATGTTGCGACCGATGGTGACCAGGGCGCGGTCGGCGGAGACGATGCGCCCGGAATCGGACTCGGTTGCTTCCGCGGTGAGCGTGGCCTGCCACAACCCCAGCGGCTCTGGGGGCATGGGCGGGTGTCCGGTCTGCAGCAGGGTCGAGTCCTTCAGGCCCGTCATCCCGTAGGCGAGCTGGTCGAGGTGGCGACGCACCGCCGGCTCGAGTGGAGAGATCCGGTTGCCGCCGATCAGCGCCGGGATGACACGATGGCCGAGCAGCGAAGCGGCCCCAAGGACGACCCACACGGAAAGCAGCAGGGTATGCCGCCCCCTGGTGGCCCACCAGAGGGAGAGCAGCGCCGCCGTGACGGCGATTCCGGTCAGCGCACTGCTCACCCCGTCCCGGAAGGCGAAGAGCCCGCCGTGGATCGATCCAATCGCCCCTCCCACCAATTCCATCGGCTCGAGGAGATATCCCCACGCCAGCACGAACCCGAAGAGGGCCAGGAGCCCACCGAGGTGCCGACGCGCATGATCGTTGATGGCGAGTCGCCGATCGGACCAGCGCAGCGCACCAACCACGAAGTAGAGCGCGGTGACGCCGACAAATGCCAGAACGGAGAGCAGGATCAGGTGACCATGCAACAGCCGCCATGCCGGAAGCTGAGTGAGGTAGAAACCGAGGTCGCGGTCGAGGAGGGGATCCACCTCCCCGATGGAGGGCCCGCTCCAGGCCAGTACAAGATCCGGGGTCCACGCCCCTACCCCGCGCCCCGCAAACAGGCCGAGGAGTAGCCCACCACCGATACTGATGGCAGCGAGGAGCTCCATGTTGACCGCTTCGCGGATCTCGAGATTGCCCAGGCGCCGGTGCAGTTGCACGGACCCGATCGCACGGTAGACCAGTAGCAGGTTTCCGATGAACCAGGCGCATGCCGTGACGATTCCGACGGATTCGATGAACAGGCGAAGGATGGCCCAATCGGTGACGAACCGGGCGGCAGCGGGAGAAAGGCGTTCGGCCCACCATTGATCGGCGGCGAGTCCCGCCGTCCACCGGCCAGCGAAGAGCAGCACGACAATGCTGAGGACAACGAGGGAGAGGCGGACGGCCCGGGGGGACATGGGGGTTGAAGGTAATGCTGGGGTAGAAGCGCCGTCAGCTGTGAAGAGCGCCGTCAGCCGTCAGACACTGATGACTGACGGCTCACGGCTGAAGGCTGTCCGCCCATCGCCACTTCGAGCCAGCCCATGACTTCCGCCTGATAGGCGACGAGGTCGGCTTCGGTGGCCGCCTCGAAGCGGAGGACAAGCACCGGCTGGGTATTCGAGGCGCGCACGAGACCCCATCCACTGGCGAAGGTCATGCGCACGCCGTCGATCGAATTGACCGGATAGCGTTCAGCGAAGTGCTTCGAGGCCGCGGTGACGAGATCGAACTTTCGCTCTTCGGGGCAGTCGAAGCGGATTTCTGGCGTGGCGAAGGTCCGGGGGAGATCGGCGAGCAGAACCGCGAGGCCGCCCGGCCCGGCGGCGACGATTTCGAGCAATCGCGCGGCACCGAAGAGTGCATCATCGAAGCCGTACCAGTCGCCGCCGAAGAACATGTGACCACTCATCTCGCCGGCGAGCGGGGCGCCGAGCTCCTTCATCCGCGCCTTGATGAGCGAATGGCCGGTCTTCCACATCTCCGGAACAGCCCCGGCAGCACGCAACGCGGCCGGCAGGACCTCGGAGCACTTCACATCGAAGATGACCGGAACACCGGGCCCGAATCGGCGGACCGCGTCCCGGCCGTACAGCACGAGCAGTTGGTCGCCGAAGATCACCTGCCCCGTCTCATCCACCGCACCGATCCGGTCAGCATCCCCGTCGAACGCGATGCCGAGTTCCGCCCCCGTCCGCCTGACAGCGGTCTGCAGGTCGCGCAGGTTTTCCAGAACGGTGGGATCGGGGTGGTGATTGGGAAAACTGCCGTCGGACTCACAGAAGAGCGGAATCACCTCCGCGCCCAGTCCTTCGAGGGTGGCGATCGCGATCAGACTGCCGACGCCATTGCCGCAGTCGACGACGACGCGCACGGGGCGGCGGAGCTGATGGTGCTCGATGATCGCGGCGCGATAGCGGGAGAGAACCGACATGTCGGCGCTCTCGCTGCCCGCGGTCGCAGGGGTGTGCCAGCGCTCCAGCGAGATGATCTCGTACAACTGCTGGATATCGTCGCCATGCAGCGTGTCCCCGGCCAGCACCATCTTGAAGCCGTTGAACTCCGGGGGATTGTGGGACCCGGTCACCTGCATGCCCCCATCGGCAGGAAGGACATAGACCGCGAAATAGAGCGCGGGTGTCGGGAGCTGGCCGACGTCAATGGCGGTGCCCCCCATCTCCGCGATGCCAGCGCGCACTGCGCCGGCCAGCGCGGCGCCCGAGGGTCGGTTGTCCTGCCCCACGGCCAGCACGGGGGCTCGTCCGAGTCGCCGCCATCCGAGGGTCGCATAGGCCCGGCCAAGCGCCCGGGCGAAGGCCGGTGTCAGCTCACGATCAACGACACCACGGATATCGTATTGACGGAAGATCGAATGGGAAACGTTCATGAGGGCGATGAGGGAAGCGGACCGGAGTCCGCTCCGGTGTGATCAGTTGCCGGCAACTGTCTGCGCGGCCGATTGGGCCAGCGAAGCCGCGGCCGAACCGGCCAGGTGCAGCGCCGGCACTGGCCAGACACCGAGGAGGATGACCAGCACCACCGCGATCATCACGGCGAGCCCGGCGGTTCCGGGAAGGCGGGTGTCGAAGAAGACCCGCGGCGCGCGGGCGGGCCGCATGTACATCGACAGGATTACCGGCATATAGTAGCCGGCCGAAACGAGGCTGGTGACGACCAGGATCACGGACAGCAGGGATTGGTGCTCGGCCACGAGGCCGGAGAGGATGAACCATTTGCCCATGAAGCCGATCGTGCCGGGGAATCCGAGCAGCGACAGCATGCAGATGGTCAATGCCAGCGCCATCCACGGCCGCTGCTCTCCAAGCCCCGCGAGATCGACGATGGTGGTGTCGCGCTCTCCATCGCGACCGATGACGCCGAGCAGGGCGAAGGCCGCGATCGTGGTGAGGCCGTATCCCAGGAGATAAAAGGTGAGCGCGGCGATACCGAGGGGCGAGCCGGGCCAGAGTGCCGCGAGCAGGTAGCCGGCGTGGGCGACCGAACTGTAGGCGAGCATCCGCTTGAGCGACTTCTGGGTCAGCGCCACCAGATTGCCGAGCACCATCGATGCGACGGCGAGGCCGAAGATGATCGGGCGCCAGTCGAGGGTCACGGCCTGGTACCCGGTGTAGAGCACCCGCGCAAAGGCGACAAAGCCGGCGGTCTTCACGGCGCTGGCCATGAACGCGGTCACCGGCGTCGGCGCGCCATCGTACACGTCCGGCGCCCACATGTGGAACGGGACGGCCGCCACCTTGAAGCTGAACCCGATGATCAGAAATCCCAGGCCGAGCTTGGCCATCATGCTCAGGTCGCCCTGGGAAAACTGGGCACCGATCTGGCCAATATTGGTGCTGCCGGCGGCACCGTACGTCAGCGCGATCCCGTAGAGCAGAAAGCCGGAGGCAAACGCGCCGATGAGGAAATACTTGAGCGCGGCTTCCGCGGAGAACGCGTTGCCACGATTGAAGCCCGCGAGCACGTAGACCGCGACCGACATCGTCTCGAGCCCGAGGAAGAGCACAATCAGGTCCTGGGCGTTGGCCATGAACAGCATGCCGATGACGGCGAGCAGGACCAGGACATAGTACTCGGGGGCCACGAGGTGTTCACGCTCGAGGTAGCCAAGGGAGGAGAGCACCGCGCCGGCGGACACCAGCAGAATCAGCGCGGAGCTGAGATACCGAAAGCTGTCGAGCGCGACCAGCTGACCGAGCCCCGGCTCTTCGGGGGACCGCAGTGCCAGCCAGCCGAGGGCCATGGCGGTGAGGCCCAGGCTGACGAGCGCCATCCAGCCGGCCCGGCGGGAGTCGGCGGGGCCATCATGACGGGCACTCACGAGAAGGACGACCCCGAGGGCGGCGATCGTGAGAACGGTCTCCGGCAGCAGGGCGAGAACGAGGCCGATGGGAGTGGTGGTATCGATCGCCGGGATCACGGGCGCTCCTCCGGGCTCGGCACGTACGCGGTGCTCGAGGGTTGTTCGAAGCCAGGCTGGACCAGGTGGACGTAGCGCTGGGCCGCGGCATCCATCCGGTCGATCACAGGCTTGGGATAGAGGCCGAGCCAGATCATGCCGGCGACCAGTGGGAGGACCACGACCAGTTCGCGCGGGGTGAGGTCGTGCAGGTGCTCGTTCTCCGACTTGTCCAGCCGGTTGAACAGGATCCGCTGCAGCGCCCAGAGCAGGTACGCGGCGGCAAAGATCACTCCGGTCGTCGCGATGCCGGTCGCCCAGGGATAGCGGCCGAAGCTGCCGACCAGCACCAGGAATTCACCGACAAAGCCGTTGAGACCCGGGAGCCCGATCGAGGCGAGCGCGGTGACGACGAGAATGAGGCTGAACATGGGGATCACGCGCGCCAGCCCGCCGTAATCGGCGATCTCCCGGGTATGCCGGCGCTCGTACAGCATGCCGATCAGGAGGAACAGGGCGCCAGTCGAGAGACCGTGCCCGATCATGATGAGCAGCGCGCCCTGCACGCTCTGCAGCGTCGCGGCCCAGATCCCCAGCATGACGAAACCGAGATGGCTGACCGAGCTGTATGCCACCAGCTTCTTGAAGTCGGGCTGGACCAGCGCGACGAGCGCGCCATAGATGACCCCGATGACGGCACAACTCACCACGATGGCCGTCACAACGGGGCTGAGGGCGACATCAGGGAAGAACGGCACGGCGAACCGGAGAAAGCCGTACGTGCCCATCTTCAGGAGAATACTGGCGAGGATCACGCTGCCTGCCGTCGGGGCCTCGACGTGGGCATCAGGCAGCCAGGTGTGGAACGGGAACATCGGCACCTTGATGGCAAACGCGAGGGCGAACGCCAGGAAGAGCCATGGGGCAAGCGCACCCATCTGCGGCGCGGCATTCAGGAATGCGTCGTAGGCGAACGACGGCTGGCCAGTCTGCTTCCAGACCTCGAACATCATGACGATGATCGCCACCAGCATCAGCAGCGAACCGGCCATGGTATAGATGAAGAACTTCATCGTGGCGTACAGCCGGTTCTTCCCGCCCCAGATCCCGATGATGAAGTACATCGGGATGAGCATCATCTCCCAGAACACGTAGAACAGGAACATGTCGAGGGAGAGGAAGACGCCGAGCATGCCGGTCAGCAGTACGAGGAGCAGGGCGTAGTAGAGTCGCTCGCGTTCAGTGATATAGTGATAGCTGGCCAGCACCGTGAGCGGCATGATCCCGGTGGAGAGCAGCACCATGAAGAGCGAGATGCCGTCCAGCCCTACCCGGTAGAAAATGCCCCATTCGGCCAGCCACGGGGCGCTGACGCTGAACTGCATGGCGGGGTTGGCGATGTCAAAGGCCCACCAGAGCCCGAGCGAGACGACGAATTCGATCGAGGTGAGGGCGAGCGTCGCCTGTTTGGCCTTGTCGACTGGAACGAACGCCACGATCGCTGCCCCGACGAGCGGGAAGAGCAGCAGGAAGTCGAGGATCCAGCGATCGTAGGAGAGCGAGAGGAGAAACTCGGTCATGCGTGAGCCGTTCTGTTCGTTTCGTGGCGAATTGGTCGGGGCTCCGCCGCGGGGTCCCGCCGCGCGCTCGGTTCGGGCGGCCGGGGACGCCCGCCCCTACCCGGTTCAAATCGAGGGGAGACGCCGAAGGGCCAGCTACGCACGCGCCCTCTGGGACGCCCACGACGTCGCCCCTCCGCTGACGGACTGCGGAACCGGGTCATCGCCATGAGAGTCCCCCCAGCACGAACAGCGCACCGACCAGGAAGAGCACGACGTAGACGCCTACCTGCCCGCTCTGGAGCCGGCTGCCCAGCGATCCGAGGGCCCGGGAGAGCCAGGCTGACCCATTCACACCCGCGTCATCGATCAGGCCCTGGTCCACGGTCTTCCAGAGGAAGGTGCGGGAGAAACGCATCAGCGGATCCACGACCACCCGATCGTACAGTTCATCGACGTAGTACTTGTTGTTGAGCACCTTCCAGAACCCGGCCTCCGGCGCCGCGTGTTGGGCATCGGCGATCGGACTCCTGAGCGTGACCATCCAGCCCAGCACCAGCCCGATAACCGCAAGCGCGATGGCCAGCACGACGAGAGTTGTCTCGGCGGAGCCCTGGGGCAGGACGGCGGCGGTTCCCAGATGCTCCCCCACCTGCTGGCCCACACTGGTCACCGGCTCGAGCCAGTGATGCAGCCGCTCGGTGGCTCCGAGCGCGTGGGCGAACTCGGGGAGGTTGAGCCAGCCCCCGGCGACGCTCAGCACGCCGAGGACCAGCAGCGGCCCTGTCATCAGCCAGGGCGCCTCATGGAGGTGGGCGCGTTCCGTCTCGCCGGTACGATTGGTCCCGAAAAATGTCATGGCGACGAGCCGGGCCATGTAGAACGCCGTCAAGAGCGCGGCGATCGCTCCCATCGCCCAGAAGAGGCGGAAGATCGGTTCGTGCTCGCCGCGGCCAAAGGCGAAGGCGAGGATTTCATCCTTGGAGAAGAAACCGGCGAAAGGCGGCACACCGGCGATCGCCAGCGTCGCCAGGATCATCAGCGTCGCGGTGATGGGCATGTACCTGGCCAGCCCGCCCATGTTGCGCATGTCCTGGGCGTCCTCATGGCTGTGGGTGGCGTGATACGCGTGATGCATCGCGTGAATCACGCTGCCGGCGCCGAGGAAGAGCAGCGCCTTGAAGAAGGCGTGGGTCATCAGGTGAAACACGCCGGCGGTGATTGCACCGCTGCCGACGCCCAGGAACATGTACCCGAGCTGGGAGACGGTGGAGTACGCCAGCACCTTCTTGATATCGTACTGCCGAAGTCCAATCGTCGCGGCGAAGAGCGCGGTCAGGGCTCCGATGCCGGCGACGACGGTCTGGCTGGTCGGCGCCAGCGCGAAAAGCAGATTGGACCGGGCCACGAGATAGACACCCGCCGTCACCATCGTGGCCGCATGGATCAGTGCCGACACCGGGGTGGGACCGGCCATCGCGTCGGGCAGCCAGGTGTAGAGGGGGATCTGCGCCGACTTGCCGGCGCACCCGAGGAAGAGGAAGAGGGTGACCGCCGTGACGAGCGCGCCCCCCGCGGGCAGCACGTCCTGGGCCCGGGCGAAGACATCGGCGTAGTTGAGGCTGCCGAACGCGCCCCAGATGAGGAACATCGCAATGAGGAAACCGAAATCGCCGATGCGGTTGACGATGAACGCCTTCTTGCCAGCGTCGGCATTCGCCGTCTCGGTGAACCAGAAACCGATCAGCAGGTACGAGCAGAGCCCCACCCCTTCCCACCCGATGAACATCAACGGGAAGCTGGCGCCGAGCACCAGGACGAGCATGAAGGCGATGAAGAGGTTCAGGTAGGCGAAGTACCTGGCGTATCCCGGATCGGCCTTCATGTAGCCGACACTGAACAGGTGAATCAGGCTGCCGACCCCCGTGATGATGAGCAGCATCACCATGGAGAGCTGGTCGAGCTGGAAGGCGAAATCGATCTGGAGCGTTCCCACCGGGATCCAGCTCCACATCGTCACGAGATGGGCCACCTCCGGCTCGGCCTGCCAGCCCAGCGCCAGTCGCTGGGTGAGGAGGACCGCGATGACGAAGGCGGCGAGCAGCACGCCAGGGCCAACCAGCGACGTCGCCAGCTTGGCGTGGGGCCACCAGAAGGCGATGGCGCCGTTGATGAGAAACCCCAGCAGCGGCAGGCCGATGATGAGGCCGACCGGCAGGGAAAACGCCCCAGCCGAGTCGATCACCCTGGCCGCCGAGGGTGCTGCCAGCGCGAGAAGATCAGCGTGCATCAGCCCCTGAGCAGGTTGATGTTCTTGAGATCCACCGACTTGTGGTGGCGGAAAATGGCGAGGATGATCGCGAGCCCGACGGCCGCCTCGGCGGCAGCCACCGTCATGACGAAGAAGACGAACACCTGGCCGGCCACGCCGTGGGCCTGAGCCAGGGCGATGAACGTCAGGTTCACGGCGTTGAGCATCAGCTCGACGCACATGAAGATCACGATCGCGTTGCGCCGGAGCAGCACCCCCGCGACACCAATGCAGAAGAGAATCGCCGAGACGGCGAGGGCGGGTCCAAGAAGCATCAGATTCTCCGCTTGGCCAGCAGCACGGCCCCGACGATGGCGGCGAGAAGCAGGACCGACGTCAATTCAAACGGCACGAGGTACTGGGTGAAGAGCGGCTGGGCCAGATCACCGGGGACGCCGCGGTCCAGCGTCGCGCGCGCCGGCGAGAGCGTGGAGTCGAAGACGATGGCGGGGTCCGCGAGCAGCGTGGACCGGGTGTACTCGATCGCCAGGCGCTCCCGGCTGTAGCCCATCAGTGGCGCCAGCTGGCTGGCCAGCACGCCGACCAGCACGGCAACGAGAAACCAGACCGGGACGCGCTTGAAATCGCTGTCCGCGCGACCGAGGTTGAGCAGCATGATGACAAAGAGGAAGAGCACCATGACGGCACCGGCGTACACCAGAACCTGGATCGCGCCGATGAACTGCGCATCGAGCATCACGAAAATTGCCGCGAGGCAGAGCATCGTGTTGATGAGCCAGAAGACCGAGGCAATCGGGCTCCGCATCACCACCACCAGCAGGGCGGAGACGATGGCCACTCCGGCGAAGAACCAGAAGATCGCGAGCGCCATCTACTCGCCTTTCGGGTCGGTGGGATCCCAGAGACTCGAGACCGGGTGGGTTTGCGCCGAGAGCCGTTCAAGGTCGTAGACGAACCGGTCGCGACTGTACTCCGCGTTCTCGTAGTGCACCCCGACGTGAATGGCCTCCTCGGGGCAGACTTCCTGGCAGTAGCCGCAGAAGACGCAGCGGAACTCGTCGATCTCGTAGATCAGCGGGTAACGGTTGCCGTCTTCATCCTCACCGGGCACCAGCTTGATGCAGTTGGCCGGGCAGATCTGGGGACAGAGGCCGCAGGCGACGCACTTGGAGCGCCCCTGCTCGTCAGTGAGCATGCGGTGGGTCCCGCGCCAGCGGGGCGAAAGCGTCCACGCGCCCCGTTCCGCCTCCGGGGCGCTCTTCTCCTCCGGGTACTGCATCGTCACCTTGGGCTCGAACATCTTCTTGAAGGTGAGCGCCATTCCCTTGAGCGTCGCCCGGACGTAACTCACGTCCCGTTCGGGCCGCTTCATGATCTTCACGCCAATTGCCATAAACTCCTCAGGCCGCGCGCGGGAGGTCGTGGCCGGCCGGCTTCCGCGAGCGCGGCCCGCCGATCAGCGCTCCGCGATCGAGCACGATGAACACCAGGTAGCCCAGTCCCAGATTGAGCAGGCACAGCACGCCCATCATGACCCTGGGCGAAGTAACCCCCGCGACATTCTCGATCAGATAGATCGCTACGCCCACGACCATGATGTAGGCCAGGGCGATGGGCATCAGCACCTTCCAGCCGAGCGCCATGAGCTGGTCGTAGCGGAAGCGGGGGAGCGTCCAGCGGATCCACATGAAGAAAAAGAGCCACCAGAACACCTTGAGGAACATGACCAGCCCGGTCACCAGTGACTGGGCGACGCCGGGCGTCTCGTCCCAGTGCGTGAAGGGGATGTCCCACCCGCCGAAGAAGAGCGTGGTCACCATGGCCGCGACGGTGACCATGTTGGCGTACTCGGCGATGAAGAACATGGAGAACTTCATGGCGGAGTATTCGGTGTGGTACCCGGCGATCAGTTCGCTCTCCGCCTCCGGCATGTCGAACGGCAACCGGTTGGTTTCGGCGAAGCCGGACAGCAGGAAGACGAAAAAGGCGATGAAGAGCGGCAGGATGTACCAGAGCCCCTGCTGCTGCGCCTTGATGATGTCGCCGAGCGCGACGTTGCCGGACAGCATCAGGACCGGCACCAGCGCGAGGCCCATGGCAACTTCATAGGAGATCATCTGCGCGCTGGCACGCAGGCCCCCGAGCAGCGAATACTTGCTGTTGGAGGACCAGCCGGCCAGCGCGATACCAAAGACGCCCATCGAGCTGACGGCCAGCACGAAGAGGAAACCGACCGGCAGGTCGGCCACCGCCATCGGCATCAGGGCGTCATAGTGGAAGCGGCCCAGGATCGGCAGGGAGAAGTCGAACTTGACCGGCAGGGGCGCGGCCCAGTGGATCACGGAGCCGAGGATCAGCGCCGGCATGAATGCGATGGTCGGCGCCAGCATGAAGAGCACCCGGTTTGCTTCAGCCGGAAAGGTCTCTTCCTTGATGATGTTCTTGAGGCCGTCCGCGGCCGGCTGCAGCAATCCGGCAAAGCCGACCCGGTTCGGCCCGTGACGGTACTGCATCCAGGCCGACACCTTCCGCTCCATGAGCGTCAGCAGCGCGACGCCGACCAGCGTGATGGTGAAGACGATCACCAGTTTGAGGGCGGAAACGACCAGCAGCCCCTTGATCTCGGGTGACATGGCTCAGCCACCTCCCACGGAGGCCATCGTGCTTCCGGGCATCACCATCCCATTCAGTCCGAGATCCGTGTAGGTCATTCCGGCGAGCCCCGGAATCTGGCCGCAGGCGAGGGCGAAGGCCTCGGCCGCCGTCGCGGGTGCCGCGCCCGGCGCCACCTCGGCGCAGATCCACCAGGTGGGCCGGCCCATCCCCGGCGCCGTGCGCGCCTGCTGGTACCGCTGCACCCGGAGGTCGCGGTTGACGAAGCTGCCATTCTCCTCGGCCACGTTGGTGATCGGCAGGATCACCTGCGCCGCCGCCAGTTCCATTCCCTGCAGAGTACCAAGCACCACGACCGCCGATGCCGCACCCACCACGGTCGCCTCGGCATCGGTCAGCTCCACGTCGACGATGACCACAAGATCCGCGGTCGCGGCGGCCTTCACCGCGGCGGCAAAGTCCGTGGAGTAGCCCAGCAGTTTTGCACCGTCACCGTTGGGCGCGCGCTCCCGGCGGAGCGCCAGATTCGGCACCCCCACCAGCGGGGCTTCCGCGTCGGCCAGCGGAACCCGCACCGCGGCGGTGAGCTTCGCGGTTCCCGCGAGCGACCTCAGCATGCCAAGCGATTCCAGCGACGCCCCCGCCGAGGCGAGGATGACGGTCGTGGCGCTGCGCTGCACCAGTTCGCGGAGGCGGGTCAGGGCGGGGTCCCAGTCGGTCGCGAGGTGGCGGTTCCCGTCCCGTACCAGCGGGGCCTCGATCCGGTCACCCCGGTTCATCCAGCGATAGTTCATGCGGCCGGTGTCGCAGATGAAGTGCCGGTTGACGTCGAGATTGGCCCGGGGCCGGAGCCGGACGACGGTGTTGTCGCGGGTGTCGATCGTCACGTTGCAGCCCTGGCTGCAGCCGGTGCAGACGCTGCCGGTCTTGTCGAGATCCCAGGCGCGCGCCTTGTGCAGGAAGTCCTTGGAGATGAGCGACCCGACCGGGCAAAGGTCCACCACGTTGCCGGCCCACGCGTGATCCAGGAGCTGATGCTGGTCGATTCCGATGAAGGCGCGGTCGCCGCGCTCCGAGACATTGAGCACGGGTGACCCCGCGACATCGTCCATGAAGCGCACGCACCGGGTGCAGAGAATGCACCGATTGGCGACGTACAGCACGTCCGGTCCGAAGTCCTCGACCGGGTTGTAGCGCTTGGCGTAGTCACTGTACCGCGTCGCGCTCTGCCCTTCCTGAAAGACATAGTCCTGCAGCTCGCACTCCCCGGACTGATCGCAAATGGGACAGTCGAGCGGATGATTGATCAGCAGAAGCTCCAGCACGCCGGTGCGGGCCTTCCGCGCCTGTTCACTGTCGGTGTGCACCACCTGGCCCTCGGTAACGGTGGTGACGCAGGCCGGCATGAGCTTGGGGGCCTTTTCCACCTCGACGAGGCACATCCGGCAGACGGCCGGCGAGGGCAGCGACGGATGGTAGCAGTAGTGCGGCACGAGCACGCCCGCCTGCTTGGCGGCCTCGATGATCGAGGTGCCCTTGGGGACCTGCAGCTGAGTGCCGTCGATAGTGACGGTGACGAGTTCTGGGGTCATCTCTTAGGGGCCGTTGGCCGATTGAGCATTCAGCGTTCAGCATTCAGCCGCTGAATGCTCAACGCTGAATGCTGAATGCTCCGTCCTGCTACGCCGTCACCATGCTCCGCTGCCGCGACCGGCTCAGATACGCCTCGAACTCGCCGCGGAATTTCTTGATGGCGCTCACCACCGGGGCGGCGCAGGAATCGGACAGGACGCAGATGGTCTTGCCGGTCATGTTGTCGGCCAGATCCAGCAGCAGCTCGAGATCTTCCGGCTTGCCGTGCCCGGCCAGGATCCGTTCGAGGATCCGCGTGGTCCACGCGGTGCCTTCGCGGCACTGGGTACACTGGGCGCAGGACTCATGGGCGTAGAACTTGGCCAGGCGCATGACCTGGTAGACGATGTCGGTCGAGTCGTCCATCACGATCATGCCGCCCGAACCGAGCATTGAGCCTTTCGCGACGATGCCCTCATAGTCCATCTGGCAGCCCTGGATTTCCTCCGCTGTCATGATTGGCACCGAGGACCCGCCGGGGATCACCGCCTTGAGCGTCCGCCCCGGCCGCATACCGCCGGCCATCTCGAAGATGAGATCGGTCATCGGTGTGCCCATCGTGATCTCGTAGTTGCCCGGCCGCTGCACATGACCACAGACCGAAATCAGCTTGGTGCCGGTGCTCTTGGGATTGCCGAGGCAGAGGCCCTTGTACCAGGTCGCGCCGCGCTGGAGTATGTGCACGGCGGCCGCGAGGGTTTCGACATTGTTGATCGTCGTCGGAGAGGCCCAGAGGCCGGCGACGGCAGGAAAGGGCGGCTTGATGCGCGGATTGCCGCGTTTCCCTTCGATCGAGTTCATCATTGCGGTCTCTTCACCGCAGATGTAGGCCCCCGCCCCGCGGTGCACCACCACATCAATCCGGCGACCGGAACCGAAGACGTCCTCGCCAAGCGCGCCGTTTTTGTACGCCTCCTCGACCGCCGCGGTGAGGATCTTGTGTTCGACGGTAAACTCGCCACGCACGTAGATGTAGATCCGCTCCGCCCCGATGGCGTGCGCGCCGATGGCGCAACCTTCGAGGAGCTGGTGCGGGGTCCACCGCAGGATCTCGCGGTCCTTGAAGGTGCCAGGCTCCGACTCGTCGGCGTTGCAGACGAGGTAGTGCGGCTTGGTGACGTCCTTCGGCATGAACGACCACTTCAGGCCGGTGGGGAAACCCGCGCCGCCCCGACCACGCAACCCGGAGGCTTTCACCTCTTCCACGACCTGTTCGCGGGTCATGCCGAGCGCCTTCCTCAGGCCCTCGTACCCGCCGCGTTTGGTCCAGCCGTCGAAGGTCCGCGCGCTGGCATCGCCGAAATACCGCGAGATAACCGGCGTCTCCTTGGCGTGGCTGGGATGCGGAAAGCCCATTACTTGTACCCCTGGAGGATGCCGGCCACGCGCTCCGGCGTCACGCCTTCGATGAAATCGTCGTTGATGAGCACCGGCGTCGCGAAGCCACAGGCACCGAGGCACTCGACCTCGATGATCGTGAAGCGCCCGTCGGGACTGGTGTTGCCCAACTCGCCGCACCCGGTGTGCTGCAGGAACGCCTTCACCACATCCTCGGCGCCGCAGATGTTGCAGGGCGATGTGGTGCAGACCTGGATGAAGTGGCGGCCGACGGGGTGGGTGTGGTACATGGTGTAGAAGGTGACCACGCCTTTGACATAGGCCGGGGTCAGCTCCAGCACCCCGGCCACCTCCGCGATGGCCGGTTCCGAGATCCAGCCGCGGGCTTCCTGCACCAGCCAGAGGGCGGGCAGGAGGCAGGACATCCTGGTGGGATACTTTGGAAAGAGGGCCTCGAGCTTGGCCTTCCCATCCCCGACGAAGACCGGGCGATACGCAATGTCCGTCGCGCTCATCGGTCGATCTCTCCCATCACGATATCGATTGACGCATTGATGGCGATGACGTCCGAGAGCAGCACGCCTTCGCACAGCTTGGGCAGGACAGCGAGGTTGATGAACGAGGGCGGTCGGATCCGCCACCGGACCGGCTTGGCGCTGCCGTCCGAGACGAAGTAGTAGCCCAGCTCGCCCTTGGGATTCTCGATGCCAAGGTAGGCCTCACCGACGGGAGCGGGGACGCCTTCCATCACCTGCTTGAAGTGGAAGATCATGGCTTCCATGTCGCTCATCGCCCGGGACTTGGGCGGCAGGATCACCCGGGGGTCGGAGACGTTGATGGGCGCGCCCCGGAGCCGCTCCAGCCGGTCCAGCGCCTGCTCCAGGATCCGGGTGGACTGGGTCATTTCCTCGAGCCGCACGCGGTAGCGATCGTAGATATCGCCATACTCGCCGATGGGCACGTCGAAATCGTAGGTCTCGTAGCCGAGGTACGGGCGGTCCTTGCGAACGTCGTAGTCGACCCCGCTGGCGCGAAGCATCGGGCCCGAGAGCGAGTAGTTGATCGCATCCTCGGCGCTCAACGGGCCAACGCCCTGGGTCCGGCCGCACCAGATGGCGTTACGGGTGAACATCGTGTCGACTTCCTGCAACACCTTGGGGAAGGAGCGGCAGAAATCACGCAGCCCCGCCTCGAATCCGTCGGGAATGTCCGCCATGAGGCCGCCGACGCGGGTCAGACTGGTCGTGAGGCGCGCCCCAGTCCACGCTTCCTGCAGGTTGTAGATCCGCTCACGCTGGTAGAAGGACCAGAGGAACGGGGTAAAGGCGCCGAGATCGATGCCGGTGGTGCCGAGCCAGACGAGGTGCGAGATGATTCGGCTCATCTCGCAGGCAATCACCCGCAGGACCTGGCAGCGTTCGGTGATCGTGATGCCCATCAGCTTTTCCGCCGCCAGCGCGAGACAGACGTTGTTCGCCATCGGCGACAGGTAGTCGGTCCGGTCGGTCAGCGGAACGATCTGGTTGTAGTGCCGGTACTCCCCCAGCTTCTCGAAGCCGGAGTGCAGGTAGCCGATGTGGGGCACGACCCGGATGACGGTCTCGCCATCGAGCTCGACCACCAGCCGCAGCACCCCGTGCGTGGCGGGGTGCTGGGGCCCGATATTGATCAGCATG
Organism: Gemmatimonadales bacterium; assembly: GCA_039934355.1. GTDB lineage: Bacteria > Gemmatimonadota > Gemmatimonadetes > Gemmatimonadales > GWC2-71-9 > JADJOM01. The sequence continues at coordinate 59,646 of JBDTMI010000007.1, forward strand.
TGCTCGCCGCCGAGATCGTCCGGCGGCTCGGCGATCGGCGGCAGCTGCACGCCGAGTGGTACCGTGGACGCGACGCCGCGCGCATCCAGCGTCGCGGTCCCGAGCGAGACCTCGAGCGTCCGGGTGCTCACTTGACCCTCCCGCGCTCACCGCGGGCGAGCCGGTCCTTCATGTCGGGCGGGAGCGCGTCATAGGCCGCGGCGATCGACAGTTCTTCCAGCGAGTAGTGGGCTTCAGGATTGGCGGCCAGTGCCTGGCGGGTCTGTTCGGCCCGGCTGAAGTGGCCCCGCAGCGGGAAATCCTTCCGGAGCGGAAAGCCCTCGGCATAGCTCTCCCACATCAGAATGCGGCGCAAGTCGGGGTGACCGGTGAAGCTGATGCCGAACATGTCGAACACCTCGCGTTCCAGCCAGTCGGCACCCTTCCAGAGATCGAACACCGAATCGACCACCAGACTGGCGGTCTTGTCGAGCTCGACCTTGAGCCGCAAATCTGCCTTGCGTGCCAGTGAGCGCAGCTGCCAGACGACTTCGAGCGGTAGCTCGGCGTCGCGGTATTCCACGGCGGTGACGTCGGTGAGATAATTGAAGTGCTGGTCCGGGTCATTCTTGAGCCAGGCCAGCACCTCGTGCACGCGGGCGGCTTCGACGTAGACGATCGTGTCACCGCAAGAGACCAGGTGCCGCAGGATGGCCTTGCCGAAGCGGGCGCGCAGCGCCGCCACGGAGGGGCTGACGGCGTCACTCATGAGGCCCCCGCGATCTGCTCGGAGACCGAGAGGTCCTTCGCGCCTCCGGCGCTCAGGCCGAGGTCGGCCGGGGGTGCTTCGCACCTCATGCCGACCTCGTCTGGTGCACCGAGTTGCCGAATGGCTCGGAGACTTCATCGATCTTGCGGGCCGGCAGGAACAGACCGTCGGGCCCGACCAGGTGCTCCTGGCGCAGGTCCGGATCGAGGAAGCTCTCGCCTTTAATCTTCTTCTGCAGGAGCTGAATGCCGTAGATCAGTCCTTCGGGGCGCGGCGGACAGCCGGGGACGTAGACATCCACGGGGATGATGGTGTCGATCCCCTGCACCATGGTATACGTGTCAAAGATGCCACCGGAGGAGGCGCAGGCACCCATCGAGATGGACCACTTGGGCTGCATCATCTGGTCCCACACCTTGCGGATCACGGGGGCCAGCTTGAATGGCAGACGACCGGCGCAGATGAGGACGTCGGCCTGGCGGGGTGAGAAACTCATTCGTTCCATCCCGAAGCGGGCCAGGTCGAAACGGCTCGCGGCGCTCGCCATGAACTCGATGGCGCAACAGGCGGTGCCGAAGGGCATCGGCCAGAGGCTGTTGGCCCGCGACCAGTTGGCCAGAAAATCGAGTCGGGTGGTCACCCAGTTGGGCGACATCGAGGACACCTCGGTCCCCGCCTCGCCCTCGGGCTGGATCAATCCCATCGGAGTGCCCCGCGCTTCCATATATAGACGTAGCCGACGCCGAGGACCCCCATGAAGACGAGCATCTCCACCAGCAGGAGTCCGCGCATTTCGGTCATCTGGTGAAACGCCGAGGCCCACGGCAGCATGAAGACCGTCTCGATGTCGAAGATGACGAACAGCATCGCCACCAGGTAGAACTTGACGCTGAAGCGCTCTCGTGCCGAGCCGAGAACCGGCATCCCCGATTCGTAAGGCGCGAGCTTGATGGCGGTGAAGCGATAGGACGACAGCAGGTGGGACGCGCCCAGCATCAGGACGGCGTTGGCGACCACGAAGGCCACGACCAGCAAGACTGGGATGTACGCCTGCAGCATGGAGTGAAGCCTCGCTCGTGAATTACTTCACATGGGGCGCAGGAAAGTAAACGACAGTCGGAGAAGGGACAACTGGGAAGTGGGACGGGGAAACCGGAAAAGGGAAACGGGAAATGTGATGAGCCGAGTGGGTGCACGGGGACGCGGGCAGTGGGTGGCGGAAATGCCCTCCCCTTTCCCTTTTCCCCTTTCCCGCGGTTGCTCTATATTCCCCGCCCGACCTCCATCAATCCCCTGACCGCCGACCCTCCCATGTCCATCAAGTCCGACCGCTGGATCCGTCGCATGGCCCAGGACCATGGCATGATCGACCCGTTCGTCGATGCGCAGGTGCGCCAGACCGATGCTGCCGGGAAGAAGGTGATCTCGTATGGGGTCTCCTCCTACGGGTACGATATGCGGGTCGCACCCGAGTTCAAGATTTTCACCAACGTCCTGTCAGTGATCGTCGATCCGAAGGACTTCGACAACCGGAGCTTGGTGGAGTTCAACGGCGATGTCTGCATCGTCCCGCCCAACAGCTTCGCGCTGGCGCGCTCGGTGGAGTACTTCCGCATCCCCCGCAATGTGCTGACCATCTGCGTCGGCAAGTCCACCTACGCGCGGTGCGGGATCATCACGAACGTGACCCCGTTCGAGCCGGAGTGGGAAGGGCATGTGACACTTGAAATCAGCAACACGACCCCCCTCCCCGCCCGCATCTACGCCAACGAGGGGATCTGTCAAGTGCTGTTCTTCGAGGCGGATGCCGACGACATCTGTGAGACCAGTTATAAGGACAAGGCGGGCAAGTATCAGGGGCAGCGGGGCGTGACGTTGCCGAAGCTGTAGGGAGAAGCGTTCAGCGGGTGATCGTCGCACGCTCTGGCGCGATCGCCGCACGAACACCACATTGACTTCTCATCTGACCGTCGCCATTCCGGCGAGCGGGCTGCCCACTCTCGGAGGTTTTGTGCCCACCTATATCTCACTCCTCTGCTATACCCAGCAAGGCATCACCGCCGTGAAGAATGGACCGGCCCGCCTGGACGCGGCCAAGGAGGCCTATCGCAAGGCTGGTGGTGAGCTCAAGGCGTTCTACCTGACGATGGGCGAGTATGACATGATCGCGATTGCCGAAATGCCGAATGATGAGTCGGTGGCAACCATGGCGCTTGCCCTGGGCGCGGCAGGCAACCTCCGCTCCCAGACATTCCGGGCATTCACAGAGGGCGAGTACCGCAAGGTCGTGGCGACGCTGCCGTAGGACTCGGATGTTTCAATGGCTCCGGCGCCTCACGAGGCGACGACCGCCCCGCAACTCCTCCCCATGATATCCGCGGACGAGACCGGTTTTACGCTCACGCTCGAGCGCCGGAATCGTGCCTTCCCCTGGGCATCTGAGGTTTGACCTGGCAGTATCCTCCTTCACGGACCACGATGTCCAGACGTAGCTGGAACCTCATCTCCTGGCTGCTGCTGGTGATCTGGGTGACGTGTGGCGTGCTGAACATGTCGCATCTGCGCGTGGCTCTGCTCACGAGCTACGGCGCCGATCTGACCGCACCGGCCTGGCTCTATGTTACGCTGCGAGGTCTCAACACTCGACGCCCACGCACCGGCATTGGAGCGCTGGTGGGTCGTACTCCCGAGATCGCAGGAAGCCTTATTGTCCTCGGGAGCACGGCGACGGAGGTGAGCCAGCTCTGGTGGCCTCACGGACTTTTTCCGGGAATCTTCGACCCGCTCGATATCGCGGCGTACTTTTCCGGTGTAGGCGTCTGCTATGCGCTGGACCGGGCATTCCCGATTGAGGAGAGTCCCCCTGGGGCAGGCCTCACTGGCTAACTCCATTGCGGCGCGCCCCGTTGTCATCGCATGCTCTCAATTGGCAGCAGTCCTGCCGCGGCGAGGATTCCTCGATGGCCACCAAAGTCTTCCGCTTCGCACTCGGCACGGCCGCGGCGCCATACTCCGGCCTCTGGCGCGCCTGGACCCATGAGGACGAACTGCATCTCGCGGTTCGCGCTGCCACTGACGAAGTCGCCCTCACCGTCTACCCGACCGGCCGGTGGCGGATCACGGTCGGAACGGCGGTGAGCCGGTGGACCCGTCCGAAGGAATTCCGCCCCGGCTGGTCGCGTGGACCCGACTTGGTCATTCCCTACACCGTCACTCCGGTGCAGATGCCGGCCAGCGATGCGCACCCGACCGAGCCCATCACCTGGCTGCCGCCATCCGCCCCCGGATTTCAGGCGCGCTTCTCGCTTCTGGTTGCGACGCCGAGCGCTGAGGCGAGCCATTGGCGCCCGCAGGAGGCCGCCGGAACCGAGAGCCTGGCGTCGCTTCCCCTCCGCACCGCCGGGACGCTTCATCTTTATCGAGTCGACGAGCTGACGACGCCCGACCATCCGGCCCCGCCCGACCACATCGCGGTGGGCCCCCTGCCCAACCCCGCGACCACCCTGATCCGGGGGCCGTCGCGCCTGGTCGTGATAATCAGCGCAGATCAGGCCGGGTGCCCTTCGTTTCGAGAATCACACGAGGCGTGAATGGACGTCGAATCTCCGAAGCACCTGGAGCGCCTGCGGGACCAGCCGGAGATCAAAGCCGTCCTCCTGCGCGAGGACGCAGCACCCACGGCCACCGAGGCGCGCTTCGACCGCGCGCCGAAGAACACGCTGTACTGGTCCCCCATCGAAGCGCTTGCCGCCCGGATTCTCGGCGCGGGTCGCCCCGAAGAGGTCTGCGACCCGATCCATCTCTATGGCCGCCAGTGCTGGCTTCTGGCGACCGCCCTTTCTCTGTCACCGAGGGCGCCCTACGCCATCGCTGTTGCGAGTGCTGAAGGCGCTCCCGTCGAAACGTTGCTGAGGCTGCTGCGAAGCGTGAGCGAGGACTACTGGCAGGGTTCCACGTTCTGGAAGTGATTTGGGTGATGATCCACGGGGTTGGCCGATCCATCCCGGAAGCGACGAACCCCGAGTCACGATGTCACGGTTGATACGCCTCGGCGAGCCCGCTTGTGCCCTGACCCATTTCGCCGCCCCGGCAGGGACGCGCCGCCCGCTCGCTGACTTGCCGCGACTCCCCGTGCGGGTTACATAGGCACGTCATCTACCGGGCGCTCGGCGTGGACAGTGGTTTCTCAGAATTTCAGGCAGCGTTGGGCGACCGCTACCGCCTCGAACGGGAGATCGGCCGTGGCGGCATGGCGATTGTCTACCTCGCGCACGATCAAAAGACGCCGCGCACCGTCGCCCTGAAGGTATTGCACCGGGAGCAGACGCCCTTCATCGGGCGCGACCGGTTCCTTCAGGAAATCCGCACCATCGGCAGTCTCTCCCATCCCAATATCCTTTCGCTCTACGACTGGGATGAAGTCGGTGGCTGGCTCTACTACGTCAGCCCCTACATGCCGGAAGGCACCCTCCGGGAAGCTCTTCACCGGCGCGGCACGCTTCCGCTCGCTGAAGCCCTCGAGTTGACCCGGCAGATCGGGGAAGCGCTACAGGCGGCGCACGAACACCACCCCCGACATGTCATTCATCGCGACGTGAAACCCGGCAACATCCTGCTGGCGAAGGGACACGCCTTTCTCGCCGACTTCGGCATCGCGCGGATAGCGGCGAGCGCCACCGGTCCCGATACCGACCCGCTGACCGAGACGGGGATCAAGGTGGGCACCCCCGAGTACATGTCGCCCGAACAGATTCGCGGCGACAGCGATATCGATCCGCGGAGCGATCAATATGCTCTGGCGACGGTGCTGTTCCAGATGCTGACGGCAGTGACTCCGACCCATCTGCTGCTGACGGAACGAAAGGACCCGATGGAGTTCCTGGCCCGGGTTCGACCGGAAATACCGGTGTCGATCCGGGACGCGCTGGAACGCGCCCTGTCTCTGAATCGTGACGACCGCCATGCCACCGTTGCCGACCTGCTCCGGGCGCTCACGCCGTTCCACGATCGCACGCCGGTGGTCGTCCACCAGCCCACTCCTTCCGCCACGCCGGCTGCGATTCGCTCGCCAGAGGACGCGGCGGTGACGCCGAGCGGACGCCGCCGTGCCATCCTGTTCACGGTGGGGTTGGCTCTGGTCGCGGGTGTCATCGCCCTCGGCGATCCCGACATCAGTGAACGGCTGGGTTTCTCCCTCTCGGTGGATTCGACGCGCTATGCGGTGTTTCCCTTCGTGCTTGACTCCGGTGTCCCCCCGCTCAATGAGCGCGCCCTGGTTCGGGACGAACTCGGTGCATGGGGCGGGATCACGCTGGTTGATGAAGCGAAGGAGGGGGAGGTGATCCGCCGTCCGGACCTCGCCCGTCAGTCGACTCGTGAGACGGTCCGCGCAGCGCGCCGACTCGGTGCCGGCCGCGTCGTCCTGGGGCTGGTCTCTCGAGCCGATGATTCGCTCCGTATCTGGGCCGGGCTGTACAGCACGGTTGGCCAGGGACACCTCATCCGCGAGGACGTCGCCCGCGTGGGCGGCCCGGGACCGGCAGTCGGGGTCGAACTTCGGCGGCTCACGGCATCACTGCTGATCCCTTCCGTTGTGGGCGACCCCGTGGGCACGCCGCGCACCAGTCGAGTGCTGACGGCACGCCAGGCGTTCGAGGCGGGCCGAGGATTCATCCGGAGCTGGGAGCTGCCCCGAGCAGACAGCGCCTTTGCGAGGGCGGGCCGCGCCGATCCGGGGTTCGTCGAAGCGTCGCTCTGGCTGGGTCTTGTCAGGCAGTGGCAGCGTGCCGATCCGGTCCGGTGGCGCCCGTTCGCCGAGCAGGCGATGGCCGGTCGAGCCTCCCTGGGAGCCCGGGAACAGCGGATGACCGATGCGCTGCACGCTGCGGCGCAAAACGATGGCTCCGTGGCCTGCGCAAAATGGCGCGAGCTCACCACGCTTGATCCGCGCGACTACCTGTCCTGGTTCTCTTCGGCGCTCTGCCAGATGCGGGACACCGTCGTGGTCGCCGATCCCGCGAGCCCGTCACGCTGGCGTTTCCGGACCAGCTATAACAGCGGGTTGCAGGCACTCTACCGCGCGGTCCGTCTGGCTCCGGTGCTGCTGCGCTCGTTTCGGCCCGGGGCCACGGCCGAATTGCGCGGATTGCTCATGGTCAACCGTAACCAGGTCCGGCTGGGTCGGGACGGACGTACCGGTGAGGCATTTCTTGGCAATCCAGCGTGGACCGGCGATTCGCTCGCGTTCGTGCCCTATTCGAACCGGGAGGCGCAGACTGCCGACCATCGGAGTGCGGGGGCAGCCGACGCGGCGCTGTCACATCAGCGGGATGCGCTGCGTGAGCTGACGCTGCTCTGGACCGAAGCCTATCCCGATGATCCTGCTGCAGTGGAGGCGCTGGCGGTCGCCATGGACCTGACCGGACGGCGCGAAGCTCAGGATACGCTCAGCCGGGCGCTCTCGCTAGCCGCCGAACCGGCTGACCGGCTTCGGCTGGCAACCACGCTGGTATGGCTCAAATTCAAGAACGCCCTCCCGGATGATGCGGAGGGCATACGCGCCGCTGTACGACTCGCCGATTCCCTTCTTGCTGCACTCGACACCGAGATTCCTGGCGCTCCGCTCGCGGGGGCCTGCCTCGCCGCGCTCACTGGACGCGCCGATCTCGCGGCAAAGCTCCTGCGTCATCCCGACGTGACCCGGGCATGGGGCGTCCCGCCCTCACTGGCTGCCGCCGCGCCTAGTCTGCTCGCCTACGCCGCCCTCGGGGGGCCCGTGGACAGCATCCGACGTTACGGCGCCGCGACCGGTCAGGCGGTTGGCGAGTTGCGACTGGAGAGCGAACGTGGTCAGGCGCGACTCGAATGGCTGGCACGAGCGGCCACACTCGCCTTTCCGCTGAGCGGCATTCCCGGGCTCGACGGCCTTCAGGGCGCGGGCGACCTGCTGCTCGATGCGCAGTCTGCCATGACCCGGCATGACACGCTGACGGCCAGCCGCCTTCTGGACTTGCTGGTGCGGCCAATGCGCACTATCCGGCCCTCCGAGCGATCGCTCGATGCTGTCGTCCCCGAAGCCCTGCTATTCCTGCAGCTCGGCAGGCCTGACGTAGCCGAAGGGTGGCTCGCCGCTCCGCTGGACGCCGCTGCAGCCATACCCACCGATCTCTTTTCCGACCCCGCGATCACCGCCAGCCTCGGCCGGGCGATGGCGCTGCGGGTCCGGCTCGCGGCCGCCCGGGGGGACACGAGCACGGCAAATCGTTGGGCAGGTCCATTGCGGCTGTTGTGGAGTGAGGCCGACCCGTTTCTCCATCGAGAGCTTGCCGGACTTCCCCCGTTCATCCACTAGCGCAGTCATCGCCCTCCCGTCTCAGGAGTCGAGCATGTCATCCCCAGCATCGGCCAAGCAGTTTCTGGGTGTCGGAATGCGGTACTGGATATTTATCCCAGTCGTAATACTGACATTGTTGATTGTGAAGGAATATCTGCTGCCACCGCCGCCGCCGCCGGTGGTGGTGCTACGGGAGTGCCCGCACACCTGGCATCTCACCGGCGTATGGGTCTCCACGCGCGAGGGCACTTCGCACGCCCCGGTCAAGCTGCTGGGCATGCCCAACAACGACAGCACGCTCTCCGGCCCAGGGCGGAACACCAATATCCCGGAGTACCACGACTGCCAGCGATTCATTGTCAACCATGGCAACGGGCCAGTCTACGATTCCCTGTATGCGCTATTTGCTTCCCAGCACCTGGATACCATTTTCGGCGACAGCCAGCCGCAGTCGGTTGCGCTCGGCGTCGTGGCAGTTCCCGCAGCCGAGATCCTGAGCCTGAGCGGGAGCTACGAACCGCTGCACATCCAGCCGGGATTCAACTGCCTCTATCTGCAGCGGCGCGGTACGGGATGGGCGGCATGGATGGTCCCGTCCGGCCACCACGAGGTTGCCTGCGACCGCCTGCAGAAGCCTGCCGACTTCGCCGCCGTTGAAATGGAACTACAGGTGCGGCAGGTCGACGGGTTGCAGGGCTATCAGGATCATGACTTCCCCCCCGTGGCGCGATGGGATTGGGATCCCAGGGCCGGCCAGCAGGTCATCGGTCTCAAGTGCGGAACAGGCTGGTGCGAGGTAGGCTCTCCGGACGGCTTCAGCACCATGCGCCCGCCCGCCCTGCCAGCGGGCCTCGCCTCCGCCGTGCAGGCGGAAAGGCGAGTGTATGAGATCAAGGGGTGGTACGACGAACAGGAACTCGCTTCGGTGGAGAATCCGCTGCGGCCCAGTGGCGTGAGGGGCACATTCATCCCCGATCCGAAGCTGGGAGAGCTCAACGACAAGCATTCCACGCTCGCCAACACTGTGGAGAGTCCTTTTTATGACCACTGGACGAGGGTCGCCGAGGCCTACCTGAGTGCTGACAATCAAGGCTACAGGGACAATTTCAATTTGGGGATGCGAACGCCAGACGGCCGCGGCAGCACATTCAACCTCTGCTTCGGGGGATCAGGCGAGTGTTCGGGTGCCGACGTGGCGCATGCGATCGCAAAGTCATGTACAAACATCACGTCCAGCGGTCGCCATTGGTGGCTTCGTATCGACGATCCCGATGGACGCCCGATCTATCGCTGCGTCTCACGGATGGGGAATCCCGATGGCACCATCACGCCAGCCACGGCCCGGTGGCGCTGGAACCTCACTGACGAAACGACCTGGGTCCGCTGCACCAGCGGCTGCTGCCAGGGCGGCGCGTGACGACCTTTCGCCTGACACTGCTGGGCCGTTTGGAGCTGGTCGACGCCACCGGCGCCGATCAGCTTCACTCGCTCTCCCAGCCGAAACGGCTGGCCCTCCTGCTCTACCTCGCCGCCGCGCGACCGGCGCGCTTTCACCGGCGCGACACGCTGCTCCCGCTGCTCTGGCCCGAGCTCGATGACGCGGCGGGCCGACACGCGCTCCGCCAGGGAATTCACTACCTGCGGGCCCGGCTGGGCGCGGCGGCGCTCCCCTCTCGGGGAGCCGACGAGATCGGCCTGAATCCGGAGATCGTCGGTTCCGACCTGCGGGATTTTGAAGGAGCGATGAGTGCGGGACGCTGGAGCGATGCACTGGCGCTGCATCAGGGGGCGCTGGTGCCGGGCTTTCACTGCGAGGGAGCCAGCCCGGAGTTCAGCGATTGGCTTGATCAGCGGCGCCGGGCGATCCGCCGTCAGGCCGCCGAGGCGGCGCGCCGATCCAGCGGTGGGGGGGCGGCACCGGAGCTGGGACCCGCCATCGAACAACTGCGGCAGGCACTTGAGGCTGGCAGTTTTGATGAAGGACTGGTGCGCGAGCTGATGCGGGCGCTGGTGCGCGCGGGTGACGGCGCGGGGGCGCTTCGCCTCTACGGCCACTTCCAGGAACGCCTCGAGCGCGAGCTGGGTGCCGGTCCCTCGGGGCCGACCGCGGCGCTCGCGGTGGAGATTCGCAGCGCCTCCCTCGGTCGCTAGCGCCCCTCCTCCGGACGTACCACCTCTGTCGTCGTTCGCCGCGCTCGTTCGCGCTCGGCAGCGGCGCGACCGCCCGTTCGAGCGATCCGCCACTCGTAAATCGTCAGCACCGGCCCATAGAATGCGACGTCCGCAACCACCTTCCCGACCAGCGCGCCCAGTTGCCCGCCGATGAATTGCAGTCCAAGTCCCAGACAGATAGGCCGGAGAATCCCGCTGTCGAGCGCTTCCGCGAGGCCGAACTCCAGCATCAGGTTGCGGAAGACTCCCAGTACCTGCGGCATCCCGTAGGGTTCGTGCTGCTTGCCGGCCTCGTACGCCTCACGCACCGTTTCCCGCAGTATCATCACACCGTAGTAGACCGTGAGCTCCGCGAGTGTACCGATGTACGCGGCGACGATGGTCCGGCCGGTGACCTGGTAGGCCGCCGTTGTCGCCCCCACCGTCACAATCGTGCCCAGGACCTCCGACGGTCCGTAGCGCCGGAGCCAATTGCGCACCTTTACTCCGAGATGGGACTTCCCGCCCGGCATGAGGACCTGCTCCAGCGCAGCCCGCTCCAGCACCAGCCGGTGCCGGCCCACCAGGATCTCGTCGCCTTCGGCGAGAACGCGTGGGACGGCGATCCGCTCCTGATTGACCCGGGTGCCGAGTCGGCTGCGGTCGACCAGCATGGGGCCATCGGGAGTGGGTACGAGGTAGGCATGCAACCGCGAGACATCGAGACCGGAAAGCGTGATGTCGGCATCCGACTGTCGCCCGATTGCGAGCGGGCGCCCGCTGAGCGGGTAGAGCGTCGAGCCCCGGCGCAGGGCCCAGACCGGACCGACAGACTCCGAGGAATGTCTCATGGCGGGTGGGTCATACTAGGCACCTCTGCCGACGTCCGGAAGGACCACTGTCGCTGGACGAAACCGGTGGGACGGCCCTCCGTAGTCGGGCCGGGTGCACGTCATGCAGTGGCGCCATCGCGCCGGGGTCGTCCGGACAGATTATGTTACGGCTCCCCCTTTCCCCCTTGAAATCGTGGCAATCTTCTCCATGCGCTTCCTGACGCTCCTCGGCCCGTCCGTCCTTGTCTCCACCGTGCTTTCCGCCCAAACCCCTGCCCCACCACCGACGCCGGCCCCTCCGGGCGGCCCGCGGCCAGTGCAGACCACCGAGCGGAAGCTGCAGGCCCCGATTGCCGATACCGGCATCTTTGCTCCGCTGGACCTGCCGCCGGCCAACGACCTGCGGCGCCCTGACGGCAAGCCCGGCCGCGCCTACTGGCAGCAGGCAGTGGACTACTCGATCCGCGCCACGCTGGACACGGCGGCCAAGCGGCTCTCCGGGCAGATGACGATTCGCTACACGAATCACTCGCCTGACACGCTGACGCACCTCTGGATGCAGGTGGACCAGAATCTGTTCAAGCAGGGCAGCGTCGGAGGAGTGCTGAATGCGCAGGAGAGCCGCTTCGGCGGGGCCGGCTTCGACGGTGGTTTCGACATCAGCTCCATCACGCAGGCGCCGCTGTCCGGCATCCGGGTTCCCGGCCAGCGCGGGCGGGGCGTGCTGGGCACCCGCCCCGCCCCGCTCAAGACGAGAGTCGATGACACCATGATGGACGTCATCCTCGTCCAGCCGCTGCCGCCTGGTGGTGCGACACAGATCGACATCACCTACGCCTTCACCATACCGGAGCACGGTGCCGACCGGATGGGGCGCGACGGCCCCCTCTACGAGCTGGCCCAGTGGTATCCGCGCCTGTGCGTCTATGACGACGTGCATGGCTGGAACACCCTCCAGTACCTGGGCCAGGGCGAATTCTACCTCGAGTACGGCAACTTCGACTACGAGGTCACCCTGCCGGCCGGCTACGTCGTAGCGGGCACCGGCACGGTACAGAATCCGCTCGAAGTGTTCACGGCCGCCCAGCGTACCCGTCTGGCCGCTGCCGCGAAGTCGGACACGATCACTCACATCATCACCGCCGAGGAGCTGACTTCCGGTGTTGCCCGCCCCAAGAAGGACGGGATGCTGACCTGGCGCTTCAAGGCCCTGAACGTCCGTGACGTGGCCTGGGCCGCCAGCCCGGAGTTCATCTGGGATGCTTCGTCGTGGCAGGGCATCATGGCGTACGCGTACTACCGCCCCTCCGCGGTGGCCACATGGAAAGACGCGGCCGACATGAGCCGCTTCTCAATCCAGGAGTACAGCACGCGCTGGTTGCGGTATCCCTACCCCCAGATCAGTGCGGTCGAGGGGCCGGTGTCGGGGATGGAGTACCCGATGGTGGCCATGGAAGCCAAGGATGACTCGAAGGAGGGTTTGTACAGCGTGGTCACCCACGAAATCGGGCACATGTGGTTCCCGATGATCGTCGGCTCCGATGAACGGCGTTACGCCTGGATGGATGAGGGATTCAACACCTTCATCAACGTCTTCTCCGAGGAGGGCTATTTCAAGCGGGACGACACCCGCCGCCGCCGCGGGGAAGCGGGGTTCGTCCTGGGCAACGATCAGGCGCCGACCGCGCAACCGATCATGACCTACGCCAACCGCTACAAGACTGGTGGCAACCTCGGCTCGCTGGCGTATATCAAGCCGTCGCTCGCCCTCTACACCCTCCGGTCAAAGGTGCTGGGGCCCGAAGTCTTCGACAGCGCCTTCAGCGCCTACGCCCATCGCTGGGCCTTCAAGCACCCCCAGCCCGCTGATTTCTTCCGCACCATCGAGGATGTCTCCGGGCGGGATCTCTCCTGGTTCTGGCGGGGATGGTTCTTCACCACCGCGGCGCTGGACCAGAGCATCGAATCAGTGGCGCAGAAGCCGGGTACGGACGGGAAGAATGTTGTCACCGTGGTGATCCGGAATGTGGGCCAGCAGGTCATGCCGGTCGAGCTGCAGCTGACCTTTGCCGACAGCACCACGCAATTGCTCAAGTATCCGGTGGAGATCTGGTACAAGGGTGACAAGTACTCTGCCACCATTCCCGTGGACAAGCAGGTCGTCGCGGCGACAGTGAATCCCGACAGTCAATTCCCGGACCTCACCGCCGCCAACAACGGGTGGAAGGCGTCGCCGACGCCGTAGCCGCAGCAGGACCGGCCGTTGAACACGAACGTCCGGTAATCCAGCGTGGATTGCCGGGCGTTTCATTTCCAGCGAAATCGGCGGGAAGCCGAAGGTATTGGTTGTGTCAGGTTACCAGCACGCCGGCAGGCGGGGACTCATTGTGACTGGAAGGGAGGGATCGGACCGATGGCCCTGGTCGATGCCTCAGATGCTCTGACATGGTATCCATCCCGCTACGGCGCGAGCAGGCGTGTCCCCGCCTGCAGCGCCGCGAGGAACGCCTGCCCGGAATCCTCCGGCCGTGCTTCGTTGGTGGTCGTCACGGCGCCGATGACTGCGGCACGCGTCCGGGGGTTAAAGTAGAAGAATGAACGGAAACCTGCCTGCTCACCGGTGTGGCCCACCAGCGTGACGCCACCGGCCTTCAGCAGGAAGAATCCCAGCCCCACACTTTCACTCCCACCCGAACCGACCGGAACAACCGGACGCCACATTTCATCGAGCGTCTGGTGCCGGAGGATAGTCTCGAATCGCGCCGCACGCACTGGATCGCCGCCGGTGGCGCCTGACAGAAATCCGATCCAGGTCGCCAGGTCCTGTACTGGACCATTCCACCCCCCATTCGGAATGGTGATGCCGGGATCGAAGTCGCGGCCCTGGTCCACCAGCCGCTCCACCTCGCTGCTGTCCTTCACCAGGTTGTAGTTGTTGGGCCGCAGGGCCGCGAGATAGGGCGGCGTCGCCCCGAAGTAGCTCGACGACATGGCGAGAGGCACCCAGAGCTGCTTGTAGATGTACGCTTCCCAGGGATCGCCGGTCAGCGCCTCAATGACGCGGGCAAGGTAGATGTAACCGGGATTGCTGTACCCGTACCGCGAGCCGGGGCGGAAGAGGATCTGCTGATAGGGCATCATGGCGACGAGCTGCTCCCACCGGGTCGGCTCGAAGGGTTCCCAGGCGACATACTCGCGGTACGGCCAGGTCGGATTCTGGAAGCCGGAGGAGTGCGACAGCAGCATCCGCAGAGTGATGCTGTCCATGGAACCGAAAGGATTATGTACCTGTCGCAGCTCCGGCACCCACCGGGTGATGGGATCATCCAGCGAGAGGAGCCCGCGGTCCCGCAGCTGCAGGATGGCAACGGCAGTGAGGGTCTTGGTAATGGAGCCCCAGTGCATGATCGCCTGTGGTGCGAGCGGTACCCGAGTGGCGCGATCCAGGAATCCGGCGTCGTGCCGGGTGACGATGCGCCCATCCTGTACCAATACCAGGCTGCCGCCGACAACGCTGTCGATCCGAATCAGCTCATCGAAGGCTTGGACAGCGGCAGGCCAGCCGGCGGGAGGGCGTGCCTGGCCGACGACGGCCTCGGGGCAGAGCGACGAGCAAGCGAGAACGACGAGCAAGACGATTCGGCGCACAGGGACTCCGGGGAGGGGCGAGACGTCCCGCGAATCTCCCCGGAGAACGGCCTGCGGTCAACCGTCACCGGCGAGTTGCGCATCAATCCAGATGGGACCTGCAGTGGGAAGGATCACCGACCCGCTGGCGAACTCCCCCAGCCCGAGGCGCTGGACCAGCCGGTCATACGGCCCCTCGCGGCTCAGGTGCACCTTGTACCGGAATCCCGCCGGTCGGGGCAGGAGCGATTTGAACTCATAGCTCCACAGGTAAAGCTCACGGGCACCGTCGGAGGTGACCGCCATGCGCTTGACCCGCACCTGGATCCCGACCGCGCTTGCGACCTCATGCCACGGACCCCAGCTCGGGGTCGTGTCGTCCCCACCCGAAGACCGCTCTTTGCGCGCCCGGATAATGTCTCCCCAGCGACTCACCCGACCCCCTCGTCTGGAAGTTGAGATACCATGGCGCCGGCGATGCGCATGCAGACACCTCGCCCTGTCCACCGAGGGATATAATGTGGAGGGGGTGCGTCATCTGACTGTCATTGCGGGCGGTGCCGGAGTCTGAATCGGGGCGAGGTAGGAAGATTATCTGCCAGAATTGCCCAAAATAGGGCGCCATCGGCCAGTGTCCGGATGGGAGGGGTCGTCCCAGCCGGCGTTTCAGGGGCTGGAAGCCAGCATGGTGGCCCGACGGATGGTCGCTGTCGCACGCGCGACCCCGGCGGTGAGGTCGGCAATTTCTGCCTGGACTCTGGTGGTGTCGCCCGAACGAACGGCCTCTACAATCCCGGGCAATGGGACATTGGCATAGCCGTTGTCGCGATCCGAGGCAAAGACGAGGTTGCGATACCACGGCCGACCCACCAGCCCGCTGGGTCGGGTCAGGCCCTGTTCCACCACCCGGATTTCGCCGTTGAGCCGGGTCAGGAGGCTGCGGGGCACCGGACGCCGCAGCAGGCTGTCCCGCACCTGTGACCAGTTCGCGGCGGCCGCTCCCAGCTCGGCGATACCCGCGCGCAGAAGGGTGAAGTCAGCGGCAACGCCGCGCTGGGTCGCCACCTCCCCCACCTGGGTCACCAGGGCGTCGAGATAGCGGGCGTAGACGGGGTAGTCGAACGGCTCGACGTCCGCGTTGCCGAGACGCGCCAGGAACATCGCCGCGAGTGTCCCCGCGGTCACATGCGCCTGAAACGCCGAATCACCGAAGCGCCGCATCCAGTCGTAGCTGTCATAGGCGGAGTGATACACGCCGCCCGGTCCACCGAAGCCGAAGCCGGCGGCGGGGATGCCAAGATGATTATAGAAGCCGGCGAAGTCGCTGCCGCCGCCGAGATCGCCAAGCGTGACATCTGCAGTGTCGGCCACCTTGCCCTTCCGGCGCCAGGTGGCGTAGACGGTGGTGGAGTCGTAGGGCTGGTCCACCAGACGGGTGAGCTCGCGCAGCAACGGGTGCAGCGAGCTGGTGCCGCTCGCCCCGAAATCCTGGCCGGACACCGACACGTCGAGATTGAGGTAGGCCACCGCGTGCGCCGCGAGCCGCGCCTCCTGCGCTTCGACCCATTCGGTGGAACCCATGATGCCCCACTCTTCCGCATCCCACGTCGCGAAGACGATGGTCCGCCTGGGCCGATAGCCCTTCCCCGCGGCGGATGCAAGCATGCGGGCCGCTTCCAGGATGCTGGTCACGCCACTCACATTGTCCATCGCGCCGGGTCCCCAGGCATCGCGGTGTCCACCGACAATCACCAGTTCCTCGGGCCATTCGCTGCCGGTCAGGACACCGGTAGTGTTGGTGATCGTCTTCCACCCCACCCTGTCCGGCTCGCGCCAGAGGCCGACGCGCGCAGTCGTCACATCGTCACCGATGTGATACCGGAATGGGAGACCTCCCTGCCAGGCCTGTGGCACCGCGCGGCCGCGGAGCGGCTGCAACAGCAGCGCCGCATTGCCGTAGCTCACCGGAACCACCGGAATCCGGGGCAGTTCCATCTCCGCGGGGCTGAGACGGCGAGCGTGGGCCGTGGCGGCCCAACCCGGGGAGGCCGGGTCGCCGATGCCATTCAGGATGCTGCCGCGCTGCACTCCGTCGGCGGGGCGCATCGGTCCTTCCGGGTACACGTCGCCCACGACGTAGCCGTCATCCTGCGGATCGGAGTACAGCAGCAGCGCTGCGGCACCGTGCTGCTCCGCCTCGCGTGCCTTGATACCTCGAAAACTCCGGCCGTAGCGGGCGACGGCGATCCGCCCAGTGATTTGGACCCCGAGGGAATCGAGCAGCCGGTAGTCGTCGGGGAGGCCGTAGTTCACGTACACCAGGGGTGCGGTGACGTCGCCCGGCGCGGCGTGGCCATTCATCGCGGGCCACATCGTGCCCTGCGATGATGCGTCCTCGGCCAGCGGGGACTCGGTCAGCACGAGGCGCTGGGCGACAGGATGGACCAGTTCGACGACCGTGGACTCGGGATAGGGGATGAAGACCTGGAACTCGCTGCGACTGGTATCGAGTCCGAAGGTGCGCATCTGTTCCAGCACGTAGCGCGCGGTGCGCCGCTGCGCCGGCGTGCCGGCCACGTGCGGTTCGGCGGAGAGGAACCGGGTGTGTCGCCGGGCGTAGGCGGTATCCCCCGAGGAGCGGAGCAGGCGTTCCAGCGCCCGCTCTCGTCCGGCGGCGGGCGGCGCATAGCCGGTGAGGGTGTCGGACTGGGCGCGAAGCGGAGCCGTGGCGAAGGCGATCAGCAGCAGGAGTGAGAGGCGCATGCCGGGAATATCCCCGTGAGAGGCGAACACCACCACGGCGACCCGGAGCGGGCCGCCGCGAGGCCGAACCAGGCAACGGTGGAGCGTGCTCAGGGAACGCCGAGCTGCCAGAAGCCCGAGATCATGTCGCTGACGTAGAGCGAGCCGTTGTAGAGCATGACACCCCACACATAGGTCTGCCCATTCCCTCCCGGCCGGATCTGGGCGATCAGCCTGGAACTGAGGTCGCCGCTCAGCGTTCCCGAGACGTCCAGGGCGACCACACCGCCGTTGTAGTAGGCCGCATACAGGCGCTGGGCCGGTTCATCCATCCAGAAGTTGTGGACGCCTGCGCCGGGCAGATGGAAGCTGGCCACCTCGATCGGGGAAGCGAAGTCGGAAACGTCGACCACATGGATATCGCCAGACGATGAGGTACCGACCCCGCCCGGACCTTCCTCGCCGATGAACAGGTACTTCTTCTCGTTATTGGTCGGGTTGTGGAACCACCAGCCGTTGTGGGTTTCGCCACCGAAACCCTGGGTGTGACTGATCTGGACCGGGACGGTCGGCGTGCCGCCGTTCGACCCGTTGCCGACATCGAAAATGTACAGCCCCTCGTTCCAAGCGAAGACAAAGGCGTAACCGTCCCGCACAAACGTGTCGTGGATCCCGTAGTTGGCGGGGATCGGGGTGCTGCTGGCGAGCGTGATCACACCGGCAGCGGCCTGCGAGAGATTGTAGATGTTCAAGGCGGGGCTGCCAGGATCCTTGGCCGTGAAGGCGTACAGCGTCCCGCCGATGTCGGCGAGCGTGCCGGTGTGCACTCCGGTGGCCACCAGCGACTTCGCCCGGAACACCGGCACACCCGGTGAAGTGAGCTCGTAGACATGAATCCCGTTGTCCGACCCGCCCTCCGCGGTGAAGACCAGCCAGTGGCCGTTGGGCGAGACTTCGATGTCGCTGACCGTGCCGATGCCGGGTGTGATGATCGAGTCCACCAGCGTTGGCGCTCCGGTGTTGCCGAGCTGCCAGATCTTCACCGCGTTGCCCGGCTGGCCGCGGAAGCCCCAAGTCCCGCTGTAGCCATATCCGTCTGCGACCCAGAGATCAGACCCGTAACGCTCCGGCACGTTGTTGCCGACCCCTGTGACGGCAAAGCTCCCAGTCCCGGTGCCGTGAAAGTCAACCGAATCCACACCGGGGTAGACGGCGCGCACTGCGTTGCCTCCGACCCCGACACCGAGGGTCCAGTCCACATGGGCTTCGGAGGCGGTGTCGGTGACAGCTGTATCTGATGTCACGCTGCCACCGCCGTACTCCACCACCCATGCCACCTTTGTACCGACGGTGACATTGCCGCCGTGCCCATCGGTCAGCTTGACCGTGAGCGCCACCGGCAGCACCACTCCGGGTCCCCCTCCCTGCGCACTCCCCTGGACGATCGCGATTCTCGGTGTATTTGGAGGCGGCGGCGATGGCTCGGAGGCAGACTGGCATCCGGCACCGGCAGCGAGCAGGCCCAGCGCCAGGAAGCCATTCGAGCACACCGCTCGAGGCCGAAGGTCATAGCGCAATCCAGCGAAATGCATGGTAACTCCCATGAGAATTGATCACGGCGTCATCGACATGGAATGGTGTGACATCGCACCGCTCGGATCATCGAGCAATCCGCCGTACCGCCCCATCCGGTGGCCCTCCATGCCCCAGGCCGCGCGCAACCCGACAGCGAGCGAACGGACCCGGTTCGTCCCATAGAGTATCTGCGGCGTGAGCACGCCTCCGTCAACATTCCGCGCGCTCCCCACGGTGACCTCCACAAACGGTTCCAGGACGAATGTGGACGGCGCCGGCCCCACCCGCAGACTGTAGCCGACGGTGTGCAGCGTGAACCGGGTAACGCCGAGAATCGCATTCTCGAGATGCGGCCTGACGGAACGAAAGAGATCAAGGGTGCGAAGATCCTCCGGCCGGTCGCTCCGCTCAAATCGATAGTACGGTCGATGTCGTCCTGCATGCACCGCTGTCTCGGCCAGGAGACTCTTGAAGACGAAGAAGCCGTCGGCCTCCTCGGTCCGGGCCCACTCGCCCAGGGCGTAGAGCTGCGTCCCTCCGAGCGGCCGGTCAACCCGCCCGGCCAGATGCCACTTCCACGCATCGGTTCCCGCGCCGGGACGATGTTCTGGTGAATGGACCTTGGCGCGCGAGACCGAGAGCTCGACACTCGACAGGAGATGAAGCGTAGAACGCACCGCCCACGAGTCGCCGAAGCGGCTGACGAGCGGCCACTGGCCGGGCCGTTCCGGTTCATCGCCGTTGAACAACGCGGCTTCCAGTCCCACCGGCCCCGCCCGATAGCCCGCGCTGATCACCGCCCGTTCGAGCACCTGCGCCAGATGATGGTTCACCGGGTAGCGAACCACCGGTCGGCTCATCGGATCGTCGGAGCCGAAGGGCACGAACCCCTTCCCGGCGCTGAGCGAGAGTCGACCGCCGCCATCGAACGCCCCCAGGAGGTCCACCCCCGACAGCATGAGTTCATGGGCGTAGGTGTGAGGATGGCGCCGGTCATTGAACCCCTCGCCCCAGGCGCCAGGAGTGAGTTCACCGTGCGGGATGGTCTGTCCCTCGAGATTCACCGTGCCGGTGAAGCGCAGATGCCCACCCAGCGCGGCGGCATGCAGCATGATCACGGGCTGCACGACGCGAGCTTCCGTCAGCGTACGGGAGCCGGGGACGGCCTCCACGGACGTGACGAGCCCGATGGCCTGCACGCCCAGATGCAGCTCCGCCAGACGCTGGGCGCGAAGCGCCTGCGGCGCGGCGAGGACAACCGGGAGCATCGGGAACAACAAGCAGCGCGAAAGGATCATGAGATTCAGGAGAAGTCTGGACAGCACAACGGCCCGGTCTGCAAGTGACGACCGGGCCGCCGCGGGTGCCACACCACGGGCGGGGGATTCATGTCACGGTCTCAGCTCCCGGCTTCCGCACCGCCCTCCTCGCGCCGAGCCACACTGGCGCGGATGTAGTCGCGGTAGAGCCGCGAGATCCAGTCGATGCTGATCTCCTTGGGGCAGGCTTCTTGACATTCCCCATGCCAGGTACAGCCGCCGAAAGACTCTGCGTCCATCTGCGCCACCATCCCGAGCGCCCGGCGACTGCGCTCCGGCTGCCCCTGCGGGAGTGCGCCGAGGTGTCCGATCTTGGCGGACGTGAAGAGCATGGCGGAGGCGTTCGGGCAAGCAGCCACGCAGGCGCCGCAACCGATGCACTGGGCGGCGTCCATCGCTTCGTCGGCGTCGGTCTTCGACACGAGGAGCGCGTTGCCATCCGGTGCACTTCCCGTGGACACGCTCACGAAGCCGCCTGCCGCCACAATCCGGTCAAAGGCACTCCGGTCCACCACCAGGTCCCGGACAACCGGGAAGGCGGCCGCCCGCCAGGGCTCGATGTAGATCTTGTCGCCATCCTTGAAGCTCCGCATGTGAAGCTGGCAGGTGGCGGTTCCCTTCATGGGCCCATGCGCAATGCCGTTGATCATCATGCCGCACGAGCCGCAGATCCCTTCGCGGCAGTCGTGATCGAAGGCGATCGGCGCCTCGTTGCGGTGGATGAGGCCTTCGTTGACCACATCCAGCATTTCCAGGAACGACATGTCGGGGCTGATATCGAACGCGTCATACCTGACGAACTGGCCAGCGGCCGTCGCGTTGGGCTGGCGCCAGACGAAAAGCGTGAGGTTCATCAAAAGTCCTGGTTTCACGAGTGAAGCGTAAGGAGTGAGGAGGGACTGCGCTTCCTCCCTCCTCCTTCCTCCTCACTCTTTATTTGTAGCTTCTGGTCGACAGGTGCACGTTCTCGAATTCCAGCGCTTCCTTGTTGAGCTTCGGCGCCTTGCCCGGTCCCTGATATTCCCAGGCCGCGACGTAACAGAACTTGTCATCATCCCGCAGCGCCTCGCCGTCCGGCGTCTGGTATTCAGTCCGGAAGTGACCGCCGCAGGACTCTTCGCGCTGCAGGGCATCCAGGCTCATCAGCTCGCCGAACTCGAGGAAGTCCGCCACCCGCCCGGCCTTTTCCAGCGACTGGTTCAGCTCGGCTCCGGTGCCGGGCACCATCACGTTCTTCCAGAACTCCTCGCGCAGCTCCGGAATGCGCTGGAGGTTCTGCTTGAGCCCCGCGGCATCGCGTGCCATGCCGCAGTTGTCCCACATCAGTTTGCCCAGCTCGCGGTGGAAGCTGTCCACCGTGCGCTTGCCCCGGATCCCCAGCAGGAGCGATTGACGGGACCGTACCTCCGCTTCGACGGCGCGGACCTCTGGATGGGTCGTGTCAATCTTCTCCAGCCGGGCCGTGGCGAGGTAGTCGCCGATCGTCGCGGGAATCACGAAGTAGCCGTCGGCCAGCCCCTGCATCAACGCGCTGGCGCCCAGCCGGTTGGCGCCGTGATCCGAGAAATTGGCCTCGCCCAGCACATGCAGGCCGGGGATGGTGCTCATCAGGTTGTAGTCCACCCACAGCCCGCCCATCGTATAATGGACCGCGGGAAAGATCCGCATCGGCACCCGGTACGGATTCTCGTCGGTGATCCGCTCATACATCTGGAACAGGTTGCCGTAGCGCTCCCGCACCTGGTCCTCGCCGACCCGCGCGATCGCCGCACCGAAGTCCAGGTAGACCCCCAGCCCGGTGGGACCGACGCCCCGGCCCTCGTCGCAGACTTCCTTGGCCGCACGGCTGGCGATATCCCTGGGGCAGAGATTGCCGTAGCTGGGATACTTCCGCTCGAGAAAGTAGTCGCGCTCCCCCTCGGGAATCTGGTCCGGCGACCGGCCGTCCCGTTCCTTCTTCGGCACCCAGACACGTCCATCATTCCGCAGCGACTCGCTCATCAGCGTGAGCTTGGACTGGTAGTCGCCACTCACGGGAATGCAGGTGGGATGAATCTGGGTGAAGCAGGGATTGCTGAAGGCGGCGCCGCGCTTGTAGGCCCGATAGGTCGCGCTGACGTTGCACCCTTTGGCATTGGTGGAGAGATAAAAGACGTTGCCATAGCCTCCGGTGGCCAGAATCACCGCATCCGCGACATGCGACTCGATCTCTCCCGTCACCAGGTCTCGCGTGACGATCCCGCGCGCCACCCCGCCGACGACGATGAGGTCGAGCATTTCGGTGCGACAGTTCATCGTCACCGTGCCGGCGGCGATCTGCCGCTCCAGGGCCTGATAGGCGCCCAGCAGCAACTGCTGGCCCGTCTGCCCTCGAGCGTAAAACGTTCGCGAGACCTGCGCACCCCCGAACGACCGGTTGGCCAGCAGCCCGCCATATTCGCGCGCGAACGGCACGCCCTGCGCCACGCACTGGTCGATGATGCTCACGCTGATCTGCGCCAGGCGATACACGTTGGCCTCGCGGGCGCGGAAGTCCCCACCCTTGATCGTGTCGTAGAACAGCCGCCAGATCGAATCGCCGTCGTTCTGGTAATTCTTGGCCGCATTGATGCCGCCCTGCGCCGCGATGCTGTGGGCCCGGCGAGGTGAGTCCTGAAAGCAGAAACAGGAGACGTTGTAGCCCAGCTCGCCCAGTGTAGCGGCGGCGCTCCCACCCGCCAGCCCGGACCCCACCACAATGACGGAATACTTCCGCTTGTTGGCCGGGTTGACCAGTTTCATTTCGAAGCGATGACGGTCCCATTTTTCAGCCAGCGGACCAGCAGGAATCTTGGCGTTCAGTTCCATAACATGCCTGTGAGAGGCGCAGCGTGACCCTGCAGTGCCGCAGCCGGCTGACCGCCGGCGGGTCCCTACTCGTGCAGCCAGCCCAGCAGCACCGCGACGGGAATGGCGGTAAAGCCCAGCCAGAGGACGAGGGCCAGTCCCAGTGCCACGGGACGCTGCAGCGGATGGGGTGAAGCCTGGGAGAGGCCCAAGGAGCGAAAGCTGCTCCACGCCCCGTGATAGAGATGCAGGCCGAGGGAGAGCATGGCGACAATGTAGAAGAGCGCGACGACCGGCGAGGCGAGACCGCTCACGAGGTTGTGGTAGACGCTCCCCTCGATGAAGGCGGGATGCACCGAACCCACCGTGAAGTGCAGCAGGTGGAAGACGATGAAGACGAGCAGCAGGATGCCACCGATGCGCAGGGTGCGCGCGGCGAGCGTCGTGGCCTGCGGGACCTTGCGGGCATACCCGGCGGGACGGGCCGCGCGATCCAGCATCGTGAGCTGGTAGGCGGCGACGATATGCAGGCCGACCGCCGCGAGCAGCACGACACGAGTGAGCAGGACGATCTCGTGCAGCGGGCCGTGCAGCAATGCCCCGTAGGCATCCAGCTTGGCCGCTCCAGCGAACGCCTGCAGGTTGCCCAGCATGTGCATGATCAGGAAGCCGATCATGAACAGTCCGGTCAGCCCCATCACGACTTTCTTGCCCAGCGTCGAGCGCCAGAACGAAAGGATCTTGCTCACTCGTGATCCCTCAGCCGAGCACCTTGATGGTTTCCCGTACCGCCTCGGCGGACTTGACCAGGTCCGCCCGCTCCTGGTCGGTCAGAGTGACTTCGATGATCTGTTCCAGGCCCTTCCGTCCCAGCTTGCACGGTACGCCGCAGAACATCCCATTCAGCCCGTATTCACCGGTGAGCCACGCGGCACAGGGCAGGATGCGCTTTTTGTCGAGCACAATCGCTTCGGCCATCTGCACCGCCGCGGCACTCGGCGCGTAGTAGGCCGAGCCGGTCTTGAGAAAGTTGACGATTTCGGCGCCGCCATTGCGGGTTCGTGTCACGATCGCATCCAGCTTGTCCCTGGCCAGGAGCTGGGTGACGGGAATGCCGGAGACCGTCGTATAGGAGACCAGGGGCACCATGGTGTCGCCATGACCACCGAGGACCATTGCCTGGATGTCCTCGACCGACACATCCATCGCCTCGGCCAGGAAGGCGCGATAGCGGGCGGTGTCGAGGACGCCAGCCATGCCGAGCACCCGCTCACGCGGGAAGCCGCTCGCCCTCATGGCGACATAACACATGACGTCGAGCGGGTTGGACACGACAATGATGATGCTCTCGGGAGCCACCCGTCGAATTTCCTTCGCGACCGACTCCACGATTCCCGCATTGGTCTTGACCAGATCGTCCCGGCTCATGCCCGGCTTGCGTGCGATACCGGCGGTGACGATGAACAGCTCGGATCCCGCAGCCGCGTCATAGCCGTTGGTGCCGACGATGCGGCTGTCAAAGCCTTCAATCGGCGCCGACTGCCACTGATCCAGGCCCTTCCCCTGCGGGACACCCTCCACGACATCGACCATCACGACGGTGCGGGCCAGCTGCTTCTCAGCGACTCGCTGGGCCGCGGTCGCACCCACGTTTCCGGCTCCGACCACGGTGATCTTGTTGAACATGGTGCCTGACTGGGAGGAGGGTGGCGGCCACGCCCTTCCGTAAACGGATATTTCGGAGGCGGGGCTTCCTAAGGTACTCGCACGCCAGCACGCGGAAAACCCCCGCGTCGCCACGGCGGTACCGCCGCATCGCAGGGGTCGCGCGATCTACTTCGGCTTGGTCCGCCCGGCAGCGGGACCTCGTCCCCGACCCCGCCCGCGAGGGCGGCGGGGCCCGCCCGCGGGCGCCACCGGCCTGCCCCCCACGCGTTCGGCGGCGCCAGCCACGTTTCCGTTCACCTCGTCCTCCTCCTCGTCATCGGCATCCGGTGGTGCGGGGAGGGTGTCGGCGAACGTCAACCGGGGCGGTGCCTTCAGCCCGAGTTGACGCAGCCCCTCGTACAGGACGATGCCCACCGCATTCGCGAGATTGAGGCTGCGCATCTCGCCCTGCATGGGAATCCGGTAGCACAGCTCGGGATGCTTCTCCAGGATCTTGGCCGGCATGCCATCGGTCTCGTTGCCGAACACGAGCACGCTGTTGGGACGAAAGGGCGCCTCGGTATAATTCTGCTCCGCATTCGCGGAAAAGTAGAGACACCGGTCGCGACTGATCGCGTCGCGGAACCGGAACCAGTTGGGATGGGTCCACAGATCCACCCGGTCCCAGTAGTCGAGGCCGGCGCGCTTCACTTCCCGATTGTCCAGACTGAAACCGAGGGGCTCGATCAGGTGCAGCGGAGTGTCGGTGGCGACGCACAACCGCGCGATGTTGCCAGTGTTCGGCGGGATCTTCGGCTCGATGAGCGCGATATGCAGTGTCATGTCGCTGGGCGTGGGAGGGGAATCGTCGCGGCTGGATCAGCCGCCGCGGGTGTGCATCTCTTTATGGGGATCGGCCCGCAAAGTGCCAAGCTGGTACAGCGCACTCCGGTCGGGCGCGGCGGCGCGGACCTCCGCACCACGATCGGTGCGCGCGGTCCAGGCCGACCGGATCATCCCCGCCAGCACGGCATCGCTGGCGCCATCACGAAGCGCTGACCGCAGGTCCATACCGGCGTCGGCATAGAGGCAGAGCAGGAAATGGCCGTCGGCGGTGAGCCGGGCCCGGTCGCAGGTACGGCAGAAGGGCTCGGTCGTCGAGGCGACAATGCCGAACACCGTGCCATCGGCCAGGCGAAAACGCTCCGCCGGCGCCCAGGAGGTGGCATTTTCCGCCAACGGTTCCACGGCGCCATACCGTTCACTGATCAGCGCCAGCATCTGCCGCCGCGAGACGACTTCGGTCATCGACCACCCGTTCGCTCCGCCGACGTCCATGTATTCGATGAACCGGGCCTCGTGGCCGTTTGCCCGGGAGAACTCCAGCAGGTCGATCACCTCGTCATCGTTGTAGCCCCGGATGATGACGCTGTTGAGCTTGATGTCGTTGAAGCCGGCCGCCCCGGCCGCACCAATGCCCGCCAGCACATCCGCATGCTTGTTCGACCGCGCAAAGGATGCCATCCGTTCCGGCTTCAGGGTATCGAGACTCACCGTGACGCGACCGAGCCCGGCGGCCCGCAACGACGCAGCCTGCGCACCGAGCAGGATGCCGTTCGTGGTCAGGGCCAGGTCCGTGAAGCCCTCATGCCGGACCAGCAGCGCGATCAGCGTCGGGAGATCGTGTCGCAACAGCGGCTCGCCGCCGGTCAGCCGGATCTTGGCGACGCCGAGCCCCGCGAAGATCCCCGCGAGGCGATTGGTCTCCTCGAACGTCAGGATTGCGGCGCGCGGCAGCCAGACATATTCCGTCTCCGGCATGCAGTAGCGGCAGCGCATGTTGCAGCGGTCGGTCACCGAGATGCGGAGGCTACCCAGGGGACGGGCAAACTGGTCTCGCACCGGCGAACCGCCAGGGGAGTCGGGCGTTGTCATCCGTACCCTCTCGCCGCGGCGGGATCGGCTCGATCCGCGTTCTCGCGCCCGCGACCAGCCGCGGTGGGATCCACCCAGCCCACCGTCCCATCGGCATAGGACTCCTGCTTCCAGATCGGCACTCGTCGCTTCACTTCCTCGATCACATGGCGACAGGCGTCAAAGGCGGGCCCGCGATGCGCGCTCACCGCGACCACCGCCACGGCGATGTCACCGATCTCCAGCGTCCCCAGCCGATGCCGCAGGCCGATGCGCACCGGCCAGCGGGCCTCGGCCTCCTGCACGATTCGCTCGGCTTCGACTTCGGCCATGGGCTCGAACGCCGTGTACTCCAGCCGGAGGACCTCGCGCCCGTCATGATGATCGCGTACCAGGCCGATGAACGTGGCGATCCCGCCGTCGGCCGGTCCCGCGGTGGCCGTGGTGAGCGCCGCGACGTTGATGGCGGTGCGCGTGAGATGAACCATGCTGATCAGCCTCCGGCCAGCGGAGGGAGAAGGGCGACTTCGTCACCATCGGCGACTGGCGTCTCCGGCCGGGCATGCACCCGATTGACCGCGGCCATCGGACGGTCCGGGACGCGGTCCGCTCCGGGCCACGACGTTCGAAAGCGGCGAACGACATCCGCCACCGTTGCCGGTGATGGCACCTCGAGCAGGACCTGATCGCGCCCAACCAGTTCGGCATAGGTGGCGAAGAGGAGCAGCTTTACCGAGAGCGAACCCGCAGGAGAGGACATGGCTGCAAGTATAATGGCCGGACGGTAAGGCCGGGGGCCTGAAAACAGTCGGGGGCGGGAATCGCTCCCGCCCCGCGCACAACTCCGGCCTGCCACCGGGCGGTTCAACCTTCGTCGTCATCCTTGTGATCGACCGCCGCCGCATCGAACGGTTCATCGGCGACAAGTGCCCGCAACTCCTTGCTGGGCTTGAAGACCGGGACGGGCCGGGCGGCCACCTCGACCGGATCACCGGTGCGGGGGTTTCGCGCCATGCGGGTCTTGCGGCGACGGATCTTGAAGGTGCCGAAGCCACGGACCTCGATATTCTGCTGGCCCTTGAGGGCATCCTTCACTGCGTCGAGGAAGGCATCGACCACTCGGGCACAGTCCTTCTTGGAGATCATGGGTCCGGCGGTTCGGGCGATGGATTCGGTCACCCGTTCGACGAGATCAGCCTTGGTCATGCTTTCCCCCGAGGATCTTCAGGTCTGGCACCCCGAATGAGGCGTCAGGTTACATGAGAGACTAGGGGCTTAGCCGTTGACTGTCAAGGGTTTGGCGCACCAAGCGGGGCTTCGGCGCGCATCAGCCTGAGGAATTCCTGGAAATGTGAGTGGGCATCATGGGGTCCCGGTGAGGCTTCCGGATGATACTGCACGGCAAAGACTGGAAGTTCATGGTGGCGAATACCTTCCACCGTTCCGTCATTCAAATTGACGTGCGAGATCTGTAGTCCGGGTGCACCGGGAAGGCTCTGACCTTCACCCCGAACTGCGAACCCATGGTTCTGCGAGGTGATAAGTACATGCCCCGTCGCAAGATCACGTACTGGATGGTTCCCACCTCGATGGCCATAGGGCATCTTGACCGTCGTTCCACCGAAGGCGAGCCCCAGCAGCTGATGACCGAGGCAGATCCCGAAGGTCGGTAGCCCCGTTGCAGTGAGCTCGCGGATATTCCGAATGGCGTAGCCGACCGCGGCGGGGTCGCCAGGTCCATTGGAGAGGAAGAGTCCATCGGGTTTGAGCTCGCGGACGGCAGCCGCAGGCAGTGAGGCCGGGACGACGGTGACGCGGCAGCCGATCCCCGTCAGCATCCGGACGATATTGCGCTTCATGCCGTAATCGTACGCCACGACATGCGGGCCCAGGCGCCCTTCGGTGTATTGGGTGTTCGCCGTCGCGACTGTCGCGAGATCGAGTCCATCCATCGATGGGGACTCCATCAGCCGCAAGGTCAGCCGCGGCGTGGGTTCACGGCCCTCCGCGATGACGCCTCGCATCGCCCCGCGCTCCCGGATGTGCCGGGTCAGTCGCCGAGTATCGATGTTCTCGATGATGGGAATGCGGTACTCCGCCAGCCAGTCATCGAGGGTCCGGGTGGAGCGCCAGTTCGAGGCACGGCGGGAGAGTTCGCGGACGACCACGCCGGCCACGCGGGGCGTGGGCGACTCCATGTCGTCGGGATTGACGCCATAGTTGCCGATCATCGGTGCCGTCATCACGACGATCTGGCCGAGGTAGCTCGGGTCGGTGAAGACTTCCTGGTACCCGCTCAAGTTCGTGGTGAACACCACTTCACCGAAGCTTGCTTCGAGCGGACGCGGCGTACTGCCGGGGTACCAGGTGCCGTCCTCGAGCAAAACAAATGCGGGGCGATCGGTCATGCCGATCCCCCGCGTGTGGTCCAGCGCTGCATGGGGCTCAGTTGGCGGGCTTGACCGGCGCCGTGCCAGCCGGGGGTGTCGTCTGAGGAACGGTGCCAGCGGCCGGCGCAGGTGCCGTCTCGATGGGCAAATTGGCCGGGGCCGCCGCGGGGGCGCTGGACCGGATCCGGTCGAGGACCTCGCTGCTGCCGCCCTGACTGGGAGCGACCAGCGAGATCAGCAGCGCGAGCCCGAGAAAGAGGCCGCCACAGATCCAGCTCATCTTGGTGAGCAGCGTCGCCGCCTGGCGACCACCGACCACGAGGTCGGTCGTGCCGCCACCAAAACTGGCGAGCCCCCCACCCTGGCCAGCCTGGAGGAGGACGACGGCGGCCAGCAGCAGGCCGTCGAGAATCAGCAGCGTCAACAGTAGAGCGTACATTGGGATATCCCGTCAAAAAGCCGCGTAAGTGTAGTGGGCCAGCCCGGGTGGTGGTAGTGGCGGGTTACTTCGCGACGATGTCGGCCCAGCCCACCGGGTCCAGGCTCGCGCCCCCGACCAGCACGCCGTCAATCTCCGGCTCCGCCAGCAACGAGGCGGCATTGCCAGCATTGACGCTGCCGCCATAGAGGACCGGGAGGCGCGATATCGCCCCCAGTCGGGCGAGTTCGGCTCTGATCGCGCGATGAACGACCGCGGCATCCGCTGGAGTGGCGGTGCGCCCGGTGCCAATGGCCCAGACCGGCTCATAGGCAATCACGACCCGCGACAGATTCGGGGCACCGACCCCGATGAGTCCGGCGCGGAGCTGGCGAACGACCACGGCTTCCGTCTGGCCCGACTCACGCTCTTCCAGCTTTTCACCGACACACAGCATCGGGGTCAGTCCTGCTGCCAGGAGCGCGGTCACTTTGCGACCGGTCTCCAGCTCGGTTTCGCCAAAGACGTGCCGCCGCTCGGAGTGGCCCACGAGCGCGCCCGTCGCCCCGGCGCCCACGACTAGCGGAATGGAGCTCGCTCCCGTGAAGGCGCCCTTCGGCTCCCAGTGCACATCCTGCGCACCGACCTGGATATCCTCGCGTCCCCGAAGCGCGGTCGCCGTGGCCTCAAGCGAGACGATCGCAGGGAAAAACCAGAGGGTCCGTCCGTCCCGCGGTACATTGAGCTCGCGAAAGCGGGCGACGAAGGCGCGCGCCTCTGCCGGCGTGACCTGCATCTTCCAGTTGGCGGCAAAGATGAGTGAGCGCATCAGATCTCGTCCAACGCGGCAACGCCGGGCAGGACCTTGCCCTCGAGGAACTCCAGGCTGGCGCCGCCGCCGGTGGAGACGTGGCTCATCTTCGTGTCCAGGCCGGCTTGCGCCACGGCGGCCGCGGAGTCGCCACCGCCCACGATGGTGATCACGCCCGTCGCGGTCGCGCTGGCCATCGCGTGCGCCACAGCGAGGGTGCCATGATCGAACGGGGGCGTCTCGAACACGCCCATCGGTCCGTTCCAGACCACTGTGCCCGCCTTGGCAATACGCGCGGCGTAGTCCTGTTCCGCCGACACGTCGATATCGTACATCGCCCACCCGGGTGGGATCAGCTCTCGCGGTACCGAGCGCGTTGGCACACCGGCCTCGAGTCGCTCCGCGATCACCGCACCGCGAGGCAACACCAGCTTGTCGCCCGCCTTCTGCATCAGCGCCTTGGCCATCTCGACCCGGTCCTCCTCCACCAGCGATGTGCCGGTCTCCAGGCCCATCGCCCGAAAAAAGGTGCAGGCCATCGCACCGCCGACCAGGATGGCATCCACCCGCGGCAGCAGATTTTCGATCAGGTCGATCTTGCCGGACACCTTCGAACCCCCGAGGACGGAGATGAACGGGCGCTTCGGCTGGTCCAATGCGCCGCCGAGGTACTCGAGTTCCTTCTCCATCAGGAAGCCCGACACGGCCGGCTTGAGCAGGTGAGCCACCGCCGCGGTGCTGGCATGGGCGCGGTGGGCCGAGCCGAAGGCATCATTGACGTAGAAGTCGCCCAGGGTGGCGAAGAGTTTCGCCGTCTCCGGGTCGTTCTTTTCCTCGCCTGGATAGAAGCGGGTGTTCTCCACCACGGCCACGCCACCACGCGGCAGCCGCTTGGTGATGGTGACGGCATCCGCACTGGCCGGATCGGCAATGAACACTACCGGCGCTCCCAACAGACGCTCCAGCGCATTGGCGCAGGGCAAGAGACTCTGGGTCGGATCCGGGCCCTTGGGCCGGCCGAGGTGGGAGAGGAGGATCACGCGGGCGCCCTTCTCCCGCAGGTACTTGATCGTCGGCATCGCGGCCCGGATCCGGGTGGCATCGGTGACAACCCCATCCTTGATCGGACAGTTGAAGTCCACCCGGACCAGCGCCCGCCGGCCGTCGAGTCCGAGGGGTTCGAGCGAGCGCAGCGAGCGTTTCATGGGCGGCGCCTACTTCTGCGCGCCGATGTAGCGGATCAGATCCACGCAGCGGGCGGAGTAGCCCATCTCGTTGTCATACCAGGTCGAGACGTGAACCAGTTTGCCGTCGATCACATTGGTCAGTGCCAGGTCGACCGTGCTCGAATTCAGGTTGCCGATGTAGTCCACCGATACCAGCGGCTCGTCGGAAACCGCGAGGACGCCCTTGAGCACGCCCTTGGACGCGGCGATGAATGCGGCATTCACCGCGTCGGTCGTGGTGGCCTTCTCCACGGTGCAGGTGAGGTCGACGATCGAGACATCGGCGGTCGGGACCCGGAGTGCGATGCCGTCGATCTTGCCCTTGACCTCCGGGATCACCAGGCTCGTGGCCTTCGCGGCGCCGGTGGTGGTGGGAATCATGGAGAGCGCGGCGGCACGGGCTCGGCGCAGGTCCTTGTGCGGCAGATCCAGGATGTTCTGGTCGTTGGTGTAGGAGTGAATCGTGGTCATGAAGCCGTTGACGAAGCCGAACTGGTCGAGGATGACCTTGATCACCGGCACGAGACAGTTCGTGGTGCAGCTGGCGTTGGAGATCACGTGATGCTTGGTGGCGTCATATTTCAGGTGATTCACGCCATAGACGATCGTGATATCCTCGTTCTTCCCCGGAGCCGAAATGATCACCGTCTTCGCGCCGGCTTCCAGGTGCTTGGCCGCCTTGTCGCGATCGGTGAAGATGCCGGTGGATTCGAGCACGATGTCCACGCCGAGGTCCTTCCACGGCAGGGTGGCGGGGTCCTTCATCGCGAAGACCTTGATGCTGTCGCCGTTGACGACGATCGCATCCGCTTTCGCTTCCACCGTGCCGTCGAAACGGCCGTGCACCGAGTCGTACTTGAGCAGGTGGGCGAGGGTCTTCGTGTCGGTCAGGTCGTTGACGGCGACGAAGTCCAGTTCCTTCGCACTGATGGCCTTGGCGGCTCGGAGCACATTGCGGCCGATGCGGCCGAACCCGTTGATAGCGACACGAACAGACATGGTATCTCCTGAAAAGTGTGGCAGGGTTTGGGGTCGTTGGCCGTTAGCCGTTGGCCATTGGCGAATAACCCACAAACACGAACCTGATCGCCTGCACCTGGCATCTAACGGCTAAAGGCCAACGGCCAACGGCTATTCGATCGGCACCCGGGCCCGCGCAAAGGTAATCGCTTCCACGCACGCGGCTCCAGCCTCCAGCAGGGCTTCGGCCGACTCGGCGAGCGTGGCGCCGGTCGTGAGGACGTCGTCCACGAGCACGAGGCGTGTGCCGGCGACATCCCGCCCGATGAACGCACCGGCGATGTTGGCCCGGCGCGCCTCGGGGGCCAGCGCCGTCTGGGTGCCGGTCTCCCGAACCCGTTGCAGCAGATCGGTACGACAGGGGAGATCGGTGAGTCGGGAGAGCGCACGCGCCAGCATCTCGGCCTGATTGTAGCCCCGCGTCCGGAGTCGGCGCGGCGAGAGCGGCACCGGCACCAGGACGTGTTCAGATCGCAGGGGCTCGAGACGGGTCATGGTTGCCGCCATCGGTTCCGCGATGCGTTGCCAGCCCTGGTATTTCAGTGCATGCACTGCCTCACGGGCCAGGTCGTCGAGCCAGACCGCACTCCGCACCCGCGTCAGGCCGTCCGGCCAGCCCGGGCACATCCGACAGGGAGCCGCAGGATGCAGGCTGGGTTGGCCACAGCGCTCGCACCACGGTGCGGGGAGACGGCGCCACCGGCTCTGACAGAGCGCGCAGGCCAGCGGACTCCCCGCCCCTGCCGGCTCCTCGCAGAGGAGGCACGCTCCCGGGAGCAGCCAGCCTTCGGCCCGTGCGGCGAGGCCGGCCCATTCAGCGAAGCGCATCCGTCACCGCGGCGCGCATCACATCCACCGGCGGATCTTCCTCGGGAAACCAGCGGCGGAACGCCGCGGCGCCCTGGGCCACGAGCATGGCCCGGCCATCCGCCGCCCGGAGTCCCTCCTCTCGCATCAGCCTGACCCAGGCTGTTTCGCCCCGCGCATAGACCAGGTCAAGCGCCACCCTGGCCCCCGGCGCCTCTTCCACCGCGATCGGAAGGTGATCGCCGGCGTGGAGGCCAAGTGGTGTGGCATTGATGAGGACTTCGCTCTCGAGCGCTGACGTAAGACTCGCACCCTGTCTGGTGGCCCACTGCTCGAACGTGGCCCGCCGTGCCGCGTCCCGTGAGCGGATGGCCACCGCCGCCCCGCGCAGCACGGCGGCCGCCACCACGGCCCGGGCCGCTCCACCAGTCCCGGCAATCAGCCACCGGCTCGGCGGCGCCTCAAGCCGATCCAGCGCGTCGGCCACGCCATCCACATCGGTGTTCTCGCCGTGGAGCGCCGCCTCGGCTCCCCAGAAGGTGTTGCAGGCCGTCAGCGCCTCCACCCGGCGGGAACCTTGATCGAGCGCACGGGCGGCGGCCTCCTTGTGCGGCACCGTCACGTTTCCCCCGCCACCGGCGCGGGCGAGGCCGTGCATCAGGCTGGGGAGGGCTTCGGTGGAGCTGCGGAGGGCGACATACACTGCGTCGAGCCCGAGGGCCCGGAACGCAGCGTTGTGCATGGCGGGAGAGAGCGAATGGGCGACAGGGTCGCCCAGGATGGCGAAGACCCGGCTCTTACCTGAGATCACCGCTGCGCTCCCGTTCGAGGCGGGCGACGACCTCGTCCAGCAGTTGGTCCAGCTGGTTGTACGTCTCGCGATACCCTTCCATGTCACCGCCGAAGGGATCCCGGACCTCCGCCTGCGGACCACCCTCACCGGCATACTCGCCTAACAGGTGGGCCCGGCCCGGGCTGATCACCTCATCAACGCGGGCGCGGTGCGGCCGTGCCATGGTGAGAATCAGCGTCGCCCCGCCGGCGATCTCCCGGGTCAGCTTCCGGGCGCGATGCGCCGAGAGATCCAGCCCGTGCTCGAGCGCCACCAGGTAGGCACCCTCGGTGGCGGGAGCGCCGTCCCAGGCGCCGACACCCGCGGACGACACCCGGACCCCGTCCACGCCGCGCTCCGCCAGCTTGCGGCGCATCAGCGCTTCGGCCATCGGGCTCCGACAGGTGTTGCCGGTGCAGATAAAGAGAATCTGGATCACACGAGCCGCTCCGCCATCCGGAAATCCTCTTCCGTGGTCACCTTGAAGTTTCTGGCCGACCCCAGCACCAGTCGAACCTGCGCCCCGAGCTGCTCGACCAGTACCGCATCATCGGTGGCCGTATCGCCATGCTGCCGGGCCCGCGCGTGCGCCTCTTCCAGCAATGCCCGGGGAAAGCCCTGCGGCGTCTGGGCCCGCCACAGCCGATCCCGCGGCACGGTTCGGTCCACGGTCCGGCTGGGCGGCTCCTCCGCGTGATGACGGATCGCTTCCGCCGACGCCTCCTTCAGCGTGTCACCAACCGGGATCGCCGGTACCGCTCCCGCTCCGCCCCGGGCCACCGCGATCACCGCATCGATGGTCGCCCGATCCACGAAGGGGCGCGCGCCATCGTGGACCAGCACGACGTGGCAGACGCCGGGCAACGCGGCGAGACCGTGGTTCACCGAATCACTCCGCTGGGCGCCGCCCGCCACCAGGCTCAGCGCGTCTCCCGCCAGCTCTGCCAGCCAGGCCGGCGGCCGATCGGCATCGGCGGCGGGAAGCACGATGACGGTGTGCGCCACGGCGGGATGGGAAGTGAACGGCCGGATGGCGCGCAACAGCATGGGGATGCCGCCGAGTTCCAGATACTGCTTCAGGACTGCACCGCCGAACCGGGTGCCCCGCCCGGCGGCAACGATCACAACTCCGACGTCAGGCGGCAAGGGTTCGGGCCAGTTGATCTATGTGTTCGAGCCCGACGATCGTGAGCCCCGGAATCCGGGCCGCCGTTCGATCCGAGGCGAAGACACGGTGGAAGCCAAGCCGGGCCGCCTCGGTGATCCGTCGCTCGAGACCGCCAATCGGGCGGATCTCGCCGCCCAGTCCAATCTCCCCGAGAAAGAGACTGTCCGGTGGGGCCGGCCGATTGAGCACGCTCGAGACGAGCGCGGCCGCCACCGCGAGATCACTCGCCGGCTCGGTGAGGCGGACCCCGGCGGAGACCTGCACGAAGACGTCAAGGTCGGAAAAGGACGTGCCGCCGCGGCGCTCCAGCACGGCGAGAATCACGGCGAGCCGCTTCTGGTCGAGGCCGGTGGCCACCCGCTGCGGTGTGCCGTAGCCGCTCCGCGCCGCCAGGGCCTGGACTTCCACGAGCATCGGACGGGTGCCTTCCATGAGCGCCGTGACCGCGCTGCCGCTGATCCCGGCGGAGCGCGCGGCCAGGAAGAGCGCGGAGGGATTCGGCACCGGCTCCAGCCCATGTCCCGTCATGGAGAACACGCCGATTTCGTCGACCGAACCGAACCGGTTCTTGGTCGCGCGAAGCAGACGGTGGTCGAGGGTCGCTTCCCCTTCGAAATAGAGCACGGTATCGACGATGTGCTCCAGCGTCTTGGGGCCGGCGATCCCGCCGCCCTTCGTGACATGACCGACGACGATCACCGCAGCGCCGCTCTCCTTGGCGAACCGCATGAGCCGGGCGGAGCACTCCCGCACCTGTCCGACATTGCCTGGCGCACCCTCGAGCAGGTCGGTGTAGACCGTCTGGATGGAGTCCAGGATGAGCACGTCAGCCGAAATCGAGGCGGCCGAGTCCAGGACTGCTTCGAGCCGCGTCTCACCGATGACGTGGACCGCGCCGGCCTCTTCCTGCAGCCGATCGGCTCGCATGCGGACCTGCTCCGGCGATTCCTCGCCGCTGGCGTAGAGCACGGTGCGGCCTCCCGCCTCCAGCCGGGCCGCGGCCTGCAGCAGGAGCGTCGATTTCCCGATCCCCGGTTCGCCTCCGACCAGCGTCATCGAGCCGGGCACCAGGCCGGAGCCGAGCACGAAATCCAGCTCCTTGAGGCCGGTGCTCCAGCGCACCAGCCGGCTCTCGGCGATATCCCGCAGGCGACTCGGCGGCTCGACCGCGCGGCGGCCGGGCTTGTGTGAGGCGGCGCGATGCGCGACCGGTGCTGCTTCCTCGGCCACCGAGTTCCACGCCCCGCATGATTCGCACTTGCCGACCCACTTGGGATGAGAGTGCCCGCACTCGGTGCAGCGATAGACGGAACGGGCCTTAGCCATGGCCCTCATCCTCAGGGCGGCGCGTGAGGTTCTCGAAGCGCGTGACTTCTTTGCGGAAGAACAGGTTGACCGGTCCGGTCGGACCGTTGCGGTTCTTGGCCAGGTCCACGATCACCTTGCCGGTCAGATCCTTGCCGTCCTGCTCGGCCTTCTGCCTGAGGTCGTAATACATCTCGGGTCGATGAATGAAAAGGACGAGGTCGGCGTCCTGTTCGATCGCGCCGGAATCGCGCAGGTCGGACAGAATCGGGACCCGGTCCCCGCCCCGCTGTTCCGAGGCGCGCGAGAGCTGCGAGAGCGCGATCACCGGCACTTCAAGTTCCCGGGCGAGTGCCTTGAGGGAGCGGGAGATGTCCGAAATTTCCTGCACCCGGTCCTTGGCGTAGCTCGGGCTGCGCATGAGCTGCAGGTAGTCGACGATGATCAACCCGATATTGCCATCGATTCTGAGACGCCGCGCCTTCGAGCGCATTTCCAGCAGAGTGAGCGCCGGCGTATCGTCGATCCACATGGGACAGCTCGACAGGAAGCCGGCGGCGCGGGCCAGCGCGGCGAAGTCGGAATCACTCAGGTTCCCCTGGCGCAGCCGGTGACTGTCGACCAGCGCCTCCGACGAGAGCAGCCGCTGGACCAGCGCCTCCTTGGACATTTCCAGAGAGAAGAAGGCGACTCCGCCCCGTGCGCCGTCCGATTGGTGGGCATCGGCAGCGGCGTGCGCGGCGAGGTTCAGGCAGAACGCCGTCTTTCCCATCGAAGGCCGAGCAGCGACAATGATCAGTTCCGATGGCTGGAAGCCAAGCGTCAGCTCGTCCAAATCTGTGAAGCCGCTGGGCACGCCGGTAATCGTTTCCTTGCGGCCGTGGAGCTTTTCGATGCGCTCCATCGCCGGCCAGAGCATTTCCTTGAGCCGGCTGAAGCCCTCCGCCTTCCGGTACTGCGAAATCTGGAAGATCCGCGATTCCGCGGTGTCGAGCAGCTCGTTGGCGGGGAGTGCGCCCTCGTAGGCCTGCGAGACGATGGCCGTTGCGGCCTCGATGAGCTGGCGCAGCGTCGCCTTTTCCCGGACGATGCCGGCATGCGCCTCGAGATTGGCGGCGGTGACCGCGGCGTCGATCAGCTCGGCGAGGTACACCTCGCCTCCGACAGCGCCGAGCTCGTTGCTCCGGTCCAGTTCATCGCGGAGCGTGATGTGGTCGATCACCACCCGCTTCTCCAGCAGGCGGCGCATGGCCCGGAACAGCCGGCGATGGCCTTCCCGATAAAACACGGCGTCGTCCACCAGTTCGACGGCGCGGAGCGCGGCATCCTGGTCCAGCAGCATCGCGCCGAGCACCGCCTGCTCGGCCTCATTGCTCCATGGGGCGCCGCGCACGTGCGCGCCCGGCGGCGAATCCGCCGCGGGCGCCAGCGCGACACCGGTCTCAGTCATGCTGGTCGAGGAGCTGTCGGGCGATCCGGACATCATCCCAGGCGGGTTTCTTCCAATTGGGGTTGCGCAGCAGCGCTGCGGGATGATAGGTCACAATCAGCGGTGTCGTGCCATAGCGGTGCACCTGCAGTCGCAGGGCGCCAAGAGGCTGCTTGACGCCGAGCAGCGCCTCCGCCGCCGTGCCGCCCAGCGCAAGCAGGACGACGGGCCGGACCAGCGCGATCTGCCGATGCAGAGAGGGGAGGCAGGCCGCCGATTCGTCCGGCAATGGCTTGCGATTCCCCGGGGGTCGGCACTTCACGATGTTGGCGATGAACACGGAGGACCGTGGGCAATCTATAGCCGCCAGCATCTGATCGAGCAACTGCCCCGCCTTGCCGACAAATGGCCGACCGGTCTGATCCTCCGTCTCGCCCGGTCCCTCGCCCACCAGCATCAGCGTTGCCCGGGGATTCCCCTCTCCCGGTACCGTGTTGGTGCGAGTCTCGCAGAGCTGGCATCTCCGACACGCCGCGATGTGCGCCGCGACCAGTTCGAGAGTGGTGAGCGACTCGAGCTGGCTCACGATCGGTCCACTGCACGGGGGATGGACCGTCAGGCCCGGTCCGGGGATCGCCGGGGCGCCCTTGCGCCACTTTCCCGGTTCAGGCGTGGCGGGGCTTGCCGCAGTGGGAGGCACTGAAGGCACGGTGATGGTGGCGTCCTGTGGGTGCGGAGCGGGGGTGCTGTCGGCCGCGGCTGTCGCGCTGACGATCGGTGCCTCGACGGTGAGCGGCTCCGCCGTTGCGGGTCTGCGCCGGGAGGGCCGTCTTTGGTCCTGCGCCGGCAAGATCACTTCCGCGCCACCAAGTTCGACCTGCTGCTGCAGGTAGCGCACCAGCCTAGCGTCCAAGGCGCGCCTCGATGGCATCGAGTATCGCATCGGCGATCACCCGCTTAGCTCCGAGCGGCACCAGGCGCTCTCCACCCTCCCGGTCGAGGATCACGACCCGGTTGGTGTCGACGTCGAAGCCGGCTCCCGGCTCCAGTGCGTCATTCACCACGATCAGGTCGAGCGCCTTTCGGGCGAGCTTGGCCCTTCCTTTTGCGACCGCGTCACCGGTTTCCAGCGCGAACCCGACGATGATGCTCCCCGGCTGACGCAGCTTGGCCGTCGAGGTGAGAATGTCGGGGGTGGGAAGCAGCTCGAGGGTGAGCCCGCCCTCCTCTCGCGGCCGTTTGGCATCGGAGGCCGTGGCGGGGCGGAAATCCGCCGGTGCGGCCGCCATGATCAGGACCTCCGCACCGGGCAGATGGCTCCGCACGGCGGTTTCCATCTCG
This sequence comes from Gemmatimonadales bacterium, assembly GCA_039934355.1. Classification (GTDB taxonomy): domain Bacteria; phylum Gemmatimonadota; class Gemmatimonadetes; order Gemmatimonadales; family GWC2-71-9; genus JADJOM01. Next base: position 99,108 of record JBDTMI010000007.1, read on the forward strand.
GCTGCCGTCTCGACCGCCACCACCGTCACACCCACTGGCGCCGACTGGGTGACGGGACCGCTGATCAACGTCACGTCCGCTCCGCGCGCCCAGGCGGCCTCGGCCAGGCGATAGCCCATTTTGCCGCTCGAGCGATTGGTCAGCAGTCGCACCGGGTCGAGGGCTTCACGGGTCGGGCCAGCCGTGATCAGCACCCGGTGACCGCGCAGTGGCCCCTGCCCGGCCAGCAGCCGTTCAGCATGTGCCATGATCGCCTCAGGCTCACTCATCCGGCCGGGACGGTCCGAGGGCCCTTCCGCCAGCGGGCCGACCTCCGGACCCACCGTCACGACGCCACGACGCTGCAGCGCCGCCAGATTGGCCATCGTGGCCAGATGGGCATACATCGCATCGTTCATCGCCGGAGCGAGGAGCACCGGACCGGTGCGTGCGAGGAGCAGTGTGGTGAGGAGATCATCGCCCAGCCCCTGGGCCATCCGGGCGATCAGGTTGGCGGTGGCTGGTGCTACGATGGCGAGTTCCGCCGCCTGGGCGACCCGCACATGGTCCAGCGCGGTGCCTGCAACCCAGAGCGAGGTGAGGACGGGACGACCAGAGAGGGCCTCAAACGTCAAAGGCCGCACGAATTCCGCGGCCCCTTCCGTCAGGACGACATCCACCTTTGCCCCGCTCTCCGCCAGTCGCCGGACCAGGTGGCAACTCTTGTAGCTGGCAATGCCGCCCGACACGCCAACCAGAACGTGCCGGCCAGCCCACACGGTCAGGCCTCGGAGCGACGCCGGCGGGTGATCTTGTAGTTGAGCTCGCCGGTGCACAGCTTCTCAAGCGCCTGGGTGGTCATCTTCTGCTCCTTCGTGATGATCCGGTCCTTCGGCAGATCGTTGATGTGCCGGGCGAACTTCGCGGCGATCAGGACGCCGAGATACTTGTTGCCGGCCGACTTCGCCGCTTCGGTCGGGGTGTAAATCTTCATGGACTGCTCCTCAATTTTTCAGAAACCAGACGCCCATCACCACTTCAGTGTTCCGGCCGCAGATCGGCCGCTTCGGTCGTCAGCTCATCCCGCAAACTCGCCAGCCGGGCCCCAAGCTCCACCTGGCGCGACACCCGCCGGTGCTCGGCGTCGATGATCGCACTGACCTCGATGATCGCCCGCTCAAGGTCGTCGTTCACCACGACGTAGTCGTACTCCGGCACGGCGGCCAGTTCTTCCCGCGCGATCGCCAGCCGGCGCTGCAGCGCCTCCGCCGGCTCGGTCCGCCGGGCGCGGAGTCTTCCAGCCAGCACCTGTCCCGTCGGTGGCAGCACGAAGACCAGGACAGCGGTGGGGTACTGGGCCCGCACCTGCCGGGCTCCCGCCACCTCGATGTCCAGCACCACATGTCGCCCGGTGCGGAACACCCGCTCGACTTCGCTCTTGAGCGTGCCGTAGCGCTTCCCGTTGTAGCTGGCCGATTCCACAAACTCACCCGCCTGCGCCCGTCGCTCGAACTCTTCCGGCGTCAGGAAGGTGTAGTCCCTGCCATGCTGCTCGCCGGGCCGGGCTGCGCGGGTCGTCGCGGACACGGAATAGCCGACATCGGTGCGCCGCTCCAGCAGCCGCCGGGCGATGGTGGTCTTGCCACCACCCGAGGGCGACGAGAGCACCAGCAGAAACGGCGTCACTCGAGATTCTCGAGCTGCTCTCGGAATTTTTCCAGCTCGCCCTTCATGCCAATCACCTGCTGCACGATGTCGGCGTCGTTGGCCTTGGAACCCATTGTGTTCACTTCGCGTCCCAGCTCCTGCGCCAGGAATCCCAGCTGCTTGCCGACCGGGGCATCACCCGCGAGGGCGTCGCGGCAGGCGCGCACGTGGGCGGCGAATCGCACCAGCTCTTCGGTGATGTCCAGCTTGTCGGCCAGGAGCGCGATTTCCTGCGACAGCCGCGGCTCATCGATCGCCTTGCCATCCAGCAGTTGTGCGACGGAAGCACGCAGCCGGTCCCGCTCACGAATCAGGCGTTCTGGCGCGCGGTCCCCGATCACGGCGCTCGCGCGCTCCATGAGGGTCAGCCGGTGTCGCAGTTCGTCGGCGAGCACTCCCCCTTCCCGCTGACGCATCGCCTTGCACTCCACCACCGCCTGCGCCACCGTCGGCTCCAGCTCGGCCCACGTCACGTCGGGGGCATCGTCCTGCCCGGCGGTGATCACCTCGGACTGACGGAGGATGAGCCCCAGGTCCACCTCGCCCGGTACACCCAGGGTGCGCTGCAGGTCCGTCAGCACCGACTGGATCACACGGGCCCGATCCAGATCGACCGCAAAGCCCGCCGACGTGCGCTCCGGCATCTGCTCCCAGCGGACACTGACGGCGACGTGGCCGCGGTCGAACTCCCGCCGCAACCGTTCCCGCAATTCGCCTTCCAGCGCCGACAGCTCCGCTGACAGCTTGAGCGCCGGGTTGAAGTGCCGGTGATTGACGGTGCGGATCTCGACCCGGATCCGTCCCCCCGCCAGCGGGCCTTCTGCCGCGCCAAACCCGGTCATGCTGTAGGGCAATGATTCTCTCCGAACCCGGGAACCGGGAAAGGGGCGAAAGGTAGTCGCGAGAGGGGGTTAGGGGGAGGGGCAGACGCGGAAGACGATTGGGTGATTGGGTGATTGGGCGATTGGGCGGTTGGGCGATTCGGCGATTGGGTGATTGGGCGATTGGGCGATTGGGCGGTTGGGCGGTTGGGGTGCGAGACGCTGAACGCTGAATGCTGAACGCCCAGCCTAGTTGGCAAACTGCCACCGCACCCCGAATGTGGCGCCGAGGAACGGGAGGTTGAAACCGGGGACGTAGCTCTTGCGGGAGCCCTGCAGGTTGTATCGATCCCAATACAGCTGGAAATGGTCGAGTTGGATCTCGACCATTGTCCGGAGAAAGGTGGCACCGTCGAGGGGAATCGGCTGGCCGGTGGCGTCCCGTCCGATGATCCCGTCGCCCCAACTCTCGACGCCGATCGTCGCCTTGAAATCGAAGCTCCCGCTGGGAAAGGTGCGCCAGAACTTGGAGCGGATGGTCGCGCTCGTGAGCGAATGGGTGGGCGGGACTCCATCCGGCGTCGCCTTGCCGAGTGGATCGCTGTACCAGCCCTGGAGGGTGAGCCAGGAGCGCGGTGCCAGCCGCCAGCCGACCGTCAGCCACTCGCTGCCGGCGGCGGGCCGCAGGGAATCAATCGAGGCCAGATAGGGACGATACGCCTGCGAGCGGAAGGCATCGGTGTGACCGTAGCCAAGTTCGAGGCCCACCCGCGCCCGATTCCACTGCAACGTCGTCTGCCAGTCGGTCAGCGACTGCGCCTGGTCGGTCAGCACGCTCGGCGCCTGCACCAGGGAGCCTTGCTTCAGGGCGCCACTCAGGACGAAGCCCAGGGGGAGCCCCAATCCCCCGCGTACGGCGATCCATCGACTGGTGCGGTCCCGGTCGTGGCGCTGATAGCCAGCCTCCACCGAGGCGCTCAATGCCGTCGCGGGGGTCCAGCCGACACTGGCCAGCAGATCGACCGGCGTCCACCGGGAACGATTCATCAGCCGGGTCGAGATCCCGATCGTCGGACTGCGCCAGCCCAGCACGACGCCGCCCTGCCGCACCTGGTCGTCCACGCCGCCGCCTTTCCAGGTCGTGCGGCCAAGAAATGCATCGGCGCGCAATCCCAGCTCGTCGCGCTGCCTCCGCCAGAAGACCCGCAATTGCGCGTCACTCCGGGAACCCTTGAGTGCCAGGTCGAGTGTGTCACCGGCCAGACTGACGAAGGGCTTGCGGTCCGGCGAGGAATGCACCAGCTCCGCCTGCACCCCGAAATGGTTATTAGGCACGTAGCCCAGTTGCAGCCAGGAGTTGGTGATGTCGAAGTCGCTGGAATTGCCGGTCGCCGTCGGGGCAACGAGACGCTCGCCGCCGAACGCGAAGCCGAGGCCGGAGGGAAACCGTTTTTCCAGCGAGCCGATGTAGCGGGCAATGCTCTTGTCGCCGGCAGCGATGCCGACGTGGGAGTAGGGGGCCTGACGGTCCTGGCGCCGGGTGAAGAGGTGGACCCGCAGTTGCCCCGGCCACCGCTCGATCTCGATCCGGTCGTAGAGGCTGGCGGAGAAGAGCGACGGGTCAATCCCGACGCTGTCCGGCCCGATGGGGATGTACGGGAGTCCATCGACGAGGTACTCCACCGACGTCGGCCCGCGCCCGCGGAAGTCGGGATACTCCGTGCGTCCCAGCCAGCCGCCGCGCCAGAGATAGACCCCGGGAATCCGCTGCAGCAGATCGCCCACCGTCTCGGCTGTCGCCCAGCTGAGCGAGTCTCGCGTCAGGACCTCCCGGCTGGCCGGCGGGAGCGGCACGTCGACGCCCACCAGCGGCATGACCGGCAGGACGATCCGGTTGGCCGTCAGCGCCTTGAGATACTTCGCGGTGGTGTTGACGGTGTCGCGCGTGAGGGTGTCGGCGGGGAGGGAGTCGTAGGGGACCTGGGCCAGGACCGAGCGCGAGGCAAGGAGCAACAGCACCAGCGGGAAGAGGGAAAAGGGAAAAGGGAAAAGGGAAACGCCCCTCCCCTTCCCCTTTTCCCCTTCTCCCTGCCGTTGAGTCACCCCGCCCGCCCCAGCACGAACTCGGCGAAGAGCCGCATGCCCATCCCCGTCGGCCCCTTCACCCGGGTCGAGTCTTCCCGGTCGCTATACGCCGTGCCGGCGATATCGATGTGCACCCACGGGTAGCCACTCACGAACTCCCGGAGGAACCACCCCGCCGAGATGCTGCCGGCGGGACGACCGCCGGAATTCTTCATGTCGGCGATGTCGGACTTGATCAGGTCGTGATACTCCTCCCACATCGGGAGCGGCCAGCAGCGTTCGCCGGACCGCTCGCCCGCTCCCTGCACCTCCGCGAGCAGCGCCTCGTCGGTGCCCATGATGCCGGCCGCCGAGTGCCCCAGCGCCACCACCACGGCGCCGGTGAGTGTCGCCGCATCGAGGACGCAGGCCGGGTTGTACCGCCGGGCCCAGGAGAGCGCATCACCCAGGATCAAGCGTCCCTCCGCGTCGGTATTGATGATTTCGATGGTCTTGCCCAGGTGACTCTTCACCACGTCCCCCGGCTTCACCGCAGTGCCGCTCGGCATGTTTTCCGTCGACGGGATCAGGCCGATGACGTTGATTTTCGGCTTGAGCCGGCCCAGCATTTCGAAGGTGCCGAGCACCGCCGCCGCGCCGGACATGTCGTACTTCATATCTTCCATCTTTTCGGCGGGCTTGATGGAGATGCCGCCGGTGTCGAACGTGACGCCCTTCCCCACCAGGACGACCGGTGCCCCGGTCCCGCCCTTGTATTCAAGGATGATGAACCGAGGCTCAACGACGCTGCCTTGCGCCACGCAGAGCAGGCCGCCCATCGCTTCTTTACGGATCGCGGCAAGATCGAGCACCGTGACCTCAATCCCGTGGCGCTTCCCCAGCGCCTGGGCCATCTCCCCCAGGTACGGCGGCGTGCAGGTATTGCCCGGGAGCACCTGGAGCCCGCGGGTGTAACTCTGCCCCGCCCCGATCGCCGCGCCGATGGCATGCCCCAACCCCATTTCCGCAGCGTCTTCCGGCGCCAACACCTCGGCCTGCTCCAGCGCGGATTTCTTCTCCTCGGGCGGCTGCTTGAGTTCGGCGAAGTTCCACGCCCCAAACGCCAGCCCCTCGGCGAGCAGCTGGCCGGTATCCCGTGGCAGGATCGGTCCGCGCGCCTCGGGGCAGAGATAGATGGACAGCCGGGGCACACCGATCGTCCGGGCCCGCTTCGCGGCGGCGGCGGCGGCGCGTCGCAACGCGGTGCGCGTCACCTCGGCGCCTTTCCCGACGCCCAGAACCAGAATGCGTGCAGCCGGTCCGGCTGGGTGCAGCAGTGCCGCTTCGTCCTTCTTGCCGGTGAAGTCGCCGGAGGCGAACAACCGGCCGAGGGCGCCGCCGGCCTGGGTGTCCAGTGCGGCAAGCGAGGCGGGCATCGTCCCGACCGGCACGACCACGGCGAGCAACGGCGTCGCGTGACCGGTCGGCGCGGAGGGTAGCACCGTGGTGAGGAAAGTCATGGGGTCCGAAAGGTCCGGAGGGGTTGGTGGGGCCGGAGCGTCAGCGGCGGCGGCGCACTGGGCGGTACTCGAGATTCACCGGCCCAATATACTCCGCCCGCGGGCGCAGCAGGCGATCATCGCCGTACTGTTCCAGGATGTGGGCGACCCACCCGCTCATCCGGCTGACGGCAAATACGGCGGCAAACAGGTCGGTGGGAACCCCGACCGACCGGTAGATCGGGGCCAGGTAGAAATCGACAATCGCGTGTTGACCGGTGTCCCGGTGCGCGATCCGCTCGAGCTCTCTTGCGGTGCGGAAAAGGGTCCAGTTCCCGGTGCGCTGGCACTCCGTCTCCGCCAGGGCCCGCAGCAGCCCCGTGCGAGGGTCCTCACCCTGGTAGACCACATGCCCGAAGCCCGGCAGTTTCTTTTTCTGCGCCAATCGGTCGCGGACCCACGACTCCACGCCCTCGGGTCCGCCGATCTCCTCGAGCGCCAGCATCACATTGCGGGTGTGCCATCCATGGCGCGGTCCTGCCAGCGCCGACACGGCGCTGAGCACGCCGGCGAAGACATCGGCACCAGTCGATGCCGTCACCCGCGCCGCAAACGTCGAGGGATTCAGCTCGTTGTCGGCTCGGAGGATCAGCGCAGTCTCCAAGGCCCGGACCGCTTCCTGCGCCGGTGCGTCCCCCGTGAGCATCGTCAGGAAATTCGCCGCGAAACCCAGACTCCGCTTGGGCAGCACCGGACGCTGGCCGGCGCGCAGCCTGTGCCAGGCAGCCACGATCGTGGGAGTCACGCCGAGCAGGCGAAAACCCTGGGCCAGCGCATCCTCGTGTCCCGGGGGCAGCTTGACGGGATGCTCCATCGCCAGCACTGCAATCGCGGCGCGCAGGGCCGACATCGCATCCGAACCGGGGGGGACCGCCTTCAACGTGCGCAGCACTGCCGGCGAAAGTTTCTGCTGCCGCTTGAGTTCCGCGGAGAAGAGCCGCAACTCGGCACTGCTCGGCAGATGCCCGCGCACCAGCAGGAACGCGACTTCCTCGAAGGCGGCATGTTCGCCGAGTTCGCGGACATCAAAGCCCCGATAGGCGAGGCGACCATCGCTGGCCGACAGTTGGCAGACACTCGACTGGAGCGCAATCACATTGTCGAGCCCGTGAATGGGCTCGGAGGGCAAGCCAGAGGTCATGCCGGACTCGGTCAGGGAAGCGGGACGTGCGGACGCGGGGGGGAAACTACTGCGACCGCCGCGCGGCGAGCAACGGAGCCTGGGAGTTAGACCCCGGTGGTGGGCACAATCGGCGACGGTGGCGGTGGCGGTGACGGTGGTGGTGGTGGTGGCGCTGCGACGGAGACGGTCGCGTACTCCAGGCGATAGATCCTGATCAGTTCGAAGAAGTACGACAGGGCCAGCGGGCCGATGAGAATGCCCAGCAGGCCGAAGTAGCCGACACCGGCGATGGCACCGATCAGGGTCACGAGCGGATGTATCTGGGCGTATCGACGGTACACCGCGGGGCGCACCAGCAGGTCCACGTTGCCGACCACCACGACCCCAACGACCGCGAGCGCGCCGGCGGCAGCCAGGTGCCCGCCAAGGACCAGGCTGAGGGCGCCCGGTCCCCAGACCATGGCGGAGCCAACCACCGGGAGGACGGCGAATACCACGGTGACCAGCCCCCAGAACACCGCGTTGGACAGGCCGGTGAACCAGAAGCCCAGCCCGACGACCAACCCCTGGATCGCGGCGACGAGTCCGGTACCGATCACCGTCGAGATGGTCACGTCCCGAAAGCGATCCTTCAGAAGATCGGCGCTCGCTGATGAGAAGGGGATGTAGGGCTTCACCGCCGCCCAGGCCCGGCCATCCGCCAACAGGAGATAGTAGGTGATGAACAAGGCAATCGAGAGGTTCAGCCCGATCCGCGTGGCGGTTCCCAGAAATCCGAAGGCGGCGGTCCCAATCCAGCTCACCAGGCGCTCGCCCATCCCGGCCAGTTTGGGCCCGATCACCATGCCGCCGATCTCCAGCGCCTTCAACCGGTCAAGCAGGGGTCCGCTGATGACCCCGTTGGCGATGCTCTGGGCCTGATCGACCACCAGACCGGCGAAGACCGCCGAGGGTACGACAATCACGATCAGGGAGAGCAGCACGACCAGCCCCGCGGCAATCTGCGGCCGCATTCGCCGGGCCAGTCGGGCCTGCACGGGGGTGAAGAGCACCGCGAGCACGATGCCGCCGATCAGCCCCGACGCGTACGGCGCGAGCGCAATGACCAGCCCGATGCCGAGCAGCAGAATGATGATGGCGGCGCGATCACGACTGGAGCGGGGAATGGCCATGGCAGGAGTGTATACCACTTCAGGTGGCGGTGGGAGTGAAGCAGGCGTTCACCTGGGCGTCGGTTTGCCGACCAGCCGACCCGGAGTAGACTTCCGGCCCTGATAGTTGCCGCCGGCGCGGCATCCTCTGCGCTGAGGCCAGGCTTCACGAGTTGAAGGCGCGGGGAACGCCGTGACCGGCCTCCCCCGCGCCGTTGTCGCTTCGAGCCCAGCAACGGAGCTCCACAATGCCCCTACTCGCACAGGCCGGCGCCCTGTTCCTCCTCGCACTCCCGATCGCTTGCGTGGCCTGGTCGGTGACCCACGAGGAGATCTTCCGCGAACCACGGGAGTACTGCCTCGCACGCAGCGAGTCGGACGGTCGCTGGTTCATCCGCAAGTTCTTCTACGTGTTCACCTGCGAGTACTGCTTCAGCCACTGGGTCACGCTTGCCTTGCTCGGGATGACGCGCTTCCAGCTCGTCTACCTCGGCTGGCGGGGCTATCTCATTGGAGGCTTCGCCTTGGTGTGGGTCGCGAACCAATACATGAGCATTTTCGCCCGGCTCCGGCTGGACATCAAGCGCGAGCGGCTGGAGGTGAAGCAGGTCGAGAAGGTGGTGGACTCGTCCGCGCCGAAGGCGTCCTGAAATCGGCGGGATCCATCAAACGAGACTCGGCACCGCAGCGAGGGCCGTGGAATGGAGACCTGGTGGGTACATGAGTGCCCGAGGCGAGAGTCGAACTCGCACGGGGTTGCCCCCGGCGGATTTTGAGTCCGCTGCGTCTGCCATTCCGCCACTCGGGCCAGCGGGGAGTATCGCG
>JBDTMI010000008.1:0-101555 GCA_039934355.1 Gemmatimonadales bacterium
GATGGCTGATGGCTGGACGTTAAACGCTTTTTCCCACGGAGTCTCCGTGTCGGTGCAGCGGGTCCGCGCCTTCGCACCCGGATCGATCGGCAATATCGGCGTGGGTCTCGACATCATGGGACTCGCGCTGGCCGGCTTGGGCGATGTGGTCGAGGCGGCGCTCGCCGCGGCGCCGGGCGTCGTCGTGCTCGATGCCGGCCACCCCGAACTCCCCACCGAGGCGGGCGCCAACACCGCGGCCCTCGCGGCGCAGGCCGCGCTCCGGCTGGCGGGGCGGAGCGGCGTCGGGCTGACGCTGCGGGTCGAGAAGGGTCTGCCGCTCTCCGGTGGCCAGGGCGGCAGCGCTGCCTCAGCGGTGGCGGGCGCGGTGGCGACGAACGCGCTGCTCGATCTCAAGCTCAGTGAACAGCAACTGCTGGAAAGCGCCCTGGCTGCGGAGGCCTGTGTGGCGGGGTGGCACCTCGACAACATCCTGCCGTCGCTGATCGGCGGCATCGTCCTCATCCGCGATGCCCGGGCGTACGACTATGCCCGGCTGCCGATTCCCGCGGGGCTCCGCGTGGTCCTCGCGCACCCGGGCCAGCGGCTGCGGACGTCGGACGGGCGGGCGGTGCTGCCGCGTGACGTGCCGCGTGATGTCGCCATGTACCAGGCCGCCCAGGTCGGTGCGATGGTGCTGGCGTTCGCGACGGGGGACCTCGACCTGCTGCGGCGGGCCCAGGACGATCGGATCGCCGAGCCGGCGCGCGCGCCGCTCCTGCCCGGGTTCCCGGCGGCCAAGGCGGCGGCGCTGGCGGCCGGTGCGTTGGGCTGCTCGATCTCCGGCAGTGGCCCCACGGCCTTTGCGTTCGCTGCCGATGAGCACGCGGGCCAGCGGATCGCGACGGCGATGACCGCGGGCTACGCGAGTGCGGGAGTGACGGCCACGGTCCGCGTCACCCAGGTCAGTGACGCAGGCGCACGCCTGCTGGAGGACGGCTGATGGCAACGGTGCAGGTCTGTGCCACCTGTGGCGATGTGCTGGGGGAACTGGATCCGATGGTGCGCTGCGACTGCGGCGGCCTGCTGGAGATCCGGCACGATCCGCCGGTCGAAGACGGCGCATCGCTGCGACGGCTGTTCCAGGAGCGCCTGGGCCAGCGCAATGTGCTCGACCTCTCCGGCGTCTGGCGCTATCGCGAACTGGTCCTGCCCACGGGGGCGGCGCACGCGGTGACCCATCCCGAGGGCAACACGCCGTTGATCCACCGCGAGCGGGTGGGGGCGTGGGTCGGACTGCCCGAGCTGCTCCTCAAGCACGAGGGACACAACCCCACCGGGTCGTTCAAGGATCGCGGGATGACCGTCGGGGTGACCCAGGCGAAACGAATCGGCGCCACGGCGATCGCTTGCGCCTCCACCGGCAACACGGCGGCGGCGCTCGCCGCCTATGGCGCCCAGGCGGGACTGCCGGCGCTGGTGTTCGTCCCGGCGGGTCAGGTCGCCCTGGGCAAGCTGTCGCAGTCGCTGGCGTACGGGGCCCGCACCCTGCTGGTGCGGGGCGACTTCGACGCCTGTCTTCGGCTGGTGCAGGAGACCGCGCGTCAGCTCGGGGTGTACCTGCTCAACTCGATCAACCCATTTCGTCTCGAGGGCCAGAAGACGATTGTTCTCGAACTGCTGCACCAGCTCGGCTGGGCCTCGCCCGACTGGATCGTGCTGCCGGCCGGCAACCTCGGCAACACCGCGGCCTTCGGCAAGGCGCTGGGCGAAGCGCACGCCGCAGGACTCATCGAGCGAATTCCCCGCATCGCCGCGGTGCAGGCCGCCGGCGCGGCCCCGTTCGCCGCGGGCTACACGGATGACTTCGCCACCCATCCGACGGTCAAGGCGGAGACGATCGCGACCGCGATCAAGATCGGCGATCCTGCCAGCTGGGACCGCGGGGTCCGCACCATCCGCCAGACCCGAGGCGTGGTCACGTCCGTGACCGACGCGGAGATCATGGAGGCCAAGGCGGTGATCGATGCGTCGGGGGTGGGCTGCGAGCCTGCGAGTGCTGCAAGCGTCGCCGGGGTGCGCCAGCTCATCGGCCGCGGCGTCATCGCGCGGAGCGCGCGGGTCGTCGCCATCCTGACGGGGCATGTGCTCAAGGACCCGGGTGCCCTGATCACCTATCATCAGGAGACCGAACCGCCGCCGGCGCGGGCGAATCGTCCCATCGAGATCGAGGCGGATATTCGGGAGGTGGAGCGGGTGTTGAAGAGCAGCTGACAGCTGGCAGGCGCCAGGCGAATGTGACTCAGCCATCAGAGGAGCGCGGGGAACCATTCCGCTCCCGACTGATGGCTGAATGCTGAACGCCAACGGGTCTACTTCCGCACTTCCTCGATCGCGGCGGCCAGATCCGTGTACGCCTTCGGATCGATTTCCTGAAACGGATTGGCCACGTACGAGATCGTTCCCCCCGGTGCCACGACAAACAGGGTCCGGTTGTCCATCGTGTATTTGCTTTCGAACGCGCCGTACGCCTTCCCGACGACACCCAGTGGATCGCTCAGCAGGCGGAAGGGATACTTCCGGTCCTGGGCCCAGCTGGTCAATTCCGCGGCGGCATCCACACTGATGGCCACCAGCACGACCTTGTCCCCATTGTGCAGCAGCGTCGCGTACTGATCACGGTACGCGTCCATTTGCACGGTTCACCCACTGGTCCGCGCCTTGTAGAAGAACGCGATGACGACGGTCTGGTCCCGGTAGTCGCTCAGTCGGAAGGGCTTTCCGAGGGATCCATCCATCGTTCCACCATCGAGCACAAATTCCGGCGCCACCGATCCCACCGCGAGGGGCGCGGGATTTTGCGCCGCGAGCGGGGCCATTCCGAGCGCCAGGACCGCGAATGCGATGGGCGCCAGGCGAATACTTCGCATCAGACCTCCCGGATGAATGCGCCTCACGACGGCTGTGCCATGACCTTCCACACGGTCCCGTTCCGCGCCGAACCAATATACAGCGAACCGTCCGGTCCCACCGCGACCCCTGACGCCCGCAGGCTGTTAGGGCCGTCCTGCCCGGTGGCGAAGGTGATGGGTGCGCCCGAGGGGCGACCGGCCCGCATCGGGACGAAGGTGATGCGATAGCCCTCTTGCGGCAGGGGGGCGCGGTTCCAGGAGCCGTGGAAGGCAACGAACAGCCCACCGCGATAGCGCTCGGGAAACTGCGTGGCCGTATAGAACGCCATCGCCATGGGGGCCCAGTGGCCCGGAAATCCGAGCAACGGCGACTTCTTGGAAGCGCAGCGCCCGATCGCCTTGCCATCGCCGCCGTACTCGGGGGCCAGGACCAGCTTGCCCTGCTGGTGATCGAAATAGCAGTAGGGCCAGCCGAAGTCGTCGCCCATCGACACCTGGACCAGCTCCTCGCTCGGCAACTCCGCGCCCTGCACGTCGGTGAAGCCCCAGTTCTGGGCCAGCTGATCCCGCCCATGGGGCGCGGCGAACAGCGCGCCGTCCGCGGGATTCACCGCCAGCGCGAGCGCGTTGCGGAGCCCGGTCGCATAGCGGGTGCCGTCGCCCGACCGCTGACCGGGCCTGGTGCTGCTGAAACGCCAGAGGCCGGCGCGTCGCTCCAGCTCGGTGCAGGGCTCGTGGCCCGGAGAGCGGGAGCTGCGATCCCGCTCCTGGCAGCTGTTGGTCTGGGAACCGATGTTCACGATCATGGTGTCACCGCCGAGGAAGACCAGGCTTTTCGCGGTGTGGCCGCCGGTCGGCAGCCCCTCGACGATGGTCTCGGGCGGACTGGTCGGCCGCAGTGCGCCAGGCGTCCAGCGCCAGCGGATGACCCGGTCGTCGGGGGAGAAATAGAGATAGCCGCCATGAAACCCGAGCCCGGTCCCACCCTCGTCGCCGAAGGTCTCCCGCTGGTCGGCCTCGCCATCCCCGTTGGTATCCCGCAGGGCGACAATGCCGTTGTTGTCGAGGGAAACGAACAGATCCCCATTGGTGGCGACGGTGAGATGGCGGAGTGCACCGAGGCGGGTCACCACGCGAATGGCGCAGAATCCCTCCGGCAGCGCGAGTCCGCTGGTGCGCGTACAGCTCGGTGGCGGGGTCGTCGGCAGCGGCAATTGCAGCCGCGCCCGAGGGGAAATGAGGGTCGTGGCAAGGGTCAGCAGGACGAACGCGGGGCGAGGCATGACAGGCTCCAGCAGTGGTGACAGAGGGAAAATAGCCCCGTCGGAGGGACCTTCCCAGAGGGGACGATGACGTTCCCAGAGGGGAAAATGGCGTTTCCAGAGGGGAAAATGGCATTTTCCCTCTTGCACGCCTTGGGCAATGCCTTAGTTTGTGACGTGTTCGGCGCGGCTACCTGGGTGCGCCGAAGCATGATAACCACCCCAACGGAGGAATCCTGATGGCAGTCAAGAAGAAGGCGGCCAAGAAAAAGGCCGCGAAGAAGGCAACGAAGCGGAAGCCGAATGCGGCGTTTATGAAGCCGGTCATGCCGGACGCCAAGCTCGCCGAGGTGGTGGGCTCGAAGGGCCTGCCGCGCACCGAGCTCACCAAGAAGCTCTGGCAGTACATCAAGAAGAATGGTCTGCAGGACAAGAAGAATCGCCGGATGATCAACGCCGACGCCGCGCTGCTGGCCGTCTTCGGCGGCAAGAAGCAGGTCTCGATGTTCGAGATGACCAAGCTGGTCAGCAAGCACGTCAAGTAAGGCAGCTCCGCGCGCCTCGGGGCGCGCGTCCGGGTCGATTCCGACCCACGCGGTACTCGGTATCAAGGGCGCTCCCGTCGGGGCGCCCTTCGCGTGTTTTTGGCGGGGCGGCCTTCGCGTCGTGTGGCGGGGCGGACCAATGGGTCCGCCCCTACCCTGCACCGCGATGTGGCGCCCGCTTCCCGACCCACCTATAATCCGCGCCCTATGGCCGGCGAATACATTTTCACGATGCGCGACCTCCGCAAGGTCGTGCCCCCCTCCCGCGAGATCCTCAAGGGGATCTATCTCTCATTCTATCCCGGCGCCAAGATCGGCGTGCTCGGCTCCAACGGAGCCGGCAAGTCGACGCTGCTGCGCATCATGGCCGGGGTGGACAAGGACTTCATTGGCGAGGCGAAGCCGCTGGCGGGTACCCGGATCGGCTACCTGCCGCAGGAGCCGCAGCTCGACGCCGGAAAGGATGTTCGGGGCAACGTCGAGGAGGGTGTCCGCCAGACCCGCAAGCTGCTCGACGACTACAACGCGATCTCGGAGAAGTTTGCCGCACCGATGAGCGACGCGGAGATGACCAAGCTCCTCGACAAGCAGGGACGGCTGCAGGACCAGATCGACCATCTGGGTGCGTGGGAGCTGGACCACAAGCTGGACATCGCGATGGACGCGCTGCGGCTCCCCCCCGGCGAGGCCGATGTCTCGACCCTCTCCGGTGGCGAGCGTCGTCGCGTTGCCCTCTGCCGTCTCCTGCTGGAGCAGCCGGACATGCTGCTGCTCGACGAGCCGACCAACCACCTCGATGCGGAGTCGGTGGCCTGGCTGGAGAAGTACCTCGAGAACTTCGCGGGCACGGTGGTCGCCATTACCCACGACCGCTACTTCCTCGACAACGTCGCCAAGTGGATCCTGGAGCTGGATCGCGGCGCGGGCATACCGTGGGAAGGCAATTATTCGAGCTGGCTCGACCAGAAGCAGAAGCGGATGGCGACGGAGGAGAAGCAGGCCTCCGCCCGGCAGAAGACGCTGCAACGCGAGCTCGAATGGGTGCGCGCCAGCCCCAAGGCCCGACAGGCCAAGAGCAAGGCTCGCCTGACACGGTACGAGGAGCTGCGCGAGGAAGCCGAGCGGCAGAGCGAGGGCACGGTGGAGATCCTGATTCCCGTGCCCGAGCGGCTGGGCGATGAAGTCGTCGTCGCCAAGAATCTGAGCAAGGGATACGGCGACCGGCTGCTGTTCGACCACCTGAACTTCTCGCTGCCGCGCGGCGGCATCGTCGGCGTGATCGGACCCAACGGCGCTGGCAAGACGACGCTGTTCCGGATGATCACCGGCCAGGAGACACCCGACAGCGGCCAGCTGATCGTGGGCAAGACGGTGAAATACGCCTATGTGGACCAGAGCCGGGACGCCCTGGTGGGCGACCACACCGCCTACCAGGAGATTTCCGGCGGCGAGGACGAGATGCTCTTCGGCACCCGCAAGGTGAACGCGCGGGCCTACGCGGCCAGCTTCAACTTCCGGGGCTCCGACCAGCAGAAGAAGGTGAAGGATCTCTCCGGCGGCGAACGCAACCGGCTGCAACTGGCCAAGGTCCTCAAGACCGGCGGCAACCTGTTGCTGCTCGACGAACCGACCAACGACCTCGATGTGGACGTGCTCCGCGCACTGGAGGACGCCCTGCTGGGCTTCGCGGGCTGCGCTGTTGTCATCAGCCACGACCGGTGGTTCCTCGACCGGATCGCCACGCATATCCTCGCCTTCGAAGGTGACAGCGAGGTCGTCTGGTATGAGGGCAACTACCAGGAGTACGCCGCCGATCTCCGCAAGCGGAAGGGCGCCGACGCGGGGCAGCCGCACCGGATCAAGTTCAAGCCGTTGCATCGGTAGCTGACAGCGTTCAGCCCTGGGTCAATAGTTCCCGCCCCCCGCGCTTCACTGGAGCCCTCGGCTGAACGCGCACCGCTGAACGCTGAATGCTGAATGCTCAGCGGCTTATTCCCTCCCTCCCCGGCCCGTGGTACCTTCCCGAAGCGAAACCCTCTACCGCCTGTCCATGACTCAGCCGCGTACCCGCATCCCGTACCTGCCCCCGCGAATCGAAGGCCTTGCCGCGCTCGCTACAAACCTCTGGTGGAGCTGGTCCCTCGAGGCCCGGCATCTCTTCCGGCGGATCGATGAACCGCTCTGGCACCTGACCAAGCACAATCCCCTCGAGCTGCTGCGCCGGGTCGATCCCGCGCGCCTCGCCGATTGCGCCGCGGACCCCGGGTTCCTGTCGCTCTACGACCGGGTCATGGATACGGCGCACCGCGCCCTGACGACACCGAACACCTGGTTCCAGGGCCGCCATCCTGACCTGACCCGACCGGTGGCGTACTTCTGCGCCGAGTTCGGGCTGCACAATTCGGTGCCGATCTATTCCGGCGGGCTCGGCATCCTCGCGGGCGATCATTGCAAGGCCGCCTCGGATCTCGGGGTCCCGCTCGTCGGCGTGGGCCTGTTCTACACCAAGGGCTATTTCGACCAGCGTCTCCGTCTCGATGGCTGGCAGGAAGACAGCGACGTCAAGTTTGATCTGGAGACCATTCCCCTGGAGCGGATCCCCGGCGCAAACGGGGATCCCTGGCTCACCACGGTGGACACCTTTGGCCGACCGGTCCATGTCGCCGCATGGCGCCTGCTGGTCGGCCGGGTGCCGGTCTACCTGCTCGACACCAACCTCCCGCAAAACGACCCCGCCGATCGCGATCTCTCGGCCAAGCTCTACGCCGGGGGGCCGGACATGCGCCTGCGGCAGGAGTGGCTGCTCGGTGTGGGCGGGGTGCGAGTCCTGCGAGCGCTCGGCATCGAACCTGCCGCCTGGCACGCCAACGAAGGGCATGCGGCCTTCATGCTGGTCGAGCGGCTGCGGGAACTGCTGGTCGCGGGATTGAGCTACCCGGAGGCCGTCGCGCAGGTGCGCGCCAGCAGCGTCTTCACCACCCATACACCGGTGCCGGCGGGACATGATCGCTTCAGCATCGATCAGGTGCTGGCGTGCGCCACCCCGGCCTGGGAGGAGATGGGCCTGACGCCGGAGCAGTTTGTCGCGCTCGGAGGGCATCCGGAAGATGCCCACCCCCTCTTCCACATGACCGCCACGGCGATTCGTCTCTCGGGCCGGGTCAACGGCGTCGCCCGCAAGCACGGCGAGGTCTCCCGCGAGCTCTGGCAGCCGCTGTGGCCACAGCTGCGCGCCGAGCAGGTGCCGATCGGCCACATCACCAACGGTGTGCACCTGCCGACCTGGATGTCGAGCCGCATGATCCGGGTCCTCGACCGCCACCTCGGCGAAGGCTGGATGGACCGGCGGGACCAGCCCGGCTTCTGGGAGGGCGTGCTGACACTGGACGACGCGCTGCTCTGGCGCGAGCATCAGGAGTGCAAGCGAGGACTGCTGAATTACATCCGGGAGGAGGCCCGCCGGCGCTGGGCTGACCGGTGGAAGGAAGCCGCCCATGTCGTCGGGGCCGGCACGCTGATCAGTCCCGATGCGCTGGTGATCGGCTTCGCGCGGCGTTTCGCGACGTACAAGCGCGCGTCGATCCTGTTCAGCGACTTTGACCGGCTGCACGACCTGCTCACCAATGCGTGGCGCCCGGTGCAGCTCATTTTCGCGGGGAAGGCCCATCCGGAGGACGGACCCGGCAAGGAAGTCCTGCAGCAGGTCTACACCTTCACTCGGGATCCTCGCCTCGAGGGCCGGGTGGCCTTCATCGAGGACTACGAGATGCACCTCGCCCATCGTCTGGTACAGGGCGTCGACATCTGGATGAACGTCCCGCGGGTGCCGCTGGAGGCCTGTGGCACCAGCGGAATGAAGGCGGGGTTGAATGCGGTCCCGCAACTCAGCACGCTCGATGGGTGGTGGGCCGAGGGGTATAGTGGACGCAACGGCTGGGCGATACCACCGGTCCAGCCCGGCGAGGATGCCGATACCGCCGACGCCGACCGGCTCTTCAGTCTCCTGGAGGATCAGGTGGTGCCGATGTACTACACTCGCGACGCGCGTGGGCTTCCGGTGGAATGGCTGCAGCGCATGAAACAGGCGCTCAAAGTCACCGGCGAGCACTTCGATGCCCGACGCATGGTGCACGACTACGTCAGCGACTATTACGCACCTGCGATGCGCGGTGATGCGCCTGACACCCCTTCCCCGGTCTGAGATGCGAGCCTCCGCCGAGCACCGTGTGGGTGACGCCGGCCTCGGCAACGCCGAGGGCGCGCCGGTGGGCGTGGTGCACCTCGCCGCGGAGTATGGCTGGCTGGCGCGCACCGGTGGGCTCGCGGAGGCGGTCGCCGGACTCGCTGCCAGTCAGGCGGCCGCGGGGATCCCCTCGGCAGTGATCATCCCGCTGCATCGCTCGGTACGCAGCGCGGCGCCGGGGCTCGAGCGGGTGGGCGGGCCGTTCCAGGTGCAGGTCGGCCCCCGCACCGAGGAGGCGCGGCTGTTCCGGATCCCGTCGGGACCGGGCGAAACGAAGGTCTACTGCATCGAGCATCCCTACTTCGATCGCGCCGGTCTCTATGGCGAATCGGGGATGGATTACCCCGACAACCTGCAGCGCTGGGCCTTCTTCTGCCGCGCCGCGCTGGAGGTGCTGGCCAAGGTTACCCGCTCTCCGTGCATCCTGCATTGTCACGACTGGCACACCGCGCTGGCCCCGGTCTACCTCCGGCTGTATCACCCAGAGCAGCCCTTCGCCCGAGGCATCCGCACCGTCCTCACCGTGCACAACGCCGGCTTCCAGGGACACTTCAGCGCCGACGGCATGCCCGAAGTCGGATTGCCGTGGGAGCTGTATACCTGGCAGGGGCTGGAATGGCACGACAAGATGAACCTGCTGAAGGGCGGGCTGAAGTTCGCCGATTCGGTCACGACCGTGAGCCCGACGCACGCACACGAGCTGCGAACTCCGGTCGGCGGGTTCGGACTGCACGATGTGTTTGTCGCCCTCGGTGACCGGTTCACCGGCATCGTGAACGGTATCGACATGGAGGAGTGGAATCCGGCCAACGACGACATGATCACGGCGAAGTATTCGGTGGAGGACCTCGCCGGCAAGGCGCGGTGCAAGGCGACATTGCAGCGGAGCTTCGGCCTGCCCCAGCGCCGGAGGATCCCGCTCTTCGCCATGACCGCCCGAATGACGCACCAGAAGGGGCTCGAACTGATCACCGGCGACTACACCCTCTTCATGCTCGAGGCGCAGTTCATCTTCCTCGGGACCGGCGAGCCGAAGTACGAGGCCATGCTCAAGATGTACGAGGCCCGCTGGCCCGACCGGATCAGCGTGCATCTCGGTTTCTCGCAGCGCCTGGAGCACCGGCTGATGGCCGGGGCCGACATCTATCTGATGCCCTCGCTGTATGAACCCTGCGGACTGGCCCAGCTCCGGGCCGAGCGCTACGGCGCCATCCCGCTCGCACGGCGGGTGGGCGGCCTCGCGGACACGATCGAGGACGGGGCGACGGGGTTCCTGTTCGACGAGTACAGTTCCGAGGATCTGCTGCGCGTCGCGCGCCATGTCATGGATCGCTACCACCACGGGCGAGCCTGGGAGACCATGATGCACAACGCCATGCAGAAGGATTTTTCCTGGTCCCGCTCGGGCGAGAAGTACCTCGCAATCTACCGCCGTATCCTCGCCGCGCCGGCTGTGGCCTGAGGGGGAGTTGGTCATGGATTTCATTCTCGCCCTGCACAGCCACCTGCCCTGGGTCCTGAACCACGGACGCTGGCCCCATGGCAGCGACTGGCTCACCGAGGCGGCGATCGACACCTATCTCCCGCTGCTCCTCACCCTGGAGCAGCTGGAGCGCGACGGGGTGCCCGCCCCGGTGACACTCGGCATCACGCCAGTGCTGGCCAATCAGCTGTGCAGCCCCGACTTCAACGACGAACTCGAGGCGTACTTCACCCAGCGCCTCGAAGCCTGCGACACCGCTCCCGCCTCGCTGCGCACCACCGGCGATGCGCACCTCACGCCGCTGGTCGATCACTGGCGGACCCACCTGCTGGCCCTGCGGGCCCGATTCCGCGAGGCGGATGGCGATCTCACCCGCCCGTTCCGCCGGCTGGAAGAGGCGGGCCGGCTGGAACTCATCTCCTGCGGCGCCACCCACGGCTTCCTGCCGCTGCTCGCGCGCGACGAGAGCATTCAGCTGCAGCTCCGTCTAGGGCGGAGCGAGCATCGTCGCATTTTCGGCAAGGACCCCGTCGGCCTCTGGCTGCCCGAGTGCGCCTACCGCCCCGCCGGACCGTGGGCCCCGCTCCCCGAGGCCCCGGCGAGCCCGATGCGGCGCGGGATCGAGGATCACGTCGCGGAGGCGGGCTTTCGATATTTCTTCGTCGACAGCCACCTCGCCGAAGCCGGGGCGGCCTTCAAGCTCTACGGCGCTGATTGGGGGGAATGGCGCGCCGGGGGTGCCGGGGACACCCGCCATCCTGAGCCCACACCTCCCCGGACCATCGAGTCGCCGACGACCAACTCCCCGTATCAGGCGTATCGGGTCGCGAGCGGGGATGGATCGTCCCCCGTCGCGGCGTACATCCGTGATCCCCTGGCCTCGCGCCAGGTATGGAGTAAGCAGGAGGGGTATCCCGGCGACGAGTGGTATCTCGAGTTCCACAAGATCCGCTGGCCCGGTGGTCTCAAGTACTGGCGGGTGAGTGCGCCCGGCTCGGACCTCGGTGCCAAGCTCCCCTATGCTCCCCAGCAGGCCCGGGAGCGGGCGGCCGATCATGCCCGGCACTTCGCCGGCCTGCTGCATCGGATCGCGGCGTCGCCCAACCGTCGACCCGCCGAGGATGTGGTCGCCGTCCCGTTCGATACCGAGCTCTTCGGCCATTGGTGGCATGAGGGGGTCGACTTCCTTGGCGAGGTCTTCCGCGCGCTGCAGCACCAGTCGACGATCGCGCCCAGTACCGGCGGCGCCCACCTGCGGCTGGCGCCGCCGACGCGGGGCGTTCACCTCGCGAGCGGAACGTGGGGCGCCAATGGCGACGCGAGCATGTGGCTGAACGCGGAGACGGCGTGGACCTGGCCGCGGCTGTGGAAGATCGAGGAATCGTTCTGGCGGGTCGCGCCGGCCGCGCTGGCCTCGACAGCCCACCACCTGGTGCTGGCACAGGCCGCACGCGAGATGCTGCTCGCCATGTCGTCCGACTGGCAGTTCATCATCACGACCGGCGCGGTCACCGACTATGCGGTGAAGCGTTTCACCGAGCATTGCACCGACGCCGAATTCCTCATCTCCGCGCTCCAGTCAGGCGCGACCAATCTCGCGGCGGCCCAGTCGCAGGCGGCGGAGATGTGGCGGCGGGATCATCTCTTCCCCAACGTGCTGGAAACGGTGGCGGAAGTGGTGGGAGGGGTGGCCGTTAGCCGTTAGCCGTTAGCCGTTGGCCGTTGGCCGAGAAATAGTGCTGTCATCCTGAGGCCCGAAGGGCCGAAGGATCTCTTGCGATCGGAACAGGAGCCGGGAATGTGCTCCGAGGCGAGGACTTCCTTCGCTGCACCCAGGACAAATGTTCGCGGCGGCAATTCCCCTCACTCCGCACTCCCTACTCCCAACCGTCCCCTCAACTCCATGCCCTCCCGCTCCATCGTCATCCACGGCCACTTCTACCAGCCGCCGCGGGAAGATCCGTGGCTCAACCTCGTCGAGGCGGAGCCGTCGGCGGCGCCCTTTCACGATTGGAACGATCGGATCGAGCAGGAGTGTTACCGGGCAGTGGCGGCGGCGCGGGTGCCGGGAATGGGAGGACGGATCGCCCGGATCGAGAACGCCTACGAGTGGATCAGCTTCAACTTCGGGCCGACCCTGCTGGAATGGATGGAGCATGCGGCGCCGGATACCTACGCGGCCGTGCTCACGGCCGACCGCCTCAGCACGGCGCGACTGGGGCATGGCAACGCGATCGCGATGCCGTACCATCACGCCATCCTGCCGCTCTCCAGCCGCCGAGAAAAGATGACCGAGGTCCGCTGGGGCATCGCCGATTTCCGGCGACGTTTCGGACGCGAGCCGGAGGGAATGTGGCTGCCGGAGACGGCAGTCGACGAGGAGACGCTCGACGTCCTGGCGGAGGCGGGCATCCGCTTCACCATCCTCGCGCCCCATCAGGTTGATCCCCTCCCCCCTGGCGGCCGACCGGGTGTCGTCACCACGACGAGCGGTCGCACCATCGCGGTGTGCGTCTATGATGGCTCGCTGGCGCACGATGTCGCCTTCGGCCCACTGGTGCGGGACGCTGAGGCTTGGGCGGCACGGTTGCTGACGCCAGCGGTCGATCCCATGTCACCCGCCGTGCTGGTGTCGCTCGCCACCGACGGCGAGACGTGGGGACATCACCACGCGTTCGGCGAGATGGCGCTGATCCGCACCCTGATTCAATTGCGCGAGCGTCCGGGCATCCGGGTGGAGAACTTCGCGGCCTTTCTGGCTCGCGAGTCCGTGAGCCATCCGGTGCAGCTCATCGCGCCGAGCGCGTGGAGCTGCAGCCATGGTGTGGAGCGGTGGCGGAGCGATTGCGGCTGCAAGATGAGTCACGATCCGCCCACCAGCCAGGCGTGGCGCGCGCCGCTGCGTGACGCACTGAGCTGGTTCACGACCGAGTGCCACGCACTCTATGACCGGGAAGGGGCCACGGTCCTGCGGGATCCCGCGGCGGCGCTCGCCGGGTACGGCGCGGTGATCGGTGCCGACATGGAGACCGTGCAGGCCTACATCGCGGGCGCCACCCGAGCGGACATCGATGCCGAGGGCAGGATCCGGGCGGCCGAGTTGCTCGAACTGGAGCGCGGGGCGCTCCGGTCGCTGACGTCGTGCGCCTGGTTCTTCGACGATCTGGCGGGAATCGAGACGCTGCAGGTGCTGCGCTACGCTGCCTGGGCGATCGCGCTGGCCGGGCCGGAGGCCGCGCGCCTCGAAGCGGGACTGGCCAGCCGACTGGCCCCGGCCCGGAGCAATCTCCGGACGCTCGGCACCGGACGGGATCTGTATCTCGAGATCGCCAGGCCACTCGCGCCGGCGCCGCTGAGGATCGCGGCCGGACTCGCGGCGGCACGGCGCATCGCGCCGGAGGCAGCGACGACACCGGCCTGGATGATCGATGGGCCCGACGATCGTCTGCGGCTGGTGAATCGACGCACCGGGCGGGAGCAGCTGCTGTCGCTGGTGCTCACCGAGGCGGCACTGGACCTCACCGTTGTCATCACCTCGCCGCTCACCGCCGAGCCCCTGACCCTGACGCTCGCCGACCTCCCCGAGCGCCAGCGCGAGGAAATCGGCGTGGTGTTGCGGAGCCGCTGCCTCGCAATGCTGCTGAACACCCAGGAGCGAGCAGCGGTCGCCCGGGGTGACGCGTTGCGGCCAGTGGTCCGTCAGGCGCTGGTACGGTGGGTGCGGGCGCTTGGCCGCGAGCGGGATGCGCCCGCCGAGTCCGCGGTGACCCTGTTGCTCCACCTGCTGGATCAGCTCGGCCAGACGGTACCATTCGAGGCGCAGACCCTGTTCTACGAACGCTGGCAGGCAGGCGGCACTGGCGACGCTGGAATAATGGAGCTGGCGAAGCGGATGGGGTTCGTCACGCCCTGAGACAGAACCCCCCCGTTCCGTCGACCGGAACGAGGGGGGTGATGCGGGTGCTCTGGGTCGGCGTCGGGTCAGCTATGGCGGTACGTCCGCGCGGCGGCAATGAAGGCACGGAACAGATGCCGGGTGTGCGGATCGGTCATCTCGAACATCTCGGGATGCCACTGCACTCCGACCATGAAGTGATCGGCGTCCCGCTCGACGGCCTCCACCAGTCCGTCCGGGGCGACCGCGGCGGGGACCAGCTCCGAGGCGAGTTGCTTGATGCCCTGATGGTGCATGCTGTTGACCAGGATGTTCGGCTTCTCCATCACGGCCAGCAGGCGGCTCCCCTTGGCGAGGGCGACCTCGTGAGCCAGGTGATCCCGGTCGAAGCCGGCGGTGGGGAAGTAGTCATGCTTGATGGAGTCGGGGACCTGCGCGGCAATGTCCTGATACAAC
Source organism: Gemmatimonadales bacterium (assembly GCA_039934355.1). Taxonomy (GTDB): domain Bacteria; phylum Gemmatimonadota; class Gemmatimonadetes; order Gemmatimonadales; family GWC2-71-9; genus JADJOM01. The sequence goes on from JBDTMI010000008.1 coordinate 14,776, forward strand.
GTGCCGCCGAACGCGACGTTCAAGACCTGGATGCCACGGCAGAGCCCGAGCACCGGCTTGCGGTCTTCGATGGCCCAGCGGGTGAGCTGCAGCTCCACCCGGTCCCGGGCCGGGTCAAGCGCGCCCAGCTTGGGGTGGCGCTCCTCGCCGAAGGTGGCGGGGTCCATGTCCACGCCCCCGGGGATGAGGATGCCATCCAGCCGGTCGTAGATCTCGCGCAACGTATCTTCGTCGTCGTCGAGCAACGGAATCATCCACGGCACCCCACCCACGATCGTGGCCGCGAGGAAATACCGCTGATTCATCACCCAGGATTCCGGGAGCGCGGCCGGAATTCCGTCGATGGCGTGCAGCGTCTGGGTTGTGACCCCGATTACGGGACGTGGCAGCATGTTGCTCGAATATCGGCCGGAACCGCCCGGCCCAGGATGAATGATTGGTGAAAGGCTCTTACTCCCTACAGGCACAAACTACGCCACGCCCCCGCCGGTTCCTTTAGAGTACCCCTTCGGCGGTCTCCCGGACCAGCTGGTCCACGACCTGGCGGAGGTCTCCGGTCCTCTTGAAGGTGGCCAGCTGCCGGTCAGCGCTGGTGCCCTCCTCCAGAATCTTGTAGGCGTACTCGATCTCCTTGCGGGTGCCGAGTTCGTCGATCACGTCGCCGAGAAACCAGTCGAGCATCTCGCGGATCAGTACCCGTGAAGGCTGCTCGGTCCCTTTGCCAAAATCGATGAGCTTGCCATCGAGCCCGTACCGACTGGCCCGCCATTTGTTCTCCTCGATGAACGCCACCGAATACTGCCGGAAGGAGAGGTTGTCCCGTCTGAGCTTCCACAGCTTGGCGACGATGGCCTGGAAGATCGCGGCGATACAGACCGCTTCGTCGACCCGGGTGCAGACATCGCAGATGCGGAATTCCAGCGTGGGATAGCTCCAGCTGGGCCGGAGGTCCCACCAGATCTTCGACGCGTTCGGAATGCTGTTGGTGGCGACCAGCGTGTTGACGACATCCTCGAACTCGCCCCACGAGCCGAGGCTGCGCGGGACGCCGGTCCGGGGAAAGCTCCGAAACACGATACTTCGGTAGGACTTGAGGCCAGTCTGTCGACCCATCCAGAAGGGGGAGCTGGTCGAGAGCGTCAGCACATGCGGCAGGAAGTACCGGGCCACATTCATCGCATCGATCAGAAACTCCCGATCCTCGATGCCGATATGCACATGAGTCCCGAAAATCAGCAGCGCCTGCGCCAGGTCCTGCAGGTCCTCCTTCACCCCCATGTAGCGCTCGAGCGGGGTGATCTCCTGATCCATCCAGGAGGAGAAGGGATGACTCCCCGCGGCCGCGACTCGCAGCCCCTGTTTGGCGGCCAGATCCATGACCAGCCGCCGCAGCCGCACCAGCTCGGAACGCACTTCACTCGGATGGTGGCAGACCCGAGTGCCGATTTCCACCATCGACTGGTGCAGCTCCGGCTTGATTTCGCCGAGCATCATCGAGTCCTCCTTGAGGATCTCGGTGATATAGGAGCGGAGCTCCCGGGTCTCGGGGTCGATGATCTGATACTCTTCTTCGACGCCGATAGTGAGGCTGGGGGCTTTCATTGCTTCTCCTCGAGCTGGGATCCGATAGCGCGTTCAGCGTTGAGCATTCAGCGGTACGCGGCTGAACGCCGAACGCTGAATGCTGAACGCTGACCACTCACTCGCGTTCCTCGACCACAAAACAAGGCACCGTACTCCCCCCGCCGGCCGTCACGTTCAGCAGGGCGGCGGTGGACAGTCGCGTGAGGCAGCCATCCACCGCCGAGCCATTGAGGACGAAGGGTGCGGTATCGAACATCCGGTCGATGAAGTGGACCGCGCCCTCGGACCAGGTGGGATAGGCTTCGCTCGGAACCGCGACGCGGGCCTGCACGATATGCGGTGTGGTGAGGGCGTGCGCGAGCGCCGCGGCCCACCCGGCATCATCCACCGTCCAGCCGAGGATCACCCCGGCGCCGCCGTAATCATCGTTGGGCTTGAGGACCAGCCGCTCGCGGTTGGCGGCGATGAACGGAACCAGGTCCACCCGCTCGCCGGCGCATTCCGTCTTCCGCTCCTCCACCACCCGGGTCCACGGAAGGAACTCGGCGATCGCCTCCCGCTCGCGCGGCGAGAAGAGGGTCGTATTCCGTTCGTCGGAGAGCACGGCGAGACTGGCCTTCTTGTGCAGCAGCTTGCAGCGAAAGGGATTTACCATGCAGACCGCCCGATCCCGCACGGCCCGCACCATGGGATGCTCCAGCCCTTCCCGCTCCACCAGTTCGTTGATCAGCACCCGCTTGTAGATCAGGTCGATCTCGCCACCGGGACCACGAAGCCGGCCACCGTGGTATTCGAGCTCGCGCGGATCGACGATGACAGTGGGACAGCCGATTGATTCGAAGTACGCCTTGAAAATCTCGAACTCCACGTACGTCGGCACGTCGTTCCAGTCGACAATGGCGATGCGGGGCCGCTCCCAGCGGCCGGAGAACTCTCGCCAGGCGTCCAGAATGATCGTTGCCACGCCCGGCCGGGCCGGCAGCGGCATCACCCGGTAGCGCTGGCGAAAGGCGCGCATGACCGGCAGCACCGCGAACGCCTCGGTCAGCAGATCGTTGAAGCCGGCCCCAGCGGGCGTCTCGGCGTTGTACTCCGTGAGCGCGAGCGTGTCGGTGGCGTCGACCGTGAAACAGTCGAGCCGTCCATGCGGGCTCGGGCTGGCATACCCGGGATCGGCCAGCATGAGCTGTTCTTCCCAGTCGGTGAGACGGAACTGTGCCCGCAGCGCCGCATCGATCATGGCGGCGTGGTGGGCCCGCCCGAACGCCGACATCAGGCGCCCGATGCGTCCCTCCATGCGGGAGAGCCACGAGGCGGTGACAAAGCGGGGCCGGAGCACGGTGCACAGCGGCCGATCACCGAAGACCAGCGTCCGCCGCCGCAGCTCCTCCTCGAGCATGACGTGCGAGGCTTCGGCCAGCTCCGACTGTCCGAGCAGCTCGTGGTAGAGTGCGATGGGTCCGGCGCTCACCGCCGGCTCTGGGCAAAGAGCTGGGCCCACCCCGCCTGTTCCACCTGGCGCCGGCCACCGTTGGCCAGCCGGATCACCAGATCCGCCATGTGGGTCACCACCCACTCGAAGTAGGCCGGTGTGAGCGAGTAGATGTCCATGTCCGGTGCCGGGTTCATGAAATCGATCGCGTAGGGAATCCCGTCGCGTATGGCGAACTCGATCGTGTTCATGTCGTAGCCCAGCGCCCGGACGATCGTGTGGCAATCGCGGGTGACCTGTTCCCGCAGCGCGGCCGGCAGGTAGTCGTGATCGACGACATAAGATCGATGTTTCGGATCCCACTGCATGATCAGGACATCGTCCTGGCCCAGGCACATGCAGCGGACGAACTGGTCGAAATGAATGAACTCCTGCATGATCATGTTGAGCAGGCCGGAGTCGTCATAGTTCTTCAGCAGGTCTTCCCGGGTGTGACAGACATAGACATCGCGCCAGCCGCCGCCGTGGGCGTCCTTGAGAATGCAGGGGAGACCGATTTCCCGGATCAGGCCATCCCAGTCCACCAGTTGCAGATTGCGCAGGCTCTCGTCCCGGACGATCCCCTTGATGTAGTCCCGGTTGGGGAGGGCGACGGTCTTCGGGCTCGCGACGCCGAGCTTCGTGATGAGCGCCGCCCCGAAGAACTTGTCGTCCGCCGTCCACATGAACGGGTTGTTCACCACCGCGACGCCCTGCACCACGCACTGTTTGAGGTAGGAGCGGTAGAACGGCACCTCATGGGAGATCCGGTCCACGATGACGTCCCAGGGGCAGGGCTGATCCATCGCCACCGCGCCGATCGAGACCATCTCCGCCACGACGCCGGCATCCCGGCGCGCGACTTCATCAATGAACGCCGGGGGAAAGCTCCACTCCCGCCCGACGATGAGGCCGACGCGCTTGAGCATGGGTGCAGGTCCAGTGTGTGAATTCGTTGAGCGTTCAGCATTCAGCGGTAAGCATTCAGCAACCACAGTCGTCGACCGCCGCGCCAGGTTCAGTCCGAAACCGCTGAAGGCTGAATGCTGACCGCTGGCCCCCGCTCATCCAGGTCCGCCCAGGTACATCCGCGCCATCTTCTCCCAGTACGGCCAGTCGTGCGCCGAACCGTCCCAGGGACGCAGCGCGTTGCCGATGCTCTTGCTCCAGAGCAGCTCGGAGAAGTCGACATTGTTCTGGTACATCGGATCGTCCCGGCCGATCACGAAGATCAGGTCCTGCCGCCGGAACGCGGCGAGGCGGCCAGGATGGTGCTCGTGCACCATGAAGTCCATCGGATTCACCGGGTACACATTTTCATCCGAGAAGCCGTCGGTCATCCGCTTGAGGTCGTACATCCCGCTCATGCCGAGCACCCGATTGACCTGTTCGGGAAAGAGCAGCCCGAACGTGGCGGCATGCGTGGCCCCCAGACTGGCGCCCGTCGCAATGACATACGGATTCGGGTTCTGCCACGCGGAGTACGGCAGGACTTCCTCGCGGATGTAGCGGAAATACTGCCGGTGCACCCACCCGCGGTGACTGGGATGGGTCCGGGTGTTCCCCCAGTTTTCTTCGTGCGGCTGGTCCAGGCAATAGAGCTGGATCCAGCCATTGTCGAGGTGATCCTGCAGCACCTCGTGCATCCGCCGGTCAGGCCATTCGGAATGGGTGCCCATGCTGGTGGGAAAGACCAGCACCCGGGCGCCGGCGTGCCCGATCACCTGCAAGGTCATCGACCGGTCGAGCGCCGGGCTGCGCCAGGAGTGGGTTTCGTGATGCATGGGGTGGCGGGGAGCAGGTGGCAGGTAGTCACACGCCGACGGCTGACGGCTGACGACTCACGCCTGCCAGCCCCTTGTTGGGGGGACAATCTACCCCGATCCGCGAATTCCTCCATGCCCCCCCCGAGAGGCGGGTCACGGCTCGGCGGCACCCGCCCGGATACAAGCAACCCCGGTGGGTCGCGGCCAACCGGGGTAGGGCTCGACTCTTGACGTCTGCGTGCTGAGGACGCCGCCGGTTACTCCATCGGCTTCAGGCTCAACTGCATGTGAAATGTGCCACCTGCACCGGTCAGTTCAAATACGCCTCGGGCCGGCTTGCCCAGGGACACCCCTTCCACCCCCTCCGGCAATCCCTGCAACACGGCACACTCCTCGGCGCAATCCATCCGGCGCCACCAGGTGGTGCCGCCTTCGTTGGTGATCAACAGCGAAACCGAACCCAGCCAGTGTGCCCCGCCCTGGCGGAGTCCATTGAGTGCGGACCCGAGAATCTGACTCGCCGGATCCAGGAACGGTCGTCCGAGCTGACTCAGGCCGGAGGTGGTGGCCACACCGCCGTCGAGTTCGGTGGTGAGTTCCGCCGACTCGGATTCCAGCACGGAGATCACCACCCGGGCGCTGTCGCCGGGCGCGAGCAGCAGCACCTCCATCGGAGTCGGTGACACAATCGCGTTCTCGGCGAGTCGATAGTGTCCGCTGGCGGGGAGATGCGAGCTCGCGTGAGAATGGGAACCCAGGACCGAGACGAGGAAGTAGGGAGCATCGGTGCTGTCCCCCGCGCCGCGGGAGGTGGTGAGTGTTGCGGCGTGCAGGGTGGTCAGCTCGATGGCAACCCGGCTCGGCGCAGGCCAGGTCGAAAGCAGGCTGGTCAGCAGGAGCCCGCTGCAAGCAGGAATCGGGAGCATGATCTGGACATCCGGAGAGAAGGGAGGGAGGGATACCCAGGGTCTCGGCGCGCAAGGATGCACCTGGCAACATAGGACTGTGCGGCTGGAACTGGCAGGAGACGGCTGGAGCTGGCGGCCGTTGCACGGCGGAGGGTGGAAGTGGCCGCGGTCGCGTACGCGGCTCCCTGGCGGGCAGGCCGTGCCCCTCGGACGGCGACGGAACTGCGGAGGAGGGAGCGGCGGCCGTCGCGACGCCGGTTCCCGGGTGGGGCAGAGAGCGGGCAGCGGGTGCCCCTCGTCGTGGAAGCCTCCTGACACGCACCATGGGTGGTGCGGTCGACCTTCGAGGCTGCCGCCTCATGATGCAGCACCGGCGGCAAACCCCTGCTCGAAAGAACGCTTGCGCTCCCCCGGCAGTCTCACGCGGCCCATCACCAGCTCCCCGCTACCAGTCGCCAGCCCGCGCCTTACCTTTCTCCCATGCCCTCCCCCACCCGGTTCGTCTTTGCGGTCCACCTGCACCAGCCGGTGGGCAACTTCGACTCGGTCTTCGAGCAGCATCTGGCGGACGTCTACCGCCCGCTGCTTGAAAAGGTGGACGAGCGGGACTTCCTCCCGATCGTGCTGCACCTCTCCGGCCCGCTGCTCGAATGGCTGGAGCAGAAGGCCGGTGACTATCTCGATCTGCTGGGCCGGCTGGTATCCAGCGGCAAAGTGGAGCTGCTGCTCTCCGGCATGTACGAGCCCGTCCTGGCGGCGCTGCCCCGGCGGGACCGGGTCGAGCAGATCCAGTGGATGCGGGAGGCGATCGCCACTCGTTTCGGGGTGCAGGCGCACGGGCTGTGGCTCACGGAGCGCGTCTGGGAACCGGAGCTCGCGGCGGACCTGGTCGATGCCGGGGTGCGCTATGCGCTGGTGGATGACCGGCATTTCCTCGTCACCGGCTTTCAGCCCGGCGATCTCCACGTCCCCTACACCACCGAGAGCGATGGCCGTCGACTCACCCTGTTCTCGATCGATGAACGGCTTCGCTACCTGATTCCCTTCCGGCCCCCGGCGGAGACGGCCGACTACCTGCGCGACCTCTCAGCGCACGGGAAGCGGCTCGCGGTCTTTGCCGATGACGGCGAGAAATTCGGCGGCTGGCCCGGCACGAAGGACTGGGTGTACACCCAGGGATGGCTCGACCAGTTCCTCACGACGATGGCCGCGCTGATCGACGGCGGCGAGGTGCTGTTAACCACGCTCAGCGAATCACTGGAGGCGGTGCCCTCCGGCGGCCTGGCTTACCTGCCCACGGCCTCCTACCGGGAAATGGAAAGCTGGTCGCTGCCGCCGGAACCGGCCCGCCGCCTGGCAGCCCTGGAGCGCGAACTCGGCGCCGCGCGCATGGCTGGTCCGGACGGTGTGCTGATCCGGGGCGCGCACTGGCGCAATTTCATGGTGAAGTATCCGGAGGCCAACCGGATGCACAAGAAGATGGTGGCGCTCTCCACGCTGTGCCGCGCCGCGGGTGACCCGGCCGACGCCCGTCGCGCCATCGGCCGGGCGCAGTGCAACGACGCCTACTGGCACGGCGTCTTCGGCGGGCTCTACACCCCGCATCTGCGCGACGCGATCTGGGCCGAGCTGGCAGGGGCGGAGGCGATTCTGCGGGAAGGTGAGCCGCCGGCGTGGGAGTGGCTCGACATCGACGCCGACGGTCATGACGAGCTGTGGATCCACGACGCCACCTTTTCAGCCATCATCAGCCCGCAGCGCGGGGCCGTCATCGAGGAGTTCACCGTCTTCGCACACGCCATCAACTACGCCAACGTCCTCACTCGGCGGCGGGAGGGATATCACGAGATCGCTCCTGCGACGGCCCGCGTCAGCCACCACGATGAGCGTGGCGTGCCAAGCGTCCACGACCTCGAGGAGCAGATGCTCCGCAATGAGCTGCCCCCGATCGATCCCGAGACACGCGCGCTGATTCGCGAGCGGGCACTGCCCTCCGACGTGGATGCGGCGATGTATGCCCGCGGCGACTACGATCCGGCCTGGACCACCGCAAACACGACACTGGAATGCGCGGTGACGCCGGGGGCGGGTGACGGCGCCGGCGTCACCGTGACCTGCCGCGCCACCGACGGCGGGATCGTGATCTTCGAGAAATCCTACCGCTTCCACACCGGTGGCCGGTTGATTGCCGAGTATCGCTGGCGGCCCGGCGCCCTCGGCGCCGGTGCGGTCTTCGCGCCGGAAGTCAGTTACGCCGGCCCGGCTGAACTCACCTGCTCGCCCGCCGCGCCGATCTGGCGTTACCAGATCGAGACGGTGTCCAAGTCGGAGAAGGAACTGGAGCGCACGGTCCAGGGTCAGGCAGTCACGCCGCGCTGGCCGGCGAGCGTCGGCGAGGCGCGGATTGAATTCGTGACGAAGGGGCGGGGGTAAAAGGAGGAGGCCGTAGGCGAATCGGACACAGCTTCAAGCCAATGGCGAACGGCCAATGGCCATTGGGTGACGGCTGATGGCTGATCGCCCTACCCGTAGACCGTCTCCGCCTCCAGCACCTCAAGGGTGCGCTGATACAGCGCGTCGGCTTCCGCCACACTGTTGCCGATGGCGGTGACCCCGAGCTTGCCATACTGCGACAGGGCCCCAATCAGGTGAAAGAGCACTCCGCTTTCGGTCCGGTAGTTGAAGTTCAGCTGGTTCACCGTGACGATATCGATCAGATCCTCCGGCAGCAGCCCACGGTAGCGCGGGGCGTGCAGATTGTCGGTGGCACGGTAGTACTTGGGCCGGCCGCTGTCGGACGAAAAGAGGCCAGTCGCCGGATCGAGCGCGCCGCCGGTGAGGAGGCGAAGCGCGAGGAAGGGATGCGTCGTACCGCCTAACCGGAGATTGATCTCGATCGCGTTCAACGCCCAGGGCTGGCCGGGCCCCGAACGCACCGCCATGAAATCCACTCCCATCCGGCTCACCACCCCCTTCGCCGCCAGCACGTCGCCCACCGCCTGGGCGGTCTGCTGCACCGCGACCCGGTAGCAGTCGTCGGCGGGGAAGCGGCAACCGAGGAACACCTGTCCTTCGTCGCCGCCAAGGATCTGATCGTGGGTGGAGATGGGAACCACTTCACCCCGCGGTCCGGTGCGGAGCTGGGCGCTGGGCGAGCAGATCTCCGCCCCCTCGATGAATTCCTCGACAATCCCGCCCATCCCGCTGAACTTTTCGAAGTACGACTCCTTCTGCTCGCTGGGGGCGATGAAATGCACTCCGTCCAGCGCCCGACCCATGGCGGCGCGGCCCACGCCTCTGGGGTAGCGGAAGATGGCGTTGCCCTCGCCGGAGAAACTTTCGTTGAGTTTGATGACCGCCTTGCGGATCTCCGGCCGCAACACCCGGAGCCCGGTCAGCGCCGCCAGCACGTCGTGCTCATCCCGCAGATCCTCGGACCCCGCAGGATGGAGCACACCCGCCTCCCGGAAAATCTTCCGCCCGCCAGACTTGGTCCCATGATGGGTCAGGGCGGGATCGGCCCCGTTGAGTGGAATCCCCAGCAGCACGGCGAGCCGGCGTTCCAGCGGTGTGGAGTTGAAGACGCTGAGATACGCCTGGCTGGGGTTGGGGATCGCATAGCGGATCCGCTGAATCAGCCGGGGCCGCTCCAGGATCTTCTCGGTGAGCGGCCGGGGTGAGGCGTCGTGCGCGCACAACATGGTGAGCCGGTGACGGGCGTGACTGGCCGGCACACCGAGCAGGTGCTGCAGCAGGTAGTCGATAATGTCGGGATGCACTGGCTGGGCGGTCACATAGACCATGTGCGCCCGCGGGTTGCGCAGCCGGATGAGGAGGAAGAGCAGGCGTTCCTCGTAATAGCTCGCACCCTCGAGCTTGCGCAGCTCGGCCTGGTCCAGCGTCAGCGATGGCACCACGACCGTGGTGCACGGCAGATCGTTGTCGCGCAGCAGCAGATCCCAAACCTCAATCAGGCGCGGCTTGAGGCGCTCGAAGGCGTCCAGCTCATCCTGCAGGGCGAGCTGACTCGGGAAGGGAGGCTGGGGGATCACGCCGACCGATCGTGAAGGTTGGCTCCACAGTACCTGAGCAGCGGTCGGTGCGACGTGAGATCAGCGTGAAGAGGGCTTCAGGAGGGAGCCAGGAGGCGGCTGACAGCTGGCAGGTGGAAGACAATCGCGGGATCCCCAGCGCCTACTCCCCGCTCCAGTTGCCACCCGCCACCTGCGTTCAAGGCAGATATTGCTCCGCCTTCGGCTCCATTCTGAGGATCCACAGTCCGGTGTTGATGTCCGGCACAAAGATCAGCCCGTTCCTCACCACCGCGCCCCAGGCGAAGGGCGAGCGAGGCTTGTGGCCCATCGAGTCGGCGGTCCAGATCCAGCTCATCTCCCGGCCCTGGCGCAGAAGGTCGCCCTTGAGCTCGCCGGAAATATCCAGCGTCCGGGCGCCGCCATGATAGTTGCCGAGGTAGAGTGTGTCACCGGCCACCCACACGTTGTGCACGCCACCGTCAGTAGGCTCGTACCACGCCACCTCCTTCGGTGCCGCCATGTCCGAGACGTCGATCACATGGAGCCGGCCCCAGGTCAGGTCGTTGCCATCCTGCAGCCCCTTGGCTTCCCGCGAGGCGTACACCTCATCGCCCACGAAGACATATTTTCCGGCCCGCCACGCCGTGTGGGTCCCGCGCGCCCCGAGTCCATAGAGCTGGTCCACCCGGGCGTAGGTCTCGCTCAGGTTGTACTTGAACTGGGAGACGAATTTCGGCGCCTCGGGGCTGCCACCCTTCACGCCGTTGCCAACATCGAGCACCACCAGACCGTCATTCCAGTAGGAGAGATAGGCCAGCCCATCGACCACCTGGATATCGTGGAGGTAGCGACCCGCCTCGGTCTGCTCGGTCTGCCACCGGGCGACTTCCTTCGGATGGTAGGGATCCTGGATGTCGATGACCCGCATGGAGCCGGTCGCGTCGTCGGTCAGGTAGACGTGGCCTCGGTAAACGAAACTCGAATGCACTCCGCCGGTGACGGTCTCGGTGTAGTCGGCGATGATCGTCGGGTGACAGGGATCGCTCGCCTCGAAGATCTTGAGACCGTTCTTCCGGTTGGAGGCGCCCTCGCGCGAGAAGACGCCGAACTTGCCGTCTTCCGTCGTCATGATGTCGTTGATGATCCGGGCGTCGGCCATCAGCGAGTCCACGATCCTCGGCTTGGCGGGGTCCTCAACATTGATCACGTAGGCCCGGTCGGCGATCGTCGACAGATAGACGCACTGCCCGGTCGGTGGCGCCCAGATCTCAGCGGAGCTGAACGTGACGGGCACCCGCCCGACCACTTCCATCCCCCGGGTGATGCGCCGCGGTGCGACGGTGACCTGCGCCTCGGCGGTCGAGCCACCGGCGCTGGCCGTGACGGTGTAACGCCCCGGCGTCTCGGCGACAAACGCACCCGCGGCGTCGATCTGCGCGACCCCATCGCTCCCCGCCACCGACCAGCGCACCGCGAAGTCGCCCACCGGCTTCGCCGCGGCATCGCGCGCGTCCACCGTGAAGCGCACCACGTCGCCGGTCCGCACGCTGGGCGTCGCCGGTGCCAGCGTCAGCCGCCGAACGGTGTTGGGGACGACGGTGAGGGCGACGCTGGTGGTGGCCCGGCCGGCAGCTCCGGTGATGGTCACCTTGCCGGGCGCGAGCGCCTGCAGCCGCCCGTCCGCGGTGATGCTTGCGACACGACTGTTGCTGGAGGTAAAGCTCAGCAGGTCGTCCCGCTTGTCGTTCTGGTTGCTGTAGGCCGCCCCGCTCAGCGTCAGTCGGCTCCCGGCCAGCACCCGCGCCGGGACGGGATCGAGCACGACCCGCGATGCCGCCTGCGGCGTGACGAGAATCGTCGCGTTCCCGAACGTCGGCTTGCCTCCGGCCACCGACGCCACCGCCGTCACCAGCACTTTGCCCCGGTAGCCAGCGGTCAGCAATCCGGTGGAGTCGATGTCGCCCTGCCCGGCATTGTCAAACCACCGGACCCGGGCGTCGGGAACCGGCTGACCGGCCTGATCCAGGACCCGCACGCCGAGCTGAAGCGTCTGGCCGACCTCCAGCGAACCGGTCGCAGGTGTGACTTCCACCCGGGCGATCGGCGACGGCGCCTGGGGCTGTTGGGGCTGCTGCAGGACAAGCGTGAGCAGGGCGATGGTCAGCATAGGCCGGGGAGGAGGGAAAGAGGAAAAGGGAAAGTGGAGTGCTCCGCGGACAATCTACTGCGTGCTACCGAGAGCGTCAGGGGACGTTTCAGGCCGAACGCGAGGGGCGCGGAGCCGTCAGCCGTCAGCGTGCAGCGGATAGCCGCTCACCTAGCCGCCCAACCCCCCCCCGCCCTTTCCCCATTCCCCCTTCCCCGTATTTTCCCTCCATGCCAGAAGCCACTGCTGCTCAGACGGTACTCGGGCTCATCCAGATGCGCATGTCCGCCGATCCGGAGGAGAATCTCACCCGGGCCATCGCGCGCATCCGGGACGCCGCCGGCCGCGGTGCAAATGTCATCTGCCTCCCCGAGCTGTTCCGCAGTCCGTATTTCTGCCAGACCGAGGATCATGCGTTTTTCGCCCTGGCGGAATCGATACCCGGCCCCACCACCGCGCGGCTCGCCGGGCTAGCCGGCGAGCTCGGCGTCGTGATCATCGCCTCCCTGTTCGAGAAGCGGGCCGAGGGGTTGTACCACAACACCACCGCCATCCTCGATGCGGACGGGCAGTACCTCGGCAAGTACCGGAAGATGCACATCCCGGACGACCCGAACTACTACGAGAAGTTCTATTTCACGCCCGGTGACCTCGGCTACCGCTCGTGGCCGACCCGCCACGCCAAAGCCGGCGTCCTGATCTGCTGGGATCAGTGGTACCCCGAGGCCGCGCGACTCACCGCCCTCACCGGCGCGCAGATTCTCTTCTATCCCACGGCCATCGGCTGGCTGGTGCCGGAGAAGGCGGAGTACGGCACGGCACAGCAACAGTCGTGGGAAACGATCCAGCGGAGTCACGCGATCGCCAACGGCGTCTTCGTGGCAGCGGTGAACCGCGTTGGCCTCGAGGCCGGACCCAATGCGGGGATCGAGTTCTGGGGCGGCAGTTTCGTCTGTGCCCCCAACGGCGAGATCATCGCGAAGGCCGGCACCGCCGAGGAAACGCTTCTCGTCCCCGTCGACCTGACCCGCGTGGACTTTGCCCGCACCCACTGGCCCTTCCTGCGCGACCGGCGGGTGGACAGCTATGGGGAGTTGACCAAGCGGTACATCGACTGAACGTGAGTCAGAAGTGAGGAGTAAAGAGGAAAAGTCGTTCCTCCTCACTCCTGACTCCGTACCCCACCCCCCAGCTCAATGCCACTCCCCACCCCCGGCTCTCCCGCTTCCCTCGGTTATCACATGCCCGCCGAGTGGGCGCCGCACCGCGGGACCTGGCTGAGCTGGCCGCACCGCGAGTCGTCGTGGCCGGAGCGGTTTGCGCCGATCCCTGGCGTCTTCGTCGAGATCGTCAGGCAGCTGTGCGCGGTGGAAGAGGTCCATATCAACGTCAGCGGCCCGGCCATGGCGGCCGATGTCGCTGCGCGTCTCGGAAAGGCGGGAATCATCGCGGTTGATCTGGGCCGCACCCCCGCAGCTACCGGCCGGGTCTTCCTCCACTACAATCCCACCAACGATGCCTGGTGCCGTGATCATGGCCCCTGCTTCATCCAGCGGGTGGTGGACGGCCGGGCCGAGCAGGCCATCGTCGACTGGGGGTACAATGCGTGGGGCGGCAAGTATCCGCCGTTCGAAGCGGACGACGTCATACCGAGCCGGATCGGGGCGGAATATGCGCTCGAGGTCTTTCATCCCGGCATCATCATGGAGGGTGGCAGCCTGGACGTGAACGGTCGCGGCACCCTGCTCACCACCGAGAGCTGCCTGCTCAATCCCAATCGCAATCCGGCGCTGACCCGGGGCCAGATCGAACAGGCGCTGCGTGATTTCCTTGGCGTACGGCACATTCTCTGGCTGGGTGACGGCATCGAAGGCGACGACACCGACGGTCACATTGATGATCTCACCCGGTTCACCGATCCGGAAACCATCGTGACCGTGGTGGAAGAGGATCCGGCCGATACCAACTACGCCCCGCTGCGGGAGAATCTCCGCCGCCTCGCCGCGATGCGCGACCAGGGCGGCGCGCCCTTCCGGATCGTGACCCTCCCGATGCCACCAGCCAGCTTCGTCGAGAAGCAGCGACTGCCGGCCAGCTACGCCAACTTCTATATCGCCAACGGGATCGTGCTGATGCCGGCGTATTTCCCGGCCACGGATCGAGAGGCACAGACCATTCTGCAGAGCTGTTTTCCCACCCGTCGTGTGGTGCCCGTCGATTCCCGCGACCTGGTCTGGGGACTCGGGTCATTCCACTGTGTGACCCAGCAGTGGCCGGCGGTTTGATGCCATTCGACCGTTGAGATGGCTACACTTGCTCCGCGGTTCCAGCGTCGCCGCGCCGCTTTCCTCATCCCTGGTCCAGATGCCACATCCGATCTTCTCTGATGCCTGGGCACGCGCCTGTGCCGAGCGACTCAACGCCCGCGACGCATATCGGGCGGCGGCCGCCACCTGGGAGGGCGCCATTCTCCTGCGCATGCACAAGGCGGGCGGCGAAGCCCGCCGCGTCTTCCTTGATCTCTGGCATGGTGAGTGTCGGGCGGCTCGGGCGGGCACCGCGGAAGACGAGGAGGCGGCGCGCTACATCCTGGACGGTGAGCCCGCCGCGTGGGAACAGGTGCTCACCGGCAGGGTGGCCCCACTGCTGGCGATCATGACCGGCAAGCTCAAGCTCGCCAAGGGCAGCCTCGCCGAGCTGCTGCCGTATGTGAACGCTGCCAAGGAGCTGGTGAGTGCGGCCGCAGAGGTGGATGCGATCTTCGCCGATGCCCGCGATTGAGACCCGATCGAGCAACGATTCAGGCCGCGGCCGCTGGCAGAACGGCCGGCCCGTCGAAGGTGACCCGCACCGGCGCCGGTAGCTCAAGCACGGCCCAGAAGTCCTCGATGCGATCCAGCAGCGCCTGGGTAACGTCCTGTCCGCGGGCCACCAGCAGCGTGCCATCCGGACCGCGTACATCGTCGACAAAGCTCATGCCAAGCTGCACGTCCTGGAAACGAATCTCGCGGATTTGCCGGGAGTCTTCCGCCCCGAGGATCGTGCCAAGGTCGCTCACGACCGCCTGATCGTACATGCCCTCCCGCGCTTTCAGCCGAGCCACCGCCTCACCCGACGGAAAGCCCTGCGAGCGCAGCGCGTCGTAGTCCAGCACGACCCGCAGCATTCGAGCACCCAGAGGCAAATTCTCCCCCATCACCTCGCCGCTGGTCGCCGTGGCCTCATAGGGATGGTTGACGTGGCTGAGAATGGCGCGGATCTCGTCCAACCGGGGAATGTCTCCCAGGAGGCGCAGCGCGATCCCGGGCAGGCCGGCGACCTGCGCCGCCATGGGGCCATGGAGCTCCACTCCCGCCGCGTAGAGCGCCACCACCTCGGCGGGGAGCGTGACCGCGCCAACCTGCGAGAGCATCGCGGCCATCTCCATCTGCCATCGATCGCGAAACCCGATCATCGCGGCCAGCTCGCCAATCAGCCGGCGGGCCCGTTGTGCCCGGCCGAACACGGCGGGATGGGTGAGCGCCAGCATCTCGATCAGCGCCTGCACGCTTCCCCGGAGGGTGAGCTCGAGCACATCCCGCTCGGCGGTGACGAGACGATGCTGCTCCACCGCCTGCAGCAGGACGCCCCGCATCACAGCGGGCGAGCAGGGCTTGGTCAGGAAGCGGAAGACCTGGCCTTCGTTGACGGCCGCGACTGCGGCGGCGGTGTCGGCGTAACCCGTGAGGAGAACGCGGGTCGCAGCTGGCAGCAGCTTGCGCGCGGACGTGAGCACAACGACGCCATTGATCTGCGGCATCCGCATGTCCGTCAGTACGACCGCGAAGGGCTTCCCCGACTGCATTTCGGTCAGCGCGGCGGCGCCGCCGACAGCGAGCACCAGATCGAAATCGTGGCGCAGTACGCGTGACAGGCCATCGAGCACCTGACGCTCGTCATCGATACAGAGTACCAGGGGGAGCGCGGTGCTCATGAATCCACCTCTTGTTGGGCCGATGCCCACTCCTGCCATTCGGGCAATTGCCCAGTCCAGCCCAGCTCTGCCACCGACACGGAATCCAGCCGCTGGTCGATGGCGCCCGGGCCATCGCTGATCCCGTGCACCAGTGCGTCCGCGACGTGAACGGCCACCAGCGCCCGCCGGTCGCCCCCCGCGACTCGGTCCGGTGCGTGATGATGCGCCACCGCCTCGACCACCTCGTGCGGCAATCCCCAGAGGCCAAGCAGGTAGGCGCCGACCTCCGCGTGACAGACGTTGGTCCGGCTGAGCTCGACCCGGTGGAGCGGGAGGCCCCGGAGTCGGGCTTCGCCGAGATCGTCGAGAAATGGCTGGGGCAGCCGGGCGGCAAGGATCAGCTTGCCGACGTCGTGCAACAGACCCGCGGTGAACGCCGCCTCACCGGCGGGCTGCCCGGGCAGGATGTGCCGGGCGAGTCGCGCCACCGCCAGCGCGTGATTGCGTTCCTCCTCCAGCGAGCATCCACGCCCCGGGCTGAGGCCGGACCCGAAGAACTGCTCGGCCAGCGCGAGTGCCCGGATCGTTCCGGTGCCGAGCAATGTCGTGGCGTGTGCGATGCTCGAAATCTCCCGCGCCTGGCCGAAGAAGGAGGAGTTGACCAACTGGAGTACCTTGGCACCCAGGCCGGCGTCCTGCTCGATGATGACCGAGATCTGGGAGACGCTCGCCCCTTCATCCCCCAATGCCCGGCGCAGGGCGATCCAGACCGTTGGGGCCGATGGCAGGCTTTCCATTCCGCCAACGATGCGTCGAAGCCCGGGGCTCCGCAGCAGGTCTCGCAGGGCGCAGGCCCGGTCGATCACCGTCCGGATTTCCATTGCGGCGCAGGGCTTGGTCAGGAACTGGTGGGCGACGAGAATGGCTCGTGAGGCCGCCGCCGTGTCAGTCTGCCCGGAGAGCACGAGGCGAATCGTATCCGGGTAGCGCTGGGCCACCTGCTCAAGCAGCGCCGCACCGTCCATCCCCGGCATCCGCATATCGGTCAGGACCACATCGACCGGCCCACGGGCCATCTCCTCCAGCGCCGCCGACCCGCTGGCGGCCGACAGCAGTTCCCACTCGCCCCGCTCACGATGCAGCAGTCGCCGGAGCCCATCGAGAATGCACGGCTCATCGTCCACGAACAGGATGCGGCGCATCAGCTCTCGGCTCCCGGTTGGTCAGGTGCATGCAGCGGGAGGCGAATCAGGAAACAGGTGCCCGCGCCGACTTCGGATTCGAAGGTGAGGCTTCCGCGATGCTTGCGAACAATCGCATCCCGGGCCAGCGCCAGCCCCTGCCCAGTCCCGCGCCCGACATCCTTGGTCGTGAAGAACGGATCGAAGACACGTGAGCGGACCTCGAGCGGGATCCCGGTGCCGGAGTCGCGAACCCGGACTTCCACGAACCCCTCGACCACTGTCGTGCTGATCCTGATGGTCCCCCTCCCACCCGATTCCGCCACGACGTCGCCGATGGCATGCGCGGCGTTGACGATGAGATTGAGGATGACCTGCTGGATCTCCCCAGCCAGACAGGGAACCGGAGGCAGATCCGGCGAGAGCTCGAGCACCATGTCGGCGAGGTACTTCCATTCGTTGCGGGAGACCGCGATCGTATTCTCGATGGCATGATTGAGATCGACCGGGATCGCCTCCGTCCCGCCCGGGTGACTGAACTCCTTCATGGCCCGGACGATCTTGGTCACGCGCTCAATTCCGTCCAGCGCCTGCACGGTGGCCCGGGGAATCTCCGCGAGCAGGTAGCCCCCATCGGCCGATTTCCAGGCGGCATCCGCGGCCGCGACTGGCACGCCGACCGCCCGAGCCGCCTCCACGACGTCTCCATAGACGACCATCACCCGCAGCAATCCCTCGAAGGCTTCCTGCAGGAAGTGCAGATTGTCGCCCACGTATTGCGTGGGAGTGTTGATCTCGTGCGCGATTCCGGCCGCCAACTGGCCCATGGCCTCGATCTTCTGGGCCTGGAGGAGTTGATGCTCCAGGACCCGGCGATCGGTGATGTCCATGATCGCACCATACATCCGGATCGTGTGGCCCTCCGGATCGCGGCGAAACTCGCCGCGGCCGAGCACCCAATGCACCGAGCCATCGGGCCACACGACCCGGTGGGAATGGGAGTACTCGGAATTGCTGGCCAGCGCACTGGTCAGCGCTGCCTCCATCCCCGGTCGATCCTCCGGATGCACACAGGCGAGAAAGGTCTCGTATCGTCCGTCGAAGGAGCCCGGCGCCAGACCGCAGATCGCCTCGTGGTGCCCGAGCCAGGTGATCCGGCCGCCGACGACATCCCAGTCCCACACCCCGATCTGCGCTGCGTCCATGGCGGAGCGAAGCCGTTCCTCGCTGCCGAACAACGCCGCGAGGGTCGTCGTGCGCTCGTCCAGCAGGCGCCGATTGGCCTCGAAGGCGGTGGATCGTGCCAGGGCGGCGGAGAGCAGGCCGCCCACCAGCAGCATGGTCTGACGGGCCGACTCCCCGAAAAATCCCGGCACATCGGCGATGGCCTCAAGGACCCCGATCGTGGTGAGCCCGTCGCGCAACGGCACCACGACCGCCGAGCGCACCTGGAACAACTCACAGGCGGCAAGGCGCACTCGGGGATCGTTCTGCACGTCGTCGCACTGCACCGCCTGGTTGCTGCGGAAGCAGGCTCCGACCAGGCTGCGGTCGATCGGCACCCGGAGGCCCAGCCCCATGACGGTGGTGCCAGCCGCCGCACGGATGACGAGATCCTCCCCGTCACGCAGGAGAATGGCCGCGCCGTTCGCACCCATGAGGTCGCGGGTTCGCTGCACGATGAGCTGCATGAATGCGGAGGGCTCCATCACGGCCGTGCCGACCGCCTGTTGCAATTCGATGATGTCGGTCAGCCGGTCGGTGTCCGTGCGCCCCAGCCCTTCGGGACGCTTCCGCCCGGTGATGTCCTTGACCAATCCGATCAACCCGATGATCTGGCCGTCCGAGTCCCGAAAGGGGGTCTTGGTTACCAGGTGTTCCGTCATCGCACCATTGATGCTGACGGATTCCTCATAGATCTCTTCTCCTCCCACGGCCAGCGTCGCGCGATCGAACGCCACCAGCGAATCGGCCACCTCCCGCGGGAACAGGTCGTGATCGCGCTGACCGAGGACGGCATCCCGCGACAGGCCGCAGGCCGCGGCACCGGCGCGATTGATATAGATGTAGCGGCCCACCAGATCCTTGGCGAAGACCGTGTCGGGGGTCTGGTCCAGAATTGCCGACGCAAGGCGGTCGGCCGCCAGCGGCGACTCGCGCGACGGCGATCCCAGCCCCTCCGCGACAGCTTGCTCAAGCGACAGACCTGCCCGGCTTCGATCCATCCCGCCTCCTGGTCGCCAAGGCCCGAAATGGGCCTGCCGGCTTCCTCGGTCCGAGTATCGCCTCGGGTACGAAGCGCCTTGAATCGAGACTCATCAGCCGCCCAGGCTCATGCTTCCTCCTCCAGCGGCCGAAACCCGGGGGATGCATCCTGACATCCGCGCCGCTGCCGGGCACCATCGATAATGCGCCGCCTGAAGCTCCCAGTCTTCATGACAGTGCTCCTGCTCAGTACAGCCATGGGCTCGCTCGAGCTTGGGGCCCATCATCTCGCCTACCCCGCGGCGCCACTCCTCGCCCGGGTCGCCGCCCACCTCCTCCCCTGGTACCTCTGGGTCGCCTTTCTGCCGCTGATGCAGTGGCTCGTCCGGCGTCGGCCTACCTCACAGTGGACCCATCCTGTCCTGGAGCACCTCGGTGCCGGCGCAGGCCTGATAGCCCTACACGGGATGCTGCTCACCGCTACCCATCATCTGCTCGGCTGGAGCCCGCCGGAACAGCCCTTCCTGGCGACCTATCGGGTGCTCTTCGGCGAGACATTGCTCGGCAATGTCATCGCCTTTGCGGTGCTGGATCTGATGATCAGCGCGCTGCATCAGCTGACCGATCTGCGGAGTGCGGAGGAGGCGCTCCGCAAGAGCCAGGAGCAGTTGCTGCAAGCCCAGAAGATGGAGGCTGTCGGCCGGCTCGCCGGGGGCATCGCGCACGACTTCAACAACCTGCTGACCGTCATCGGCAACTACACCGCGCTGGTGGTGGACCAGCTGGACGAGGGCGACCCGCGCCGCGAAGA
Source organism: Gemmatimonadales bacterium (assembly GCA_039934355.1). GTDB lineage: Bacteria > Gemmatimonadota > Gemmatimonadetes > Gemmatimonadales > GWC2-71-9 > JADJOM01. The sequence continues at coordinate 34,837 of JBDTMI010000008.1, forward strand.
CCTGCTGGAGGTGCACAAGGCGAGCGACCGCGCCGCCCGCCTCACCCAGCAGCTCCTCGCCTTCAGCCGAAGGCAGGTGATGCAGCCGCAACCACTCGACCTCGGCGAGATCGCCACCGAGATGGCGGGAATGCTGCGGCGGCTGATCGGCGAGAACATCGCCCTGGAGGTGAAACGCCGGCCCGGCCTGGGACAGGCGCTGGCCGATCCGGTCCAGGTCGAGCAGCTCCTGCTCAACCTCGTGGTCAATGCTCGTGACGCCATCGGCGGGAACGGGACGGTGTCCATCGAATGCGGCAACGCCGAACTGGACACCGAGTTCGCCCGGCTCCACGCCGGCGCCCGACCCGGCTCCTACGTCATGATGAGCGTGGCCGACACCGGCTGCGGGATGGACCGTGAAACCCAGCGCCAGATCTTCGAGCCATTCTTCACAACCAAGGACAAGGGTCAGGGGACCGGACTCGGACTGGCCACCGTCTACGGGATCGTGAAGCAAAGTGGGGGCTATATCGCGGTGTACAGCGAGCCGGGGCACGGCAGCGTCTTCCGGGTCTATCTGCCACGGGTCGGGGCCGAGCAGCCTACTCTGCTGCCGCCGGTTGGGCCGCCAGTCTCCGAGGGAATCCCGGGGACCGGAACCATCCTGCTGGTGGAGGACGAATCGAGCGTGCGCCAGCTGGTGCGGAGGGTGCTGCAGCGAGACGGGTACCGGGTGCTGGAGGCGGCGAATGGCGCAGAGGCACTCCTGATCGCGGCCCGGCACACCGGGCAGATCCACCTCCTCCTCACCGATGTGGTGATGCCGGAGCTCTCGGGACCCGAACTGGTCGAGCGGCTGACACCACTCGAACCCGGTCTGCGCGTCGTGTTCATGTCAGGCTATAGCGAACAGGGCGTGCCGCTGGAGGGCCTCATCGGTCCCCGCCGGGCCTTCCTTCCCAAGCCGTTCCCGTCGCGGGAACTGCTGCGCACCGTGCGGTCCGCGATGGCGGGCGAGCGGATGGCATCGGTGGCGGAGGCGATCGAGAGCAGGTAGCCGGTGGCAGGTGCTGGGTGAAACAGGAAAACGGGAGGACTCCTCAGGGAGCCCTCCCGTTCTGTTTTGCTGAACGCTGAATGCTGAACGCCGAACGCTTCCTGCCCTACTTCAAGAACAGCAACTGCCGATACGTCGGCATCGGCCACAGATCGGCGCCAACGGTGGCCTCGAGCTGGTCAGCGTAGGTGCGCAGCGTGGTCATCGCCGGGCGGACCTTGTCCCGGATCCAGGTGGCATGCTTGACCGGATCGCTGTCGGTGTGACTGATCGCCTTCTCCAGCGTGCCGAGCGACTCGCGGAAGCGGGAAATCAGGTTGACGAACTCCCCGAGCGCGCCGAGGGTGTCATTGCACTTCACCCCGGCCGCCTCGGTGGTGCTGACCGCGAGCGCCACCACCGCCTGCGACTTGAGCGCCGCCGGAAGGATCATGGTCCGGGCCATCGTGACCATCGTCTCGGCCTCGATCTCCAGCTGCTTGATGTACTTCTCGTAGGCGATGGCCTGGCGCGACTCGAGCTCCGCCTTGGTCAGCACCCCATACTTCTTGAACAGATCGACGTTCTTCTTTGCCTTCATGACCACGAGCGCGTCGACCGAATTGCGCAGGTGTGGCAAGCCGCGCTTCTCGGCTTCGGTGTGCCATTCGGCGGAATAGCCATCGCCGCCAAAGAGCACCCGCTTGTGCTGTTTCACGATCTTCTTGAGCAGCGCCATCGAGGCGGACTGCACCTTGGCCGGCGTCGGGTGGGCGCCGACCGCCTTTTCCAGCTCGGTCGCAATGAAGTCGAGCGACTCGGCGGCGATGGTGTTGAGGACCGTGTTGGGCCACGCGATCGTCTGGGCCGAGCCGACGGCGCGGAACTCGAACTTGTTGCCGGTGAAGGCGAAGGGGCTGGTGCGGTTGCGGTCACCGGAGTGGCGCGGCAGCGTCGGCAGGGTGCGGGCACCGAGATCGATCACGCCGCCCTTCAGGGTCCGCTTGAGCTGGCCCTTCTCGACCTGATCCAGGATGTCCTGCAACATGTCGCCCAGGAAGATCGAGATGATGGCCGGCGGAGCCTCGTTGGCGCCGAGCCGGTGATCGTTGCCCGCCGAGGCGATCGACGCGCGCAACAGGTCCGCGTGAATGTCCACCGCCCGGATCACGGCACAGAGGAACACGAGGAACTGCATGTTGGCGTGGGTGTCATCCTGCGGATCGAGCAGGTTGTGACCCTGGTCCGTCGCCATCGACCAGTTGTTGTGCTTGCCGGAACCATTCACGCCGGCAAAGGGCTTCTCGTGCAGGATGCACATCAGGCCGTGCCGCTGGGCCACCCGCTTCAGGGTCTCCATCGTCAGCATCTGGTGATCGCTGGCCAGCTGGCTCATTTCGAACAGCGGGGCGATTTCGTACTGACCCGGGGCCACCTCATTGTGCCGGGTCTTGACCGGGACGCCGAGGCGGTAGAGCTCCCGCTCCGCATCGGCCATGCAGGCCAGCACCCGCTGCGGGATGACGCCAAAGTACTGGTCCTCGAGCTGCTGACCCTTGGGCGGCTTGGCCCCAAAGAGGGTGCGCTCGCAGGTGACGAGATCGGGCCGCTGGAAGAACAGCTCGCGGTCGACGAGGAAGTATTCCTGCTCGGGCCCCACGGTGGTGTAGACCCGGCTGACCCCGCGGTCGGTGCCGAACAGCTTGAGAATGCGGAGCGCCTGCCTGGACAATGCGTCAATGGAGCGCAGCAGGGGGATCTTGGTGTCCAGCGCCTCGCCGGTCCAGGAGACGAACGCCGTCGGAATCACCAGCGTGACCGCGTTCTCCGTGCGCATGAGAAACGCGGGGCTGGTCGCATCCCACGCGGTGTAGCCGCGGGCCTCGAACGTGGCGCGCAGTCCGCCGGAGGGAAAACTCGACGCGTCCGGCTCACCCTGCACCAGATCGGAGCCGGAGAAGTCGAACAGGACGCCACCCTGCCCGTCCGGAGAAATCAGGCTGTCGTGCTTTTCGGCGGTGAGCCCGGTGAGCGGCTGAAACCAGTGGGTGTAGTGGCTGGCCCCGTTTTCTATGGCCCAGTCCTTCATCGCGCTGGCAACCACATTGGCCACCGAATGATCCAGCGGTTCGCCAAGGTCGATGGTCCGGATCAGCTTCTTGAACACATCTTTGGGGAGCCGTTGCCGCATCACTGCCCGCGAGAAGACGTCGCGGTTGAAGATGGCATTCACCGGCTCGATGGCACCGTTCGCTACGGGGGTGGTCACTGGGGAGGCCCTCGGTCTGGATTGTTGCGCGCTGGGTGCCGTGATGGCGGGTCGAAATTAATCGCGCGCACGGTGGGGGGAAGGGCTCGCAATGACACCCGGCCCGGATCCCTACCGCCACCGGAGCGGTGCTGCGGCCGCAGGTCCAAGAATGTCGGGATCGAGACCCAGGAGTGACAAGATTGTCGGAGCGACCTGGGACTGGGTCGCATCGCCCTGCATTCCCGGCCGGACGCCGGGTCCCACCACCGCCAGCCACATCTGCGCCGAGCCCTCGACGTCATCGCCGTGATCACTCCAGTCCTTTGGGCTCCGGCCTCGGCCGTGATCGGTGGTCAAGATGAGGGTGGTGTGGTTCCGGTAGCCCGGGGTGGTCTGCACCGTCTGCCAGAGTTCCCGGAGAAAATCGTCCAGACCGTGGAGGGCATCGAGCAACCGGTCATAGCGCCGGGAATGGGCCAGGTCATCGGTGTCATCGAACGAGACGAACAGCAGGCGTGGCCGGCGGACCTTCAGGTACTCGAGGGCCATCGCCCCGGTGAAGACATCCAGCCGGGCCCCATCCCACAGCGGCGGCGCCCGCCGCTCCAGCTGTTCCAGCTCACGCAGGCGCGGCGTGGCGGCGCGGGTGGGCAGGGTATCGAATCCGGCGTTCACCAGCACCGCATCCTCGCGGCTCGCCCCGTACATCCGGAAGTTTTCCCAGCTTCCAAAGAGCGCCACTCCCTCCTGGGGGAGGCGCAGCCGCTCACGCACCAGCTCAAGCACGGTGCGGTGCGGATACCGGATCAGGTCATTCGTGGTGACGTCCGGCTGGGCCCGCCCGGTGAGCAGCTCCAGATACCCCGGCGCGGAGAATCCGTGGGAGTTGGTGATGGTGACTCGACTGCCCACGGTGGTATCGCCGAGGACGAGGCCGTGCGGGGCGAGCGAATCCCAGAAGAAGGGCATGACGGTGCGTCGGCGGGCTTCCCGGGTTGGCCTGTCGTACGCGGCGCGCAACACATCCGGGTGCCCGACGCCACTCAGCTCCCTGGCGGCGTTGGTAATCGAGGTGTCGAGGCCGCCGAAGAATTCCTGGGGCCGGACGCCATCAAAGGTGACCAGGATGACGTAGTCGGTTTTCGGCGCCTGCGCGAGCAGGGTACCGGGAGCGAGCGCGAGCAGCAGCGTCAGCCGGCACGGCGGCCAGATCATGAACTCCTCGGTGCGGAGATGGGGCGGAGAGAGAATGTAGGGATTCCGGACCGAAAATGGTGATTTCTGGCCCGAACTTGACAATTATGTCGAAAATGTAAACGTTTACATACCGCCACAGGCCGTGTCGGCTCCCGCTGGACTGTTGTGGACCGAAAATGTAAACGTTTACATGCCGACAGAGCCTCGTCGGCCCCCACTCGAGTACCCACAGTATCCCTGGCGGAATCGGCATTCCGTCCCGGGCGCACCTCGGAGCACCGAGGGCGGGCGCCTCTCAGCTGCCATGATGATCACGATCAAGGACGTCGCCCGTCAGGCCGGGGTCTCCGTCGCTACCGTCTCTCGGGTCTTCAACGACATCGATAACGTCCGCCCGCACACCCGCGAGCGGGTGCAGGCCGTCGCCCTGGAGCTCGGCTACAGCCCGCATGGAACCGCCCGCAGCCTGATCACAAGCCGGACCCACACTCTGGGCATGCTGTTGCCGGACCTCTATGGCGAATTCTTCTCCGAAGTCATCCGCGGGGTGGACCAGGCGGCCCAACGGGAGGGCTTTCACCTGCTGATCTCCAGCGCGCGCGCCGAAGGTCCCTCCCTGGAAGCGGCCCTGCGTTCCATGCGCGGCCGGGTGGACGGACTCATCGTGATGTCGCCCGATCTCGATGCCCTCGCTTCGCGCCGCAGCCTGCCCCATGGCTTCCCGGTCGTCTTGCTCAACTGTCCGCCCAGCGACGCCGGCCATGACAGCATCGGCATCGCCAACTACGAAGGCGCGCTCGCCATGACTCGGCACCTGGCGGGTCAGGGGCACACCCGGATTGCGATGATCAAGGGCGCGGAGGGGAATTTCGACGCGGCGGAGCGGTTGCGCGGGTACCGCGCGGTGGTGCGGGAGCGCAACCTCGATGCCCACCCCACCCTGGAGCTCGCCGGTGATTTCAGTGAAGACGGGGGACACGCCGCGGCCCTGCGCCTCCTCGCCCTGCATCCCCGCCCGACCGCTGTCTTTGCCGCCAATGACGGCATGGCCGTCGGCGCGCTCAGCGCCTTCCGCGAGGCCGGCCTCCGGGTGCCCCAGGATATCGCCCTCGGCGGCTTTGACGACATCCCGCTGGCCCGATACGTAGAGCCGGCCCTGACCAGTGTCCACGTCCCCATCAATGTGCTCGGTGAACACGCCACCGGCTGCCTGTTCGCACGCCTGCGTGCGGTCGAGCCCATGGAGTCCCGTCGCGAAGTGCTGGCCACGACACTCGTCGTGCGGCGCTCCTGCGGCGCGCAGGGTGGACCGGGCTGACGCCCGGTCCCGCATTCAACATCCCACGGAGGGAAGTGTCATGGTGACTCGTAATTGTATGTGCCTCCTGCGCGCGGCCTTGGTGGTTCTGGGCCTGGGCTTCCTGGTAAGCCCCGCCGTGCAGGCGCAGACCAGCACCGGCGGCATTCGCGGCTATGTCACGGTCGATTCGACCGGGGCGGCGGTGTCCGCAGCGGAAATCCAGGCCCGCAATGTCAGCAGCGGCGTCACCCGCACCACGACCAGCCGGGATGACGGCTCCTACAACCTGCCGGGTCTCGTTCCCTCGACCTACGAACTCACGGTCCGCCACATCGGAATGGCGGCATCGAGCCGTCGGGTCGTCGTCCAGATCGGCGCCACCGCGCTGCAGAACTTTGCCATGGGTGAACGGGTGGTGGAAGTCGAGGAGATCACGGTGACGGCGGCACCGGTACCGGAAACCCGGACGTCGGAAGTGGCCACCAATATCACCTCGGCGCAGATCGAGGCGTTGCCGAGCGCCAGTCGCAACTTCCTCGACCTCGCGGCGCTGGCGCCCGGGGTGACGGCGACGGAAGATCGAGTCAATGGAGGAAATCGGACATTCCAGGGCGGTGGTTCGAGCCCCAACCAGTCGAATGTGTTTGTAGACGGGTCGAGTCTCAAGAACGATCTCACCGGGGGCGGAGTCGCCGGGCAGGACGCGAGCCGGGGCAATCCTTTCCCCCGCAATGCGATCCAGGAATACCGGGTCATCACCCAGAACTTCAAGGCGGAGTACCAGAAGGCCTCCAGTGCGATCATTGTCGCGACGACGAAGTCCGGCGGCAACGTCTGGTCGGGAAGCGCCTTCACCGAGTATCAGAACAAGGGGCTGGTCGCGGCGGACAGCTTTGACGTCGCCAACAACGTCAAGAAGCCGGACTACAGCCGGTACCTCATGGGCCTGAGCGCCGGCGGACCGATCATCCGCGACCGGCTCCACGTCTTCGGCTCCTTCGAGGGCAACTACCAGAACCGAAATGCGACCGTCGCCTTTACGCCGCCGGCCACCGGGCTCTTCCCGTCGCTGGATACCGTCAACCTTTCGCAGTACAACGGGGGGTTCACGTCGCCGTTCCGCGAGACCCTGCTGTTCGGCAAACTCAGCTACGCCGTGAGCCCCAAGTCCACCGCTGAGTTCAGCCTCAGCAACCGCCATGAGACGGACGTGAAGGACTTTGGCAATCTGAATGTCTCGCGGCAGTCGGCCACCAATTATCGCCAGAACGTCGGCATCGCGACCCTCAAGTACAACTACTTCTCCGGCCCGGTCCTCAATGAGGCCAACGTCACATACCAGCGCTTCCGCCGCTTCCCCTCGCCGAACACCCCCGGGCTGATCTCGCGCATCTACCACTACCCTGGTCAGGACGCGATCATCGGGAGCAATCGTAGCACGCAGGACTTTACTCAGAAGCGCCTCGGCTTCCGCGACGACCTGACCTACAGCGGATTCCAGGCGGGTGGCCAGCACATCTTCAAGATCGGCGCCAATGTGGACTTCGTGACGTACGATGTCATCAAGCGCAACAGCGAGAACCCGCTGTTCGAGTACGCCGAAAATGTGAACTGCCACCCCGTCTGCAACGATACACTCGCCAACCAGCTCCACTTTGACTACCGCACTCCCTATCAGCTCATCTACGGCACCGGCGTCCCGGGACTGAACAACAAGAACAATCAGCTCGGTATCTATCTGCAGGACGACTGGAGCCCGACGCCACAGCTGACAATCAATCTCGGCATGCGGTGGGACTACGAGTCGAACATGATCAACACCCACTACAAGACACCGCAGAACGTGGTCGATACACTCACCAGGTACAACGATTCACTGCCGAACCCATTGGACCTCAATCGGTACATCAGCACCGGCAACAATCGGAAGCCCATCACCGGCGCCTTCCAGCCGCGGCTCGGCTTCTCGTACGCGCTCGACAAGGAAAGCAAGACGACGGTCTTCGGCGGATTCGGCATCTACTACGACCGCTCGATCTTCGACTTCTCAGTGGATGAGATTCAGAAGCTGACTCACCCCACCTACGTGATTCAGTTTGCCCACCCGGATTCGACGAACATACCGGCGGGCCAGGTGGCCTGGAATGACAACTATCTGACGACGGATGTCAGTGTGCTGAATGCCCTCGTTGCCAGCTCGGGACAGCCGGAGGCATTCCTGATCGACAACAAGACCAAGCTGCCGAAGACCAAACAGTGGAGTCTCGGTGTACGCCGCGTGCTGGGTCAGTTCGTCGGGGCACTGACCTACCAGGGTCAGCGCGGCACCGACCTCTTCACCTACAACTGGGCCAATATCGACCTCAATCCCGACGGCTCCTGCTGCCGGAGCTTCAATATCGGCGCACACGGGTTCAACAACTTCATCACCTCCACCAACGACGGAAAGACCTGGTACGACGCGCTCTCGTTCCAGCTCGATCGTCCGTACCGCAGTTCATCCGCCAAGTTCGGCTGGGGCGCTGGCATTGTCTACACCTACGCCGAGCGCTCGATCGCGGGCTCCGACAACCTCAACGACCTCGCCGGGTCCTTCCCGGGCTCATTCCCCACCGCCGGAAAGATTCCAAAGCACGCTGATAACGGTGGCAACGACGAGCGCCACCGTGTTGTGGCCAACTGGATCACCGACGTGCCGTATCTCTTCGGCATCCAGTTCAGCGGGCTGATCACGCTGGGCAGCGGCGCCCGCCTCGACATCGGCTGCGCGCCGCGCTTCTGCGGGCCGGCGACCTACATCAATGGCGGATTCACCCCCAAGAAGTACAATTTCATCATCCCCGGAGCGTGGGCGTACCGTCGCGTCGATGTGCGTGTCCGCAAGGATTTTCCCAGCTTCGGCGGCACCCGCCTCGGTGTGACGGTCGACGTGTTCAACGTGATGAACTACCGGAACTTCGGCTGCTACAACACCGGTTTCGACAGCCCGACGTCTCCGAATCCCAATCAGGGCAAGGCTGGCTGTCTCGCCAGTGATCCGCGGCGCATCCAGCTTGGTGCCGAGTACAACTTCTAGTCCTTCCGCACAGGCCCCGACGCACCTCACGGTGCGCCGGGGCACACCTCCCGCCGGCGGTACGGTTGAACCAATGCACCAGATCCGAGCCTGGCTCGTCCTTCCCGCCTGCGGCCTCCTCCTTACGCTCGCGTGCAGCGCCAATCACCCGCTCGCGCCCACCATCGACCCGGCGCCAACCCCGCGCGCGCTGGCGCTGCTCGACACCCTGGAGCAGCGCACCTTTAATTTTTTCTGGGAACGCACCAACCCCGCCACCGGCCTGACGCCTGATCGCTGGCCCACCCCCAGCTTCTCCAGCATCGCCGCCGTCGGCTACGCGCTCACCGCCTACCCCATCGGCGCCGATCGCGGATACGTGAGCCGGACCGACGCCGCGACCCGCACGCTCGCCACCCTGCGGTGGTTCTGGCAGGCGCCGCAAGGACCGGGGGCCGCCGGCATGAGCGGCTACCACGGCTTCTTCTATCACTTCCTCGATCAGACCGACGGCACCCGTTTCAGGGATGTCGAGTTGTCCACCGTCGACACCTCCCTGCTGCTCGGCGGCGTCCTCTTCTGTCAGCAATTCTTCGACGCTGCCGACCCGACCGAGACCGCCATCCGCGCCTATGCCGACTCGCTCTACCGCCGAGTCGACTGGCAGTGGGCCCGGCGTGATCCACCGATGGTGAACATGGGCTGGCAGCCGGAGAGCGGCTGGCTGCCGCTCAACTGGATGGGCTACAACGAGGCGATGCTGGTCTATCTCCTCGCCCTAGGCTCCCCCACCTATCCGATCGAGGCGACCGCCTGGGACCGGTGGAGCGCCACCTACGTCTGGGGCAGCTACTACGGGCAGGCCCATCTCGGCTTTGCCCCGCTCTTCGGGCATCACTACAGTCACGTCTGGGTCGACTTCCGCGGCATCCAGGACACCTACATGCGCGGCCACGGAATCGACTATTTCGAGAACTCCCGCCGAGCCACACTGTCGCAGCGAGCCTATGCCACGGACAATCCGACTGGCTGGCGCGACTACAGCGACAGCATCTGGGGACTGTCTGCCGCTGACGGCCCGGCAGACGTGACCTTGCCGTACAACGGCGCCAACCAGCGCTTCTTCACCTATGCGGCCCGGGGCGCGTCCTTCACCGAGGTGCGCGACGATGGTACGCTCGCGCCAACCGCGTCGGCCGGCTCGCTCCCCTTTGCGCCCGAGGTGGTCCTCCCCGCTCTTGTCGCCATGCGCGAGCGCTACGGCGACAATCTCTTCGGGCAGTACGGCTTCTACGATGCCTTCAATCCCAGCTTCCAGTTCGCCATGCCGGTTTCTCAGGGACGCATCGTCCCCGGTCAGGGGTGGTTCGACACCGATTACCTCGGCATCGACCAGGGACCGATCATCGCCATGATTGCGAATTACCGGAGCGACTTCGTCTGGAAGTACATGCGGAAAAGCCCCTACATCATCCAGGGACTGCGGCGCGCCGGCTTTCGCGGGGGATGGCTGGACCGGGCGCCGTGACGGAGCCGGGCGATTGGCCGGTAGTCCCACACCCCTCCTCATCTCCACGACGGTGGAGAGGGGGCCGGGGGGTGAGGCAGCGGTGGGCGATGCTGCTCGGCCTCCTCGCCGCGCTCTCCTGCGCGCCGGCGCCGAGCGCTGAGACCGACCTCCGCTTCTGGGCCTTCGGCCGCGAGGGCGAGGTGGTCACCAGTCTGGTGCAGGACTTCGAACGGGAGAATCCTGACATTCACGTCCGAGTGCAGCAGATCCCCTGGAGCGCCGCGCACGAGAAACTGCTCACCGCCCATGTCGGCAACGCCAGCCCGGACCTGGCCCAGTTAGGCAATACCTGGATCCCGGAACTCGTCACCCTCGGCGCCCTCGCCGCCCTGGATTCCCTGCAGCGGGCGTCCGCCGAGATCCGGCCGGAGGAACAGTTCCCCGGCATCTGGGCGACGAACATCATCGATGGCGCGCTCTACGGCGTACCATGGTACGTCGATACCCGGGTGATCTTCTATCGCAAGGATATCCTGGCGCGTGCCGGATACGCCGCGATGCCCGAGACCTGGGACGGCTGGCGCGATGCCATGCGTGCCATCCGCCGACTCCAGGGCCCCGGCAAGTACGCCATCTTCCTGCCCGTCAACGAATGGCCGCCGCAGGCCATTCTCGGACTGCAGCAGGCATCGCCACTCATCGACGCCAGCGGCCACGGCGCCTTTGCCCAGCCGGCGTTCGGCCGAGCCTTCGAGTTCCTCCTCTCCTTATATAGGGATAGCCTGGCGCCCCCGGTCAGCAACAGCGAGATCGCGAATCTGTACCAGGAGTTCTCCCGCGGCACGTTCAGCATGTACATCACCGGCCCGTGGAATCTCGGCGAATTTCGCCGCCGGCTGCCGGCCGAGCTGCAGCACAGCTGGGCGACGGCGCCGATGCCCGGACCCACCGGCGCCGCCTCAGGGCTTTCGCTCGCCGGAGGATCGAGCCTGGTGATTTTCCGCTCCTCGAAGCACAAGGCCGCCGCCTGGAAGCTGATCGAGTTCCTGTCCCGCCCGGAACAACAGCTCCGATTCTACCAGCTCACCGGCGATCTCCCCGCCCGGCGCGAGGCGTGGAACGACTCGCTTCTGGCCACCGACCGCGAGGCCGCCGCCTTCCGCATCCAGCTCAACCGGACCATGCCGACCCCGATGGTGCCTGAGTGGGAGCAGGTGACGACGAAGCTGATGGACCAGACCGAAGCGGCGGTGCACGGTGCTGCGTCTCCAGCGGATGCACTCACCGCACTCGATCGCGACGTGGACCGGCTGCTCGAACGGCGCCGGTATCTGCTGGCCCGGCGACCGGCGGAGTCACCGTGAGCCGAAGCGACCGGGAGACCGTGGCGGGCTGGGCCTTCGTGACGCCGGCGCTCGCGCTCATCACGGTGTTCTTCGCCATTCCGGTCTGCGGCGCATTCGTCCTGTCGTTTACCGACTTCGATCTCTATTCCATTGCCGATCCGGGCAGCACCCGGTTCATCGGGCTCAAGAACTATTACGACCTCTTCAACAGCCCGCTGTTCTGGACCGCGCTCCGCAATACCACCTTCTTCGTGATCGTGGGTGGTCCGCTCTCGGTGCTGGCCTCACTCGGCGCCGCGCTCCTGGTCAACGGGAAACTGGTGCGCTTCAAGCCGTTTTTCCGGAGCGCGTTCTTCGCCCCCTGGGTCACCACGCTGGTCGCGGTCGCGCTGGTGTGGCGCTACATCTACCACCCGCAGTACGGCCCGCTCAACGCCGCGCTGGTCGCCATCGGGATCCCGCCGGTCGACTGGCTCGGTGATCCGCACTGGGCCATGCCGGCGATCATCCTCCTCTCGGTGTGGAAGAATTTCGGCTACAACATGCTGGTCTTTCTGGCCGGCCTGCAGAGCATCCCCGAGGAGTTGTACGAGGCGGCGGCTCTCGACGGCGCCGGCAACTGGAGTCGCTTCCGTCACATCACGCTCCCCATGCTGGGCCCGACCTTCATCTTTGTCGGCGTCGTCACGATGATCGCCAGCTTCCAGATCTTCAGCGAACCGTACGTGATGACCCAGGGCGGGCCACTCAAGAGCACGCTGACGCTGGTGCTGTTCATGTACGAGGAGGGCTTTCGCTGGTGGCGGCTGGGGTACGCCGCGGCGATCGCCGTCGTCCTCTGCCTGTTGACCCTCGCCGGGACTCTGGTGCAGCTCCGGCTGCGGCGGGAACAGCCCTGATGCCGCGCCCGCTCCGCTCGTTCCTGCTGCACGTCACCCTGCTCGGCGCCGCGATCCTCGCGGCGAGTCCGCTGCTCTGGATGATCTCCGCCAGTTTCATGGCGCCCGGCGAGGCGAACACCTCGCCCCCACCGCTCCTGCCCAGCCACCCGACGCTGGAACATTACCGGGTGCTGTTCGCCAGCCTGAACCTCGGCCGGTACTTTCTCAACAGTCTCATCATTTCAGTGGGCGGCACCGTCCTCGGTGTGATCATCGTGGCGATGGCGGGTTATTCCTTTGCCAAACTCCGCTTCACCGGTCGCGCCGCCGTCTTCAAGACGCTGCTCGGCGGCATGGTGGTGCCGGGCCAGGTCGCCATGCTGCCGATGTTTCTGCTGCTGCGCGAGATGGGGCTGATCAATACCCTCTTCGGCGCGATGATCCCGGTGCTGGCGCCGATCTACGGCATCTTCCTGGTGCGGCAGTACGCTCTCTCGATTCCCGATGATTTGCTGGACGCGGCCCGCCTCGACGGCGCCGGTGAGTGGATGATTTTCCGCCGAGTGGTGCTGCCCGGTATCACGCCGGTGCTGGCGACGCTGGGGGTGTTCACGTTCCTGAGTGCGTGGAATGACTTCATGTGGCCCCTCATCGTCCTGAGCGACGACCGCCACTACACCCTGCCGGTGGCGCTCGCCAATCTGGCGGGAGAGCACGTGCTCGATGTCGAGCTGATGATGGGCGGTGCGGTGGTGACGGTGCTGCCGGTGTTCGTCGCCTTCCTCTTCCTGCAGCGGTATTACATCCAGGGCATCATGGCGGGAAGTGTAAAGGGATGATCGCCGGCCTCGTGGCGCTCACCCTCACCGCCGTGGCACCGCCCGACTCCTTGCGGCCCACGCTGCTGGACGACTTCGAGCGGATCACGCCGTGGAGTGCGCATCCGGCGGATGGCGTGACGCTCGCGCTCCGCTCCGGCGCCGGGCGATCCGGTCGGGCGCTGCGGATGGACTTTGGCTTTACCGGTGGTGGCTATGCCATTGCGCGACGGGCACTGCCGCTCCTGTTGCCCGACAACTATGCGCTGTCCTTCTGGATCCGGGGCATTGCTCCGCCGAATACGCTGGAGTTCAAGCTGGTCGATCGGAGCGGCGACAACGTCTGGTGGTACACTGAACGCGACCGGCGCTTCGATGGACGGTGGCAGAAGATCACCATCCGCAAGCGACAGCTCAGCTTTGCGTGGGGACCGCTGGGGGGTGGCGAACTCAGGGAAGCGGCGGCGGTGGAGATTGTGATCACGGCCGGAGCGGGAGGCGGACGTGGCAGCGTCTGGCTCGACGATCTGAGACTGACGCCGCTTCCCGAACTCGGTCCCTACACGGCGACACCAGCGGCAGGTGCGAGCGGCGCCATGAAAGGCCATCCGGCCGCCGCGGCGCTGGACGGCGACACGACGACCAGTTGGCGGGCTCCCGCCGGCGCCACCGCCTGCTACACCGTGGATTTCCGCCGACCGCGCGAGTTCGGTGGCCTCTCGCTCCTGTGGGAAGCCGAACACGGAGCGCCTGACTACGACGTGCAGCTCTCTGATGATCGCCTGACGTGGCGCACGGTCCGCTCGGTACGTGCCAGCGATGGCGGTCGCGACGACCTCGACCTCCCGGAGAGCGAGTCACGTTACCTGCGCCTCGTCGTACGGCGGACCCTCGCCACCGGCACGGGGTTGCGGGAACTCGTGGTCCAGCCGCTGGCCTTTGGCGCCTCACGCAACGCCTATTTCGAGGCGGTCGCCACCAACGCACCTCCCGGCGCCTATCCACGCTACTACAGCGGCCGGCGTTCCTGGTGGACCGTGGTGGGGGTCGATGGCGCGAGGGAAGAGGCGTTGATCAACGACGATGGGGCGGTCGAAGCCGGGAAAGGCCTCTTCTCCGTCGAGCCCTTCCTGCTCGATGCCGGCCGTCTCATCAGCTGGCACGACGTGCAGGCATCTCCATCCCTCGATGAGGGCGACCTGCCGATCCCCAGCGTCACCTGGGCGGCCGGCAAACTCGCGTTGCAGATCACCGCCGTTGGCACTGGACCGGTCGCCAGCTCTTCGGTGATGGTGCGCTACCGGGTGGTGAACCACGACACGGTCCTCCGCGCGCCGACGCTCGCCCTCGCGGTGCGTCCCTTCCAGGTGAATCCACCGTCACAGTTCCTGAACACCACCGGGGGATATAGTCGGATCGATTCACTCCGGTGGATCGGCGGCGCCCTGCGCGTCAACGCCGATCGTACCGTCCAGCCGCTGACGTCGCCCGCAGGCGTCACCGCCAGCACACTCGATGGTGGCGACGTGGTGCAGCATCGGCGACAGGGCACGCTGCTGCGCGCCGAGTCCGCCCACGATCCAGAGGGTGCCGCGTCGGCCCTGCTCCGCTACCCGCTCTCCCTGGCACCGGGAGACTCCGCCGATGTGGCCATCGAGATTCCGCTCGTGGCAAACGGCATCCCCGCCGTCCCGATTCACCGGCCAGCGGCGGTGGATAGCGTCTTTGCCGCGGCACGCAGCGCCTGGCGCGAGGCCGTCACCCACACGACTATCGGGCTGCCCCCCTCCGGCGCGGATCTCGAACGGACCATCCGCACCACCCAGGCGTGGATCCTGATCAATCGCGACGGCCCCTCCATTCAGCCCGGCTCCCGCTCCTACGAGCGCTCCTGGATCCGCGATGGCGCGCTCACCTCCGCCGCCCTGCTTCGCTTCGGGCATCCCGAGCCGGTGCGCGCCTTCCTCGACTGGTTCACCACCTTCCAGTATCCCGACGGCAAGGTGCCCTGCTGCGTCGATGCGCGCGGCGCCGATCCGGTGCCGGAACACGACAGCAACGGCGAGTACATCTACCTCGTCATGGAGTACTGGCGTCACACCGGAGACCGGCCGACGCTTGAACGGATGTGGCCCCATGTCGTTCGCGCCACCAACTACCTCGACAGTCTGCGGCAGACGCGCCGCACCACGCCCTGGACGATCGGCGACAATCGCGTTTTCTACGGACTCCTGCCGGCCTCCATCAGTCATGAGGGCTATTCGGCCAAGCCGATGCATTCGTACTGGGATGATTTCTTCGCGCTCCGGGGCTTCAAGGATGCCGCGGCCATGGCGGAGTTGATGGGCGACACCGACGCCAGCATCCGCTTTGGCCGGATGCGCGATGAGTTCCGCGTTGACCTGCTCGCGTCACTCGCGCTGGTGCGGCAGCAGCATGCCATCGACTTTCTTCCCGGTGCGGCGGACCTCGGAGACTTCGACGCCACCTCGACCACGATCGCCCTCTCGCCGGGGGGAGAAGAGGCGGCGCTGCCGCCGGATGCGCTGCACGCGACATTCGAGCGCTACTGGCGCGAGGCCAGTGCCCGCGCCGACAGCGGCAGCACTTGGGAGGCTTACACCCCCTATGAACTCCGTACCGTCGGCGCGATGCTCCGGCTGGGCTGGGCCGACCGCGCCCGCGCCATGCTGTATCAATTCCTGAACGACCGAGAACCCCAAGCGTGGAATCAGTGGCCGGAAGTCGTCTGGCACGACTCCCGAGTTCTCAAGTTCATCGGCGACTCGCCCCATACCTGGGTGGGATCGGATTTCCTGCGCTCCGCCGCCGATCTCTTCGGGTATGAGCGTGAGGCGGACAGCGCCCTCGTCGTCGGCGCGGGCATCGATCCAGCCTGGCTGGAGGGCGAAGGTGTCCGGGTCCATAACCTCCGCACCTGGTGGGGACCGTTGAGCTACGTCGCGCGCCGGGAAGGTGACGCGATCGTCGTCCAGCTCGAGCCCGGTCTGCGGTTACCGCCGGGAGGGATCGTTCTTGCGCTCGTGGTCACCGGAGTTCATAAGGCCGTGCTCAACGGGTCGCCCGTGCCGTTCTCGACCGGTGGTGGGGTCCTCATCCGTCAGCTCCCGGCGCAGATCCGGCTTACTTCGTCCATCGTTCCGTGACCACCGCGTCACGTTTGCAGGAGAATCAACCGTTGCCCGTAGCTTCTGGCGTAGAGGGACTCGCGACTGCCGCCCCGCTGCTGCACCTGCTCTCCAATGGCCGCTACCGCGCGGGCATCACGACCGCCGGCGCCGGCTTTTCCTGTTGCGAGCGGTATGCGATGAGCCGGTGGACGCCGGACCGTGTGCGGGACGCCGACGGGTTCTTCTTCTACCTGCGTGACCTCGACAGCGGCGCCTGGTGGTCGGCCGGTCTTCAGCCGGTACCGCCGAACTCCGAAAGCTACGCGGTGGAATTCGGGTCCGGTGTCGCGCGGATCAGCCGGACCGACCACGGTATCGACCTCCGGCTCGAGTGCGCCGTCGACGTGGACGCTGACGTTGAAGTGCGTCGCCTTCTCCTGACCAACCGCTCAACCACGACCCGCCACATCGAGATCACCACGTTCGCCGAGGTGGCACTCAACACCCCCGCCGCGGATGCCGGCCATCCGGCGTTCTCCAAACTGTTCGTGAGCACGGAAGCCGTGTCTGGTGGTGCCGCGCTCCTCGCCCGTCGGCGCCAGCGGAGTCCCGAGGAAGAGCCGCTCTGGCTCATGCATGCACTCCTGGCCACCAGGTCGGATGGCCCGGTGGGGCCCGCATCGTGGGAGACCGACCGCCTCCGCTTCCTGGGCCGAGGTAGAACGGCTGCGAGTCCGGCGGCGCTGATGCCGGGTGCCCTTCTGAGCGGCACCGTCGGCAATGTGCTCGATCCCGTCGTCAGCCTCAGGCGGGTGCTCACGCTGCCACCTGGCGCCTCGGGTGAAGTCGTCGCCCGGCTGGGCTTTGCCCACGATCGTGAGGCGGCGCTCGGTCTGATCCCCCTTGAACCCGATCTGGACGGGATCTTCGTTCGCGCCGCCGAGCGGGATCGAGAGTTGCGACGGCGCCACGGCATCACCGGTGAGATCGAGAAGTTGTTGCCCCTGCTGAGCGGCGCCCTCTGCTACGGGCATCCGGATTTCTACTCGGCATCCAGCGCCGAGGCCGTCACCGACGAGGAATGCGCCGCGCTCGGGCTCGATCGCAAGCTACCGGTGGTCGCGGTGCATGTGGGGTCGGAAGATGACGCTCCGACGCTCGACCTGATGACCCGTGTCGCCGCCTGGTGGCAGAGTCAGGGGATGCCGGTGGATCTTCGCGTCCTGACCGGGGAGAGCGGCAGAAGGGAAGCCCACATCATCGAGTCGGTGACGCGAATGGTCGTCCACCATCCCGTCGCCCCGACTCGGTCCAGTCCGTGCGCGAAACCAACTCCTGCCCGCTCCGCGCCCAGCGCCACTCCGCCCGCACCTCGCTCCCCCGAGGACGCCGGCAACGGCTACGGCGGCTTCAGCCCCGATGGGTCCGAATACATCATCACCATCCCCGCCGACGGTCGTCGGCCGCCGCTCCCCTGGTCCAATGTGATCGCGAACGAGGAGATTGGTTTCATCGCGACCGAGAGCGGAGCCGGCAATACCTGGTCGGTGAACAGTCGCGAGCATCGGCTGACCCCCTGGTTCAATGACCCGGTCTCCGATCCGCATGGCGAGGCGTTCTACCTGCGCGATGAAGCCACGGGAGTGTTCTGGTCTCCGACGCCCGGCCCGGTGCCCAGTGACGGGGCCCATGAAGTGCGACATGGTTTCGGCTATACCTCATTTCACCGTCGCACGCCGGGCCTCATTCAGGAGCTGGTGCAGTTCGTGCCGCGCCACGGCTGCGTGAAGCTGAGCCGCTTGTCGATCACCAACAGCGGAGGAGCAACACGGCGCCTGACCCTGTTTGCGGCGGTCCAGTGGGTGCTGGGAGTATTGCCCAGTGACACTGCCGCTTCGATCGTAACCAGCCGGGACTCGGCCACTGGCGCCATCTTCGCCCAGAACTCGCGGGCGGGCGAGTTCTCAGAGCGGGTCGCATTCGCCACGCTCATCGGGCCCCACGGTCCTGCCATCGACATCACTGCCGATCGTGCGACGTTCCTCGGCCGGCACGGCAGCCTCGCCTGCCCCGCCGCCCTCCGCACCGACGCCCCTCTCGACGGACGCACCGGCCGAGGTCTCGATCCGGGTGCGCACTTTCGTCTGCCGTTCACCGTCGAGCCGGGGCAGACCGTCACCTGCCTTTTCCTCCTGGGCGACGCTGCCAGCGAGCCGGACGCGCGTGACCTCATTGGCCGGTTCGGCGGTGTCGCCGCCGCCGACGCCGCGCTGGCGACGGTGCGTCGTTTCTGGCGCGATACCGTGAGCGCGGTGCAGGTCCACACACCATCCCCGGCCATCGACTTGATGCTGAACGGCTGGCTCGCCTACCAGAACCTCTCCTGTCGCATCTGGGGCCGGTCCGCCTTCTATCAGTCGGGAGGTGCATTCGGTTTCCGCGATCAGCTCCAGGATGCGGCCGCCCTGCTCTGGCACGATCCACAGTTGGCCCGGACGCAGATCCTGCTGCACGCGGCCCATCAATTCGTGGAGGGCGACGTCCTGCACTGGTGGCATCCGCCGCTCAGCAAGGGCATTCGGACTCGCTTCTCCGATGACCTGCTCTGGCTGCCGCTGCTGACCAGTTCGTATGTCGCCCAGACCGGCGACACAAGTGTCGTGAAGGAGCAGGCACGATTCCTCACCGCGCCCGTGCTCAAGCCGGGCGAGGACGAGATCTTCCTGTTGCCAGAGGACTCCGGTACGTCGGCCGACCTCTACGAACATTGTTGCCGGGCGATGGACCGGTCACTCACCCGCGGCGCACATGGCCTGCCCCTGATCGGCACTGGCGACTGGAATGACGGGATGAACCGGGTCGGCCGGGAGGGACGGGGCGAGAGTACCTGGCTCGGCTTTTTCCTCGCGCGCGTGCTCGAAGGATTCATCCCGCTGGCGGAAAGTCGGGGCGACACCGCTCGCCTGGTGCGGTATCGCGATTATCTCCGCCAGCTCCACGTGGCCCTGAATGACGGCGGCTGGGACGGCGGCTGGTATCGCCGCGGCTACTACGACAACGGCACCCCCCTCGGCTCGGCGAAGAGCGACGAGTGCCGGATCGACGCCATCGCGCAGGCCTGGGCGGTGCTCTCCGGGGTGGCGCCAGCGGAGCGTGCGACCCAGGCGCTGGACGCGCTGGAGCAGCACCTGGTCTCGGAGTCCGATGGGATCATCCGGCTGCTGACCCCGCCCTTCGACCAGACGCCTGAGGATCCGGGCTACATCAAGGGCTACCTCCCCGGCGTGCGGGAAAACGGCGGGCAATACACTCATGGCGCGCTCTGGGCCGTGCAGGCGCTGGCCGAAGCGGGTCGGGGCGACCGCGCCGCCGCATTGCTCACCATGCTCTCGCCCGTCACCCACGGCGCGACACCCGCCGCCGCGGATCGATACCAGGTGGAACCGTATGTCATCGCGGCGGATGTCTACGGCGTGGCACCGCATGTCGGACGGGGCGGCTGGACCTGGTACACCGGCTCGGCGGGGTGGATGTTCCGCGTCGCGGTGGAATCGGTGCTGGGGATCGCCCTTGAGGGAGGGAACTTCATCGTGGTACGACCAGCCTTGCCACTCGCGTGGCCCGGCTACTCCTTTACCTCCCGGCTGCCCGATGGCAGGACGACGCTCACGCTGACGGTGGAACGCGCGGCGGCCACAGACCAGTCAGCGACCAATGGTACGCTGGACGGCCAGGCGCTCGCCGTTGTCGATGGCGCGGTCCGCATCCCACTTCCCGATGACGGCGCAACCCACACCGCGGCAATTCGTTTTGGCGCAGGCGCACGTGTTACCTATCACCAGCGACCAGCCGCTGAATGCTGAACGCTCAATGCTGAACGCTGAACGCTGACTGGAGTCCCCAATGGCCAGTGTAAGCTTGACCGACATCCGCAAAACCTTCGAAGACCGCGGGAAAACCCACGTGGCGGTCCGCGACATCTCGCTCGAGATCGCGGATGGCGAATTCCTCGTGCTCGTCGGACCATCGGGGTGCGGGAAGAGCACAACGCTCCGCATGATCGCCGGGCTGGAGCCGATCACGAGTGGCACACTCCGGATTGGCGACAAGCTGGTCAACGACATCGCGGCCCGCGACCGCGACATCGCGATGGTCTTCCAGAACTACGCCCTCTACCCCCACATGACGGTGCGTCAGAACCTGGCGTTTGCGCTGACCTTGCGAAAGCTGGGTAAAGCGGAGATTGCCTCGCGCGTCGCCGAAGCGGCTCAGCTGCTGGGGCTCGAGGAATTGCTGGAGCGCCGGCCGCGGCAGCTCTCCGGGGGCCAGCGGCAACGAGTGGCACTTGGTCGGGCCATCGTGCGGCAACCGCAGGTGTTTCTCTTCGACGAGCCGCTGTCCAACCTCGACGCCAAGCTGCGCATCCAGATGCGACGTGAGCTGGCGGCCCTGCGTCGTCGGCTCGGGACCACGGCAGTGTATGTGACCCATGACCAGGTGGAAGCGATGACTCTCGGCGATCGCATCGTGGTCATGCGCGATGGCGCCGTCGAACAGATCGCCGCACCGCTGGAGCTGTATCGGAGGCCGGCCACGGCATTTGTTGCCACGTTCATAGGCAGCCCGCCGATGAATGTCGTCGCCGGCGCCGTCTCCAGTCCCGACGGCAGGCAGTTCATCACGCCGGATGGATCGTTCCGCCTCCCGCTGGAGGGCGGAGCTCCGGCCATCATGAAGCCGGGCCACAAGGTGCTGCTCGGCATCCGCCCGGAACAAATTGTCATTGGCTCAAGCACCACCGGTGGCGCCACCGCGCTGGTGGAAGTGATTGAGCCGCTGGGCAACGAGACGATGGTGGGGCTGCGGGTGGGGACGAACTTTCTCACGGCACGGCTGGACGGAATGGCGACGGCGGCGATTGGCAGCACCGTCGGCATCACCTTGCCTGCCGAGGCTCTGCACTGGTTTGATGGCGACACGGAACGCCGGCTGGGGTAACCGGCGCCGGTACCGGTACTAGCTCAATTGCACTGACTGTATTCCTTCCCGTCGGCGGTGATGATCGGATACCCGTTGGAGTTGCGGGTGACGGACATGCGGACCGGCTGCATCCCCTGTCCCGCATCGAGATACAGCTGACCGCCCTGGACCTGCCACTGCACCACGCTGCCCCCCTGCGACTGACTGTACACGCTTCCGGTGCCGACATTTCCCCCGCCAAACTGATTCACCGTGCCACCTTCGGCGTTGGTATTCACCGCCAATCGGCCGTCGGCGTAGAACACATTGCGCGAGGTGTGGGTCGCGCCGCTGGTCTGGCTGTAGGTGAAGCTGCACCAGGGCGAGCTGAGCAGGAGCTGGCGAACCTGCTGATCCTGCGGAGTGCCGCCGCCCGCTGCGGGCACCGGGGCCTGCCCCCGAGGCGGTGTCGTCGCGAGCGGACCAGTGGAATTCGGGGCGGGCGGCGCCGTCGCCACTCGACTGCTGCGGGTGAACCGAAGTTCCTTCGCCGCCGAGAGGTTGGGCGCGCCATCCTGACCCAGCTCGATCAGTGCGACGATGAGCGTCATTCCGTCCAGCTCGGCGGTAAACATCGCCCGGGTCTGCCCCATGATGGCCTGCCCGACAAGATCGCCCTCCTCGACCTTCGCCTCCAGCTGGATCACCGTTCCGTTGCCCGAGAGCGTCCCGGTCGTCCGCCCGCCGGCCACCTGTGTCAGCGCAATGGTCAGCACCGCACCGTTGGGTGCCTGCATGGTGTACGTGCCGGTGAACTGCTGGGCGGAGGCCGGTGTGGCCAGCACGAGAAGGAGCACGGCAAGGCGACCTGGAATCCGCATGCGTATCACCTATTTGGCGAAGACCTTGGCACTACGGGGCTGGACAAACACCTTGTCGCCGTGCGAAAGCCCGAGTTCCTCGAACTTGGCGCGAGGAATCTCCGCTTCGATCACCTGGCCGTCTTCCACCTGATCCAGGGTAACCCGCTAGGAGGCCATCACCCGCGGCGCCGTCGCCGAATGCCAGAAGCTCTCCCAGCCGAGGCCCATGCTCTTCACAAAAATCGTGGAGAGAGGGATCAGGACAAGCAAGCTCAAGTAGGCAGTCGTCAGCCCAAGCGAGAGGCCGAATCCCGGCAGGGTCCGGTGGGGTCGTCCGTTCATACGCTGACATCGACAGCAACTCTGTGCCAGGCGGTGTTGGTGTAACCCTTCACGTTCCACACCTCGGCGAGCTCTGCCGGTTGGCAATGACCCGCCTGGTCCCAGGCGCGGGCTACCAGCATCTGCTGTCCTGGCCGGAGGTGCATCGCCGCCCGCCAGAAGGTCCAGCTCCAGGCCCCACCGGATTCCTCCAGCACGGCATTCACCCAGGTCGCGCCGTTGTCCGGGGAAACCTCCACCCGCGCCACCCGCTCAGCAGCACCACCGAAGGCCCACCCGGTGGCCTCAACGAGTCCGGGAGCGACGCGCGATCGCGCCTCGGGCGAGACGATCACGGCGTTGAGTGGAACCGTGCCTAGCGCTTCCCCCGCGGCGACGCTGCGCGGATTGTCAGGATCGGGCTCCCGGAGGACGCGGTACGCCTCCGTCTGGAAATAGTTGGTCGACGGTTGGGCCTCTACCACGATCTCGCCCAGCCACTTCACGCTCCGTGCCCCGATGTAACCGGGCACCACGGCGCGGAGGGGATATCCATGAGCCGGCGGCAGTGCCTCGCCATTCAGATCGAAGGCAAGCAGCGCCTCGGGAGCCATGGCCTTCTCCAGCGGGATGGAACCGCCGAAGCCAAACAGGCGATCATGCCGCGAGACCTGGTCGAGGCCGGTGAACGCCACATGGCGCGCCTCATCCGTCGCTCCGGCGGCCATCAGCACATCGCGTAGCGCCACGCCGCTCCACCAGCCGTTGCTGATCGCATCGGCACCCCAGAGCAGTTCCCCCGGCACCGGTCGATGCGCTACCAGCTCGGCCCGGCGGAGTCCGGCGCAGACCAGTGTGGCCGCCAGGTCATGCCTGAGGAACTGCTGCCGCAAGTCGCTGAGCGACAGCTCGAGCGGCCGGCGTACCAGGCCTCGAACCCGCAGTCGCCAGGTCAGCGGATCGATCTCGGGCGTCGGGGCGTGACTCCGAATGAAGAAGAGCGAGGCCGGGGTGACCTGGTGCTCGCGGAGCAGCGAGGGTGGCGGCCCCGCATTCCACTGCTCCGGATCCTTCACTACGAGTCGCGAGTCCTTGCCGGGAAGCGCCGGGTTCAGTGTCATAGTCGAGCCTGCTCCTGCGGGGGAAAGGGAGGACGGACCGCCAGGCGTACCCGCAGCCTCGGAGGCATTGGCGATGCCGCGCCAGACCAAAATAGCCGGGCGCCCCCATTCCATGTCCTGTCGATCCGCCGTCGGAGTCGCCATCTGCCTATCGGCTTGCACACGCATTCCTTGGCCGGCGCATCATTCCCACCCGCCTGACGCAGGGCATACGCCCACGCCGCGAGGTAGTTCCACCGGGCGCCGCTCGAGGTCTTCGGGTTGGGCGAGATCACCGAAACCCCCGGCCGGATGAGGTCGTTTCAGTCCTTCGATCTGCACGACGTGCCCTTCATAAATCACCAGTTCCACCGAGCCGAAGCGAAGGCCCTGCATGGCGCGGCGGAGATCGGGGAGCGCGTCTTCGAAAACCACGTCTAATGCGCCGAGTTAGGCTAGTGATCTGATACGGTACTAGTGGAATCACCATGCCGCAGTGGGCACGAATCAGCCGACCCGGTGCCGCCGCCGCGCCAGCGACGCGATCGAGGTGTGGTCCAGGATCCGGGCGGTGGCGTCCCGCACATCCTTCATGGCCAGCCGAACTCCGCATGTGGCCTCGTCTTCGCAGTCCTCACAGGCAACGTACGCCGTCTGGCTGGCGCAGGGGACCGGAGCCAGTGGACCGTCAAACAGCCGCACCACCTGCCCCACTGTGATCTGCTTCGGATCCCGGGACAGCCGGTAGCCGCCGCCCTTTCCCTTGCGACTTTGCAACATGCCCGCGTTGCGCAGGCTCAGCAGAATCGCCTCCAGGAACTTGGCCGGGATGTGCTCCTGCTCCGCCAGGTCGCCAATCCGGACCGGTTCCTCAGAGGTATCCTCGGCAAGGGCCAGCAGCGCCTTGATCGCGTACTTGGATTTCTTCGATAGCATCGGAGCGATTCGGACGGGGTGAGCGGGGAAGTTAAAGCCGTCAGCCGTCAGCCGTCAGCCATTGGGAAGAGGCCGTTGGCGGTTGCCCATTAGCCGTTGGCCGTTGGCCGTTGGCCGCTTCATATTCCCAGCCACTTGTCCGCTGTCACCGGCCACCTGCCACCTGATTCCTCATGCCCTCCCCCTCCCGCATCCTCATTGACGGCCACTGGCGCACTGTCACCGACCGACCCAGCCGACCGATCCACAATCCTGCCACCCTGGATGTCGTGGGCATCGCGACCGACTGTGGCGCCGCCGAGGTCGATACGGCGGTTCAGGCGGCGGTGCGGGCCCAGCGGGGTTGGTGGAAGGTGCCGGGTGTCGAGAAGGCGAAACTGTTGCATGAAGTGGCAACGAAGATCCGGACTCGGGAAGCGGAGCTGTCAACGCTGCTCACGCGCGAGACCGGCAAACCATTGATCGAAAGCGTCGACTGCATCGACTGGGTCGCGGCCTGCTTCGACTATTACGCCGAGGTGGGACGGCAGAGCTACGGCAATTCAGTGCCACCCGTGGCGCCGCATCAGCTGAACTTCACCATCAAAGAGCCCTTCGGCGTCGTTGCGGCAATCGTGCCGTTCAACTTTCCGCTGCTTCTCATGGCGTGGAAGGTTGCTCCAGCCCTCGCCGCGGGAAACACCCTCGTCTGCAAGCCACCACACCAGAACCCGCTCTCCAACCTCCTCCTGGCGCAGTGCTATGACGGTCTCCCTGCCGGCGTCGTCAACATCATCACCGGTGGTGCCGAGACTGGGGAGCTGCTGGTGCGCCACCCGAAGGTGGACTGCATCGCGTTCACCGGGTCGGTGGCGGCGGGCCGGAAGATCGCGGCCCAGGCCGGGCACGACCTCAAGAGGGTGAACCTCGAGCTCGGGAGCGTCGACCCTTTCATTGTATTCGCCGATGCCGACCTCGACGTCGCGGTCGAGGGTGTGGCCTGGGCCCGGCTCCTCAACGCCGGCCAGGTTTGCACCTCCGCCAAGCGGATCTACCTGCTGGCGCCCATCGCGGAGGAGTTTACCCGACGTCTGGTCGCCCACATGAAGACAATCATCGTTGGTGACCCCATGGACCCCGCCACCGATGTCGGCCCGATGATCTCCGAGGAGGCCGTGGCGCTGGTCGAACGCCAGGTGGCCGAGGCGGTGAAGCAGGGCGCGCGCGTGCTTGTGGGTGGGAAGCGGATGCAAGCACCGGGGCTGGCCGGCCACTATTTCCAGCCGACCATCCTCACCGATGTGCGGCACGGGACCCTGCCAACGACAGAGGAGATCTTCGGCCCGGTCATCAGCCTCACCGTGGCGCCGAACGACGACGACGCGATCGCCATGGCCAACGACTCGGAGTTTGGCCTCGGCGCAAACGTCTACACCCGGAGCCTCGAACGGGCCATGAAGTCGATGGAGTTCATCAAGGCGGGGACGTTCTGGATCAATGACCCGCTGTCGGACAACGACGCGGCACCCTTCGGCGGCATGCGGCACAGCGGGATCGGACGAGAGCTGGGCGAGGAGGGGCTCGACGCCTTCCGTGAGCCCAAGCATGTGCATCTGGACTATCTGATGGAGCGGAAGGCCTACTGGTTCCCCTACCGCGATCGGCCGCTGCCGCACCGGTAGCTCGACGCGAGGTCAGGGCGAGACTGCGGTACCCTCAGGGGAGGGCCAGTCATGCGCCTGCGTCCCCAGTCCCCCCAGGTTGCGCAGCGCCACCGGCAGGAGAAACAGCGTCACCAGGGTGGACAAGGAGAGGCCGCCAATCACTGCGATGGCCAGCGGCCGCTGCAGGTCGGCGCCGGCACCGATGCCGAGCGCCAGCGGAAGCAGTCCGGTGAGGGTGCAGACGGTCGTCATCAGGATGGGACGAAGCCGGAGCTGGCCGGCCTGGATCAGCGCCTCGTCCACCGGGAGTCCGCTCTCGCGGAGTCCGCGCGCGGCATCGAGGAGAATGATCCCGTTCTTCACCACGAGACCGACGAGCAGGATCAGCCCCATGAAGCTGGAGACATTGAAGGGGATGCCGGCGAGCACCAGCCCGAGCAGCGCACCGGAAAGCCCGAGCACCGAACCACCAAGAATCAGGAGCGGCCCGCGCAGGTTGCCAAACTGAATCACCATCACGAGCAGGACGGCGCCGGCGGCGAGTCCAAAGACCAGCAGCAGCTGGTGAAACGAGTCCCGCTGCCCCGCCTCCTGCCCGCCGTACTCGAGGGTCGTGCCGGCCGGCAGGGGCACACCGGCGAGCCTGGCGCGGATTTCTCCCATGACACTGCCGAGGCTCGAACTGCCGGCATTCACCGCCCCGGTGACCAGCACCAGCGGTCGCAGATTTTCCCGAAGCAGTTCGCTGACCTCCGCTGTCTCGGTCACCGTACCGAGGGAGGCGAGTGGTGCCCATCCCGTCGGCCCCACAATCGGGAGCCGCCCCAGCACCTCCCGATCGTAACGAATGGCATCCGGCATCCGCACCCGGATCGGCACCAGCCGGTCGGGCTCGCGGATCGCGCCGGCCTCCACGCCGAAAAGCGCCGCACGCGCCTGAGCGGTGACCTCGGTCGCCGTGAGCCCGAGCCGGGCGACCCGACCGGGATCCAGCGTCACGGTGAGTCCGGGCAAGTCACCCACCACGCCATCGAACAGATCCTCGAGGCCTGGCGTTCCCTCAATGGCTCCAGCGACAGTTTTCGCGGCCACTTCCGCGGTGCGGACGTCGGGATGAAAGAGCTTGAGCTCGACCGGGTCGGGCGAACCGGTGAGGTCGCCCAGCAGATCGGCTTGAACCTGGTGGAACTCGACTCGGAGCGCCGGCATCGTCCCCTCGATCCGCACCCGCAGCCGATCCATCACGTCGTAGACCGAGGCATCCCGCTTGCCGAGCGGCTTGAGCAAGATGGTCATGTCGCCGCTGTTCGGGGTGGTGGCAAAGAGGCCCAGCTCCGCGCCGGTCCGGCGGGTAAAGGCGGCGATGGCGTCATCCGCTTTCAGGATGCGCTCGAGCGCGTGCAGCTGCTGGTCCGTCTCGGCGAGCGAGCTCCCCGTCGGCGTCCAGTAGTCGAGAATGAAGCCGCCCTCGTCCATGTCCGGCAGAAAACCGGTCTCCAGTACCTGGTACAGGCCTCCGCCGAGCACCAGCATTGCGGTTGTCACTGCCGGAACCACCCACCGTCGGGCGAACATCCGCCGGAGCACCCCCGCGTACCATGACTGCAGGCCTCCGAGCCGAAGCTGGAACCAGGCATGGTGCGCCGCCCCGACGCGGCGGCCACGCTCCAGCACAACCCCGGCAAGCGCTGGGATGACGGTGACCGCATAGACCAGCGAGAGGAGGACCGCGACAGCAAGGGCCAGCGAGAAGGAGTGAAAGAATTCTCCGACGACGCCGCTGAGCAGCCCCAGCGGCAGGAAGACGACCACGGTCGTGATCGTGGAGCTGGCGACGGGGGCCAGAATCTCGCCGACCGCCGTTTCAATGACGCCTGCCGGAGCCTCGCCCGGATACGCCGCGAGCCGTCGCTCGATATTCTCGATCACGACCACCGCATCATCGATGATCAGCCCGACCGCGACCGCCAGCCCGCCGAGGGACATCAGGTTGAGCGAATCGCCGAACAGCGCCAGCCCGGCGAAGGCGCCCAGCAGGGAGAGCGGCAGGGACACCGCGGCGACGGCCGTCATCCCCGCCTGCCCCAGGAAGAGGAGCAGGGTGATGATCGCCAAGACGCCGCCGATCAGCATCGCGTCGCGCACGCTCGCGATCGACTCCCGCACCAGCGCGCCGAGGTTGTACACCGGTTCCAGCCGGATGCCGGCCGGCAGCAGCGGCCGGAGCGAATCCACCGTCGCCATCACCGCCGATTCGACCGAGAGCATGCTGCCGTCCGGCTGGCGCGACACATTGATGAGGGCAGCGGGCTCACCATTGCCGCTGGCCAGCTCGAACTGATCTTCGGTTCCGTAGCGCACCGAGCCCAGCTCGCGTACCCGGAGTGGCGCGCCGCCCTGGGCCCGCAGGACGAGATTGCCGACCGCCTCGGGCGTGGCTGCCAGGCTGGTGACCAGTACGCCGACCTGTCGGTACTCCCGATCCACCCGGCCGGCGGCGATGATCGTATTTGCGTCGCGCAGCCGGTCGGCGACCTCCGCCGCTCCGATGTGATTGGCGCTCAACCGCGCCGGATCGAGCTGGACCGACACCTCCCGCACCAGCCCGCCCTGGATCTCCACGTTGCCGACATCCGCCAGTCGCGCGAGCCGGGGCCGGATGGTGTACTGCGCCAGGTCCCGCAACTGCACCGGATCCCCGCCCACCAGCTCGAATTGCAGCATTGGGAAGACCGACGGGGTGAGCCGCTCGGCAGTGAGCTGGAGTCCGGCAGGGAGATCGGGCTGCAGTGACGCGAGGCGGCCCTGCACCTGTTGCAGCACGAATGGCATGTCCGCGCCGGCGCGGAAATCGAGATTGAGTTCGGCGGCGCCACGCACCGTGCGGCTCCGCACCCGGCGCAGGTCGATCACCCCGATCAGCGCCTCTTCCAGCGGTCGGGTGACGGCGACGACCATGTCGCGCGGCTCGAAGGTGCCGCCATTCGCCAGGACGACAATCCGGGCGAACTCCGCCTCGGGATAGATCCCCGCCGGCAGCTGCGTCGCGGCATACCCACCCCCCAGCGTGAGCAGCAGCGCCGCGAGGCCGACCGCGACACGCTGCCGCAGAACGAGTCCCGCCAGCGTCACGGTGCCGCCTGACGCAGCGTTACCCGGCTGCTGTCCGGGAGGCCGTACGCGCCCGCCGTGACGATGACCTGGCCTGCCACAAGGTCACCGGTGATTTCCGCTCGTCCCGCCTGCCGCGCACCCACCACCACCGGATGCCCCCGAACGATCGAATCCGGTCCCAGCACGAAGACCTGAAATGCGTTGCCCACGAGTACCAGCGCCGAGTCAGGCACCACGAGCACGCCGCGCCGCGTTTCGACCGAGACCCGGGCTTCCGCCGACGACCCCGACCGGAGCCTGCTCCCGCTCCCAGTGACCCGGACGAGCACCTGGGCGGCGTTCGTCATGGTATCAACGGAGGGCGCGATGGCCTGGATGCGACCATGTTCCACTGTCGCGCTGCCCTCCACCGTGATGGCCGCGAGTTGTCCCACGCGGAGCAGGCCGAGGTCCGCGGCCGGAACCGCCGCCACGAGATCGAGCGTCCCGTCGTCCACCACGGCCGCGAGCCCCTGGCCCGCCGCCACCCGCTCCCCCGGTTGCACCAGCACCTGCGCCACAATCCCGGAGAGCGGCGACACCAGATTGCCTCGCACCAGAAGCGCCTCCGCGGCGCGTGCGGCCGCTTCCGCCGCCGTCGCCACCGCCTCCTGCTCCTCGACACTCCGCCGGCTGGTGATCCCCTCACTCAGCAGACGCCGCTGACGCACCGCGTTGGCGGTGGCGGCATCGGCCTGGGCCCGCAGCGCCGCGGCCTGGCCAGCGAGTTCCGGCGCATCGAGTTCGACCAGCACCTCGCCCCGGCCAACGCGGTCCCCGACGCTCACCCTCACGCGGCGCACCATCGCATCCATTGGCGCGCTTAACGCTGCCGCTCCCCCGGGCGCCGGGAGGAGCCGGCCCACCACGGTCAGCGTCCTGGAGATCGTATCACTGCGCAGGGTATCCAGCACGACCGGAACGATCAGTGCTGCGGGTTCCCCGTCACCGGCACCCCCACCGCAACCAACCAGCAACAGGAGGAGGCAGCGGAGTTTCATTCGCGGGTACCGGTGAGGGCGTGCCATGATGCGAGGGCCTCTTGAAAGGCGAGCAGATCGTCCAGGGCGAGTGCCGCCGTCTCCCGCTCGGCGCGGAGCGCATCGAGCACCGGGAGGACGCCGGTTTCTCCCAGTTGATACCCGGTGAGCGCCTTGGCACGCAGCAGGGCGGCGGCCGGGAGCAAGGTGTCGCGAGCACGGCGAGCTCGGATCGCCGATTCCGCCAGCCGTACCCGCGCGACTTCCACCTGGGACCTGACCTCCATCCGCGCTTCGCTGAGCAGGGCGGCAGACTGCTCCGCCCGCGCGGCGGCACCCGCCGCGACCGCCCCACCCCGGTGCCACAGCGGCAGCGGCAGGCTCACGCCGAAGAGCCAGAGCGTTTGCCCGCGCTGCGACGGATCGGCCCAGTCGGCACCGAATTCCACCGAGGGCAGGGGAATCCGCGCCCGTCCCGCACTCCGGGCCAGTGCTGCCGCGCTGGCCGAATCGGCCTCGGCTCGGCGAATCGCGGGGACGCGGGCCAGGTCGGCCGACGTGGAGCTGACGGCCGCATCGAGATCGGCGTCCAGCTGGCCCGTGACCGGGGGCAGCGCACCCGCACCCCACCCGATGGCGCGCGCGAGGGCACTGGCGCTGCGCTGCTCCCCTTCACGCCCGCGCGAGAGTTCCTGCTGCACCCGGCTCGCTTCCAGCGCCAGCCGGAGGGATTCGACCTGCGGGATCTCCCCCAGCTCGAAACGGTGGGCCGCGAGTGTCGCCGCCGAATCCGCCGCCCGGGCCTGCTCCTCCGCCAGGCGGCGCGCCTCCCGCCCCGCGAGGGCGCCATAGAAGGCACTGCGGATTTCAAGCCCGAGCGTCGCCTCGATCAGCGCCGAATCGGCGGCGGCGCGGTCGACTGCGCGAGACGCCGCGCGCCGCTCCGCCCCGCGGGTCAACAACCAATCGAGCGTCTGCTGCACGACGAGGTGCTGCCGCGGCGCATCGTCGGTGTAGGAATATCCCAGGGTCGGATTGGGTATCACGGAGGCGGCACCGACTCCTGCCCGCGCCTCGGCGACCCCGGCACCTGCGGCCCGCAACTGCGCCCGATGGGTCCGGGCGTGCGTCAGTGCCTGCGCGAGGGAGAGGGAATCCGGTGCGGCCGCCTGCAAGAGCAGAACGGTGCCGACCACCAGCGTCAGCATGGAGCGATGCTGCGAATATTCATGGAGGGCAAATCATTACACGCACTCAGTACAGGCGCAAGGTGAAGCCCGAGCGTATCAGGAACGCCTGGCTGTTGTCGAACGTCAGTTTCATCGAACCGAACAAACCTGTGGTAAAGTTGTTCCCGCAACCGAATGAACCGAAGAACTCCCCACCCGGCGAGATTCGGCGTCGGTGTGGTAGAACCGCTGCCATCCGGCTTCGCTTCGAGTTGACTAGGGGCCCTCAAGGCTGCCTCCCCGATCACTGCTCGGGATGAGATGCAGGGAAACCCGGGTGCGGCCGGCGACATGCTGGCAGACCAGTCGCCCGCCGTGCTGCGCGGCGATCCACTGGAGGATGCCGAGCCCCAGTCCGCCCTCTGGCTGGGGCGATTCGGCATCCGTCGCCGTGCTGAATTCCGGAACCGGCGGCCCGGTATTGGACACCACCAGTTGCGTGACCCCGGCATCGGACAGCACCGAGACGCTGACAGGCGACGCGTCGCTGCCATGTCGCAACGCATTCTCGATCATCTCCAGCAGCGCTTCACGCAGCAGCGCGTGATTGCCCCGCACCACGACGGGGGCGACCTCGTCCAGCATCAGGCCTCGCCCGAGATCGTGGGCCCGACCGCGCAGCACTTCGGCGCACTCCAGCACCAGCGCATCGAGCTCAACGGCGTCGTCGAGTGCCGGGCGTTCACCCGTGCGTGCCTCCGCCAGCAGGAAGAGCTCGTTGACCCGACGCTGCATCTGATCGGCCGCGATCCGGATCCGGTGAAATGCCGTGGCGGTGTCATCGCCCCCGCGGCGCTGGGCCAGGGTGGCTTCGCCAAGCACCAGCGTGAGCGGGGTGCGGATCTGGTGCGCCGCCTGACGCAGGAACAGTCGGTTCTCCGCCCGGGCCCGCTCCAGTCGATCGAGCAGACCATTGAACTGCAGCGCGACGCGATCGACTTCGTCCGGGACGGCGTGGGTCCGCAGCCGATCGCTGAGGCGCTCGGGCGAGACATTGCCGATCTGCTGTTCCAGTTCCTGAATCGGGAGCAGGGCCCGCCGGGAGAGCAGGTATCCCCCGACCAGGCTGACGCCGAGGACCAGTGGCACGCTGAGCACCAGCCAGAGCGCCAGGTCTTCGCGCTCCTCCGCCAGCGCCTCCGTGGAAGCGAGCATGGCGACGGCGAACGCCGGAGCCTCCATTGAGGAGTAGACCGCCCGCCGCAGCGGATGCTCGCTCGCAAGCTGGAGGTCGTGAACCAGGGAACCGGCGCCCAGGGGCCGGGATGCCGCCAGCCAGGCAGCCGGGCCCCGCTCCGCGAGCGGCGCGCCGTCCGGCGAGAGGATGACATAGCCGCCATCCTGACTGGGCCACTCGCGCAGCGCCTCTCGGGCGGCGAGGGTCAGGCCACTGTCCGGGGCCTCCTCGTATTCCCGCCGGACGGCCTCCGCCAGAGTCCGGGCCTGCGTCATCATGTGTCGCGTCAGGCGCTGTTCCGACTGGACCCACAGATAGGAGTACAGGAGGATATCCAGCAGGAGCAAACCTGCGAGATACGCCAGGGAGAATCGAAGGGCCAGCCGGAATCTGAGACGGCTAAGCGGCATCGCCCGGTGGAGTGGCCGCGAGGAGATAGCCCATGCCCCGAACGGTATGGATCAACGGGGTGGCGCCGGTGGGATCGAGTTTTCGTCGCACCCGGCCGATCAGGACATCGACCGCGTTGCCCACCGGATCGAAGTTGTCGTCCCAGACATGATCGATGATCTGGGCCCGCGAGAGCACCCGGTTCGGGGTGCGCATCAGATATTCGAGCAGCGCAAACTCCCGGGCGGACAGGCGGATCTCCCGCTCGCCGCGCCGGGCGCTGCGAGACCCGGGGTGCAGCACGACATCCTCAAAGGAGAGGGCGACGGGTAGCGTTTCCGTCGGGCGACGGGCCAGCGCCCGCAGGCGGGCCAGCAACTCTTCGGCGGCGAACGGCTTGGCCAGGTAGTCATCCGCTCCCGCATCGAGGCCATGCACCCGATCGGTGAGTGCGCCGCGCGCCGTCAACATCAGGATCGGAGTATGTCCCCCATCTGCCCGGAAGCGACGGCAAACCTCCGCCCCGTCCAGATCGGGCAGCCCGAGATCCAGCACGACAAGATCATAAGGGGACACGGCCAGCGCGGTGAGCGCAGCGTGGCCGGTGGTCACGATATCGGGGGCCCAGGCCGCCTGCCGCAGCACCCGCTGCACCAGGTCGGCCACATCCGGCTCATCTTCGACGATCAGCACGCGCACTTTGGCGTCCTACCGGCGCGGCGTGGGCTTCTTGGCCTCTGCCTTGGCCTCGGCGGCTTCGTCGGCGTCGCTCTCATAGGAGTTTTCGACAATCTTGCCCGTCCTGGCGTCGACGCCGACCTCTTGAGTACCGGTCTTGCCCGGCACCGACAGGTCGAAGGAGTAAATCAGGACACCCTTCTCCTCCTCCAGCTCGGCCTCCTTGATCTTCGATCCGCTGGGCGCGGCACGCATCGCGATCGCGACGGCGGAGTCCGCTGAGAGCGTGGCTTTCGCCTTGAGCCCCGGCCGGCCCTCCTTGATGACCGGTACCCCCTGCTGCGCGACGGCCATCGCCGGCACGAGAAGCAACGCCCCCAACGCAAGACAACGAGCGATGGACTTCGACATGAATTTGTTCCCCAGGAATTAAGTAGAGCGATCAGCACCACTGCGGCCGAAACAGACGGCTCTCCCTTCCGGCCGGAGTCCAACTGTAGTCCACCGACGTGACGCTGAGATGACAGGATCGCGGGGAGGGAGAAGGAGCGCCGCGCGGATGACTTCAGGGCTTCGCCGGTTGGGCGGGCACGGGCCTGTCGGGGAGATCGGTCGAGGCGCTGGAGGGGGCCGCGCCGCGGCGGCGTTGCCGGAGACCGAGCAGCATTTCGAACGCCACCATCGCCGCGGCGAGCCACACAACGCCGGCGCTCCAACCGCCCGCGATGTCCGACGCCCAGTGGACCCCCAGATAGACTCGGGATAGACCCACCAGCACGATCGTCGTCAGGCCAAAGGCCAGCACCGCCGATTTCACCACCCAGGACCAGGGCTGACGGAGCGCGAGATAGGAGAGAGCACCCAGGCAGATGAACGACCCCATCGCATGCCCGCTGGGAAACGAGAACGAGTGGGCGACCGTGAGTGCGGTAGCCAGGTCGGGGCGGGTCCGCGCGAAGATCATCTTGAGTACCAGGTTCAGCAGCTCACCGGTCCCGGTCGTGACGACGAGGAAAATGGCCGAAGCCCGCTCCTTGCGAATCAGGAGCATCGTCATCACCAGCGCCACGAGCGCCCCCATGCCGGCCGAGCCACCCAGCATCGTCACGGCCCGGAGGAGCCCGGTCATGGCCGGTTGACGTTCGTGCCCGAACCAGGCATGAATGCCCTGATCGGCGCGAGATACCGCTGAGGTGCTCAGCCGGACCTGCTCCGCCAGCTCCTCGAACAGGTGTCCCGCACCGACCGCCGCGATCGCACCCACAACCATCACAAGAAAAATCGGAGCATACGACCCGATCGGGCCGGAGTGCCCGATGCTCCACCTCCCCGCCCGACTGCCGGCGACCCACGCCGAGGCGCGTTTGGTACTCGCCCTCGTCAGGCGCACCAGGCCGGCGAGCGGCGCAAAGCAGAGGGTCCAGAAAGCCAGGAAGAGGCCAACGGGCAGCGCGATCGCGGGAAGGGCGGAGGGCATCATCGCATTCAGCAGCTCATATCGAGACGCACAATGAACAGCAGTGACACCTATCCGCCCCCGGTGTTGATCAACTGTTCCATCAGCGCTGCGCCGGAGGTGATGACGCCCGAGCCCAGCGGGTCCTGCGCCAGCACATCGAATGGTGCCTGCCCGAAATGAATCCCGCCTGGAGTCAGGAGACTGATGCGCGTCGCACCGGCGGGGAGCGGGGGCCGGGCGTGTTCATAGGGGCCGATCTTCGTCACCAGGGCGCGACCGGCATCCAGCAGCGCGTCCGTGAAGCGGTCGAGCGAGAAGTTGGGATGATCCCAGACGATGATGTTCCCGCTGTAGTTGATATAGCGCGCCGTGCGGTCGGCGTAGGCAGCCAGCGTATCGACCCCCTCGTCCAGGGAGACATCGAGCACCACGCCGTACACCTCCTTGGCCTCGGCGGCGGGGGGCAAGACGTCGAGTCCGCGGAGACCCTCCCAGGCCTCGAGGTAATGGCGGGGCTCCAGCTCCGGCTGGGCCAGCACGTCCTTCAGGGCCTGCCGGGCGCCGGCGGCATCCTGCCGGGCAAGCGCGGCGACCGCACGGCCGAAGCTGGTCCACGGCTCGGCGGTACTCGACCCCGCCCACTGGGCGAGGGGGACATCTCCAAACAGCAACTCTCGCATCGGTCACCTCCAGGTGGCCAAGCCAGGAGCGTGCGGCGAATCGGGGGGGAGGCCCGAATATAGGTGGCCCCCGCGATTGGAAAACCACACCAGGAGAGAAACTGGCCGCTCAGGCGGGACTCCAATGGGCTATGATTCCGGTCCTGCTGGATGGCCCGGCCTGACGGTTCTCCTCCTATTCCGGATCACTCCGGAGTGGGACTTGGTGCGGGGCAGCAGGCTTGAGTTCCTGCATCGAGCGGCCCGACTGGTGAGTACTTTCCCCGGGGTCGCATGGAGGTTTGCCGTGCCTGAGTTTTTGACGGCCCTGCTCCGCTGGTTTGGTGTGGGGCGACCCCCCGCCGATGAGCGGCCGCTGCACGGCGAGCTGCTCAGTATCGAGCGACTGGAAGAGCGCGCCAAGGCCCTGGCCGCCAGCTTCACGCTCGCCCGCAATCCCCACCGCAACGCCGGCCCTTTCTTTGCCCGGCTCGACGACAACGCCCACGTCCTGCGTGACGCCTACAGGATCCTGGCCGACGACGTCCACCGCGGCGAGTTCGTGCCGCCCGCAGCGGAGTGGCTGCTCGACAACTTCCATCTTATTGAAGGAGAAATCCGGGACACCCGGCACGACCTGCCCCGGACGTACTACCTCCAGCTCCCCAAGCTGGCCTCGCGGGAAAACGCCGGGATCGCGCGGGTCTACGCGATGGCGCTCGAACTCATCCGCCACACCGACGGTCGACTGGACCGGCCCCAGCTGGTCCGGTTCCTGACCGCCTACCAGACCGTCGCCCCGCTCACGATCGGCGAACTCTGGGCCTGGCCGATCATGCTGAAGCTCGCGCTGATCGAGAGTCTTCGTCTCCTCGCCAGCGAAACGATCAAGGGGCGGGCGGCCCGGCAGCGGGCCGATGCCTACCTCGCGCAACTGAGTCAAACCGAGAATGCGGCCCCGCTGGCCTCCTTCCCCGCCGTGCTGCAGACGCCCTACGTCGTCCGTCTGCTGCAGCGGATGCGGGAGTATGGTCCGCTCGTCTCCCCGGTGCGCGCCGCCATCGAGGTGCGCCTCGCCGCACAGGGAATGACGCCCGAGGACGCGATCCGCCTGGAACACCAGGGTCAGGCCGCCGGACAGGTCTCGGTGGCCAACGCAATCACCAGCCTGCGGCTCTGCTCCACCATCGACTGGACCCGGTACGTCGAGCAGGTCAGCCTGGTCGAGCAGGTCCTCCAGCGCGATCCCACCGGCGTGTACAGCCGGATGGATTTCAACGCCCGGGATCGCTACCGCCAGGCAGTCGAGGAGCTCGCCGAGCCGACCGGCGAGGCCCAGCTTCGGGTCGCGCTCCGCAGCGTGGAGAGCGCCCGGCAGGCCGCCGAGCTCAAGTCCAGCGACGACCGCACCGCCCACGTCGGGTATCATCTCATCGGCAGGGGTCGTCGGGACCTCGAAACCGACGTGGAATACGCGCCGCGCCCCCTGCTGCGCGCCCGCCGCTTCATCTTCGCGCACAATACCGCCTTCTACCTCGGCACCATCACGGCGATCGTCGCTGCGCTGATCGCACTCGCGCTGGCCTGGCTGCGCCACGACGGGGCAGCCCTCGAACTCCAGCTCCGCACCGCGGCCCTGCTCTTCCTGCCCGCCAGCGAGGTCGCGATCGCCCTGGTGCAGCGCCTCGCCGCGCGGCTGGTGTCCCCGCGACGGCTGCCCCGTCTGGAGCTGCTGCACGGGGTGCCGGAGGACGCCCGGACCATGGTCGTGGTTCCGACGATGCTCACCAGCGTGAGCGGCGCCCAGGAGCTGCTGGAACACCTGGAGGTCCTGGCGCTGGGGAACGTCGATCCACGGATTCATTTCGCCATCCTCACCGACTTCACCGACGCCTGCCTGCCGGAGATGCCGGATGATGCCGAAATCCTCACCGCCGCGCGCACCGGCATCCAGGAGCTCAACACCCGGCTGGGCAACGGTCGGCAGGACCGTTTCCATCTCTTTCACCGGGTGCGGCAGTGGAACGCGGGCGAAGGGGCGTGGATCGGCTGGGAACGCAAGCGCGGCAAGCTGGAGGAATTCAATCGATTCCTGCGGGGCGCGCCCGACACCAGTATCCACCTGCACGTCGGCGATCCGGAGATTCTCCCGTCGGTGCGCTACTGCCTGACGCTCGACAGCGACACCCGCCTGCCCCTCAATGCCGCGAAGAAGCTGATCGGGATCATCGCGCATCCGCTCAACCGGCCGTACTTCGATCCGCGGCTGCGCCGGGTGACCGAGGGCTACGGCATCCTGCAGCCGCGGGTGAGCGTCACGATGGCCAGCGCGGCGGGATCGCTCTTCGCCCGGGTGTACGCCGGCCACACCGGCATCGATCCCTACACCACGGCGGTGTCCGACACTTATCAGGACCTGTTTGCCGAGGGCATCTTCACCGGCAAGGGGCTCTACGACGTGGACGCGTTCATGGCCGCGCTCGACGGTCGCGTGCCGGAGAACGCGCTCCTCTCCCACGACCTCTTCGAGGGGCTGCACAGCCGGACCGCGCTCGTCACCGATGTCGAGGTGGTGGACGACTACCCGGCGAGTGTGCTCACCCATGCCCGCCGCCAACATCGCTGGGCCCGGGGCGACTGGCAGATTCTCTTCTGGCTGTTCCCGGTGGTGCCGACACGGGCCGGGCCGGAGCGCAATCGCCTCCCGCTGATCGCCCGCTGGAAGATCTTCGACAACCTGCGTCGCACCCTGGTGGCGCCGGCGACGGTCGCCCTGCTGGCGTTCGCCTGGCTGGTCCTGCCCGGCAATCCGCTGCTCTGGACCGTCGCGATTCTCAGCACGATCGCCTTCCCGCTCTATCCGCTGGTCCTGCACTTCCTCAGGGGCCCGCGCCCACAGCAGCCGGCCGGCGTCTTCCTCCGGCTGCTGTTCGATGACCTCCAGGTGGCCCTCGCGCAGACCCTCCTGCAGATCACCTTCCTGGCGTACCACGCCTTCGAGATGGCCCACGCCATCGTGCTCACCCTGGTGCGGCTGGTGTTCACCCAGCGCCGGCTGCTGCAGTGGGAGACCGCCGCCGCCGCCACCGCGCGGGCCGCCGGCATCGGCGGGCGGCACGGTGTGGCCATGTTCTACGCCGAGATGGCGGCCAGCCCGATCATCGCCGTCACGCTGTTCGTCCTGCTCCTCGACGGCCACACCGCGAGCCTGTCCCAGGCGGCGCCGCTGCTCCTGCTCTGGTGCCTCGCGCCCCTGGTGGCGGCCTGGCTGAGTCGGCCGGTATCGCCCGAACGATTTGTGTTAGGCGTGGAGGACCGACGCTATCTCCGGCTCGTCGCCCGCAAGACCTGGCGCTTCTTCGAGACCTTCATGGGTCCCGAGGATCATGGCCTGCCGCCGGACAACGTCCAGGAGACGCCGGTCCCGACGATCGCCCACCGCACGTCGCCCACCAACATCGGCATGGGGCTGCTCTCGACGCTCGCGGCCCACGACCTCGGCTTCCTCCGCACCAGCGAATTGCTGCGCCGCCTGGAGGCGACGCTCGACACGCTGGAACGGCTGGAGCGGCATGAGGGACACCTGCTCAACTGGTATGACACACGGACTCTGACCCCGCTGCTGCCGCGCTACGTCTCGACCGTGGATAGCGGCAACCTGGCCGGCGCCCTGATCGCCCTCGCGGCGGGACTGCGGCGACTCGGCAAGGAGCCGCAGACGGTCAGCCAGCGCTGCGCCGGTCTCCTGGATACCGCCGAGCTGACCCGACAGGCGCTGCTCCCGCTGGCCGGCAGTGCCCAGCCCGATGACGCGGCGGCCCGCCTGACAATCGCCGTCCGGACCATCCACGACCTGTTGCGTGACGCGTCGGATGAGCAAACGTGCGTGGCTGCCGCTGAACGACAGACGGCCTCGCTGGCGGAGGCGCTCGAACGCTTCGCACAGGAACCGGATCCCTCCACCACCCGGACCGACGCCGCCTGGTGGTGCCGGGCCCTGCTCGACACCCTCGACCGCGTCGACGATCCTGGCGAAGATCATGCCCTCGACCTGGAGGACCTCGCCGGTCGCGCCGCGGCCCTCGCCGACGGGATGAACTTCAAGTTCCTCTTTGACCGGGAACGCCAGATCTTCTCCATCGGCTATCGGCTGGCCGACAACGAAAGCTCCGGACGGATCGATTCCTTCTACTATGATCTGCTGGCCTCGGAGGCCCGCCTCGCCAGCTTCGTCGCCATCGCCAAGGGCGATGTCCCCGACAGCCACTGGTTCCATCTCGGCCGCCTGCTCACCAGCATCGATGGCTCGCCGACCCTGCTCTCCTGGAGCGCGAGCCTGTTCGAGTATCTGATGCCCCAGCTCATCATGCAGAGCTACCCCGGCACCCTGCTCGACGAGTCGTGCCGCCGCGCGGTGCGCCGCCAGGTGGAATACGGTCGGCAGCAGGGCGTCCCCTGGGGCATCTCGGAGTCCGCCTACAACCTGGTGGACCACCACGGCACCTATCAGTACAAGGCGTTCGGCGTCCCCGGCCTCGGCCTCAAGCGCGGGCTCGGCGATGAGCTGGTCGTCGCACCCTACGCCACCGGGCTCGCCGCCATGATCGACCCGGAACGCTCGGCGCAGAATTACCGCCGCCTCGAGCGCGAGGGCCTCGACGGTCCCTATGGATTCTACGAGGCGATCGACTATACCCAGCGCCGGTCGGACGAGACCGAGGGGGCCAAGGGCCCGCGGCCGCATGGATCCAAGGGCGTGATCGTGCGGGCCTTCATGGCCCACCACCAGGGCATGAGTCTGGTCGCGCTGTCCAACGCGCTGCTCGACTATCCGATGGTGCGCCGCCTCCATGCCGATCCCCGAATCCAGGCCACCGCCCTGCTGCTGCAGGAGCGCATCCCGCGCCACGCCCCGATTACCCAGCCCCGTCCGGCGGAGGAGACCCGCGTCGCGGCTCCCGCCACCGCCGTGGCGGCCCGGCGCTTCCGTTCGCCTCACACCCGCTACCCCCACGCCCAGTTTCTCTCCAACGGTACCTACACCGCGGTGGTCACCAACGCCGGCGGCGGGGCCAGCTTCTGCCGCGGCCTCGCGGTCACTCGCGCATATACCGATGCGACCCGCGATGTCGGCAGTCAGTTCCTCTACCTCCGCGACGTGCGCAACGGCTCGGTCTGGTCCGCCGCCTATCATCCGACAGCCCGGGAACCCGAGGACTATCGCGTCATCTTCCAGGCCGAGCGCGCCATCTTCCGCCGCCGCGACGAGGATATCCGGACCCAGATGGAAATCGCGGTGTCCACCGAGGATGATGTCGAGGTGCGCCGCCTCACGATCACCAACCTCAGCGACCGGCCGCGCGAGCTCGAGGTGACCAGCTACGGCGAGATCGCCCTGGCCGCGCCGGCCGGCGACCTCGCGCATCCCGCGTTCAGCAAGCTGTTCATCGAAACCGAGTATCTGCCGGAAGCGGCGGCCCTGCTCTGCGCCCGCCGGCCCCGGAGCCACGAGGAGAATGGGGTCTGGGCGGTCCACGTCCTCAGCGTCGAGGGACGCATGCAGGGCCCGGTCGAGTGGGAGACCGACCGCCTGCGCTTCCTCGGCCGTGGCCGCGGTCCGGAAAATCCGGTCGCGCTCGACGGCCGGCCCCTTTCCGGCACCACCGGCGCCGTCCTCGATCCGATCGTCAGCCTGCGCCAGCGCATCCGCCTCGCCCCGGGCGCATTCGTCCGGCTCTCCTTCGCGACCGGCATGGCCTCGACTCGCGAAGCCGCGATGGCGATCGCGCAGAAGTACCACGATCCCAGCGCGGCGGCCCGTACCTTCGCGCTGGCCTTCACCCAGACCCAGGGCACACTACGCCACCTCGGCATCTCCAGCGAGGAAGCGCAGCTCTTTGAGCGTCTCGCCTCGCGGGTCCTGTACGCCGACGCCTCGCTGCGCGCCGCACCGGAGATCCTCAGCCGCAACACGCTGGGCCAGCCTGGCCTCTGGGGCCATGGCATCTCCGGCGATCTGCCGATCCTCCTGGTGCGGCTCCTCTCCGCCGACGATGTGCCCCTCGTCCTGCAGCTGCTCAAGGCGCAGGAGTACTGGCGCATCAAGGGCCTCAGCGCCGACCTCGTGATCCTCAACGAGCACCCGGTGAGCTACCTCGACGAGATGCATGTCGCCCTCGCCGAGCTGCTGGATAGCGGACCGTGGGGCGGATGGAAGCATCGTCCCGGCGGCGTCTACCTCCTGCGGGCCGATCACATGTCGGAGGCCGAGCGGATCCTGCTGCAGTGCGTCGCCCGCGCCACGCTGAGCGGCAATCGGGGCGAGCTCTCCACCCAGCTCGAACACCCCTACCCCGAACTCCCGGTGAAGCGCGAGCTGCCGGTGCTGGTCGAGCGCCCCCTGCCGGCGCGCAATGACATCGAGGAATTGCCGCTCCCTCCACTCAGCTTCGCCAACGGGACCGGCGGCTTCGCGGAGGGCGGGCGCGAGTACGTCATCGTGCTCGACGGCGATCAGGAAACGCCGCTGCCGTGGGTCAATGTCCTCGCCAATCCCAGCTTCGGCACCGTCGTCTCCGCGTCAGGCTCGGCGTACACCTGGGCCGAGAACAGTCGCGAGAACCGCCTGACGCCGTTCCTCAACGATCCCGTCACCGATCCCACGCCGGAGGCGCTCTTCCTGCGGGACGAGGAGACCGGCGCGGTCTGGTGCCCCACCCCGGGGCCGGCGCCACGCCCCCAGGATCGCGGACGCTACATCATCCGCCACGGCGCCGGCGTCACCCGCTTCAGCCACGCCGCGCACGGCATCGTGGAGGAGCTGGCGGTCTTTGTGGACCCGGTCGACGCCGTCAAGCTGTCGCTGCTCACGCTGACCAATCGGAGCGCGCGTCCCCGGCGGCTCAGCGTCGTCGGCTACACCGAATGGAGTCTCGGGCCCCCGCAGGCGGGGCAGCATCTGCATGTGGTGACGACGTTCGATCGGGCGAC
Source organism: Gemmatimonadales bacterium (assembly GCA_039934355.1). Lineage (GTDB taxonomy): Bacteria > Gemmatimonadota > Gemmatimonadetes > Gemmatimonadales > GWC2-71-9 > JADJOM01. Next base: position 77,881 of record JBDTMI010000008.1, read on the forward strand.
CGGTGCGGTGCTGGCACAGAATCCGTACAACCGGGAATTCGCGGGCCGCGTCGCCTTTGCCCATGTTAGTGAACCGGTGCACTCCGCCACCGGGGATCGCCTCGCTTTCATTGGCCGCAATGGCTCCCTTGGCCGGCCCGCGGGGCTGGGACACGATGCGCTGCAGGAACGGTTCGGTGCCGGGCTCGATCCCTGCGCGGTCCTGCAGACCAGGGTCGACCTCGCGCCGGGCGAGACGCGCGAACTCGTCTTCCTGCTCGGTCATGCACGGGATGAGGTCGAAGTCCACGCGCTGATCGAGCTCCACGGCAGCGCCGCCGCCGCCACGGCGACCCTCGCCAAGGTGGAGCGGTTCTGGGACCAGACGCTGGGATCGATACAGGTGCGCACCCCTGACGATTCGTTCGATATCATGCTGAATCGCTGGCTCCCCTACCAGAACCTGGCCTGCCGCCTCTGGGCCCGGTCGGGCTTCTACCAGCCGGGTGGTGCCTTCGGCTTCCGCGACCAGTTGCAGGATGTGATGGCGCTCTCGCTCTCGCGCCCGGATCTGTATCGGGCTCACCTGCTGCGCGCCGCCGCGCGGCAGTTCGTCGAGGGCGACGTGCAGCACTGGTGGCACGAACCGGCCGGTCGCGGCACCCGGACCCGCTGCTCCGACGACCTGCTCTGGCTGCCATACGTCGTGGCGCACTATGTCGCGACCACCGGCGATCATGCCGTTCTCGACGAAATGGTGAGCTTCCTCGAGGCGCCGCCGCTTCAGCCGGGCGAAGCGGAGGTGTACGTCCAGCCGACCGTGTCCGCCCAGTCAGGCACGCTGTTCGAGCATTGCCTGCGCGCCATCGACAAGGGGCTGACGGCGGGCCGCCATGGCCTGCCCCTGATGGGCAGCGGCGACTGGAACGACGGAATGAACCGCGTGGGGCACGATGGTCAGGGCGAAAGCGTCTGGCTGGGCTGGTTCCTCTACGCGGTGCTGCGGCAGTTCGTGGCGCTGTGCGAGCACCGGGACCCGGCTCGAGCCGCACGATTCGCCACCGAGTCCACCCGGCTGGCCGGCATGCTGGACCGCGCCTGGGATGGCGAGTGGTATCTCCGCGCCTATTACGACGATGGCAGTCCGCTCGGCTCAGCGCAGAATGACGAATGCAAGATCGACTCGATCGCGCAGTCGTGGGCGGTGCTCTCCGGCGCCGCGTCACCGGGGCGGGCCGACCGCGCCATGGACGCGGTGCGTACCCACCTGGTGCGCCGGGGACCACAGGTCGTCCTCGTCCTCACCCCGCCCTTCGATCTGACGGCCCAGGATCCCGGCTACATCAAGGGGTATCCGGCCGGGTTGCGGGAGAATGGCGGGCAATACACCCACGCCGCGATCTGGACCGTGATGGCCGTTGCACGACTGGGCGACGGTGACGAAGCGACGGAGCTGTTCCACCTGCTCAATCCCGTCAACCACACCAGGAGCGCGATGGACGTCGAGCGTTACAAGACCGAACCGTACGTCACCGCCGGTGATGTCTACTCCCATCCCGCCCACGCGGGGCGCGGCGGCTGGACCTGGTACACTGGCTCAGCCGGCTGGATGTACCGCGCGGGTCTCGAGAGCATCCTCGGCCTCACGCGTCACGGGGCGACGTTCGAGATCGATCCCTGCATCCCCTCGCAGTGGGCCGAGTACTCCATTGATTGGCAATACGGGGCCACCCGCTACGAAATCCGGGTCACCAATCCCGCTCATACCTCACGCGGAGTCGCGCTGGCCGAGCTCGATGGGCGGCCGGTGGATGCCGCCGCGATTCCGCTGGTGGACGACCGGGCGACACACCAGGTCCGCATCGTCCTGGGCGAAAAGGTGCCGGCACGCCGCACCGCCAGTGGCAGCCGCGCCATGCCGGCCAAGACTAAAGCCTAGGCGAGGCGCACGGGGCTCAGCAGTTCTCGTATTTCCAGTTGCGGTGCTTGCCCTGGCTCAGCCAGTCGACGGTCGTCGCGATGCGTGTGGCGCGAGTCTCCGGCCGCTTGGCCTCGGTGACCCATTCGACGTACTCCCGCTGCTGGCTTGGGCTGAACTGCGTAAAGGACGCTTTCGCCTTCGCATTGCGTGCCATGGCGGCGCGGAGATCGGAGGGAACGGTGGGGGCCGGTCGCGGCTTCCCCTTCGGTTTCGGCCGCGCGGAAATCTTTTCCTCGTTCAGTCGCATTGCTTGCTTGATATAACCGGAAAGGACCCGCTTCGAGGGAAGTTGGGAGACGTCGGTCAGACGACCAAAACTTCCCATTGCCTCTTCACGCTTCGAGTCACCTGCCTCCACGATCAGCGCATGCTTCCAGAAGCCGAAGGTCACATGCTGCTTGAACGCCGCCATTCCGCAGAGAATCCCGTGGTACATGAAGGACGGCATGCTCCACTTGAGCGTCTCCTCGACCTCGGGGCAGGCGGCATGCACCACCTCGCGCAGGTGCTTGAGGATCGGCTGCGCGAATGGCGCAGCGCTCTTGATATAGCCGTCGATGCGTTTGTCGCGTTGGCCCATCGAAGACTCCGTTATAAGGTCAGCGGGCGGTAGGCGGTGGGCGACAATCTCCACTCCGACGTCCTCAGGCGCCAGACCATCCAGCACCGACTCCCCAGGACCCCGCGCCCGCCCTTGTTGCAACCTGAAGCCCTCTCCCCCCGTACGGCTCCCGTCCCCGACCACCTGACCTCTGCCGGACCCCGACATGCGACACCTGACGCTTGCCTTCCGGACGCTGTTCAAGACGCCCTTTGTCACCGCGGTCGCGGTGCTCTCGCTCGCCCTCGGCATCGGGGCCAACGCGGCGATCTTCTCCCTCTTCGATCAGATGTTGCTGCGCTCGCTCCCGGTCGAGACCCCGGGTGAGCTCATCAACCTCTCCGCCCCCGGCCCCAAGCCCGGTTCCCAGTCCTGCAGCCAGGCTGGCGACTGCGAAGAGGTCTTCAGCTATCCGATGTTCCGGGACCTGGAGCGGAGCCAGACGGTCCTGACCGGCCTCGCGGCCCATCGCAACTTCGGCGCGAGTCTCTCCTACAAGAATGCGCCGCTGACCGGCGAAGGGCTCTTCGTCTCCGGATCCTACTTCCCCACCCTCGGACTGCAGCCCGTCATCGGGCGGCTGCTCGGGCCCGACGATGACCGGACCATCGGCTCAAACTTCGTGACGGTGCTGAGCCACCGCTTCTGGACCGCCCACTTCAACGCCGACCCCGGCGTCCTGGGCCAGACCATCACCGTCAACGGGCAGGCGCTGAGCATCATCGGTGTCGCCCCGCGGGGCTTTGAAGGGACCACGCTCGGCGCCGAACCCAAGGTCTTCGTCCCGATCACCATGCGGGAGCTGATCGATCCCTGGCCCAATGTGTTCGAGCGGCGCAACAGCTACTGGATTTACGTCTTTGGCCGGCTCAAGCCCGGGGTCACGCTGGCCGCGGCGACCAGCGCCCTCAACGGCGTTTACCACCCGATTATCACCGATGTCGAGGCCGTCCTGCAGGAAAAGATGAGCGAGGCGACGCTGGTCCACTTCAAGGCGAAGGAACTCCTCGTCACCCCGGGCTATCGCGGCCAGAGCTCGGTGCACAAGGAAGCGCAGACCCCGCTCTACCTGCTCTTCGGTGTCACCGGCGTGGTCCTGCTGATCGCCTGCGCCAATATCGCCAACCTGCTGCTCGCCCGCGGCGCCTCCCGCGCCATGGAAATGGGAGTGCGCCTCGCGCTGGGTGCGACCCGGGGACAGTTGCTGGCGCAGCTCCTCACCGAGTCGGTGCTCCTCGCCGTGCTGGGCGGCCTCGCGTCGCTGATCGTCGCCCGGTGGACCCTTACGCTGATCGGCTCGCTGCTCCCGCCGGATATCTTCAGCACCCTGCACTTCGAGCTCCAGCCCGCGGTGTTTCTCTTCGCGGGGTTGCTTTCGATCGGGACCGGAATCCTCTTCGGGATGTTTCCGGCGCTGCACAGCACCCGCGCCGATCTGGTCACCACCATTCGTGGCAATGCCGGGCAGATCGCCGGCAACCGCGGCGCGGCCCGCTTCCGCGCGACCCTCGTCACGGTGCAGATCGCGCTGGCCACCTCGCTGCTCATCGCCGCTGGCCTGTTCATGAAGAGCCTCGTCAACGTGACCCACGTGGACCTTGGCGTGCGGGTGGATGACGTCGTCACTTTTGCGATCTCGCCCTCCCAGAGCGGCTACGACAGTACCCGCTCCCGAGCGCTCTTCGATCGGGTGGAGCAGGAGCTCCGTGCCGTCCCGGGGGTCACCGGTGTCACCAGCTCCATGGTCCCTCTCCTCGCCGGCAACAACTGGGGCACCGATGTCCATGTCCAGGGATTTCCCGACGGGCCCGATGTCGACAACAACTCGCGCTTCAATGAGATCGGCTCTGGCTACTTCGGCACCCTGGGCGTACCCATCCTCGCCGGCCGGGAGTTCACCACCGCCGACCTGCTCGGCGCACCGAAGGTCGCCGTCGTCAACGAAGCCTTCGTCAAGAAATTCAATCTCGGTCAGGATGCGGTGGGCAAGTTCATGTCCTCGGGCCGGAGCGACTCGCTCAATACCCAGATCGTCGGCGTGGTCCAGAACGCCAAGTACAGCTCGGTGAAGGACGTCATCCCGCCGCTCTTCTACCAGCCATGGGAACAGGATGGCAGCATCGGGTCGATGTATTTCTACGTGCGCACCGCGCTGCCGCCCGCCCCGATGCTGCTGACGCTCGCCGAGGTCATGCGGAAGGTCGACCCGATGCTGCCGCTGGAGGATCTGCGGACCATGCCGGAGCAGATCCGCCAGAATGTCTTCCTCGACCGGACCATCAGCATACTGTCGGCAGTCTTTGCCATGCTGGCGACGTTGCTCGCAGCCGTCGGGTTGTATGGTGTGCTCGCCTATACCGTCGCCCAGCGCACCCGCGAGATCGGGGTCCGCATGGCGCTCGGTGCCGACGCACGCAAGGTGCGGCTGCTCGTCGTCCGCCAGGTATCGATGATGATGCTCGTCGGTGGCGTGGTCGGTGTCGCGGCGGCGCTGGGGGTGGGTAAGGCGGCCAGTTCCCTGCTGTTCGGACTCGAAGGCCACGACCCCGTCGTCTTCGCCCTCTCGGTGCTCGTGCTCATGATCGTGGCGTTCGGCGCGGCCTACATTCCGGCGCGCCGGGCCTCGCGCGTCGATCCCATACAGGCGCTGCGGTACGAGTAGAATCTGGTAGGGCAGGCGTCCCCGCCTGCCCGCGCAATTCCTCATCGCGGCCTGAAAGCGCAGGCGTCCTCGCCTGCCGAGCAACGAGCTCCGATTGGATGGTTGTGGGCAGGCGGGACGCCTGCCCTACCCGCCATTCCCTTTTCCCTTTTCCCACTTCCCCTTTTCCCGCTCCCCTGTCATCATCCGGCGTCCCACCGTTCATTGGAGCAACGCCGGAGGCACCATGACGACCACCCAACATTCCGCCACCCCGCTCGCCGCCGGTACACCGGCGCCCGGATTCTCGCTGCATGCCACGCCGGACCAGCTCGTATCGCTGGAGGAGTTCCGTGGTCACCCCGTGATCCTGGCATTCTATCCCGCCGACTGGAGTCCCGTCTGCGGCGACCAGATGGCCCTCTACAACGAACTCCATTCGGTGTTCCGCCGATTCCACGCCGAACTGATCGGTATCTCGGTCGACGGCGCCTGGTGTCACGCTGCCTTTCGTGAGGCGCGCAAACTGCACATGCCGCTGCTGAGCGACTTCGAGCCCAAGGGTGCGGTCGCCCGCAGCTACGGTGTCTATCGCGAGCAGGACGGGACCACCGAGCGGGCGCTCTTCGTCATCGATGGCGCGGGGATCATCCGCTGGAGCTACGTCTCGCCCCTGGGCGTCAATCCCGGAGCCGATGGGATTCTCGAGGCGCTGGAACAACTTCCTGTCGGGAGCCCGGCATGAGCCGCGCCACCCTGGCTCCGCCGGTCACGGCGCGGGATCACATCCAAGGTGATGCCAGCGCGGCCGTGACCCTGGTCGAGTATGGCGACTACGAGTGTCCCCACTGCGGACGGGCCCACCCCATCATCAAGGCGGTGCAGCAGCGGCTCGGCGCACGCCTCCGTTTCGTGTTCCGCAACTTCCCGCTCACCGAGGCTCATCCCCATGCTGCGCATGCCGCGGAAGCGGCCGAGTCGGTTGCGGCGCATGGCGGGTCCGATGCCTTCTGGACCATGCACGACCTCATCTTCGAGCCCCAGCAGGACCTGAGCGATACCAGCTTGGGCACGCTGGCGGGGCAAGCCGGTGTCACGGCCGATTTGGTGCTGGCGGACCTCGCCGCCGAACGGTTTGTCGAGCGGGTGCAGGAGGACTTCATGAGCGGGGTGCGGAGCGGCGTGAACGGCACACCGACCTTTTTCATTGACGGCATCCGATATGACGGCCCCTGGGATGAGGAAAGCCTCACCAGTGCGCTGGAACGGGCCGCTCGCAGGGCCAAGGCCTGACGAGCATTCCCTTTCCCCTCCCTCCCCCTTCCCCATTCCCGTCCCTCCGACATCTTTACTCCTCACTCCTCACTCCTTTTGTTGTCCACCCGCAGGAGCAGACCCATGTCCGTCGGCACCGGCTTTCTCGAACAAGTCAACCAGTCCTTTGATCGCGCGGCAAAGCTCACGACCCACGATCCCACGCTGCTCGCCAGCATGCGCGCCTGCAAGAACGTCCTCTACACCAGCTTCCCCCTCAAGCGGGACGATGGCACCATCGAGGTCATCCACGCCTGGCGGGCGCAGCACAGTCACCACAAGCTCCCCTGCAAGGGAGGTGTGCGCTTCGCGCCGGACGTGGATGCTGACGAGGTCCAGGCGCTCGCGGCGCTGATGACCTTCAAGTGCGCGCTGGTCGATGTACCCTTTGGCGGGTCCAAGGGCGGCATCCGGATCAACCCCAAGAAGTATTCCGCCCCTGAGCTGGAGCGCCTGACTCGGCGCTACGTCTTCGAGCTGGTGCGCAAGAACTTCATGGGGCCTGGTCTCGACGTTCCGGCGCCTGACATGGGCACCAGTTCGCGCGAGATGGCATGGATCGCCGACACCTACGCCCAGCTCAAGCCGGGCGAGGTGGATGCGCTGGCCTGCGTGACCGCCAAGCCCATCAGCCAGGGCGGTATTCGCGGACGGACCGAGGCAACGGGCCGAGGCGTCTTCTTTGGGGTGCGCGAGATCTGCAGTGTGGCGGAGGACATGAAGAAGCTGGGACTGACGACCGGGCTGGCCGGCAAGCGGGTCGTTGTCCAGGGGCTGGGCAATGTCGGCTACTATGCCGGCAAGTTCTTCATGGAGGGCGGCGCACTGATCGTAGGACTGGCCGAGTCGGAGGGGGCCATCAGCAACCCCAAGGGCATCGACATCGAGGCGCTCATGGCGCACCGCAAGGAGAAGAAGAGCATCCTCAACTTCCCCGGATCGACCAACCTGGCCAAGCGTGAGGATGCGCTCGAGCTCGACTGCGACATCCTGATCCCTGCCGCTCTCGAACGTCAGATCACCGGCGACAATGCGCCGAGGGTCAAGGCCAGGATCGTCGTGGAGGCGGCCAACGGCCCCACCACGCCGGAGGCCGATGCCATCCTCGCCAGCAATGGTGTCATGGTAATACCGGATGCCTACATCAATGCGGGGGGCGTCACCGTCTCCTACTTCGAGTGGGTCAAGAACCTGGGCCATGTGCGCTTCGGGCGGATGCAGAAGCGGTTCGAGGAGGGGGCGTATAGCAGGCTGCTGGTCGCAGTCGAAGGCGTCACCGGCCGGAAGTTCACCGCGGCGGAGACCGAGCGCCTGACGCAGGGTGCGAGCGAGGAGGATCTGGTCAACTCCGGACTGGAGGAGACCATGATCACCGCCTGGCACCCGATCCGCGAAACCTGGCTCAAGGGCGGCGCGACGATGGACTGCCGCACCGCCGCGATGGTCGTCGCCATCGACAAGGTGGCGTCCAGCTACGAACAGTTGGGAATATTCCCATGACCGGTACGCGGATTCGTTGAATCACTACCACCGATTGGGAATCATCCGGCAATCCCTTCCCACATTTGTTGTACCATCATGTCGCGGCGGGTCTCAGACCCGCCGCCACCAACGACCCGCCGCCACCAGCGGCCCGCCGCACCCGTAATTCAACCGAAAGACCAGTCATGGACAAGCACGCGCTGACCCAGACATGGGACCAGATCCGGCAGAAGTACGGTGTCTACCTTCGGCTTCTCGAGGTATTCCCGGCCGATCGCCTGAACACCAACCCCGTTACGGGAATGCGCACACCCGCCCAGTTGGTGGCGCATGTGTCGGGGACCGTCATCCGGGATATCGCCCGGGGCATCGCCAAGGGTGAGATCACCGCCGATGAGTCAGGCGAGGACACGGTGGCGGCGGGCTGGAAGTCGAAGGAGGAGATGATCGTATTTGCCCGGACCTGCTGGGACCAGGCGAGTGTGGCGGTCGCCGCGACCGGTGATGCGCAACTGAATGCCATGGTACCGACGCCGTGGCACATGACCTTTCCCGGCTGGGTCGGGTTCAACATCATGACCGATGAGTTCCTGCATCACCGTGGGCAGCTCTATGCCTACGCCCGGTGCTGCGGGGTTGAGCCGCCGTTCATGTGGGGATTCGACCAGAACGCGCCGGCGTTCCGCCCGACGGTGTAGTCGGCGGCTCCTTCCCAGGAGCGTGTCCGGTGAGAATGATGCGGGATCCAATGAGATTGCTGCGGTCGCGACGCTCCCTCGCAATGACACTGTGACTGACCACCCCGAGCCACGCCCCCAACGTGGCTCCTCGCGCCAGCGCTACCGGGACTTCGTCGAGGACTATCGGGCCAAGCGTCTGGACGACCTGGTCGATGCCCCCGCGACCTCTGAGCTTCCGCTCGACGGCGGACCGGATGGCCCTGCGCCCGCGGCGCTGCGCCCCCGCCGTCGGGAGTTCCTCCACGACTACCTGCGCTGGCTCCGGCCCCACCGCGCCGCCCTGGGGGTCGTCGCCTTCTTCGCGCTCCTGGTGGCGGGGCTGCAACTGGTCGCGCCGCTCTTCATGCGGTTCATCGTGGACCGGGTCCTGCTCGACACTACCCTCGACGCCGCCGCTCGGCTCACCCGTCTCCACCTTGCCGGCATTGCGTTCGTGCTGGTCGTCATCCTTTCCAACCTCCTCGGCGCAGTCAAGGACTATCGCCAGCGGCTGCTCAACGTGCGGGTCATGCTCTCGCTCAGGCGCGCGCTGTTCGAGCGGTTCCTGCACTTGCCGTTGCCGAGGCTGTGGGGAATGAAGACCGGCGGCATCCTGTCGCGCCTGACGGGCGATGTCGACACCACCACCGGTCTGCTCCAGATGGCGATCATCTCGCCCAGTATCTCCGTGGTCCGGCTGGTGGTCGCGGTAGGAGTGCTGCTTACCCTCAACTGGCGTCTGGCGCTTATGGCCATGGCCGTCATCCCCGGCGCGATGCTCATCAGCTTCGCCTCGGCGCGGCGGATCCGGCCCATCTACCGGTCGCTCCGGAAGGACGCCGAGGCGATCGACGGGCGGGTGGGGGAGACGTTTTCGGGGATCAGGGTGGTGCGGGCGTTTGGAGGTGAGGTCCGCGAGCTGCTCAACTACATGCGCGGCCGGCACACCGTGCTCAGGAAGGAGCTATTCGCCCAGCGACGCGAGCTGGTCATCTGGACCTCGTGGGGACTGCTCGTGTCAGGCGTCAGCGTCGTGATTGTCTGGTATGGCGGATTCCTGCATATCAGCGGCCGGGCGTCCATCGGCGACATCATGGCATTCCAGTGGTACACCTTCCTGCTGCTCAACCCGGTGTGGAACCTCGTCAACTCTTTTTCTGAGCTGCAGCGATCACTGGCCGCCATGGAGCGGGTATTCGACGTGCTGGGGATGGAGAGCGACAAGCCCGACCGGTTCGACGCCGTCGACGCGCCGAAGCTGGTCGAGCGCATCACCTTCGAGGCCGTGACGCTCGAATACCACGCCGGGCGGCCGGTGGTGGCGGATTTCAATGTCGAAGTGCCGGGGGGATCCGCCGTGGCACTCGTGGGACGGAGTGGCGCGGGCAAGACGACGGTCACCGACCTCGTGGCGCGGTTTCACGACCCGACGGCGGGACGCATTCTGCTCAATGGGATCGACATCCGGAGCTTCCGGCTACGGACGTACCGCGACCTGCTCGCGCTGGTGCAGCAGGATGTCTTTCTCTTTGATGGCTCGGTCCGGGACAATATTTCCTATGGCAGGCACGACGCCACGGAGGCGGATGTCGAGGACGCGGCGCGGCGGGCCAATGCGCACGAGTTCATTGTCCGGCTGGTGGCGGGGTATGAGACCGTCATCGGCGAGCGGGGAGTCAAGCTCTCCGGCGGTCAGCAGCAGCGGCTGGCGATTGCCCGGGCCATCCTCGCATCCCCGCAGATCCTCATTCTGGACGAGGCGACCAGCAACCTGGATACCGAGAGCGAGCAGCTCATCCAGGCCTCGATGGCGGCACTGCTGGCCGACCGGACGACGTTCATGATCGCGCACCGACGGTTGACCACCAGAGTTCAGGCGCTACCGGGCGTTCCGTTCCGTCCTCCGCATCCTCTGGATCGGGCTCCTCATTGTCGGCGCCCTGATCGGCGCCGACCAGAACTACGACTTCGACCGGGCCCTCAAGCACGCCCCGCCGAGCACCCTGTTCTGGACGCTGGTCGCCGTGCTCCTCCTGGTGTGGCTCTTCCCCACATTCGACCGGGTCTTCTTCTCCGTGCCCGACGCCTGCGCCACCACTCAGGAAAAGAAGTGCACGGGGATGTCGGACGACGAAGTGGGGGAAGCGAAGCGTGGCGTTGATCGCCCTCGGCGTGTTTACGGTCTGCTGGAACTTCCGGAAGCTGCTGCTCTCCAGCAAGTCGGCGGTTGCCGGGCAGGGATAAGGTTCATAACCAGAAATTGCATCGCTCGCCCCACCCTCCTTCCCCCGATCCCCAACTCCCCCCATTTTTCCGGCAAGGAGATTCCATGCCGATACCGTTGTCCCCACCCACGGATGCGAATACCCGCGCGCTCCTCGAAGATTTCTTCGAGCGCACCCGCGACGGGTGCTTTTTCATGATGCTCGACCAGCCCATCGAGTGGGGCCCCACGGTCGACAAGGACGCCGCGCTCGACTACGCCTTTCTCCATCAGCGCATGACCCGCGTCAACGCCGCCATGGCCGAACAGTTCCTCGCCACACCGGCCAACCTCCTGGGAAAAACACCGGCCGAGTTCTTCCAGCACGACCTGGAGGCCGGCCGCCGCGGCTGGCGGACCCTCTTCGACGCCGGACACTCGCACAGCACCACCCATGAGCGACGGTTCGACGGATCGGCCATGTGGGTCGAGGGCGATTACATGTGTTTCTACGACACCGCCGGACGGATCACCGGGCACTTCGGCATTCAGCGCGACGTCACCAGTCGGATCCTGGCCGCGGCGGAACTCGAAGAGTCCCGCGCCGAACTCCGCGCCCTCGCAGACCGGATCCAGACGACCCGCGAGGAAGAGCGCACCCGCATCTCCCGGGAGATTCACGACGAACTGGGCCAGGCGCTCACCGCCCTCAAGTTCGACCTGGCCTGGCTCGAGAAGGGGCTGCCCCGCAACGCGGCGGCCGCCGCCGCGCTGGGCAATGTGTCGATCACCGACCGGATCGACGAGACGATGCAGATCGTCCGCCGCATCGCCAGCGAGCTCCGGCCCAGCGTCCTCGACCAGCTCGGCCTCGAGGCCGCCATCGAGTGGCTGGTGCGGCAGTCGGCCAAGTCCTCCGGAATCGCCATCACCCTCGATGCCGAGCAGTTTCCCGAGCTGCCTGACGCAGTGGCCAGTCACGCCTTCCGGATCATCCAGGAGGCGTTGACCAACGTGACTCGGCACTCCCGTGCTACCAAGGTCCACGTGACCGTCCGCCACCTCGGCACCTCCATCGTACTCGGCGTCGAGGACGACGGCGTCGGGATCATGCCCCAGTCATTCAGCGGAATGCGTTCATTGGGGTTGGTGGGCATGCGCGAGCGGGCGGTGGCCTGCGGCGGCACCCTGATCGTCCGGGGCAACCCCGGTCAGGGCACCGCGATCGTCGTCACGATTCCGGTGGTGGCGCCGTGAACCGCTCCACCGCCATTCGCGTCTTCATCGCCGACGACCACCCGATCGTCAGGCAGGGACTCCGCCGCATCGTGGAAGCCGATGCCGGCATGGTCATCGCTGGTGAGGCAGGCGACGCCCTGGCGCTGCTCGCCGGCGTGGAGGCCGCCCCTGCCGATCTGGTGCTGCTCGACGTCTCGATGCCGGGCGGCACATTCCTCGAGACCCTGCGCTCCCTGCGCGAGCGCCACCCGACGATCCGCGTCCTGGTCCTGAGCGTCCACTCCGAAGACCAGTGGGCGGTGCGGGCGCTCAAGGCCGGCGCCGCCGGTTATCTCACCAAGGACCATTCACCCGATCAACTGCTGGAGGCCATTCGCCGAGTCTATCGCGGTGGCAAGTATGTCAGCCCGACGCTGGCGGAGCACCTGGCCAGCCAGCTCGACGGACACGGCGAGCGCGCCCCCCACGAACTCCTCTCCGATCGCGAGTTCGAGGTCATGCGCCGACTCGGCAGCGGCCTCACCGTCTCCCAGATCGCCACCGAGCTGGTCCTCTCGGCGAAGACCGTGAGCACCTACCGTACCCGGATTCTCGAAAAGATGGCGCTAGCCACCAACGCCGACTTGGTCCGCTACGCCGCCACCCATGGTCTGATTGCCTGACGGCACCGGCGTTGGGCGACGAATGGGCCGCACGTCTGAAATCGCGAGCTCCCGTGAGCCCCTCGCGAGGTCGTCGCTGAAGCGACGGCTCGGCCCTGTCGCTGAAGCGACACGAGATCGGCCCCCCGCGAGTTCGTCGCTGGCGAACGGGCGCACGTCCGGTGGACGCACGCCCCTTTTCTCCGCTCCGCTCCCGGCCGCCTGCCTATTGGATCGGGTGCGGCTCACCCGAGATGAAGTCGTCCATCGCCACCAGGTCGGCGGAGCCGCCGGCGCTGACGTCGGTGTTGAGTCCGGTGATACGTGCCTGCCCGGACACGATGCGCACGGTGGCCACGATCGGGGCAGTGAACGTCACCCCGACGAAGGAGAACCCCGCGGCATCGGAACGCGTCGGCGCCGAGACCTTCTGCAACAGCCGGCCCTGGGCGTCGAAGAAGGACATCGTTGTGCCCCGCTCGACATCCACGTCCGTGAACACTACACCGAAGCCATTCACCAGCGCCGGGGTGAGGCTGCCGGCGACCACGAAGTGCACCGTCATCGCCCGGCTCCCCGCCGCGATGAAGATCTTGGTCGGGCTGAAGGCGGCGAATTCGCTGGCGTAGCTCGGATTCAGGTCCGCGAGCGCGTTGTCGCTCACCCGGAAGCCGCTGCCGTCGGTGGTGAAGATCTGACCCCTCGGCACGACCCGGTTGAAGAAGTCGCCAGGGAAGGTGTCGACATTGAGCAGGACGCCGGAGACGCCGTCCCAATTGATCTCCCGCCGCCCGGTGGCCTGCTCGCCGGCCGTCTTGTTGACGGAGTCACCGAGCTGGTGGCGGAACTCCTTCAGCGCCGCCGTCAGACTGCCGGTGGCGGCGATCACCCGGGGGCTGGACTTCACCGCGGCAACCGTAGTGCTGTCACCATACCCGGGGCCGGACGCATTGTCATACCCGCACGCCGCAACCGCCACGGTCAGAGCCACGATCCCTGCGGCGATTCGGCCGCGAGACTTGCCAGTCATGCTACCCTCCCTTGTCTGTTGAGCCCCGCTCGGCGTGCGCATATCGCCCGCTAGCGCTGTCTGACTCGTTGTATGATGCGCAGACAAGTTAGGAATCGATGAACGTTGACGTCATCGGGAACTCGCCGAGCGGAGCGTCAGACGTTGGGAGGGCAATGGTGTAGGACGGAGGACTACACCGGAGCTATGGAGGCTGCCGAAACAGTCATTCCTCCTCACTCCTCACTCCTCACTTCCTCCCCCCGCCCCCAATTCGCCTATACTAGATGCACACCCCGTCGCCCTCCCCACGGGGGCGTCGGCCATCATCGTCCATCCTGGAGAGCGTTCCATGACCCGCACCCTGGCCCCGCGCGCCCGCACCCCCCGGCCGACGTCACCCGACTCGCCGCTGCTCTTTTCCACCAAGAACGATCTTCCCGAGGATACCCGGGCCAATGTGGTGACGCTGCTCAACCAGCGACTGGCCGACTGCATCGATTTGCAGACCCAGTGCAAGCAGGCCCACTGGAACGTGAAGGGGCCGAACTTCATCGCGCTGCACAAGTTGTTCGACGAGGTGAATGCGGCGGTCGAGGAGTATGTCGATGTGCTCGCCGAGCGCGTCGTGCAGCTCGGTGGAATCGCGGACGGCACCGTGCGGAGCGTGGCCGCCCGGACCACCCTGCTGGACTATCCGCCGACGCTCTCGACTGGCCCGCAGCACGTGGCCGCGCTGTCGGATTCCCTCTCGCAGTTCGGGCGGACGGCGCGGATCGGCATTGAGGAGATGGACAACCTGGGCGACGCGGACAGCGCCGACATCATGACCGAGATCTCGCGCGGCATCGACAAGTGGCTCTGGTTTGTGGAGGCGCATCAGCAGGGGTAGTTGCATGTTCTCCCTTCGGACCCACAGCCTGATCTGCGCCTCGCTGTTCGCCGCGCTGGTTGGCATCGCCGTCCTCGGCAACGTGCTGCAGCGCGCTGGCGTGGCACCCCCCTCCGGCCCCAGCCGTTACGTCGCGCTGGCGCTGTACTTCACCCTGTTCATCGCCTTCGGGCTGTCGACGATACCGGTGATGGTCAAGCTGGTCCTCTCGGCTCAGGTGCAGGCGGGCAATCAGGATGCGGCAGTCGTGGCCGCAGCGCTTCGCCATCAGAACACCATCATCTGGTCGATGTGGGGCCTGATCCTGGCCGGTATCGTCATTGCGGTGCCGGCGGCGATCTACGGCGGCATGTTTGGTGACGCGCCCAGGCGTGCCTTCGACCGCGCCTTCGCGGGACCGCACCTCGGCGTTCTCGCGGCGCGACCGGATATGACGCTCACCGACATGGTGGCTCAGTCGACCGTCAGGCTGAATCTCAAGTACGCCAGCGCGGCGATCTCGGGAGGGCGCGACGGGGTGTTCGACTTCACGATCCCCGGCACCAGCATGACCTTTCCGCAGTCGCGCTACTACTACATCACCACCTACACTCACGATTCCACCCGGGTGCAGGCCGTCAACATCGGCACCTCCCCGGAGAAGATGAGCCGAGCCTCCCTCGATTCCGCTGACGACGTGCTGCGCACCCGTCTCGCGGCCGACGGCTGGCTCACCGGCCACGAGGTCTATCGGACTGAGGAGGACCGGCAACTGCACGGCGGCCTGACCGAGGGGCCGGAGGGACACCACTGGCTCAAGGACGGCATGGTGCTCGACATCAGCCGCAAGCGCATGGACGACGCAAACCCCGGCGAAGACCTGGCAACGGCCGGTGAATGGATCCAGTACATCGACCTCTGGCCGGCCAAGGGCTACACCGGTATGGATCGCCTGGTGTTCCAGCCGCCGCGCGGGCCGGCGGAGAGCCATTGATGCTTTCGCTCCCGCGCCTGACGGCGGCGAGCACGCTGCTCATCGGCATCGCGCCGGTTGGGCACTCCCCTGCGAAGACCGACCGGGACCGCGCCGAACTCAAGGGGCCAGTGGCATCCGTCGCCGTCCACTGGCATTCCAATCACACCGACAGCTACGGTGACATCGACGACCGAGACCTCGGCACCACTACCAACGACACCGCCGGCAATCTCCTACTCAACGTGGAGATCACCCCTGATTTCGTGAGATCGCGGAAGCCCGAGCGCCACGGCCCGAATGTGACCGTCTTCCGCTCCGTGCTTCTCGATGCCTTCGCGCTCTTGCCGGTCTTCGCGTCTTCGCGCTCTTGGCGGTAAGATGCAGCTCCGGGCGCAACATCCAGGCTCCCCCAGTGGCCAGGGCCCATCGTGAGCGATACGCCGAACACCAGGGGCCCCGGCACCGTGAGCGTCGCACGCGGCCTCTCCAAGCTCGGCCTCTGTTCCCGCGCCGAAGGCGAACGTCTCATCGAGGCGGGACGCGTCACCGTGAATGGCACGGTTGTCCGGGACCTCGGCGTTCGCATCCGGCCGGAAACCGCGATCATCGAGATTGACGGCGCGCGGGTTGGTCGTGTCGAGCGAGTCTACCTCGCACTGAACAAGCCACGCGGGCTGGTCACGACGCGGGACGATCCCCAAGGCCGTGCGACGATCTACGAGTGCCTGACCAACACGGCGCTGCCGTTCGTGGGGCCGGTCGGACGACTCGACAAGGCGAGCGAGGGGCTGTTGCTGCTGACCAATGACACGCGCTGGTCGGCGTACCTGCTCGACCCCGACTCGCATGTGGACAAGATCTACCACGTCCAGGTCCGTGGGCAGGCCGATGAGTCTACGGTGGCGCGCGTGGCGGCGGGAGTCGTGGAGCCTCGGTCCGGGGAGCGACTCAGCGTGAAGCGCGTTTCGCTGCTGCGGGTGGGATCGCGGAGCAGCGCCTGGCTGGAGATCGTGCTCGATGAAGGGAAGAACCGCCACATCCGGCGCCTGCTCGCGGCACTTGAGATCGAAGTCTTGCGACTGGTGCGGATCGCGATCGGACCGCTGCAGCTCGGGACGCTGGCCAAAGGCGCGTGGCGGATGCTGACGGTAGAGGAAGTGCGGGCGTTATCTCGATGATGAGACCGCGTTCCCGTCGCACCGCACCAGCTGCACCGCATCCCCCACCCGAATCACCCCCGGCCGCATCACGTCGGCATTGAGCGCGAGCCGCCCACCGAAGCGACGGCCGATATCGCGCAGCACCGCGGGATCGCGGACCAGGGTATCCGGATCCACCGTCGTCATCGGGCATCGACCACGCAGGGAATCCAGCCGCACCACCGCGTCGCTGACATGCAGCTCGGTCCCTTCCCAGTGGACCTCGTCCATGCCATCGACGCCACCGATGAGGATGTTGGGCCGCAGGCGGCGGATGTCGCGCCCAAAAGCGGCCACCGCGCCGTCCGTCGCCACCAGCAGCGGCAGAATGTCGAAGCGCTCGAGACCGTCGTATGCGTCCAGCCAGGCGTCGTCCCCGGCTGCGGCCTTGACCAGTGCCAGCACTTCCTCGCTCCGCCACGGCAGTCCGTTCACCAGAGGCTGGCCATCAGACCCGAGCGTTGCCTTGAGGCCGAGCAGGTGATGTTGTCGGCGCGAGGTGCGTACCCCTTCAGGCCCATGCACCTGCACAATCCGGTCGCCCGGAATCCCGTCGGCCGTCAGCTCGGCCATCTGCAACGGCTCTCCCGCCATGCTCTTGACCGGGTAGCGCCATAGCCCTTCGATGCGCAGAGTCATCGACCTGCCTCAGAAAAGAGGTGCATGCGCCGGAGGAGCGCAAAGCCGCCGACGTTCGTAACGATGGGCCGAGTCGTGATACTGGCGTAACTGCGTGCGCACGACTCCCGCTGGTTCAGCATAGCACAAACTCCTGGCAACGCCACGACTCCGCTGGTTGGATCCATCGTGTTTGCCGTTCCGCGCGGGAGAGACCCGGCGTCGTGATGCCGGCGTTGTGGTGACGTCATGTCACACTGACGTGAACCCACCATCCGCAGAGGCTCCTGATGACATCCTCCCCCCGCAGTGCGCTGCTCGCCACGCTCGCCGGCATCTCCGTGGCCTGTAGTTCCATTGATCAACCTTCCACGCCCCTTTCTGTCGACCAGGGTGCCTCGGCACTCGCCGCCCTCGGTGCGATCGCCGTGGCGAGCAACGCGTCGACCGGCAACGCGGTGTTGGTGTTCGCCCGACGGCGCAACGGCAGTCTCGAAGCTCCTACCTCCTACCCCACCGGTGGCACCGGGACCGGTGGCGGGCTGGGGAATCAGGGCGCAGTAGTCCTTTCGGGCGATCACGCACACCTCTTCGCGATCAACGCCGGCAGCAATGACGTCTCCGTCTTTGCCGTCGCTGGGAACCAGCTGAGCCTCACCGACCGGGTCGCGTCTGGTGGCATGCAGCCGATCTCGGTCACCGAGCACGATGGCACGGTGTACGTCCTCAATGCCGGTGGCGCGGGAAGCATCAGCGGGTTCCACCTCAATTCCGACGGCACCCTCTCCCCGCTCGCGGGGTCCACTCAGCCGCTCAGCGCCGCCGGTGTGGGCCCCGCCCAGATCGGCTTTTCGCCGAATGGCGCGACCCTCGTGGTCACCGAGAAGGGAACCAACCTGATCACGCTGTACGATGTGGAGGCCAACGGCATCGCAGGCGCGCCGCGCCCGGAAGCGTCGGCAGGTATGACGCCGTTCGGTTTTGCCTTTGATGGCCGGGGCCGCCTGGTAGTCTCGGAGGCCTTTGGCGGCGGCGCGGGCGCCGCAGCGGTGTCGTCCTACGGGGCCAATCTGAGCGGCGCGCTCCAGACGCGGAGTGCGACGGTTGGGAACGGGCAGGCCGCCGCCTGCTGGGTCGCGATCACGCCGGATGGCCGGTACGCCTACGTCACCAACACCGCGACAGCGAATGTCAGCGGGTACGCCCTGAATACCGATGCACAGCTCACTCTGCTGCAGGGTGGCGTCAGCGGGCTGACCGGCTTGACCCCGATCGACCTGGCGATCAGCCCCGACGGCAAACGGCTATATACCCTCGATAGCGGCGACCACCAGCTGTCGAGCTTCACCGTGCGCAAGGACGGCAGCCTGGAACGCGGCGCTTCAACGACAGGGCTTCCGATGTTCACCAATGGCATGGCCGCCTGGTAGGGTGGGCTTGCCGCCTCCTAGTCAGGGGCATCGATCCAGGGCGGGCAGGATCCTGCCACGAGAAAGGCCTCACCGCGCATTGCGGTGAGGCCTGACTCATGAACCATCGGGACGACAGGATTTGAACCTGCGACCCCTTCCACCCCAAGGAAGTGCGCTACCGGGCTGCGCCACGTCCCGTTCCGACTGGCTCCAAACACCCTCCACGAGAGGAAGAATGACCTCCCGCGAAGGGCCGTAAGTGTAGCCCCCCGCGAGAGGTATCGGTAGACCCGGGGGATCGCCGTCACCCCTCCGCCTTCAGCCGGCAGCGTTCAGCATTCAGCGGCTCACTCCCCTATCCCGACCCCCTACCGCCCAGCGCCGGATAGTCGGTATACCCCTTCTCCGCCCCGCCATAGAAGCTCGGTACATCCGGGACATTCAGCTCCGCCCCCGACTTCAATCGCGCCACCAGATCCGGATTGGCCAGGAAGGCGACTCCGAACGAGACCAGATCCGCCTCCCCCGTCGCCAGCACCGACTCGGCGGTCTCCAGCGTGTGGCCGCCGTTGGCGATGAGCCTCCCACCGAAAGCCGCATGCAGCTTCGGCGTCAGGCGGTCACCCTCCGCCGACGCGCTCCGCCAGTTCGCCCCCACCGGCTCGATGACGTGCAGGTACGCGAGTCCCAGCGGCTTGAGCGCCGCCGCGGCGGCCACGAATGTCGCCTCGGGATTGCTGTCCTTCATGTCATTGAACGGACTGAGCGGCGAGAACCGCACTCCCACCCGCCCCGCACCAACCGCCTGCGCCACTGCGGTCGCCACCTCGACCAGAAAGCGGATCCGGTTCGCCAGCGAGCCGCCGTATTGATCGGTGCGGGTGTTGGTGCCGTCGCGCAGGAACTGATCGATCAGGTAGCCATTGGCCGCGTGGATCTCGACCAGGTCGAACCCCGCTGCGATTGACCGCTTTGCCGCCGCCGCGTAGGCCTGCACGATCCCCGCGATCTCCGCCGTCTCCAGCGCCCGCGGCGTCTCGAACGGCTTCAGCCCCTCCACGGTGTACACGTTGCCCCTCGCGGCAATCGCCGATGGTGCCACCGGCAGCTTCCCGTTCGGCTGCAGCGATCGATGCGAGATCCGTCCCACATGCCAGAGCTGCAGCGCGAGCCGGCCGCCCTTCGCATGCACCGCCGACGTGATCCTGCTCCAGCCCGCCACCTGCTCTGGCGAGTAGATCCCCGGTGTATTGGGGTAGCCCTGACCCTCGGGCAGGATTTGCGCACCTTCCGTGATGATGAGTCCTGCCGTCGCCCGCTGGCGGTAGTACTCGACCATCATCGTGGTGGGGACATTCCCCGCCCCGGCGCGGTTGCGCGTCATCGGCGCCATCACGAGGCGATTGGCCAGCCGCACATCGCCGACCATTACCGCTTCAAACAGCTCATTCGTCACTTCATCCACGGTATGCATCTGATCAATCTCTCTTTGCCTGATTGGTAATCGGTTCGTATAGCTATTGTTCGTTTACACACTGTCCACTACTGAACTATTCCCGCAAATAAAAGGTGGCTACTCCCGTGAGGCCGCCAGCGCGGAAAGCGCCGCGCGTACCGTTGGCGACAACTCCGCGGCGACGCGCACTTCCTCGGCCCTGAAGAGCTTGTCGCCCTGCACCTGGGCATCGCGCCCCTGCCTGGTCAGCTCCGCCCGCACACTTCGCCGGTCGGCGGGATCATTGATGCGCCGTACCAGCCCCTCATCCTCGAGTCGATCTACCAGCTGGGTGACGTTGGACCGGACACAACTGCAGCGCTCCGCCAACACGCTGAGTGGTAGCGACTCTTCCGCCTCCACCAGCCGGGTCAGACAAATGAGCTTGGACTTGGAAAGGCCGATGGTCCCGAGCGCACGCTCCAGCCTCTCTTCGACCACACGCGCCGCCTCCAGCAGCGGGACGAGTGCACTGGTTCGATCGGCTTGCGCGCTCACTGTATCATTCATGTGTGAAGTATGTCGTGATGGAAGAGCGGAGTCAACGGGTAGGAGGTGGTAGTGGAAAGGCGATAGGCAATAGGCGACAGGCGGGGAGCAGTATTCGAGCTTGTTGCCAACGGCCAACGGCCAACGGCCGGTGGCTGACGGCTGACGGCTGACGGCTGAAAATTAGCGCGGGGCCAACCTCGGGTTGATCGTCGTCGGACCCTTCCTCCGTCGTCGATCCACTCGGAGCATCTCCCGAGGCCAGCCGCGCGGGCCCTCCAGAGGCAGGAGATGTACCAGTCCCCAAGCCATCACCCAACACTGTTTGTCACAACGCTTTAGGCAGGTACCTCGGGCACCGGGCGTGGCCCTCCCGCCGTTGCGCACGTGCGACTCACCTACACCCCCCGGCATTCCGCCACGGGCCGAACGTCGACATCTTCCATCGTGGAGGCGGGTAGGTGGCTGGCGGTCAGCGATCAGCGTTCAGCAGATCGCGCCCTCTGGGCACCGACCGCCCATCGCCCAGTCCCCATGCTCCCAACCCTTCTCCCTACTGTCGCCCCCCATGCACCGTCGCCTCTTCCTGCTCCGCACCAGCCAGACGGCAGTCGCCCTCGGCCTCCTGCCCCACCTCACAGCCTGCGGCAAGGGCGCACCGGCGGGCACCGACGGCCCATTCATCGCCCTGCGCGACCGCTACTTCCTCAAGGCGCTCGAGCTCAACCCCGTCACCGCGACCTATCTCGGCGGGGACTCCTACGACTCGAGCCTGGCAAACGTCAACGGGCGGTTGCGCGACTGGCGGCCGGAGGCGCTGCAGATCGAGCGAGGGTTCTACCTGGAAATCGAGACATCCCGGAAGGCGATCGATCCCGCCGGCCTCTCACCCCAGTCACGGATTGATCACGCCGTCCTCGGCGCGCAACTCGCCTTCCTCCTGCACCAGAGTGGCGACCTGCGCACCCATGAACGCACCATCGACACTTACGTCGCCGAGCCGTTTCGCGGTATCGACTGGCAAATTCAGGGGATGACGGAAACCAATGGACCGGCCGACGGGCGGACGGATTCATCGACCGCCTTGCCGCCCGGCAGCCCAACGCTCCGCGGTACCGAGGCCGAGTGGCTCTTCGTCCTCGAGCGCCTCCGCGGCACCCAAGCCTATCTCGATGCGGCGCAGGCCAACCTGCTCGCCGGCAAGAAAGCCGGCAATCTTCCCGATCACCGTCTGGTTGAGCGCGACGGGATCGGTGGCTCCAAGGCCAATGCCGAGTATTTCAGGAAGGCCTTTCTCGAGAGCGCGAAGGCGTTTCTCGGCAGCCAGCCCTTCGCCGTCACGTTGTTGCCCCAGCTCACCGTTGCCGCCAAGGCCGCGGCTGACGCCTGGGAGCGTTTCGCAGGCTTCCTGCTCCAGACCTACGACCAGAATGATCTGACCGATCGCTACGCCGTCGGCGAGCAGGAATACGCCTGGCGACTGAAGACCTGCCTCCACCTCGATCGCAACCCCGAGGATCTCTTCGCCTACGGTGCCGCCCAGGTCGCCGCCTTCGAAACCCTGCTCTTCACCGTGGCGGAGGAGGCGGCGCGTGATGCCGGCCTCACCCTCTCCTGGGCCAGCGACGCCGACCGCCGCATCTCCGCCCGCGCCGTCATGGAAGCACTCGGCAAGGACTCGCCCGCCAATGACGACGAACTCTTCCAGTGGTATCGTCAGGCCGGTGAGCGCGCCGTGGCCTACGGGCGCGAGCAGCAGCTCTTCGAGATCCCGGCCGACTACCGGCTCGATGTCACCCCGACCCCGCCGGTGCTGCGCAGCACCATCGACGCCGCCTACTACCCCGCTCCACCATTCAAGACGACCGGGGTTGGACGCTTCTATCTCTCCCCCACCGGCAACGATCCCGCCGCGCTCCGGCTCAACAACCGCGCCTCGGTAGCGGACACCGCCATCCACGAGGGCTTTCCCGGACACGACTGGCACTACAAGTACATGACCCAGCACGCCAGGGAGATCAGCAACATCCGCTGGCTTACGCCGGGCGCCGTCGAGGACAGCTCCTCCATGTGGGAGGACTCCATGGCCGCAGAAGGCTGGGCACTCTACGCCGAGGAGCTGATGGCCGAGCCGGTGGCGGGACGGCCACACGGATTCTATACCGCGGCGGAACATCTCTACGAGCTGCAGGGGCAGTTGCTGCGGGCGGTGCGGGTGCGGGTCGACGTCGGCATCCACACCGGTCGGATGACCTTCGACGAGGCCGTCGACTACTTCGTCGAGCATGTCTCGTTCTACCCCGGGGCCCGCGCCGCCGCCGCGAAGGATCCCACCGCGCGAGCCATCACCGAGGGCGCCCAGCGCGCCATGTACCGCTACTCCAAGTGGCCCACCCAGGCGATCACCTACAACCTCGGCAAGACCGCCATCCTCGACTTGCGTGAGACCCTGAAGCAGAAGGAGGGTACCAAGTTCTCCCCCCGGGCTTTCCATGAGCGACTGATGCGGATGGGCACCATCCCCGCTGGCTATTATCGCGACGAGTTTCTCGCGGGGGCGGTCTGACAGGTTGGGAGTGGTGTTGATGGTCCCGGGGCAGGAGTGGGGGGTGGGCGTCCCCCGTCTCAGCCGGAATCCGCGACTCACCCCGATTGGCCCGCCTGCACCCTGTGGTTCACCGGTACTTCTGCCGATAGCATAAGCTGACGCGAGACCGGAGGCACCAATGGCAGTACCGTGGGAAGCGGACCCCGCTGAGGAAGAATGGAGCGACCGGGAAGCGTGGCGGGGCGATCGCTACCCCGA
>JBDTMI010000009.1:0-101248 GCA_039934355.1 Gemmatimonadales bacterium
TAGGTGATTGGGATTTAAGAGGAACGAGTGGACGGGTATGGCGGAGCTGCTGCTCCGCCCTTTCTATTGCTATTGCGAGCTAAATCGAACTGGAGCACATGAAATCGTGAAGCGGCCGCTGCCCGCAGTCGTCGTCGCCATCCTCATGGCGGCCTGCTCACCGAAGACCACTCCCCCGGTGGCCGCCGCCGCGGACCCCGATTTCTGCGCCATGATCCATCGCGACTCCACCGTCCACCTCGCCCAGCAACTGCACGCTGTCGACTCGCTGATGGCGCACAAGACCGGCGTCTACGTCCTGGAGGATGGTGGCGGCGCCATGGTCGCCCGGGCCTGGCTCAGCGAATACGCCGAGCACTCGATTGACGTCCAGTACTTCATCTTCTCCGCCGACAACGTGGGGCTCATCGCGGTCGACTACCTGGTGCGTGCCGCCGATCGGGGTGTCCAGGTCCGGGTGCTGGTGGACGACCTCCTCCTGGAGGCCGACGCTGCGACGTTGCTGGCTCTCGATGCGCATCCGAATCTCGAGATCCGCATCTACAATCCCGACATCAATCTCGGCAAGCGGCTGCCGGGCAAGCTCTTCAGCACCGTCACCGACTTCCGCGGCATCAACCAGCGGATGCACAACAAGACGTTCACCGTCGACGGCCGCATCGTGATCACCGGTGGCCGCAACATCGCCGATGAGTATTTCGACTACGACCACGAGTACAACTTCCGCGACCGTGACGTGCTGCTCCTTGGCGGAGTCGCCAGCCAGGTCGAGCGCACCTTCGAGCAGTTCTGGGACGACCCGCGCAGCCGTCCGGTCGCGGCGGTGCTGCCTCCCTCTGTGACGGACAGCGCCACCGCCGCCCGCGTTGCCGGGCTGCATCAGTACGCCTGCAACCCCGCCAACTACTGGCCCCAGGTCCGGGCGCAGGTGAGCAGCATTCCCGTCGCCTTCGACGCCATCCAGGCGTCGGGCAAGCTGCAGTGGCTCGACAGCGTGAGCTACATCTCCGATGTGCCAGGCAAGAACGATGGCAGCCAGGGACTGGGCGGCGGCGGTGTCACACTCGACACCCTGCTGGAGCTGGTGCGGCATGCCCGCACCTCGATCGCGATCCAGTCGCCCTACCTGGTCACCACGGAGCTGGGGCGATCGGTCTTCCGCGATGCGGTGCAGCGCGGGGTCGAGGTGCGGATCCTGACCAACAGCCTGGCCTCAACCGACAACCTCGAGGCCTTCAGCGGCTATCAGCGAGATCGGGAGAAGCTGCTGCGGACGGGAGTCCGGCTCTTCGAATTCCGTCCCGACGCCGTCGAGCGCACCACCATGATGACCAGCGCAGTGGCGGGGACGCTGGTGGATCCACCGATCTTCGGACTGCATGCCAAATCGATGGTGATCGACGGACACATCACCGTCATCGGCACCTTCAACCTCGACCCGCGCAGCGCCAACCTGAATACGGAATGCATCACGGTGATCCGTTCGGACTCGATTACGGCGGGAGTGCTGGCGGGGATGGAGGTGGAGTTCCGGCCGGAGAACGCGTGGGAAACCACGCTGCAGCAGAATCCCGACGCCGCGGCCGGTCGGATGAAGCGGTTCAAGGTGTGGACCCGAAGAGTGGTGCCGAAGGAGATTCTTTAGGACTGCTCTCCCCGTCCCGGGCGCACCAGCGGGTCCGCCCTACCCTGCGATAACCCCCACCCCCACTTCCCGCGCCACCTCTCCGCTGCGGAACCGCTTCATCGGATGCGGCCCCCCCAGCGTCACCGTCCCTTCCTCCACCACCAGCCAGCTCCCCTCCCGCAACCCGTACACCTCTACCGTGGGGTTGACGGCCGTGAATTCCGCAAGCCGGTCATCCCGGGTCTCGCCGCCGTGTTCAGTCAGCACCCGGTCGGTGTAGTGCGGATTGATCTGGAACGGTACCAGATTCAGCGCGACAAACGACGGTGGTTCGATGATCGGCATGTCATTCGTGGTGCGAATCGTCGGACAGGCAAGGTTGGCCCCCGCGCTCCAGCCGACATAGGGCACGCCCGCAAGCACCCGCCGACGCACCGCGGCCAGCAATCCCGTCTCATACATCCGCGTCAATAGCTGAAAGGTGTTGCCCCCACCAACCACGATCGCCGACGCAGCCTCGACCGCAGCCACCGGATCCGCTACCGCCTCCACCGAGCGCACCCCGATCCCCACTGGCGACAGCGCCGCCGCCACCTGCGCCGCGTAGGCCTCGGCCGTCAGCTGCACGCCGGCGTAGGGAATGAAGACGACCTCGCGAGTCTGCTCGCCCAGAAAGTCGCGGATCAGCCCCCGCGCATGCGCGAGATACCCCGCGCCGGGATTGGAGGAATTGGAGAGGAGGAGGAGGCGGGGCATCAGGCGCGACCGACGTTGGATGGTTGATGATCCTGCAGGGGCCGATCTCAGATCGGCCCGGCGGGTCGGAGGGCAATGCATGGGGTCGAAATCAGGTCGGCCCGTATGGGGTGTTGCGATCATCAGGGGCCTGATTTTGTAGCGGGGCCGATCTCAAATCGGCCCCGCGGGTCGGAGGGCAATGCATGGGGTCGAAATCAGATCGGCCCGTACATGATTTTGCGAGCCTCACGCCGATATCGTGGTCGATCGCGGCCGCCCAAACCGCAGGCTCCGGGTGGCGAGCAGGATCTCCTGCAGAAAACTGATATACCCCCCGATCAGCGCGGCCATGGCGGCGATGAACAGCGCCGCCAGCAACACCACCAGCGAGCGGTCGAGCACCGAGCCCAGGAACAGGCAGCCGATCAGCAGGCACACAAAGAGCGCGGCGGCCGTGCAGAGCGTAATCCCGCGATTCACCAGGTGGGCACGCTGGGAAAGCGACCCCAGCTCGCTCACCGCCGACTCGTGCGTCGTCCCCACCGTCTCGGGCAACTGGGTTTCCAGCAGGCGGGCCCGGTCGATGATGCGGGCCAGTCGCGTCGTGAGCACGCCTAGTGTCGTGGCGATGCCTGACAACAGGAACACCGGGGCAATGGCGAGCTGGATGACATGCGGGATGTCGACGGAGGTGTTCAGCTGCATGGGGTGCCTTCCCTCCTCAGGCGCGAGTCCACCGAGTGCGGGCCGCTACCGCTTCCGCGGCACGACCGGCAGCTCGCGGGTCATGATGTCGAGTTCGTCCCGCGTCGCGAGCCGTGGCAGCGTGGTGTCGGATTCGTGCGCCGGAGACCAGGTGGTCACCACCGCCGCCGGCAGCAGGTGGCGGATCGAGTTGGCATAATACTCGAGCAGCGGACGTTCGGACGGCAGGATGATCAGCTCATCGCCCTGCTGCACCACCAGGCGCCGCATCCGGAACATCCGCCAGGCGCGTTCCCAGACTTCGGCCACCGGCAGCTCCCGGTGCATCTGCTGCGCGTTGCGGGCTTCGAGCTGGTCGCGCAGCAGCTCCATCCGCTCCAGCAGTCGATCGTGGTGCACCACACTGCCCCCGAACGAGAGCAGCGCCGCCGCCGCCAGCGGCACCGGCGTCACGGGAATCACCGCCCCGATCCGGTCGAGCGCGGCCTCCGCCAGGCGCTGCACCGAAGGCAGTCGCTCCGCCTTGGGCAACTGCAGCACGCCCCTGGGCTCCGCCGCGAGCCAGGCCCGGGCGCTGAGCGGCGTCCCGAACGTCACCGCGACTCGGCCGTAGCGACGCAGTTGGCCGGTGATGAGCCGCACCAGGTTCCAGCCGAGGTAGTTGAGGACCCCGCCAAACTGGGTCCAGCGCCCCGGCGGCGTGCCGCCGACGATGCGCTCCCGGATCAGCGAACGATCCTCCAGCACCCGGTCGTAATTGATGCCGATCGGCACCAGCCAGATGTCGCGATCGAACGTGGGGTCGTCCAGCGTCCGCACGATATAGTCGAGCAGCCCGATCTTGACCGGCCGGAGCGCCCCGTCACGACTCAGGCCCCCTTCGGGAAAGATGCCCTGCGTCACGCCGTGCAGCGTGATCAACTGGACGTATCGCTCGAGCACCGTGTGATACAACGGCTCACGGAATTGGCGCCGGATGAAGTAGCTGCCAAAGCTCTTGAACACGAACTCCAGCGGCCAGATCCGGGCCCACTCCCCCACCGCATAGCTGATGCTGACCATCCGGGCCAGCACGTACGCCACCACGACGTAATCGGCGTTGCTGCGATGATTCATGAGGTAGACCACCACGTCGCGCCGGGGAATCGCGTCGATGGCGGGCTGGTCTTTCGCCTCCACGGTGATCTTGTACAGCAGGTGGATCGTCAGGCGGGCCAGGTTGTACCCGATCCGGTAGTACGAGAGCACATTGAAAAAGGGGACGATCTCATCGATGTACTGGTTGACCCGGATGCGGACTTCGGAATTCGCGGAGCCGTGCAGCGCGGCGTGGGCCTCGATGGCGGTCAGGACTGCCGGGTCCTTCAGCAGCGATTCCCTGATCCGGTCCCGTTCCACCAGCTTGTAGCGATCCACCCGTCCGCGAAACTGCCATAGCGCGCTGCGGGCCCAGATACGCAGTCGGCGGCGCAGCACCGCCTTGGTGGCGAGGAGGATGCTGGCGCTCGCCACCATGGCGAACAGAAAAAGCCCGGCCGCCAGGAGCCATCGAGACGTGGTCATGCCGGCGAGTCCGCCTTGAGCTGCTGGTAGGCCATGCCCTTGAGCCGTGCGATCCGCAGCGGAATCGGAGGGTGAGAGGAGAACACGTCGCCCAGAAATCCCTCCCGTGCCGAGAGCTGGCTGGCGGAAGGATCCACGATGCAGAGGTGTGCCGCGCCGCGGGTGATCGCCCGGGTCGGATCGGCGGCCGCGTTAAGTTTCTCGAGCGCGGTCGCGAGCGCGAGCGGATTGCGGGTGAACTGCACTCCGGTGGCGTCGGCGAGATACTCCCGCTTGCGACTGACCGCCATGGCCAGAAACCTTGAGATGATCGGGGCGAGGATCAGCGTGACAACCCATAGCACGAGGAGAATCAGCCCCAGCGGGTTGCCACCGCGGTTGTTGCCGCCGCCGCTGCTCCGCCGACCGCCGAAGCTCCCCAGGCGGATCGACCGGCCCATGCCATCCGACATCAGCGCGATCGCGCCGACCATCGCGGCGAGCAGCGTCATCAGCCGGGTGTCGAAGTTCTGCACGTGCGCCATCTCGTGCGCCACGACACCCTGCAGCTCCTCCCGGCTGAGCGTGTCGAGCAAACCCTGCGTCACCGCGATGCAGGCCGAGCCCGGCTCGATGCCGGTGGCAAAGGCATTCGGATCGGGGTCCGACACCACGTAGATGCGCGGTCTCGGCAGTCCGGAAGCGATCGCCATCTCCTCGACGACATTCACCAGCCGGCGCTCCAGCTCCGTCGCCGGCTCAAGAATCTCCCGCGCTCCCGTCGACCACAACACCCGCCCTGCCCCTCGCTTCCACGAATACCAGCAGGTTCCGCCGGCGATCAGCGTGACGATGATGCCGATGAAGGGGAAGGTGTGCACGTAGCCGGGGCCCTGCTCCAGACCGCTCGCCGCGTCTCGGGAGAGTACGTACCAGGCGAGGTCCCCGCCGAATCCCACCCACGCGAAGAACAGGATGAACCCCGTCACCAGCCAGAACGACCGCCGACGGTTCGACTCCTGTTGGGCGAAGAGGTTGGCAGGGGCGGTCATGGTGTGACAGAGAAGTGGACGGGCAGAGTGGCGGTAGGCGGTAGGCGAACGGCTCCCTCCCCCGCCTATCGCCTACCGCCCATCGCCACTCTCCCTCAGCTCATCCTCAAATCCACATTGGGCACGGCGCGCTCGGCCACGTCCTCGATCGCCCAGAGCTCCGCTGGCGTCGCCTTCGCCAATCCGGCGAGCAGGTTGGTGGGGAACTGCTGCTGCGCGGTGTTGTAGCTCGTGGCGGTGTCGTTGTAGAGCTGTCGGGCGAAGCCGACCTTGTTCTCCGTGCTGGTCAGCTCCTCCTGCAACTGCTGGATGTTCGCCGTCGCCTTGAGCTGGGGATAGTTCTCCGACAGCGCGAAGAGGCGGCCCAGCGCCTGGGTCAACTCCCCCTCCGCCTTCCCGACCTGTGCGACGCCGCTGCCGGTTGCGGCCACCGCCTTGTTGCGCGCCGAAATCACCGCTTCCAGAGTGGATTTTTCGAAATCCATGGCCCCCTTCACGGCGTTGACGAGATTGGGAATCAGATCGTGGCGTCGTTTCAGCTGCACGTCGATCTGCTTCCAGGCGTTGGCCACCTGGTTCTTGAGCGCGATAAGCTTGTTGTAGCCGCTGACCGCCCACAACGCGACGACGACGACGGCAACAAGGAAGACGATGCCCATGCGCACACCTGAGATGGAGAAGAGGAGGGAAGAGTAAGATGCCAGCCGGGCAGCGGCTACAGCGGCTCGCCGAGATCGTCGACGGCCCGGCGCAGCGCCTCGACGATTGCCTCGTCCTCGAGGGTGCCGAAGAGCGGATGCCGCTCATCGACCAGGAGCTCCGCGCCCGGCCCGAGTGCGACCCGCCGCACCAGCTGCCCCCGCCCCCGTCGCGCCGGCGTGGTGCCCTCCGCCGCGGCCCACGCCTGCAGGGCTCGGCCCACCTTGCCCCGAGGCTCGCCCTCGGGCACGGTGAGCGCCAGTCGATCGGGCGGAGGCAGGCGGGTGCCCAGCGCCCCCGACACCCGCCGTTCCACCACGTCGCCGGCCAGGCCACCCAGCTCGCGGACCAGCGTGTCGAGGGTGGAGCCTTCCATCTGCTGCAGCTTGATCGCCAGAACCTGTAGCAGGTGACGGTAGCCGTACGTCGCGGCGGTCCCCCGGCCTTCCGGCGGGCTGACCAGCTTGCGGGTGACATAGAACCGGATGGTCCGCTCGCTGGGCCGGGCACTCGACGCCGCGTTCACCGGGTAGACCGACGACGCTTCCAGGATCGCCCCGGCGAGCGCGGAGAGATCCCGCAGGCTCCACGGCGCCAGCGCGGCGTACTGGCGGAGCGTCGCGAGGGCGTCGCCGGGAACGGAAAGCGGAGCGGTCACAGCGATGGTCACGGAGGCGACGGGCTTGGGGGACGCGCGATCAGGACGGCTAGTATGTCCCGCACGGCCAGCGGTCGCAAGACCAGGTGCCGAGCGCATTCCGGTACCATGTCGCACGAATCCGGTACCGCATCCTCGGGGCGACACCGGCATCATCTCCCCCATGCGACGCGGCGTCACCCTCCTCGAGCTCGTCATCACCCTCGCCCTGCTGGGCGTCGTGGTGAGCATGGCACTTCCACCCGCCGGCGCCCTGCGCGACCGGCTCGCGGTGGACGACGACGCCCGGACCCTCGTCGGCGCCTACGCCCGAGCCCGGCTCACGGCCGTGGCCGAGCGTCGCGTCATCGTGCTCACGCTGACACCCGACTCGCTCGTGCTGCGGGCGGTGGAGAGTCCGGCTGACACCGTGGAACGATGGCGGGGATGGCTGGCGGCGAACGGGGTGACGTGCACCGGGTTACCCCGGCAGGTGGTCTTCGCGCCGAGTGGCGCCACGATGGGTTTCGCCAACCTGACCTACACCCTGAGCCGCGGTACGGCGCGCAAACAGGTCGTGGTGTCGCGCTATGGACGGATCCGGATTATCTGAGCGTGGTCATTACGGGGGTAGGGGCCGACCCATTGGTCGGCCAACCTCGGCGGTCGGCCCCGGTTACGGCGTGAAAGCGAAATCCACGTCGATGTGCACCACGATATCCTCATGCATTTTCAGCATGCCGAGCATCTTGGTGAGTCCGCCGATCTGATAGTCCTTGAGATTCTGCGGCAGCCTGCCCTGGACCCTGACACCATCGGCCCGGAAGCGCAGCACCGAGGGAATCGACACCTCGCGGGTCACGCCATGGAGAATCATCCGACCACGGAGCGTCACCGGCAGACTGTCAGGCGTGCCGCTGCCAGCTTCCACGCCGTCCAGCTCAAAGCGCATGGTGGGAAATCGCTCAGATTCCATGCTCTTGTTGAGGTCCTTGTCGCGCTTCCCGTTCCCGCTCACCAGGGTCTGGACCGGCGCCTCCACCGCACCGCGGATCTCCGCCAGCGTGGCCCCGCCGGTCAAGCTGCCCGACACCGTCGTGGTGGTCCCGGTGAAGTCACCCATCGTGGCCTTGCCATCGAAGCTGAGCGTGCCCTCCCGCACCGTCCCGGAAGGGATGGGCAATTGCTGCGCGGCGAGGGAAGCGGAGACCAGCGAGAGGCTGAGAGCGAGGATGGGCGGGAGGCGCATGACAACTACTCCGGATCAGGAGGCACCACCCCATCGAGGCCGTACTTGCGGACCTTTGCCAGCAGGGTGCTGCGGGCGATACCGAGCAGGTGAGCCGCCCGGCGCTTGTTGCCATGAGTATAGGCGAGTGTCCGGGCGATGTGCTTCCGCTCGACCGCATCGAGCGCCTCGGGTTCGACCGGCTGACTGGGCGCGATCGCCTCGCGCAGCATCCCCTGATCGAGGCCGGGGGTCGCCAGCGACACGAGGGCCAGGTCCAGTCCCGGCACCGACAGGGCTTGGGCCGCGTCTGCCGGACCGCCGGCGACGACGGGAAGATGCCCGCCGGCCCGCAGCGCTCCGATCATGGTGTCGCGTCGTGCGGCCTCGATATCGAGGATGAGAATATGTGCTGGTCGCATCTCTGGTCTCCGGGCGGGGGTCTGCCGGCCTGTGCGGGGGACGACTGGCCCCGCCCCGGCTGACACCACTGCGCCCGCCTTCTATGTTTGCCCCATGCCGGAAGCCACCCCATGATCCAGCCCGCTCACCCTGCTCTGCCGGACCTGCTCGTCGGTGCCCGGGTCCAGGATCCCTTCATTGTCCTCGATGTCGAGTCCCGTGGCGGTGACACGCCGCACACCATCCTCACTTTCGGCAACCGCACCGGGCGCATCCAGAGCGCGCCGTTCTGGTCCCAGGACAAGATCGCCGGAATCACCAAGGGTCATATCGTCCAGCTGATCGGGACGGTGAGCAGCTACCGGGATCGCCGCCAGCTCGCGGTGGAATCGATCCGGGTCCTGCCGGAGGAAAGTGTGGACCTGCGGGCGCTGATGCCTTCGGTGGGCGACATCAGCCGCTACTGGGATGCGGTCGACAAGTGGCGGACTCGCCTCCGCGGCCCACGCCTGGTGCGCACCCTCGGCCTGTTCTTCGACGACCCGGAGTTCCGGACCCGGTATGAGGAGTGCCCGGCGAGCCTGGCCGGTCATCATGCGGAACTGGGTGGGCTGCTCAAGCATACCTGCGAAGTCGCGCATGTCGGCTTGTCGATCGCCAAGCTCTACCCCGCCGCGGATCAGGATCTCGTGCTCGCCGGCATCCTGCTGCACGACATGGGCAAGTTGGAGAGCTATCGCTGGCGGGGCGTGTTCGAAATGACGGTCGCCGGCAGCGCCATCGGCCACGTCGTCCTGGGCTGTCAGATGCTGGACCGGCGAGTCCGTGAGGAGGCTACACCGCCCTGTACTGACGAGGAGCTGCTGCTCCTGCAGCATCTCATCCTGTCGCATCACGGGAAACTGGAGTTCGGGGCCGCGGTCACGCCGATGACGCTGGAAGCGGAGATCATCCATTACGCCGACAACGCCAGCGCCAAGACCGCGAGCATGGACACCGCCCTGCACGACCTCGAGAACTTCCCTGACGGCGGTGAGATCAGCGCACGCCCCATCTGGCAACTCGACAAGCGTCGGGTATGGCGTGGATCCAGCGACTGGGGCCGGGGGCCGGACTCCCCCGCCGAGTCCTAGCGCTCCAGCGGTCGCCTTCAGCGCGGCCTCCTGGCTCCTCGCTGCGCCAGCCCGGCCACGCCAAGCCCCACCAGTCCCGTCGACAGGAACATCACCCCTGAGGGCGGGCCCGGGCGCGACGACAACGGACAGAAGCCGAGCAGGCAGAGGGAGTCGTCAAATCTGGCAGATGGCGACTGCGCCGCAGCAGGCGCTTGGTCAAGCGGCGCGCGGGCCGAATCGCCCGGAGCGAGCAGGGAGAGACTGAACAGCAGGAGTGCGGGCACCGGATTCCGTCGCGGGGGGCTGGAGGAAGGTAGCGGTGTGGGCCGGGAGAAAACGAAACGGCCGCCGGGCGCAGAGGCCCGGCGGCCGTTTCTCGCCCAGACGGCTTCGTCAGTGCGAGCGCTGCGATTCAGGATGGGTCGCGGACCAACCCTTCGCACGGCACCCCGAGGCGCCAGATCGGGGAGGGTGAGGCGCGCGACTGGCCTCACCTGCCTGAGCCGGGAATACATCAGGATCTGCAACCACCTGAGCCCTTGCCGACTTCGGTGATTTCCCCTGAAACCCACTCAAACTCGCTGGCGGCCACCTGCAGGACGAGAGGCCCTGCCGCACATCCATCCAGCGGTTGGCTCAAAGATAGGGTCAGTGGAAAACCGTGCAAGCGCCTGTATCTATTCGGGTTACGTAGCATACAACTGATGGGATGTGGACAGCTAAGTGGTGTCTGATGCAGTTGTTCCGGGGCTCCTCCACACGATGTGGAATTGTGGACTGGTCGCTATCCACATTGATGTGGATTCAGTTGGTGCCCGCCACGTTTCCCGCTCCCAGTCGACTGGCTTCGTAGCGGACCCCGGTCACTGCCTCAAAGTACGGGCCGACCGCCTTGTCATGCCGACGGATATAACTCTGGACTTTTTCGCCTCGCCCGATGCCGTAGCCCCTGAGCTCCTCGGCGTTTGCCGGCGACTTCAGGCGCTCGAAAACGGTGACGCAGCTCTGAAGACCTACTTCCAGGCTGTCCAGTGAGCGGAGCAGCACAGCGCGCTTCAGCTTGGGATCCTGCGCCGGAAGTCCGGCGCTGGTAATCACGCTCCGGGTTGGCGCGACAACACGGGCAGCGGCAGCACAGCGGGTCATGAGACGTGAAGCGCGGGAACGCAGCAACGCATCGCTGCTCATCGCCCGGTCCCGTGCAATGCTGGCGGAAGCGGCGTCGACCAGTTGCAGCGAGTCACGCAGCCGGTAGAGCGCGTCGCGCACGGCGGTCTGGGTGGAGTCCAGCCTGGGGGGCGGCGCGATGACGGTTTGTGCCCCGAGCGGTGAAGCGCCAGCAATCAGGAGTGCGACCAGCAGAGTCTTTGCCTTCACGATTCCAGCCCCACTTCGATGTATCGGTAATTCGGTTCGCCGTCCGGTGCCGCCAGCAGGCACCCGGCAGCCGACGCCGCAAACCACCCCCCGACCAGCGTACGGGGCATGTCGAGCTCGGCGAGGATCGGACCGAGCCAGCGACGCAGGTGGCGCAATTCCGGTGCCCGCCTGCCGAGAAGGGCCAGGAGGGCACCAGCACCGCTGGTGGCGCGGAGAAAGTGCGCCACCGCGTGGGCCCGCTGGCTGAACTCCACTGCCTTCACCCCCGGCTCGTCAAAGAGCACCTTGCCCTCGAAAACATCCATCGGCGGCGCATCGAGTCTGGGCCCGAGGTAGATGAACTGCCGTTGCCCGTCGATCTTGCGCTCGATGACCGCCGCCGCCGTTTCGCTGGTCAACCGGGCGGCATGGAGCATGTCCTCGTCCGGGAGCACCCCCACCGCCCGGGTCCATTCCAGTGCGGCAAGGGCGATCTCGAGCGGACAGCCGACGGCGTCGTCGAACGCGATCAGCCGCGGCGCTTCGCCGGCGCGTAAGATGAAATGGGACAACGATTCGGCCCGGTCGGTGAAGCTCCGGACGGTCAGGGTCTGCGGTGTGGTCATGAGGGGAATCTAAGGGGGGGGGCCATCAGCCGTCAGCCGTGATCTGACGGCTGACGGCTGGCCACTCACTTACGGCGTCAGCTCCGACTTCGCATCCACTTTCACGATCCACAGCCCCGAGTTGATGTCCGGCACGTAGATGTAGCCGTCGCGGTAGATGGCGCCCCAGGCATTTGGCGCATTGGCGACCTGGCCGAGTTTATCGCCGGTCACGACATGCGCGATCTCCCGGCCCTGCTGCAGCAAGTCTCCACGGAGTTCGCCGGAGATGTCCAGGACCCGGAGCCCGCCCTGGTAGTCGCCCAGGTAGAGCGTGTCGCCCGCCACCCAGACGTTATGCGTGCCACCATCCTTCGGCTCGTACCAGGCCACGACCCGTGGATTGGCAATATCGGAGAGATCCACCACATGCAGGCGGCCGTACGCCCGACCCAGCCCGACAACGCCGCCCCCTTCGGTCGGGCGCGGTTTGGCAGAGAAGACTTCGTCGCCGACGAAGACGTACCGGCCGGCGCGCCACGCGGTATGAGTGCCCCGGATGAACCCGGGCCCGCCTACCGCCTCGACGTCGCGATAAATCGTGTTGAGGTCGTACTTCAGCTGGCTGACCAGCACCGGACTATCGGGCCGGCCCCCGCGGACTCCGTTCCCCACGTCGAGGATGATCAGGCCGTCATTCCAGTAGGAGAGGTACGCGAGACCATCCTTGACGTCGATGTCGTGCAGCATCCGGCCCGCGGCGCTGCGCGCCGTTTCCCACCGGGCGACCTGCCGTGGCGCATGCGGATCCCGGATGTCGATGACCCGCATCGAGCCGGTGGCGTCGTCGGTGAGGTAGACGTAGCCCTGATAGATGAAGGTCGAGTGGACCCCGCCGGTGACCGTCTCGGTGAATTCACCGATCACCTTGGGATGGGCCGGATCCTCGAACGAGAGGATCACGATCCCGTTCTTCCGGTTTGACGCCCCCTCGCGGGTGAGGACGCCGAACTTCCCGTCCTCGGTGGTCATGAGATCGTTGATCGTGCGGGCATCGACCACGACGGAATCGGTGATCACCGGCGTGCCCGGGGCGGAGACATCGATCGCATAGATCCGGTCGGCGATCGTCGTCAGGTAGCCATGGCGGCCGTCGGGGTGCAGCCAGAACTCGGCGGCGCCCTGCTTGATCGGCAGCCGTCCCACCAGGGTGGTAGGCCGGCGCACGTCTCGGGCGGCCACCGTCACCACCGCCTCCGCAACTCGGCCGGCAAAACTGGCAAAGATTCGATAGGTGCCCGGCAAGGCGGCGACGAACGCCCCATCGTCCTCCACCTGCGCGCTGCCCGGGTTCAGCGACCACTCCGGCCGCGCATCGGCGACCGTCCGGCTGCCGGCCCGCGCGGCGAACGTAAAGCGGACCACATCGCCCGTTCGGACCTGCGCCGTCGCCGGCTCGAGGGACACCTGGGTGACCGCGTTCGGTACGACAGTGATGCTGAGGCGCCGAGTCGCACGGCCCGCCGTGGCGGTGACGGTCGCCTGCCCTGGCGCCTTGGCGCTGACCCGGCCATCCGCGCTCACCGTCAGCACGCTGGGCCGGTCCGAGGTCCAGGTGACCTCGTCGTACCGCCGGTCATCGTTGGCGGCATACGGCGTGGCGCCGAGGGTGAGCGACTGGCCGGTGTAGAGTCGCGTCGGTGCCGGGCTCACCGTGAGCTTCGCCGCAGGCTGCGGGAGCACCGTCACCCGGGCGATCGCCGTCGAGGAGCGCGCGCCGCCCTTGGGCCGCAGCAGGGCGGTGACCGCAATGGTTCCGGTAGCACCACCCGTCACCAGTCCGGTGGAATCCACCGACCCCTCGAAGAACCCCCCGGAGGCAAACCAGCTGACGCTCACGTCGGAGACGACCTGTCCGACCGAGTCATAGGCCATGGCCTTCAGGCGGAGCGTGTCGCCGACGAGAATCGCCGCCTCCGACGGCTGCACCACCGCCCGGACGATCGGTGAGGCCTTGGGCGTCGGGGGCGCGGGCGGCGGTGGGGCAACCGGCTGCTGGAACGCGGCGAGGAGCGCGAGCAAGATCATGGGGGTACCTGGGAGGTGGAGGGCGAGGAATCTAACGCGAGTGTGCCGGGTGGAGCCTCCAGCGGGCACCCCCGGGGTTCGGCCGGGACGGTGCTTGACAACTCGCCGGGCGTTCTGAACTTTAGGCCATGGCAGCCACGGTCCGCGCTGCACTCCCAATCATGCCGAAGCGCTCCCGTCCTGTCGTCGGTCCGCATGACTTGTATTGCCCCGTCCATTCCGGACGGGGAAGGTCCGGAGCCGGTGAGCTCCCCCATCCGAGGTAGAGGCAATGGCGAAGGGTACCGTGAAGTGGTTCAACGATGCGAAGGGATTCGGGTTCATTGCCCAGGATGGTGGCAAGGACGTGTTCGTCCACCACACGGCCATCACCATGGATGGATTCCGTTCGCTCGCCGAGGGGGACGCGGTTGAATTTGACGTCGTTGAGGGACCGAAAGGTCTTCAGGCCGCCAACGTGCGCAAGGCCTGAACTCCCCGGCGGACCTTCCGCCGACCTGTGTCGCCGACCCCGGCTTGGCGTGCGGTCCTGAACCGCGTGCCACGACGGGGCCGGGCCACTCCAGTCTACCGGTCAAAGCGCGATACTTCAGGCATGCCCTCACCGACCTGTCGCATCCTCTCCCTGTTCGCCCTTCTGGTCGTCATGCGGGCCCAGCCCGCCCCGGCGCAGGTGACCCGTCCACTCCCCCAGTTGGCCTTCCTGGGCTTCGAGGCTGGAGCAGGGCTCGCCGCGGTCGGGCAGCAGGTGAGGGCCCTGCGTGGCCGCGGGCTCCATTGCGACCGCTCCCTACGGGATCACGCGGTACAGGATTGCCGAGGCACGGTGGTCGATCCTGTCTCAGGCCGGCCCCTCGCGCTCTGGCTGTCGGCCATCGACAGTGTCAGCGGGGTCCTGATGCTTTCCAGTCCCGTCACCGGCGTGGAGCTGGACAGCCTGAAGCAGGGATTGGAACGGTCCTACGGCGCGGTGAATGCGCGGGCACAGGGCGGACTCTGGATGCAACAATGGGTTCGGCAGGGCCGAATGCTCCGACTCACCTGGCGGATCGAGAAGGGGGAGAAAATCGCCTCGGTCAGCCTGATCGATGGCCGGGTGCTGGATGGTTGGGGCCGACGGAACCACCTCCATCCCACGGCGGATACCACCCGAGCGACGGCTCCGCCTTCACCGTAGCGCGCTACCCTCCCAGTTTCACCAGGAAACTCCCGTCGGTCGCTTCCAGGACATAGTCGGCGACCACTGTGCCGTCGTCTTTCAATCGCTTCAGCAGCGACCGGACCCGGGTGCGTATCGGCGCGGGACCGCCGTGACTGCCCCGACCGGTGATCAGGCGGACGACGGCGCCGCGTCGCGCCGTCTGCTGCGCCCGGAGAAACTGCTCGGCACTATGCGTGGCATCAAGGACGGTGAGGCCGTGCAGGTCAAAGGTCATGGCTGGTGGTCGTTGGCTCCAGGCGTTCATGTCGCAAGATAGCGCGCGGGATTGCCGGCGAGGGGGCCTCCCACTAGAGTGAAGTCGCTGCCGTCTCTCCCCCGGAGTTCACTGTGCGCTTCGCCCGGTACCGGCATTTACCCGCCGGGTCCGCTTGTGCAGTCCTGCTGCTCACGCTTGCCTGCTCCGCCGGACAGGGACCAATCCTTATCGGTCTCGCAGGCCCGTTCACCGACTCAGTCGGGGCCCCGATGCGGCGTGCCGCCGAACTGGCGGTCGAACAGGCCAACCGCAGTGGCGGGATCAACGGGCGCCGGATCGAGTTGGTCATTCGCGACGACTTTGGCGACCCCGATTCCGCCGTGACCGCGGCCACCGCCCTCGAAGCGGCCGGCGTGGTTGCGGTGATCGGACACGTCTACTCCGGCACTACGATCGCAGCTGCCCCGGTCTACAACGATCCGCGCGATCCCGTGGTCCAGATCTCGCCCTCCTCCACCGCCCCGGAAGTCACCGGTGCCGGCGACTACACCTTCCGCGTCTGCCCCAGCGACCTCCAGTACGGGGCCGCGCTCGCGCGCTTTGCTGCCGAGCGGATGGGCTTTCGACATGGGACAATTCTCTACCTGAACGACCCCTACGGCCGCGGTCTCCGGCAGAGCTTCCTCAACTCCTTCACCGACCTCGGCGGCGCCATCGACGATATCGACCCCTACCTGGGGGGCGACCCGGACGTCAGTGCCTA
Organism: Gemmatimonadales bacterium; assembly: GCA_039934355.1. Lineage (GTDB taxonomy): Bacteria > Gemmatimonadota > Gemmatimonadetes > Gemmatimonadales > GWC2-71-9 > JADJOM01. Next base: position 15,979 of record JBDTMI010000009.1, read on the forward strand.
TCTCGACCGCCTGTCACGCCGGGGAATGAGCCAGTTCATCTTTCTCGGTGGCAACTACCCCGAAGCGGAGGCAACCCTCCGCGCAGCCGCCAGCCGGAAGATCCGCATCCCGCTCCTCGGCGGCGACGGGCTCGAGGGACTGGAGAAGGCGGGCACACTGGCGGAGGGCTCGTACATCGCCAACGGATACCTGGCAAATTTCCCATCGGCGCAAAACCGGGAATTTGTGCGGGGCTACGCCGACCGATACCCCGGTGCAGCCCCGCCCAGCCAGGCGGCGGCCGCCACATACGACATCCTCTTTCTCCTGCGCCGGGTGATCGGGCAGGTCGGGACGGACCGCAAGAAGATTCGCGACGGGGTCGCGGCGATCGGACTCACCGCCCCGGTCTACGACGGCGTCACCGGCGAGATAGCCTTCGACGAACAGGGGGACGTCCCCAAGCAACGCGTAGTGATCGGAAAGGTCCGCAACGGGCAGGTCATCGCCGTGGAGGGGCAGTGACGTACGTCTCCAGTCTGCGCCGGCTGAACGGGATCGCCATGGCGTCGTCGGTGCTCCTCGTGTTCGGCATGGCCGCCCTCGGCGTGACCGCGCTCCGCACAGTGACACACCAGACCTTGCAGGACATCATGGCGCTCCAGTCAGGGTCGAGCCTGGCAAGCGGACTAGTCGGTGCAGTGCTCAGTGAGATCCGTGCCGGCCAGCAGCATCTCCTCACCCCCAGCCTCGCGGCAAAAGCCGAGTTCCTGAGCAGCGGTGATTCCGCCTACGTGCTGCAGGGGCACCTCCGCAGGCTGCCATTCCTGAACGCCGAGGACCGCCGGCTGATCAACCTCGCGGGTGCGACACAGGCCCAGCTTGAGGTGGCCTATGCCACCGCGCATGCACTGGCCGATATCGGTCGGGCCGATGAGGCGCGACTGATCGCCGTGCGCGCGGGGGGAACGACGGACAGTCTGGTCGCGGTCGTCCGCTCACTTTCGGAAGAGCAGGGCCGCCATGCGCTCGAACGGGCCCATGACCTCCAATCGAAAGCGGCGTTCTACCAGAAGATGCTGCTGCTGTGTGCCGCCGCGGCGCTGCTCGTCGCGGTCGGCGCCGGGGTCGCGCTGGTGCGGGTGGTCGATCGCCAGTTGGGTCGACTCATCGCCGCCGCCGATCGATTCGGTGCCGGCGACCTTCGCCCGGTGCAACTCGGTGAAATGCCCGCGGAGCTCGCTCGCCTGGCCAGCGCGCTTGACGACATGGCCGGCCGGCTCCGCACCGTTGTGAGCGAGGTGGTGAAGGAAGCCCAGCAGATCGGCAACAGCGCCGGAGACTTTTCCGCCATGAGCGAAGAGATCGCCGCCTCGAGCGGGGAGGTCTCGGCGGCGATGGTCAAGATCTCCAGCGGTGCGGACCATCAGGTTGCCGGCATGGAAGCAGCCGACGTCCTGCTGGCGCGCCTGCGTGACGCCGTCGCCACCAATGCGGATGGCGCCCAGAAGGCGGTCCGGCTGGCCGAAGAGATCCGGCGCACCGCACTGCGCTACCGCCAGGATGTCGAGACTGCGCGCACGACATTGCTCGATGTGCGTGGCGTGGTGCAGACCAGCGCCCAACAGGTCCGGGCCCTGTCAGAGCGGTCGGAGTCGATCACGGCCTTCATCGACCTCATCAAACAGATCTCCTCGCAGACCAACCTGCTCGCCCTGAACGCGGCGATTGAGGCGGCCCGCGCAGGTGAACATGGCCGGGGCTTTGCCGTCGTCGCCGAGGAAGTGCGTCACCTCGCCGACTCCAGCGCGCGTGCGGCGGAGGACGTGACCAAGACGGTCGAGTTCATCCGGTCGCAGATTCGCGAAGTGAGCGAGACCATGCAGCGGGGGACAGCGAAGGTGGGGGGGATCGAGATGATCGCCGAGGCGGTCGTCCAGGGGCTGGACACGATCGGCAGCGCGATCGGTGAGGTGCAGGCCTCTGCCGCCGGCCTCGCCCAGGAGACAGAAGACAATCGCGATGTGGTAGGCAAGCTGGCCGAGCGCACCGCCCAGGTCGCCCGGGCGGCGGCGGAACACGCCTCCTCGAGCGAGGAAGTCTCTGCCGCCGCGGAAGAACAAAGCGCGTCCACCGAGGACATGGCGTCCTCCGCGAGCGCGCTCCTTGATGCTTCCACCCGACTCGGCAAGCTCGTGGCGGGATTCCGGACCTGACCGGGGTCGAATTACCGCTTCTTCTTCGCCGGTTTCTTCGACGCGGCCTTCGGCTTCGGCTTGGGTTTGGCTGCCGCCGCCCGCACCTTCTCAGCCGCCTTCTCGGCGCGGCGCTGGGCGGCTTCGCGCACCTCGACAAGCACCCGGTCCCCCTCGTCGTTTCCGACCAGACCCCTGCGGGTCGCGTAGCGGATCAGCTCCTCCGCATCCGCCAACTGAAACTCACCGATCCGAGCTGCGGCCCTGATCACGTTCAAGAGGGCATCTGCCACCGGGCTTCGCAGCACATTTGCGATACCGGGGAGCGCCTCGAGCAGCGTCGAGATCTGGGAGGCACCGAGTTCCGAAGCCACCCAACCCTCCTGGTCCAGGAAGCCTGCAAGCGCAGATCCCGGTACTCACCGGGGCGCTTAAGACGCGGCAACGTACCACACCACCGGGGACCAGTCAAGAATTCGCAAGAAAAATGACCAGAACCTGGACGGTTCTGGTCAGTCTTCTGACAGTCTGCGGTACTACTACGCTGCTGCCGCCCTATTTGAACGTGTACTGAAGGAAGGTGCTCAGACTCCACCCCGTGATGCTCTGCCGGCTAGTCGCGAGCGGGGCGCGAATCGACCCGAGATCCACGCGGGCACCGGGGATCAAAGCCAGAACGGGACTGAGGGCGATGCGGAGCGAGCTTCCTGCCCCGAGCAGGCGGCCACTCCCCTCTTCCGGGATCCAGAAGCGGGCTTCGACCAGCGGTTCAATCGTCATCTTCGGGCTCAGGGGAAAGGAGCCCGAGACGCCCCCAGTGAGGACGTCTTCCTTGTTCCCGGATGAGGTCGCCCCGCTCCCGCTGGTACCCCGATAGTAGTTCCAGAGATAGATCGACATCGTCCCGGTCCCGACCGGGGACAGCAGGCCGAGGTCGACCAGGATCCGGTTCCCAGGGTCGAACGCCCCGTTGCCAAGTCCGCCACCGCGAAGTTCGTCTGTGCCAAAGGTGCTGAACGTCAGCCCCATTGAAAGCCGGCTCGGCCCGACCAGGCGGTCGGCACCCACGCGGAAGCGGGCTTCGACGCCGGGCTGATACTTGAGACCGGTATTGCCGGCGCCGCTGAACGGCTGATACTCCCCGTTGAACCGAATGCTGGCGGCCGCGCCGAGATTCCAGCCACCGGCGGTGGTGGCGGCAGCGACACCGGGAGTGACGGACACCCCGGAGCCGTAGGAGTTCACCGGAAAGAGGAGGAAATTCGACGAGGCGCTCGAGGAGACGCCGAACTGCTGGAGCGTCGTGGTCTGCTTGCCGGTCGGCAGGTTGATCACCAGACTCGCGACGAGGGCATCAGTGCCAAAGGTGTACGCGCCGCGCAACTGGGTATCGGTCAGACTCGAAAAAGAGCTATGCCCGCCGGAGGTGTCGGCCACGGAGGTGATCGCGTACTGGGTACCGATGTCCACCGTGAACCGCCGGCCAATCGGAACGGCCACCCCAACGGGGAATGCCACCTGGCTCAGACGATCCACCCCAAAGCCATTGCCGAAATTGTATTGCTTGAATTCGACTCCACCCGCGATGGACGCTGCGGAATAGAGTCCCTGCTGGGCCGCGAGCCGCGACGGGAGCGCCGCAACGAGGAGCCCGGCAAGCGCGGGGAGAAGGGCGCGGCGTATCACGGGCGGGTAATGATGATGATAAGGGTGCCGAGCAACCCACCCGGGGTGCCGGGGTTGTCGCTGCCGAGGGTCTCGGGCAGTTGCGGACGGGTGCCCGGCGGATGAGAGATCGGACCCCCACCTCCACCGAGGCGGGTCGTCAGTGTTCCACCGCTGCTGGGGCTGGTATAGAGCACCCCGGTGCGCAGGACGGTTCCATGAGTGGAGGGCGGCGCGGCCGTCTCTGGCAAACCGCGCGGGCCGACGTCGCGGCCACCCAGGCCGGCCAGCACCTGGGGCGAGAGCTGGACCGCAAGCGAGAGGCGACTGTTTGCTGCCCGCCGATCCTTCGCTGCGCGGAAATTGGGATCGCGGGCGAGCGCGGCGGAATAGTTTGCCTCCGCCGCTTGATAGTCGCCCCGATCCTCGGCCTCGAGTCCGCGGCTGAAGGCCAGAAAGGCCTGCAGGTCGGCGGTCGGTCGCTCGCTGAGAGCGCGTCGTTCCGCCGGGGTCAGGGTAATGCCGAGCTGGTCCACCAGCCGGAAGAGCACCTGCTTCTGCAGCGCGAAGAGCTGCGCCAGCGGGTCGCTGCCGGTGCCGGTGGCGACCACCTTGGCATCACTGGCATTCACGATCGCCGCATCAAGACGAATGTCGGTCTTGCCGGGAACGTCCTGCACCGAGCCCTGCACCACCCGCTCCGCGCGGAGAATGCGTCCGGAGCGCGCGCCGGTTCGCGGATCGACGCGGCCGGCATCATTCAATGCCAGCTCATCGACCAGCAATTGGACCTGTTCGCGCTCGAGCAGTTTCAGCCGGCTCAGCTTGGAGAGGTCGGTGATCATCAGGTGGGTGAGACCGCGCCCGACCGGCCGGAGGTCCTCGTTCTGTCCCACATAGCTGAACGGGAACACCGCGATGGAGTTCTCGGTGGGGGGTTGGGCCGAGAGCGTGGCTTCCTGCGCGATCGCGGCGCGCGCGGCTTGTCGCAACTCCTTGCGGGTGAGGAGGGTAAGCCGGTCGGCGATCTCGCCCCGCTGCACATCCCCTGCGGCGAGTGGAGCCGCCGCGGTATAGGCCGCCCGGGCGGAATCGAGATTGCCCAGTTCTTCATGGGCGAGGCCCAGATAGACCTGCGCCGGATAATTTCTGGCGTTGAGCGCCAGCGCGCTCTGCAGCACATCGCGGGAACGTTCGAAGCGCTTCGCGTCGTAGTAGCCGATGCCGAGGCGGGTGATGAGCGCAGCATCCCTCGGGCTCTGCTGCTGGGCCGCTTCCAGCGCCGGGAGGTCGGCCGGGCTGGGGACTGCCGGGGGCGGCGAGGTGCCAGCACAGCCGCCGAGGCTGAGTGCGCTGACAGCCACCAGAAGTGGCGCCCGGATTCGGACGTTCATGCGGTTGCCTGAGGGGGTGAGGACCTGCTCAATGTACCGGCCTGCGGGAAGGGCCGGAAGAGGGCACCACCCGGGCCGGCCCGGGCCCGGCCCGCTCTGAATCGGTTTGCGCCCCATCAGGGCGGTGGATACATTGGAAAGAGGTCGGGTCGGCGCGCGGCGCCGATGCTGCCCGCCGGAAAGGCGATCGTGGGACGCAGGGGCATCAAGGAATACCGTCCAGCCGAAGCACTGAACCTGATCGCGGCCGACCGCGACCACAAACCGCTCGTTTGCCCGTCCTGCAGTGCCTCCGCGATCGACCGGGAACCCAAGCGCCACGAACAGCTTTCCAGCCGCGTGACCCTGACCTGCGAGGCCTGCGGCCGGACGGCGTCCTACCTGTTGCGGTCATCGGTCACCACACCGGAGGAGCCCCGACACAAGTAAGTTCCACGATGTTCCCGCCCACCCTGCTGATCTTCCTCACCGTATTCATTGACCTCATCGGCTTCGGCATCGTCCTGCCGCTGCTGCCGAGTTACGCCGCGGCATTCCATGTCGGCGACGCGGCCATTGGGATGCTGGTCGCCAGCTTTTCCCTGATGCAGTTCCTGCTGGCACACTGGTGGGGCCGGCTCTCCGACCGGATCGGGCGGCGGCCGGTGCTGCTCGTGGGCCTGGCCGGCAGCGCGCTGTCGTACCTGCTCTTTGCCTTGGCGGGCAGCTTCTGGGTGCTGGTGCTCTCCCGCCTGATCGCCGGCGGGATGGGAGCGACAGTCAACGTGGCCCAGGCCTATCTGGCCGACACGACCACGGCGGAGCGACGGGCCCGGGCGCTGGGACTGATCGGTGCGGCGTTCGGCCTGGGCTTTGTGGTGGGCCCCGCGCTGGGCGGGATCGCCAGCCGGTGGGGCAACGCGGCGCCGGGCCTCATCGCCTCGGCGCTGACGGCGATGAATTTCCTCCTGGCGTGGCGCTGGCTGCCGGAGCCGGCTCGCATCCCGACGGTTGGGCCAGTCCCGGCGCCGGTCCATTGGTCGCGCTTCAGTCTCGCTTTTGCCGCCACCGCCTGTTCTACGTTCGCGTTCACCGTTCTCTACGTGGTCTTCCCGCTGGAGGTCGAGCGCTCGCTCGGACTCGACCGGCATCACGCGGCCTACCTCTTCGTGCTGATCGGCGTGGTGAGCGCGGTGGTACAGGGTGGCCTGATCGGTCGACTGGTGCCGCGTTTCGGGGAGCGTGCCCTCATCATCTGTGGCAGCATCCTGCTCGCGCTCGGCCTGGGCCTGCTGCCCGGGGCGATCGCCGCTGGGGCGGCCGGCAGCGGCCTGATGCAGCTGTATGTCACGCTGATGCTCATCGCCGCCGGTTCTGCGCTGATCGGGCCGAGCGCATCGTCCTACGTCAGCCATCGCGCACCGGCCGCAGAGCAGGGTCGCGCGCTTGGCCTGCTGCAGAGCGTGGGAGCGGTGGCGCGGATCGTGGGGCCGCTCGTCGCGGGCGGAATCGCCAGCCAGGCGGGCGCGCGGGCCGCCTTCTACCTGGCCAGCGGAGTGGGCGCGCTGGCCGGGGTCGCTGTCCTGGTGGGATCGATGCGGGGCGAGCGCTAGGGGTGGGGCGTCAGTGCGGGTGCGAGAAGATCCGGTTGAAGCGGATGGCGGTAAATATCGGCAGCACCTTCCAGCTCTTGTTGTCGTAGCTGTAATAGATCAGCATCGGCGTCCCGCGGACGTTCAGGCGGGGCAGAAATCCCCAGTACCGGCCGTCATACGACAGGTCGCGGTTATCTCCCATCATGAACAGCGAATCGGGCGGAACGACGATCGGCCCCCACTCCTCCAGGTCCGGCGCGTAGGTCGCCGTATCGCCGGCGATGAGGTGGCGCACCTGCCACCGCCGCATCTTTTCCCGGAAGTCGGGGCTCTCCGACTTGGCGATGTTGTCGTGCACCACCCACGGTTCATCGACCGGCTGGCCGTTCCGATAGAGCATCCCACCGTGCATGGCGAGGGTGTCTCCGGGGACGCCGATCAGCCGCTTCACGACCTTGAGCCCTTCATCCTCCACCGAATCGAACACCAGGACGTCGCCCCGCACCGGCTCGCGGACGGTGGGGAGGTGGGCATTGGTGAAAGGGATCTGCGCACCGTAGATCGCCTTGTTGACGAAGAGGAAATCCCCCACCAGCAGGGTGTTTTCCATGCTCCCGGAGGGAATGCGGAAGGCCTCGATCAGGAAGGTGCGGAGCAGCAGCCAGACGGCGACCGCCACGAGGAGCGACTTGCTCCATTCCCACAGCGTCTCGCGGAAGGGAGGCTCACTCGCGGGCACGTCAGTCATGCGGGAGACGATCCCGGTGGATACGACAGAAGACGCGATGGACGAGACCGACCCGGCTCAGCGGGGCACCGTGAAGAGCCGGTTCCACCGCACGGCGGTGAACAACGGCAGCGGGCGCCAGCTCGAGGGATCGAAGCTGTAGTAGATCACCAGCGGACTGCCGGTGACGTTGCGGCGCGGCAGGAAGCCCCAGAAGCGCGCATCCCATGAATGATCCCGATTGTCGCCCATGACGAAGAGTGAATCCGATGGTACGACAATCGGGCCCCAGTTGTTCCGATCCGGTTCATAGGTTGCCGACCTCGGCCCGATCAGCCGGGGCGACTGCCAGGTGCGCATCAGGGCGCGGGACTCCGGGGCATCGGACTGGCCGGGGCGGGCATAGCTGGCATACGGCTCACTCAGCGGCAATCCGTCGCGCAGCACAGTCCCCTGGCGCATCTGCAGCGTGTCGCCGGGAAGTCCGATGACCCGTTTGACCACTTCCAGCCCCTTCGTCTCCACGGAATGAAAGACGACGATGTCACCGTGGCGCGGCTCTCGAATGGCAGGGAGATGCTTCCCGATGAAGGGCACTTCCGCTCCGTAGAGCGGGCGTGCGACAAAGAGCACGTCCCCGATGAGGAACGTGCCCTCCATGCTCTCGGAGGGAATGTGGAACGCCTGGACGAGGAAGGTGCGCACGAACAGCCAGACGATGAACGCACCGCCGAGACTTCGGGCCCATTCGGTCCAGCGGCGCGTGGCCGGCGGTTCGGTCACGGCACCCAGTCCGCAATGAACAGGTTGGTTTCGCCAGGCAGCTTCTGGTTCCGGTTGGATGCCCAGACGAGCTTCTTCCCATCGGTGCTGAACATCGGGAATGAATCGAACTCGGGATCGGTGGTGATCTTCTCCAGGCCCGTCCCATCCGGATTGATCAGGAAGAGATCGAATGCGCCACTGCGCGGGTTCTCGTAGTTGGACGAGAAGATGATCCGCTGGCCATCCGGCGTGAACGCGGGAGCGAAGTTGGCGCCGCCCAGATGGGTCACCTGTCGCGGGTTGGATCCGTCCGCGGCGGCGACCCACACCTCGACCTTGGCGGGACGGACCAGCCGCTGGTGGAGCAGGGCGAGGTAGTCGGCGGTATCGGCGGCCGTGACCGGATAGGCGGCACGCCAGACGATCTTCGTGCCGTCCGGCGAAAACCAGGCACCACCATCGTACCCTACCCGATGAGTCAGCCGCCGCTGGTCGGTGCCGTCGACGTTCATCGTATAGAGCTCGATGTCGCCATCCACCGTGCTGGTGAAGATGACCCGCTTCCCGTCAGGCGACAGCGTGGTCTCCGCATTGTAGGCGCCGTTCGCGGTGAGCGCGCGGAGATCGGAACCATCGAGGCGGGAAGTGTAGATCTCCAGGTGACCCACGGGCCAGACGTAACCGTGCGACCGGTCCGGCGGCGTGGGGCAGACGGAGTCGTGCTGGAAGGTGGAGCTGTACAGGATGCGGTGGTCGTTGGCGTAGAAGAACCCGCACGTTGTCCGGCCCTTGCCGTTGGACACCCGGCGGATATTCGAGCCGTCGATATTCATGAGGTACTGCTGGTCGCAGCCGGCGTCGACCTTCTCCTGACGCTGGAAGATCAGCTGGCGGCCGGAGCGGGAGAAATACGACTCGGCATTGTTGCCGCCGAAGGTCAGTTGCCGGATGTTGCGCAGGTGCCGCTCGCCCGGCGCGGGCTGGACCACGACGGCGGACGCGGGCGTCGAGGTAGCGTGGCCGCAAGCGGCGAGGGCGCCGAGCAGGACGCAGGGGGCAAAGGATCGGAAAGTCATAGGCGGCGAAGATAATCGGCCCGTTGGAGCGGGGGCAGGGTAATAGTACGGAGGCCGGACCCGGGAGCATCCCGGTTCCGGCCTCCGTTGTTTCATGGCGCCCCCTGACGGCCATGGCCGTCAGGGGAACGTCGAGTGTATCAGTTGGTCCTGCTCAGCTCGACCCGGCGGTTGGAAGCGCGGCCTTCCGCGGTGTCGTTCGTCGCCACCGGCTTCGACGGTCCGTACCCCTTGGTGGTCAGCCGGCTGGCGCTGACTCCCTGGCTGATGAGGTAGTCCCTGACCGCATCTGCCCGGGCCTGCGACAGGCGGCTGTTGGTGCGGGCGCTGCCGGTCGCGTCGGTGTGGCCACCGACTTCCACGGTGATCGTCGTGTCGCCGTTCAGGGATTCCGCCACCCGATCGAGCGTGACCTGGGATTCCGCCAGCAGGATCGCCTTGTTGGTCTCGAAGTTCACGCCCTGCAGCACCACGGTCTTGGCGTCCTCGACAAAGAGAATGGGGCAGCCGATCGCGTTCACTGCAGTGCCTGGCGCGGTGTTGGGGCAGCGGTCGATCCCATCCGGCACCTTGTCACCATCGGTGTCCTTCGGGCAACCGGTTGTATCCACCCGGACGCCTACCGGGGTGTTCGGGCAGCGATCGTTGTCATCGGTAACGCCGTCACGATCGGAGTCCTTCGCGCAGCCAGTCGCATCGACCGGCGTTCCTGCCGTAGTGTTCGGGCACTTGTCGCTCGCATCGAGGACGCCGTCGCCGTCCGAGTCCTTCGGACAGCCGGTCGCATCCACCGCCGCACCGGCAGGCGTGTTCGGGCACTTGTCCTTGTCATCCGTCACGCCGTCGCCATCCGCGTCCTTGGGCAGCGAACAGCCGTTGGCATCAACCCGATCCCCCGCGGGCGTGCCGGGGCATTGATCGAGGTTGTCGGTGACACCGTCGCCATCGGCATCCTTGGGCAACGAACAGCCATTGGCATCCACGGAATCGCCGATCGGCGTGTCAGGACACTGGTCCATCGAGTCCTTGACGCCGTCCCTGTCCCGGTCGCCGTCGTGGCCCGCACCGAGCAGCAGGGACAGGCCGGCCTGCACGCCGATGTGCCAGTCTTTCTGGCCCACCTTCACGCCGGGGAGCTGGGTCGGGGCGGTGTTGTTGGCCGGGCTGAAGATGTAGTCGGCAGTGCCCTCGAGCCGGAACGAGACGGGTCCGGCCGGACCGATCCGCACGCCGAGCAGACCGGACGCACCGCTCTCGGTCTCGTGATAGGCTTTCCGAAAGAGATTCCGGACGTACCCCGCGCCGATCAGGAAGGCATAGTGCTCTCCCACCGGCAGGTTGTAGACCAGCCGGCCGTGGACCGGGATGTAACCGATGTGGTTCTGCCCTGCGGATGTCGTACCGGTGTAACTGGCGTCGCCTTCCACGGCGAGATTGCGGAGGACGAAAATGCCCAGCCGGCCACCGATACCGATACGATCGTCAAACGTAAGGTCGGATTCAAACTCGGTGTAACGGCCGAAAACACCAAATTCGACCGCGCCCGCCTTCTGTGCTGCCACGGACTCTGCGCCGGCGGACAAACACACGCCGGCCAGGAGAATTGCACTCGGAAACCGCATGGGACCTCCCAAAGAGAAAAACCGCAACATCATGACCGCGCCCACTCTACTCACTCCCCTGCTGATCGTCAATCACCTGCGGTAGCCGGAAAAGCTTGCCGGACAACCCGTATGACCTGCGTCACCGCACATCGGCATGGAGCACCGCCAGCACCTCCGCCGCATGCCCCTTCGGCCTGACCTTCTCGAAGTGGTGGAGTACGCGGCCCTTTTCATCAATGACGACAGTGCTTCTCAGGATCCCCATGTACTTGCGGCCGTACATGCTTTTCTCGCCCCACGCCCCATAGGCAGCGGCGACGGCGTGATCGGGATCCGACAGCAGGGGGAAAGGTAGTCGGTATTTCCTCTTGAATGTCTGGTGTGAGCGGGTGCTGTCAGGCGAGACACCGAGCACGGTGGCGCCAGCGGCCTGGACCGCCTTCCAGCTCCCCCTGAATTCGCAGGCCTCGACGGTGCAGCCGCTGGTGTCGTCCTTGGGATAGAAGTAGAGCACCACCTTGGTGCCTTTCAGATCCGTGAGCGACACGATGCCACCCTTGTCTGACGAGAGCGAGAACGCGGGAGCCTTCGAACCGGGTTTGAACATGAGACCAGGGGAAAGGGGATCCGGAACGCCGCCGGCGCGGAGGAGAGCGAGGGCCGCAGGCCCGCAGTTCGGCGGGGCACGGAGAATGGACTATTCGACCTGGAGCAGCGGGACGGCGATCGGCCCAGCGAGGCGGAGGACCGGGGCCTCGAAGCCGGGGCGCAGATCACGATCGAGCAGGTTCCACGTCGCGAAGCCATCCTCGCTGGCCGGCTCAAGCAGGCAGGCCGCGAGCACGCCCAGCCGCTGATCGGTCGTGATGTAGTACCAGCCGGCGGTAAGCGAGATCGCCCGGAGCGCCCACCGACCGGTCACACCAATGGTGCGGTGCCCCTCGAAGAGAAAAGGTGCCACCCGGGTGCTGTCGACCAGAAACCCCTCTCCCGTCCCCTCCCATGTCCCAGTCAGGCGGCTCACCACGATACCCTGCATCCGCAGCAGCGCGACCAGGCCGGCCTGCGCCGGTGGGAGCAGGTATGCCGCCGGTCGACTGACCTGGAGCGCGGGCTCGAAGCGATCCACCACGGGCATCCGGATGCGCCGGAAGACGCCGGTGCGCTTCCGTCGCGCGAAGCCGTGACTGCCGTCGCCGTCGGCTTCGGTAATTTCGGCGATGACCTCCTGTCGCGACGGTGGGGCGAAGCGGGAGTGCAGCGTGATGGAATCCGGCTGCCAGCTGGCGGAGGCGAGGACGACGCGCTTGACCATCCCGCGTTCCTCGGCGGCGAGCGACAGGATTTCGCGCAGCAACTGGTAGGTCGCCTCGATGCGATCAGCGAACGGGCTGTTGCTGTACCCCTCGCTCAGGATCGGGATGCGGCCCGTCATCCCCATGCGGTTGGTGCCGAAGCGGGGCCGAGCGTCGTAGGTCTCCCATCCCAGGACCAGGGAGTCGGGTTCCTGGTTGCGAAAATTGCCGTAGGGGAAAGTCTCGAGCTGGTGCCGACGCCGCATCCGCTCGCGTATCGTGGGCAGGAAATGATCGCGAGCATAGTCGTTGGCCGGACTGGAATTGGGATTGAGCCCCGGCGCCCACGTGAGCGCATAGCCGTGATAGCTGCCATTGGTGGTGTGCAGGTCGACGAAGAGATCCGGCTCCCAGTCATTGAACAGCGCGAGTGAGGCGCGGGTCTCGGGCGCTTCCAGCTTCACGTAGTCCCGATTGAGGTTGAGGCCCTGTCCATTGGTGCCCTCGCCCACGCTCGCGGGACCATTCTGACCCGGGCGGTTCCGGTCGCCGGGGGCAAAGTGCTCATTGCCGTCGATGTTGTAGATCGGGACGACCAGCACGATCACGCTGTCGAGCAGTGGACGCAGCATCCCCACGGTCAGCTCCCGCAGGAGCCGCAGCGCAGCTTCCTTCCCCTCGACTTCCCCCGCGTGGATGTTGCCCTGGATGTAGATGATCGGCTTGCCCGAGCGCGCTGCATCGGCGGGCCCGTCGACCATGGGTCGTGCGGCCAGCACCCACGGAATGCGCTGGCCTTCAGGGCTGAACCCAACCGTGCCCATGCGCAGCGATGCCCCGGTGCGCCCGAGCGAGTCGAGGAATCCGATGACGTCCGCGTAGGTGGAGGTCTCGGCCCCGGCGGTCCGCTCCGGCCGGGTCTGCTGCGCACCGAGCGGGGTGAGCGGGGTCAAGAGGAGCAGGATCGAAAGCTGGCGCGGCAGGATGCTCATGCGTCGACCGAATGGTTGATGGCTACAGAATGGAGGTGATGCACCGCACGCCAGCGACGGCAGGGCGCACTTCGTGCTAGTCATGCGGGTGCAGTGCCGGCGTGAGCATCGCGCCATGATCCGCCCAGCCACCTGAGGAGTCCAAGATATGTCCGAGAGCGCACGGGAACAGGGACGTCGCACATCGTTCCCCCTGCTCGACCGGCTCGGCGAATTGTGCACCACCGGCCGTGACAGCGCCGCCTACCTGTGGCAGGTGCCGCACGACGCCGGCATGCGGGAGGAAATCAGCAGGAAACTGGTGGAAATCCGGGAGGAATGCCTGCGACAGAACCGGCGCGAGATGGTCCGGATCGTCGACGAGCTGGAAACCGCGCTGCAAGCCTCGGTGAGTCCGCAGCAGGTGGAGATCCTTCAGGACGGCTTTGATCGGCTGGCCAAACTGTGGCAATCCGCCAAGTCGGGACTGATGTAGCCCTATTCCGCCACCCGAGTCGCTGAGCGCTCCACCACCGTGGGAGCGACCGGTGCCCCGTCGAACAGGCGCTCCTGCCCGCCGACGACGACCTGTTCTCCCGCCTCGACACCGGTCTTGACCTCGACAAACCCGGGGGAACGTACGCCGGTCGTCACCGGCCGACGGACCGCCTTCCCCTCCAGCACGACCCACACGACTGTCGAGCCTTGCAGCGGCACGAGTGCATCCTCCGGGATCACCACGGCGCGCGGACGGGTGTCGGTGGCCAGCTTGGCTTCGGCGAACATGCCGGCATGCAACTGACGACGCCCGTTCGGCACGATGGCCTTCATCAGGATGGTGCGGCCGGGGAGCTGCACCACCGGATCAACGAAATCCACCGTCCCGACGAACTCCTGTCCCACAATCGAGGCGACCCGGAAACGGACGATCTGCCCGCGAGTCAGGCGACTGGCGAACCGCTCGGGCACCGTGAAGCTCACGCGCTGCGGATTGACGGTCTGCACCGTCATCAGCCGGCTGCCAGTGGTGACATAGTCGCCCAAACTCACGAAGCGCTGGCCTACGACCCCGGCGAACGGCGCCCGCACCGTGGTCCGCGCCAGGCGGAGAGCGTAGAGCTCAAGGTCGGCCTGGGTGCTCCGCGCCGTCGCCTCGGCCCGCTCGAGATCGGCACTGCTGCCGGCGCGCGCGGTGAGGAGTTCCTTGGCCCGGGCGAGCGCCTGGCCGGCGAGATCGCGTTCCGCCTCGGCCCGCGCGACCTGCGCCTTGAGCTCCTGGTCGTCGATCCGCACCAGTGCCGCCCCCGCCTCGACTTCGGTGCCCTCCGCGACCGGCAGCTGCACGACGCGGCCTTCGATGTCCGGCTTCAGTTCGATCGCCTGAACCGCTTCGATCTGGCCCGTGGCGTCCAGTGCATCGACCACGGTGTCCGCCCGTGCCACGGCGACTTCCACCGCTGTGGGCGGCATCCCGCCTCCGCCAGCGGCCGGGCCGGCGGCTTTGCCCTTGCATGCGGCGAGAAGCAGGACGCCGCAGATCAGCCTCCGGGCGAGCATCACGAGGGACCTCCCAAAGAATTGAAACGAGTGCCAAGGATGGACTCCAGCCGTGCCCGGGCGAGTCGCGTGACAAAACGCGCCTGCACCAGGCCGGCCTCGGCCTCACTGAGATCGTTCTGCGCCTGCAACAGCTCGAGCACCGTGGTTGCGCCGGCGCGATAGCGCGCCTCCTGCACCCGGTAGCTCTCGACCGCAACGGTCCGGCCCTCAACGGCGAGTTCCGCCGCGGCGCGCGCCGTCTCGTAGCCTTCGTAGGCTTCGGTCACATCTCGCTGCGCCGCGAGCTCGAGATCCGCGCGCACCGCCCGGGCGACGTTGCGCGTCGAGCGAGCCTGGATGATCGCCAGCTCGCGCCGGCCGTTGTCCCAGATCGGCAGGGCGAGGGTGAAGGTCAGCGACGAGACGCTCACGGCGCTGGGGAAAATCTTGCTGTCGAAGCGAGAATGGGCGGCATCCAGGGTCAGCGTTGGCAGGTAAACGCCGCGCTTCCCCGAGAGGTCCTTGTCGGCGGCCCGCTCCCGCGCCCGCGCCGCGCGATATTCCGGCCCCTGCTCCAGCGCCTGCGCCACCGCCTCCTCGAGCGTGAGCGGCAGCGCCTCTGCCGGAGCGGAATCGAGCGGCTCGGGGGCGACCGGACCAGGCATGCCGACGCGGCGACCGAGTTCGAGCCGGGACACCCGGAGGGCGGACTCATCCCGCAGCAGTGACACGCGAGCCCGGAGCAGTTCCAGACGCACGGTCAACGAATCCGACGGTGCCGCCGCGCCGGTCTGTACCCGCGCCCGGGCGAGCGTGAGCTGCTCCTCCGCTCGTCTGGCGCGGTCGCGGGAAACGCGGGACAACTCTTCATCGGCGAGCGCGGCGTAGTAGGCCGATTCCGTCAGCAGCGCCGCCGCGAATCGCCGTTGAACCTCGGTGGCGGTGGCGTTCTCCAGTTCGGCCTGACTGCGGCCCAGTTCGGTGAATTTGCGGATACTGAAGATTTCGTAACGCGCGGCGAGCGTCGCGGTGACCGAGGTATTCACCGCCCCGCCGGTTCCGAGATTGAAGAAGGGTACGGAATACTTGGTGTAGTCGAGGTTGGCCGTGACCGCCGGAATGAAAAAGGCCAGCCGCGATGCCTTGCGGATCCAGTCGGCCTCCGCGACCGCCCCCAGCGACCGCACATAGTCGGGATTGAGCTGCACCGAGCGCTGCAGCGCTTCGGCCAGCGTGATCGTTGCCAGCGAATCCGGAGCACGGAGACGGGAGAAAGGAGAAAGGCGTGCGATCTCGATCCTTCCTGCTTCCTTCTCCCTGGGTTCCGCCGGTGGGCGCGCCGGGAGGGGAATGCTGAGCGTCAGGGTGAGCGCGACGAGAGTGATCATGCGAGCTCTCCCGCCGGACTCGGCGCGGCCCCCTCGACTGGGCGCCGATGACGCAGCCCCTCGAAGAGCGTGTACACGACGGGCACGAGGTAGAGCGTGAGGACCGTCGAAACGGCCACGCCGCCCACGATCGCATAGCCCAGCGGACGGCGGCTCAGCGATCCGGCACCGAGGCCGAGGGCGATCGGTACCGCGCTGGTGATCGTGGCGACCGAGGTCATCAGGATCGGGCGAAGCCGGATGCGGCCGGCTTCCAGCATCGCCTCCGCGGCCGATAACCCCCGTTCCCGCAGCTTGTTGGCGTACTCCACCAGCAGGATCGAGTTCTTCGTCACCAGTCCGATCAGAAGGATCATCCCGATCTGGCTGTAGAGATTGAGCGTCGAACCGGCGATCCAGAGCACCGCGAGCGCGCCGGTCACCGCCAGCGGGACGGCCATCAGCACGGTGAACGGGTGGATCAACGACTCGAACTGCGAGGCGAGCACCATGAACACGACGACCAGCGCGAGGCCGAAGGCAAAGTAGAGCGCTCCGCCGCTCTCCTCGAGTTCCCGCGACTCGCCCGAGAGCGCGGTGGTACTGCCGGCGGGGAGGACCTCTTTCGCCAGCGCGTTGAGTGAATCGAGCGCCTCGCCCAGCGTGAAGCCGGGCGCCAGGCTCGCGTCCAGGGTGTAGGCGGCGATCCGGTTGTAGTGGTTGAGCTGGCGGGGACTGATCCCCTCCTCGACTCGCGTCACGGCATCGAGCTGCACCAGCTGGTCGTTCCTGCCGCGCACATACAGGCCCGAGACGTCGGAGGGCGTCGCCCGTTCACGAGGATCGAGCTGCACAATCACGTTGTAGAGCTTGTTGTCATGGGTGTACGTGCTGACCTTGCGACCGCCCAGCAGGCTCTGGAGCGTTCCCGCGATATCGCCGACCGGGACGCCGAGGTCTTCGGCGCGATTGCGGTCGAAGTGAATGGTGAGCTGTGGCTTGTTGATCCGCAGGTCGGTGTCGACGTTCTGCAGCCCCGGGATCTGCCGGGCGCGCGTCACGAAGCTGTCCATCGACGCGCCCAGCACCGCGAAGTCGGGATTCTGCACGACGAACTGCACCGGCTTGCCGAAGCCGCCGAACGCCGGCGGATTGGAGGCGAAGGCGAAGAGGCCCGGGACCCCGAAGAACTGGGGCTGCAGCGAGCCGATGATCTGCTCGGTGGTACGGGTGCGGACGGAGTAGTCCTTCAGCTTGGTGAAGATGATGCCGCTGTTCGGGCCGGTGCCGAAGTTCACCACGCTGAAGTAACTCTGCACCTCCGGCGTGGCCTCGATCATCTTTTCGATCCGGCGCTGATAGCCGTCGGTAAACGCGACCGACGACCCTTCCGGCCCGATGATGAACGTGAGGAACCAGCCCTGGTCGTCGGTGGGAATGAACTCGCGCTTGAGGCTGCGGAAAATCAGGACGGCCGCCACGACGGACAGCAGCGCGCCGCCGACCACCACGGCGCGACGGCCGAGGGCCCAGGCGAGCGAACGGGCATAGCCGGTGGTGAGTGCGGTGAACCCGCGCTCCAGCGCCTGATAGGTCGCACCGTGGCTCTTCGGCACCCGGAGAATGCGGCCGCAGAGCATCGGCGTCAGCGTCAGGGCGACGAAACCGGAGACCAGCACCGCCCCGGCGACGGCGATGCCGAATTCATTGAAGAGCCGACCGGTGTTGCCCTGCAGGAAGGCGAGCGGAGTGAACACGGCCACGAGCGAAATTGTCGTCGCGATCACGGCGAAGGCGATCTCGCGGGTGCCGTTGGTCGCCGCCACTTCCGGCGACTCGCCCAGCTCCTCCTGATGGCGATAGGCATTCTCCAGCACGATGATCGCGTCATCCACCACGATCCCGATGGCGAGCGTGAGTGCGAGCAGGGTGAGGTTGTTGATGGAAAACCCGAGGAAGTACATGATCGCGAAGGTCGCGATGATGGACGTCGGAATGGCGAGACCGGGGATGACGGTCGCGCGCAGGTTGCGCAGAAAGATGAAGATGATGATCACCACCAGGACGGCGGCGAGGATCAGCGTATCCTGCGCCTCCCGAATGGAGCGGGTGACGAACTCCGAGCCGTCGAACCCGACGGCGATCTCCACCCCGGGAGGGAGCGCCGCCTGGATCCCCGGCAACTCATTGCGGATTTCCTCCGCGACTTGAATCAGGTTCGCCTTGGACTGGCGGACCACGCCGATGGCGACGGCGCGGACGCCGTTGAACCGCAGGTTGCTGCGGTCATCCTCCGCGCCGAGTTCGACGCGCCCCAGGTCCCGCAGCCGGACCGTCTGACCGCCGCTGCTCCGTACCACCATGTTCTCGAACTCGCCCGCCGTCTTCAGCTCGCCGAGGGAGCGGACTGAGAACTCCCGGCGGTCGGATTCGATCCGGCCGGCCGGCACCTCCACGTTGCGATTGCCAATAGCGGCCTCGACATCCTGCACCGTCAGTCCGCGCGCCGCGAGCTCCGGAGCGGACAACCAGACCCGCATCGACTGGCGCCGCTCCCCGAAAATCTGGGCGCTGCCCACCCCGGCCAGGCTCTGCAGCCGGGCCTTGACCTGCCGGTCGGCGATGTCCGAGAGCCGCAGTAGATCGTAGTTGGCGCCGGAGAGCGCCAGCCAGAAGAAGGGCTGGGCATCGGCCTCCTGCTTGGCCACCACCGGTTCCTCGATATCGCGCGGCAGCCGCCCACGGATCCGTGAGACCTTGTCGCGCACATCCTGACTGGCGACGTCCACGTTGCGGTCGAGGGTGAACTCGAGCGTGATGGTGCTGACCTGCTCGGAGCTGGCGCTGGTCAGCGTCCGGAGACCGGCGACGGTGCTGAGTTCTTCCTCCAGAATATCGGTGACCGCAGATTCGACAACCTGCGGGTCGGCACCGGGGAGGACCGTGGTGACCGAGATGATCGGCGGATCGACGTCGGGATAATCCCGAACCGGCAAATTCCGATAGCCGATGACGCCGAAGAGGATGAGGCCGAGGCTCAGCATGCTCGCGAGCACCGGCCGCTGGATGGAAATATCTGAAATCTTCATCGGGCCATCGGCGGTAAGGAGACGGCTGGTGCCGGTCGCGCCCGGATTGGGGCGTGGAGGCGCGGAGCCAGACGATATCGTGAGAGCGGAGCCCGACGGAACTGGACTGCCGGGGTTTCACCGGGGGTGAAACTACCCCCCGGACGGCGGACCGGGAAGGTGTCTGGTGGCGGACCGCCCGACCGCCCGACCTACTGCATTTCCACGAGCAGCCGGTCCATCGCCTCGTACTGCCGGTTGATGCCACCCTCCATACCGGAGTGCAGCATGCCGTCTCGCTCGTCTGTCGTGTGGCAGAGCAGCGCCGCCACGAGGCGGGTGCGCTTCTCGCTCAGCTCTTCGAGGGTCATTGTCTCGATCATGACGTGGCCCGGCATGCCGTCTCATTCGAACGAGTAGACCAGGCGTTCAGGGGGCATGACCTCGCGATAACGTCCCTCGAAACCATCGGCGCCCTTCGCCCCGTGTTCGACGAACCGCCAGTGGCCGCCGCGCCGCACATCCATCCGCTCGATTTCGACCCGGCTGCTGTTGGGGCCCCGCCACCGGGCCACTTGAGCGGGATCCGTCAGTGCCTTCCAGAGACGGTCACGCGACGCTTCGAAAATGCGCTCGATCCGGATCTCGCGGTCAGTGGGCGTGGTGATGGTGGCCCGGGCACCGGGCGTGGGTCTTATCGCAGGTGTCATGGACTCTCCCTTGTGCGTTCGAGAAACTCCCCCAGCCGATCCAGGCGTTCTTCCAGCATTCGTCGGTAGTCGGCGATCCACTCGGCCTCCGCCTCGAGCTGGGCGGGCCCCAGGCGACAGTGGCGGATTCTCCCGACCTTCTCGGTGGTCACCAACCCCGCCGCCTCGAGCACCTGCACGTGTTTCTTCACACCGGTGAGCGTCATGTCGAACGCTTCGGCGAGCTCGCTGATCGCGGCGGCCGAACGTCCCAGGCGCTTGAGGATCCCCCGACGGGTCGGATCGGCCAGCGCGCTGAAAGCGGTAGTCAGGGGAGGCACATACTGAACCATATGGTTCAGTATGTGCACCACCGAGACCCCTGTCAACAGGCATGAAGCGGGGCGCGGCTCGGGCAACCGGGTCGGCAGAACGGCCCGACCTGCCCCGTTCCCTGTACCCGACCATTCGCTTAGCCTTCCTGATGGCCATCAAACTGTCGGTGCAACAGCAGTCCCAGCTTGCGATGCTCTCCCTGCTCCCGCCAAAGATTCAGCGGATCCAGTCGGTGATCGAGCAGATGGCGGGGGATCATGCGGATGAAGCAGTGGTGCGGGGGATGGTGCGACTGCTGGACGAGATGAAAGCCTACGCGTCACAGCTCAAGATGAACGGGTTAGCGGAGGCGGCCAGCGCGATGGCCTCGACCGGTCGACGCGGGGGCGGACTGCAGGTGAAGGTCCGGGGGCTGCGGGAAAACATGGCGAGCGTGCGGATGAACTACGACATGGCCGTTCGGAGGGCGTCAGTCCCCGTCGCGGGGGTGCACGAGGACGATCCCGCTAGCGGATCGACCCCGGAATAAAGGGTTGCTCGCCCTTTTTGCGGAAGAAATCGTCGATCGGCTTGCCGGCAATCAGGATGATCATCCCGTGCACCACGACACCGATGAGCAGCGACACGAAGGCCAGCGCGGCGAGGATTCCACCGGCGCCGATGCCGGCGAAGATACGTCCGAGGATCTGCATGAGGCCTTCCGGTTGGAAACTGGGATCTGCCTGTCCCGTAGGTTAGCCGTCTTCCCCTTCCAGTTCAACTGACCCCCTACCTGACCGGCGCATCCATGCGACGCCTTTTTCCTGTGACGCTCGCGCTCCTGCTCCCCGCGGCCGCTGTCGCCCAGCAGGCTCATGAGCACGGTCCCGCTCCGAAGATCGAAGGGGGCGGCGTCTTTCCCGCCGGCTGGCAGGTGCGGCCGGACGAAGGCGGTACGCTCCCCGAGATCAAGATTGAAGTGATGGCACCCGGGTGGCACATGACGACGGCCGCCTCGGGGATCATGTACCGCCCCACCGACACGGGATCGGGGACATTCGAGGTCTCCGCCAAGCTCCACCTCTTCCCCGAGGGACCGGGACATCTGGAAGCGTACGGCGTGTTCATCGGCGGGAAGGACCTGAGCGGGGCGGGACAGCGCTACACCTACTTCCTGCTCCGGGGCGACGGGACGTGGAAGGTGAAACGCCGCAGCGGGGCGGCGACCACCGAGGTGACCGCGGACTGGACCGCAAATCCGGCAATCCTCAAAGAAAGTCCGACGGGACCGGTTGCCAACGTCCTGCTGGTGTCCGTGGCACAGGGCCGGGCGCGGTTCCTGGTCAACGGGCGGGAGGTGTGGAGCGCGCCGGCCAGCAGCGTGGACGTCGACGGCATCTCAGGGCTGCGGCTCAATCACAACCTGTCGGTGCATGTCGAGAGTCTGATGGTGACGCGGCGATAGGCGATTGGGCGGTTGGGCGATTGGGCGATTGGCAGACCGCCCGTCCGCCCTGAGACCCTACGTTGTGGGGGGTGGATCCCCCAGCGCCGCCTGTGCCGCGCGCTGCACCTCGCCTTCCCCCTCCGCGGCGATCCGCGCCAGGGCCTCACGACTGGCCGCCGTGCCCGCCTCCGCTAGTGCCCGCACGACGGTCACCTGCCGCCGGGCATGTCCGCCCCCGAACGAGAGCAGTGCCTTCCGGGTGAGCGCGATGCGCACCAGCGCCTGGGTTGCTTCCGGAGCGTCGATGGCGGCGAGCGCGTGGAGAACCTCATCCCATGCCGCCGGATCCTTCTCCATTTCCAGCGCCGCCAGCAACGGCATCGCGATCGCACCGGAGCCGCGTTTCGCCAGCGCACGCGCCGCGTGGCCGCGGGTTGCGGGCGAGGGATGCGCCAGCGCCTGCCGCAGCGGCTCGACCACGCCCTTGTCGCGGTAGTGACCGAGCGCATCGATCACCGCGTGCCGCACCTCGGCATCGGGATCCTGCACCCGCGGGGTCAGCGACGGCACCGCTTCGGGGACCCCCAGCCGGCCCAGCAGGGTGGCGCCGAGCCGCACCTCGGAATGGCGTTTGCTCTGCAGCAGAGGCGCCATGAGCTGGAAGGCCTCGGGCATGCCGGCGAGCGCATCCACCAGGAAGGCGCGCGGTCCGACGGTATCGCTGGTCCGCAGGATCTCCAGCATCAGTTCCGCCGCCGCCATCCCCCCTCCCCGCAACACCTCGGCGGTGCGGGCCCGTTCCTCCGGGATCCGATACGCCTGCTCGATCAGCGCTTGCAGCACGGGCCGAGCCAGCATGCGGCGGAGGGCGAGCCCGAAGGTGCGGCGGATCTCCTCTGACAAGGACGGGATGAACCGCAACGCGGCCTGCGCATCGTGCAGGGTGGCGTGCCACTGCGCACGGAGAATCGCCTTGTCGAGCTCGCGCAGAATGCCTTCGACGGTGTGAGCGAGCTGATCCCCCTGCCGGGCGCGGGGGAGGAGCGTCCCGCCGCCGGGGTGCGGCATCGAGTCGCGGGGTCCGGAGAACTGAATGGGTAGGGGATCGGGAAGGAGCTTGACCCGCACCTTGGCGGTGCTCGGAATGGGGGCGTGATCGTCGGCCAGGGCGCGAATCACGGTGAGCAGTTCGGCGGCGGTGGCGCCGGCGGCGACCTGGATGTCGTCGACCTGGCGCACCTGGAGCCGTTCCTTCAGCGGATCACCGTCGACGGCCCAGCTGTTTTCGATGCCGGCGTCGATGGCCGCGCCCTGCCGCGCCACCCGCGCCACGAGCAAGGCCACGGTATCGCGCACGGCCTCCTCCTGCCCCGGCGCGCTGCGGAGCAACTGGATGAGGTGGGTGAGAAGGCCGGTGAAGCTGGCGCCGGGATCAGGCATGGGACCGGACATGGTGATAGACAAGATATCCCCGGGGCGATTGCTTGACAGAGGTTTTCCCGCGGCGTATATACCTGTTGTATCCGAAGACAGCGCGATTGCCTCCACCGCCACCGACCATGCTCCCTGTGAATCGGAATTTGATGAATGATGCCAATCGGCCCGGCACCGGGGCGGAGCGGTAGCGTTGCTGAAGTTGCGGCACGCGATCGGCCCGCTCCTCTCTGAAGAGCGGGCCGATTGTTTTTGCCGCCCAATCGTTTGTTGTGCGTCACCCGCAGTTCACTTCTTTCCGGAGAACGTATGAAGCGTGCACTCGTAATTGGCGGGGCTCTCGCCGCGATCGCCGTTGCCTCGCCGGCGGCGGCGCAGACGACGGTCGGCTGGGATGCCGCGGTCTTCAGCAGCTACGTCTGGCGTGGCCTGACCTTCACCAACAAGCCGGTCTTCCAACCCGACGCCTATGTGACCTTCCCGCTGGGGAACGTCTCCCTCACCGCCGGCGGCTGGGCCAATATCGACATCGGCAAGTACGATGGCGCGACCGACCTGTCAGAATCGGGCGGCGCATCGGCCTTCAACGTGGCGGAGTTCGACTGGTGGGGTGAAATCGGCGTGCCGCTCGGCAAGGCCAGCCTGACCGCCGGCGCGACCGGGTACATCTACCCCAACCCGAAGACCACCAGCGGGTTCAACTCCGACATCAACACGATCGAAGTGTACGGCAAGGTCGGGCTGGATGTGCCGCTCAGCCCCAAGGTCTCAGCGTACTACGACGTCGATAAGGTGAAGGGTCTCTACGTCGAGGGCAGTGTCTCGCACGGCATCCCGCTCGGCGCCGCCACGCTCAACATCGGGGCGCTGGCCGGCTGGACCGGCGGCCAGGAAGTCGATGCCTCCTCGAGCGACCTCGCCAATTTCGCCACGGACGGCCTCACCCATATCGATCTGTCGGCGAGTATCGGATTCTCGGCCGGCCCGGTGTCGATCACCCCGTCCATCCACGGCGTCTTCGGCCAGGACGATTTCACCAAGTTCACGAAGGCCAACAGCAAGAGTGACTTCAAGCTGTGGGGCGGCGTGACGATCAGCTGGTCAAAGGCGTTTGGTGGGGAGGCGGAGGAGTAGGCAGGAATAGGCGGTTTGGCGGTTGGGCGGTTGGGCGGTTGGGCGATTGGGCGGTTGGGCGATTAGGAAGAACGGGAGGAATCCGAAAGGATCTCTCCCGTTCTTGCACCTCCAACCGCCCAACCGCCCAACCGCTTTCTCGCTATCACTTTCCCGCCGCCATCTCCTTCAGCGTATCCTCCAGCCGGTTCAACGTCTCCTTGAGTAGCTCCATCGAAATGCCCAGTGGCGGCTCGATCCGGATGGTGCGCGCCTTGGCGTAGGTCCCCGCCACAAGCACACCGCGCTTGAAGAGTCCCGCCGCGCACTGATAACCGATTTCGTCGGTGGGAAACTCCATGCCAATCAGCAGTCCGAGACCATGGACTTCGGTCAGCACCTGCGGATAGCGCTTGACCAGCGCACCGATCTCCTTGAGGAGAAACTCTCCCTTCATGGCGGCCTGCCCCGGCAGATCTTCCTCCAGCGTCACCGTGATCGCCGCGATGCCGGCCACGCAGGCCATCGGATTGCCCCCGAAGGTGGTGGAGTGGATGATCGGATTGGGGATCATGACCTCCCAGATCTTCGGCGTGGAGATGAACGCCGAGAGCGGCATGACGCCGCCGCCGATCGCCTTGCCGAGACACATGATGTCGGGGGCGACGCCGCTATGGTCCACGCCCCAGAGGCGGCCGGTGCGGCCCATGCCGGTCTGGATCTCGTCGGCGATCAGCAGTGTACCGTACCGGGTGCAGATCTCGCGGACGGCCGGCAGGTAGTCGGGGGGCGGGACCACACCGCCGGCCTCGCCCTGCACCGGCTCGACCACGAACGCCGCCGGCAGCATCCCGACCGCCTCGAGGGTGGACATCTCCCGCTCGAACGCCTCAGCATCCCCATAGGGCACGAAGCGCACGTCCTGCAACCCGCCCTGGAACGGAATGCGGAACGACGCCTTGCCCATCAGGGAGAGGGCGCCCATCGACTTGCCGTGGAATCCGCCGAGGGTCGAGACGAAGGTGTTCCGCTGGGTGTAGAGCCGCGCCAGCTTGATCGCGCCTTCGATGGCGTCGGTGCCGTTGTTGATGAAGAAACAGCAGCCCAGCTCACCCGGCGTGACGCCAGCGAGCAGGCGGGCGAGTCCGGCGCGCCACGGCTCCAGCAGCTCCTGGCTGTTGAGCGCCATGCGGCCCATCTGGTCCTGCACCGCCTTGACGATCTTCGGATGGTTGATGCCGGCGCTGAAGATGCCGTACCCACCGAGCATGTCGATGTATTCCCGGCCCAGCAGATCGCGCAGCAGGGAACCTTCACCGGACCACTCCACGGCGGCGAACTGGCCGGCCTGGGTGACGGACTTGCGATAGGTGAGGAAACCGCGGTTGACGTGTTGCTCGTAACTCTCGACCGTCTCGGTGATGAAGGCTTCCTTCTCGGGCCCGGACATCGCCCGGCCGCCGATGAGGTCGAGATAGCGGCGGCTCAGGGCGAGCACATCGGTGTTCGGCAGACGCAATTCAGCGGCGCTCCTTTCAAGGGGGGAAGGCGATTGGGCGATTGGACGACTGGGCGAATGGACTCCAAATCGCCGAATCGCCCAATCCACCAATCGCCTCGCAGCTACGAACTCTTGATCTCGGTCCAGACCTGATCCCACAACTGGCCGGAGGCGCCGAGGTCCTTGTAGTACTCCAGTCGCTGGAATTCCTCGGCGGTCGGGTAGGGAATCGGGGTGGTCATCTTGGCCAGGGCCTCGACGTTGGGCGAGCCGTAGCCGGTGAAGTTGGAGATACTCGCGCCGACGTCGGGCCGCAGGACGTAGTTGATGAACTCATGCGCGGCGCGCTTGTGCTTGGAACTCGCCGTCACCATCAGCGAGTCGGTCCAGATGCTGCACCCTTCCTTGGGCACCACGTAGCCCAGGGCCGGCTGCTCCACCCTGGCCTGCGCGACGTCGCCATTCCAGAGCTGCGCAATCCAGACGTCGCCCGAAATGAGCTGGCCCTTCACCGGCGCGGAGATGTAGGCCTTGAGGTTCTTCTTGGCGAGCAGCGCGTCGGCCTTGGCGGCGGCGAGCTCCGCCGGATCGATCGAATTGAGCGAATGGCCCTTGAACCGGAGCCAGGCCCCGATCACGTCGCGCATGTCATCCATCTGGGTCATCTTCCCCTTGTACTTCGCCTCCTGGAACACGGCCCAGCTGTCCGGCGCGGTGGGGATCTTGTCGGTACGATACGCGAAGCCGGTCGTCCCCCACTGATACGGCACCGCGTAGGTGTTGCCCGGATCGAAGACCGGGTCGACGAAGGTGGGCGCCAGGTTGGCAAGGTTGGGGATGTACTTCTTGTTGAGCGGCGAGACGAGGTTCGTCGCCGTCATGACGGGCACGATGTAATTCGACGGCACCACGATGTCGTACCCCGAGGCGCCGGCCTGGAGCTTGGCGACCATCTCCTCGTTGCTCTCAAAGGTGTCGTAGGTCACCTTGACGCCGAATTCCTTCTCGAAATTCGCGACGGTGTCCTCGGCGACGTAGTCGGACCAGTTGTAGATGTTGAGTTCCTTCTCGATCTCCGGCAGATCGGCGCCGGCGGCCACCACCGGTTCCGCCTTCTTGCCGCATGCGGTGAGCACGAGGCTGATCGTGCTGAGGCTCAGGCCCAGCGCCGTCGCGCGGGTGACAAACTCCCGTCGGCTCACGCCGCCCGCCGCAAAGCGTTCCACCAGCTGTTCTGTCTCCATCCGCTTGCTCATTGCACTCTCTCCAGGGGGTAAGGTCCAGGCAGGAATCGCGTCTCAGGCGAGGATATCCTTCATTCGATAATATGCCCCCGCGAGGGGGAGAAACCATGGCTGGCCGCGGTAGAGCGGCACCGCACGGAACGGGAGCCGGGTGAGCGCGGGCCATGGGGCGGTCCCGGACATCGCCCGACCGACCTGATCGCCGAGCCAGCTGGCGTAGGCGACGCCATGGCCACCGTAACCTACCGCGTAGGCCATGCCCTCGCGCCGGCCCGTATGCGGCAGTTGGTCGAGGGTGAATCCCAGGGTCCCCCCCCAGCCGAACTCCACCACGACATCAGCGAGTGCGGGATACACATCTTGCATCCCGCGCCGGAGGGCCGCAAGGTTCTGGGCCAGCGGCTGCGGTGAGAAGGCGGCCCGGCCGCCGAAGATGAGGCGATCATCGCTCGACAGTCGGAAGTAGTAGAGCAGCTCCTTGGTATCACTCACCACCCGGCCGGTGGGCAGCAGTCGGCGGGCGAGGGCGGGATCGAGAGGTGCCGTCGCCAGCAGGTAGCTGCCGACGGGAATGACCCGGCGCGTCAGCCACGGTACCAGCCCGCGGGAGAAGCCGTTCGTCGCCAGCAGCACATCGCCGGCTTCGATCGGCCCCTTCGATGTTGCAAGGCGAACTCCACGGCTGTGCTTCTCCAGGCGCAGCACCTCGACCCCGGCCACGAGCACGGCACCGACACGACCCGCCGCCGCGGCGAGCCCGTGCAGATACCGGGCGGGGTGAATCGCGCCGGCCGCAGCATCCAGCAACCCGCCGGCGTAGCGTGATGAGCCGATGTCAGCTCCAAGATCAGTGGCGCTGAGCAGTTCGGTCTCGTAGGCGAAGTCCCGCCGCAGCAGCTCGCGCAACGCCGCGAGCCCCGCCATGTGCGCCGGCTTGGCCGCGAGCGTGACATGCCCGGTGCGCGACCACTCGCACGCAATCCGCTCCTCGGTCACCGTACGCTCCACGAACGCCACCGCGGCGAGCGAAGCCTCAAACAGGGTCCGGGCGACGGCGAGCCCATGGCGCCGCACGATGTCAGGCAGGTCGACCTTGTAGCCGGGCAGCACGAAGCCGCCGTTGCGCCCGCTCGCGCCGAGTCCGCCGAATTGATCCCGCTCCAGCACCACGACCGAGGCACCGCCCGCCGCGAGCCGTCGTGCCGCGGCGAGCCCGGTGTAGCCGCCGCCGACGATCGCGACATCCACCGTCGCCGGCGGTGCTGGTGCGGTGGGGATGGCGGGGAGACCATCGAGCCAGAAGCAGCGATCGGGGATGAGCATGGGTGATCGGTTCGGTTAGGCGCCAGGCGCGGGGCGGGTAGGGGCGGGTCTGAGACACGCCCCTACCTGAATGGCGGGCGGGGACGCCCGCCCCACCCATTACGAGGCCAGCGCCTCGCAGAAACCGCCGAACACCTCGATGTACTTGTCGACATCAGCGTCGGTGTGCTGCACTGAGAGCGTCCACTGCTCCTCGTCGCCTGGAGTCATGAAGATGCCGCGATTGAGCAGCCAGGGATACGACGCCGCGAAGAGATCGGGCTGGGTCTCGAGGAAGTCCCGGTAGTTGGTGAGCGGTGTCGCCCGATACGACACGCACCCCTTCGCCCCGAGATCGATGGTGTGCGCCGGGAGATTGTACTTCCGGATGATGGTGTCGCAGCCGCTGGCGAGCCGGGCACCCAGCCGGCTGAAATGCTGATAGGCGGCGGGGGTGAGAATCTCCTGCAGCATCACGAGCCCGACGTGGGCGACGAGCGGATTGCCGTTGTAGGTCCCCATCTGCGAGACCCCCTGCTCAATCAGGCGCATCAGGTCTTCGCGCCCACCGAAGGCGGCGCCGGGGAGCCCGCCGGCGATTGCCTTGGCAAGGCAGGTCAGGTCGGGCTGCACGCCGAAGCGTTCCGTGGCTCCGCCCCGCGCAATCGTGAAGCCGGTCTTGACTTCATCGAAGATGAGGACGACGCCGTGCCGGGTGCACAGCTCGCGCACCTGCTGCAGGTAGCCGGGCTGAGGGAGCACAATGCCGAGGTTCATCATGGCCGGCTCCATGATGAGACAGGCGATGTCGGTGCCGCGCTCGGTGAACAACCGCTCGACCGCAGCGGCGTCATTGAATGGCACCACCTCGATGTAGCGGGCGGCGTCCTTCACCAGGCCTTTCGAGACCGGCGCCTTGGCCGGCCGCTCGCGCCCGCCCATGGTGTCGGCCCCCGGCAGGACCGAGAACATCACCGCGTCGTGATGGCCGTGGTAGGACCCTTCGATCTTGCAGATCACGTCCCGGCCGGTAGCGGCGCGGGCGACGCGGATCGCGTCCATCGTCGCCTCGGTCCCGGAGTTGGTGAACCGGATCATCTCCAGGTTGAACCGCCGGCAGATCTCCTCGCCGTAGGCCACAGCGCTCTCGGTCGTGACCGCGAAGTGGGTGCCCCGGCTGGCTGCCTCGTTGATCGCCTCGATAATTCGGGGATGGGCATGGCCGACCACCATCGCCCCGAACCCACCGTGAAAATCGAGGTACTCGGTGCCATCCTGGTCCCAGACGTGGCTCCCCTTCCCGTGCGAGACGTATATAGGATAGGGCGACCCCTTCTGGAACGAGGAAACCACCCCGTACGGCAGGGTCTTGCGGGCGCGGTCGAAGAGGCGTGCCGAGGCCGGTGTCGCACCGAGGAGGCGGGACAGTTCTGTCTGGGCGATGGTCTGGGCGCGGGCAAGCAGGCGCTGCAAGCCCGCCTGCGCGTGTGGCGGCAGGGTGGCGGTCATAGGCTCAATTGTGGAGTTGGGGGTGGCTGGGGCTATCGCGAGCTCTGCGGGGAATCCCGTGCTTCCAACCGGCGACCCCATCATGCCGCCGGGTACGGTGATTGTCAACTCGCCAATTGTGCTGCAGATTGATTTTCCTCACGCAGGGCGCCCCCAACCTCAGGGCCATGAGCACACCAATGCCTGGCAGTACCCATCACGGTGGAGGCTCCGCCGGTGACCCGGTCATTGTACTGGACCGCGTCGCCAAGCACTTCACCAACTTCGTCGCCGTGCACGAAGCCCACTTCAATATCGGGCGGGGCGAGTTCTTCTCGATGCTCGGTCCCTCGGGCTGCGGGAAGACGACGACGCTCCGGATGATCGCGGGCTTCGAGCAGCCGACCAGCGGCCACATCCTGCTCGAAGGACAGGACGTCTCGACGACGCCGCCCTACAAGCGGAACGTCAACACCGTCTTCCAGCACTACGCCCTCTTCCCCCACATGAGCGTACGCGACAATGTCGCGTTCGGCCCGCGGTGCAAGAAGCTGGATCCGAAGGAGGTCGACCGCCGGGTGGACGAGCTGCTGAAGGTGGTCCGGCTCGACAGCTTCGCCAGCCGGAAGCCGGGGCAGCTTTCGGGGGGGCAGCAGCAGCGGGTCGCCCTGGCCCGTGCGCTGGTCAACTACCCCAGCGCCCTCCTGCTCGACGAGCCGCTCGGCGCGCTGGACCTCAAGCTGCGCCAGGCGATGCAGATCGAGCTGAAGCGGATCCAGCGCGAGGTCGGGATCACGTTCATCTACGTGACCCACGACCAGGAGGAGGCGCTGACGATGTCGGACCGGATCGCGGTGATGAACGAAGGCCGGGTCGAGCAGATCGGCCCGCCGGAGGAGATCTATCACTCGCCCCGCACGGTGTTCGTGGCGAATTTCATCGGCCAGGCCAACCTGCTGGCCGCCCGCATCGTGGGCGTCATGGAAGGACGCGCCGTTGTCACCGTATGTGGCGAACACCGGCTGGAGATTCCGGTCGAGGGCTGGGCGCCCGTGGTCGGTGGAATGGCGACGGTGATGGTGCGGCCGGAGCGGATGCGGGTGGGACCACTCGATGCCTCGGCGCGCGCGGTCCCCGGCACCCTCACCACCGCGGTCTTCCAGGGCTCGGCCGTCCGGGCCATCCTGCGGACCTCCGATGGCGGCGAGCTCACGGTGCATGTCGGTCCCGACGACGGCGCCCCCGCGCTCTCCGTCGGGGCGACCTACAACATCAGCTGGGACGCCGACGCCGCACGGCTCCTGCCACCAGCGCGCGCCGCCTCCCAGCTCGATCTGAACCTCCGCAGCACGATGGAGCTGGCCGGCTCACTCCCATCCCGCACACCCCCAACCTGAGGACTGGTCATGACGATCCGTGATTCGTACAGCCCGGAAGAACTGCAGGCCCTGCTGCGCCGCGCACTGAGCCGGCGGCAGTTCCTCGGCCGCACCGCGCTCGCCGCCGGCGGCCTGACGCTGGGGAGCGCGATGCTGAGCGCCTGCGGCAAGAAGGAGGCGCCGGCGCCCGTCGCCGTGAAGACGGTCCGGATCTCCAACTGGCCGCTCTACATCGACACCAAGACGACGACGGAGTTTGCCGCCGCCACCGGCATCACCGCGGAGTACACCGAGGACATCAACGACAACAACGAGTTCTTCGCCAAGATCGAGGAGCCGCTCAAGCGGGGCCAGAGCATCGATCGGGACATCATCGTACTGACCGACTGGATGGCGGCGCGGATGATCCGGCTGGGGTACTGCGCCCCGATCGACGACAGCAAGTTCCCCAACAAGGCGAACCTGGTCGACAGCCTCCGCAATGTCAGCTTCGATCCGGGCCGCAAGTACAGCGTGCCGTGGCTCTCGGGGATGACCGGCGTCGGGTACAACCCCAAGAAGACCGGTCGCGAACTCACCAGCATCAATGACATCTTCGATCCCAAGTTCAAGGGACAGGTCACGATGCTCACCGAGATGCGGGACACGCTGGGTCTCGTCATGCTGGGCATGGGCAAGGATCCGACCAGCTGCACGCTGGACGATGCCAAGGCGGCCTGCGCCAAGATCAAGAAGGCGCGCGAGAGCGGGCACATCCGGAAGTTCACCGGAAACGACTACGCCGCCGATCTTGCCGCCGGCAACATCACGGTGGCGATCGCCTGGTCGGGCGACATCCAGGGACTCGCGGCGGATAATCCCGACCTGCGGTGGATCGCGCCGAGCGAAGGCGCCATGCTCTACTCCGACAACATGATGATCCCCAAGACCTCGGACCGGCCGGAGCTGGCCGCGGCCTGGATGGACTGGTGCTACAACCCGGCCCACTCGGCCCAGATCGTGGCCGCGTCGCCCTATCTCTCGGCGGTCAAGGGGACCGGCGAGGAGCTCGCCAAGATCGCGCCCGACCTGGCCAAGAGCTCGCTGGTCAACCCGCCGGAGGAGCTGCGCGCGCGGCTCCATGTGTTCCGTGCGCTGGACGACGCCGAGGATACCGAGTTCAATCGCGCCTTTCAGGACGCGATCGGGGCCTGACGCGACATGGCCGGCACCGCCTCCGGAGGCGCACGACAGAGCAAGTGGGGCCCCTATCTCCTGGTCGCACCGGGGGTCCTCTGGCTGCTGGTGTTCTACGTCATTCCTCTGGTCACGCTCGGCAAGACTTCCATCGCGGTCGTGGACGGGCCGTGGTGGAGCGGGTTCCAGCGGGCCTTCACCGCGTACGGCGGACATTTCGGACGGTCGATCAAGTTCGCCTTTATCGCCACGCTGTTCGGCATCGCGCTCGGGTATCCGCTGGCTTACCTCATGGCGTTCCGCGCGGGCCGCTTCAAGAACCTGCTGCTCGGCCTCGTGATCCTGCCGTTCTTCACCACCTTCCTGGTGCGCACCTTTGCCTGGAAGACGATTCTCAATGACAGCGGGCCGGCCATGTGGGTGCTCAACCAGCTCCACCTGATGCCGTCGGGGGGCCGGCTCCTGAATACCTCGATCGCGGTGATCGGCGGGCTGACCTACAACTTCCTGCCGTTCATGATCATGCCGATCTACGTCAGCCTGGAGAAGATCGACCGGCGACTGGTGGAGGCGGCGTACGATCTCTACTCCGGGCCGGTGCGCGCGTTCATCAAGGTGATCCTGCCGCTCTCGTTGCCGGGCGTCTTTGCCGGCAGCCTGCTGGTGTTCATTCCCGCCACCGGCGACTTCATCAACGCCGAGCTGCTGGGCAGCCCCAATCAGCAGATGATCGGCACCGTCATCCAGAACCAGTTCCTGCAGGTGCGGGACTACCCGCTCGCCGCGTCGATCTCCTTCGTCCTCATGGCGGCGATCACCATGGGCGTGCTGCTCTACGCCCGGATTCTCGGCACCGAGGAGCTCGCCTGATGGCCGCCGTCTCCACGCTGCCGCGACGGCTCGCCACCAGGCTGCTCGATATCTGGGCAGTGCTGGTGCTGGTGTATCTGTTTCTGCCGATCGCGGTCATCATCCTCTACAGCTTCAACACGCCGGCCGGCAAGTTCAATTTTGTGTGGAAGGCGTTTTCGCTCGACGCCTGGCGGAATCCGTTCAAGTACCCCCCGCTGGTCGAGGCGATGAAGCTGAGCCTCAAGGTGGCGAGCCTTTCCACCCTGGTCGCGACCATTTTCGGCACGCTGATGGCGCTGGCCCTCTGTCGCTACAAGTTCAAGGGCAGTGGCGTCATCAGCCTGCTGCTGGTGCTGCCGCTGACGACGCCGGAGGTGGTGCTGGGCTCCTCGCTCCTGTCGCTCTTCCTCAATCTGAATGCGCAGATGGGCTACGCGACGATCGTGATCGCGCACATCATGTTCTCGGTGAGCTACGTCGCCCTCACCGTCCGGGCCCGGATCCGGGGCTTCGACTGGACGCTGGAGGAGGCGGCGATGGACCTGGGGGCCAATCCGTTCCGGGTAGTCATGAAGGTGACGCTGCCGCTGATCGCACCGGGCATCGCGGCGGCGGGAATGCTGTCGTTCGCCCTGTCGCTGGACGACTTCATCATCACGCTGTTCAACTCGGGCAGTCGCGTCACCTATCCCCTCTATGTCTATGGCGCGCAGCGGGCGGCCTATCCGCCGCAGATCAACGTGATGGCGACGGCGATCCTGGCGACGAGCCTGCTGGCGCTGGGGTTATCGGTGATGTGGCAGAACCGGACGCTCCGGCAGGCGATGGTGAAGGAGTAAAGCGGGCGGTGGGCGGGTAGGGGCGGAGCTTGGCTCGGCCCCTTTTTTGTGTGTCATCCTGAGCCCGCGGAGCGGGCGAAGGATCTCTTGAGGCCGGAGCGGTGGCGCGGCCGGAGGGCGAGTCGCGGCTGAAGCCGCGGCTCGGCTGGTGTCGCTAAAGCGACCGAGCGCGAGGCAGGAGGGGGGCTTCGGCGACTACGGCCGGATGAAGTGGCAGGAGCATCCGCCAGGATGCTTGATCAGGTAGTCCTGATGGGCCTCCGCGCTGTACCAGGTGCCGGCGGGTTCGATGCTCGGCGTGATCGGCTTCTTCCACTTTCCGGAAGCGTCCACCCGTGCCTTCACCTGTTCTGCCGTCGCCTTCTGCGCTGGCGACTGCGGGAATATCGCCGAGCGATATTGCGTGCCGGTGTCGTTGCCCTGGGGAGTGAGCGTCGTCCGAACGTGCAGCTTGAAGAACCACTGTTCCAGCAGTGCTTCGTAGCTGAGCACCGCTGGATCGAAGGTCACCCGGATCGCTTCGGCGTGGCCCGACTTGCTCTCGTGGGTATCGTCGTACTTCGGATTCTCCAGCCAGCCGCCGGTGTAGCCGACGTCGGTGTCGACCATACCGGGCACGGCACGCAGAATCTGCACGACCCCCCAGAATCAGCCACCGGCCAGCACGGCGACCTCGGTCGCCTGTCGCGCATTAACCTTTGCCTGCTCGTTCATATCGGTTCTTCCCTTCAGTACGGTCGGAATGAGGTGTGAACGGGAAGTTAAGCGCTGGAGAATGGAATTTCCTCCGCAAACAGGACTTCCGGCGCCACATACACCACTTCTCTTTCCACAAACTGCATAGCCGGCGTGGAAAACAGTCCCGCCGTTACTCCAAACAGCATTGCCGGTGAGACAAACTGACCGCCCGCCCCCCGGACACCCCTGCCACCGGCAAATACAGGCCTGACGATGGCCTCTCCGGCATTGCCCGGGCCTGACACGAGCCTGCACGAGAGGGCAACATTGCCGCTGATCAGCCAAACTGAGATGCCCGCGAGCAAAAAAGCTCTTTCGCGGCCCAAACGGTTCTGCCGCCGAACCAAACGGCACTGCTGCGTTCAACTTTATGCAATCCGCAGCCATGTTATGCATTTCTGCGAGCACAGACTGGCCCGGGCGTTCCTTCACACCGGCTGCTGGCTCAACCGACGTCGCCGAGTGCCCCTGGGATAGACCCTGGAGCGGCAGTTTGTTCCTGTGATAGGCTGGTGCTCGCTGACGAGGATCGCCACGACCTGCCGCTTCGCGGACGGCGTTACAGTTTTCGGCTGAGCACGTCCTTGATGGCGGCGTTCTCGAGGGCCATGTCCGCATCCAGCCGCTTGAGCCGGGCATTCTCGGTCTCCAGTTCCTTCAGCCGCTGCACCTCAGGGACCGACGCGCCACCGTACTTGCTCTTCCACGTGAAGTACGTCCCGCGGCTGATGCCGTGCTTGCGGAGCAGATCGGCGACCGTCACGCCGGCATCGCCTTCCTTCAGGATCTGGACAATCTGGGACTCGGTGAATCGGGACTTCCGCGTAGGACCTCCTGATGGTCCCAAAGTCTCCTTTTCACTGTGTGCCGGCTAGGGGAGCTTACGATTGGGCAGCCTGAGAGGGCCAAGCGCATGCCTGTTGGGCTCGCGCAACGGTCTCCGTTTTGCCAAATGCTTTCGGCTTTGCTATCGTCATACACCCCGCCCCGACACCGGAGTCCATGATGCCGCTGTCCCTGCCGCAGCCGGAGGAAGTTTTTCAGGCCGCCCAGTCTGCAGAGACGGAATTGCGCCAGCAGTATCTCTCACTCGATCCGTCCATCCCTCCGACCTCCGGCGACCAGGAGCAGCAACAGCTCATCGAGCGCAGCGCTGCCCTTCTGGAATTGGTCGCGGGTTCCGTGTGCTTCATAGAGGCATTGCGCGAAGAGGGGGCTCCCTCGATCAGCACACTGTCTGCTGCGAGCCACACCCATTTTCGGTCACGCGTGAAGCAGCTGTGCGGTTTGGATCTCGACGACCTTCTTCCCCGTGCAATCAGGACTCTGGACCTGCCAATCCCCACCAGGGGACACCAATCGCCACCGAGCCCAGCGGCGATCCTGAGGGCGGTGCGCTCATTTCTTGAGGCGTGCCCGATCGAATACCTGGAGCTCGCAGGAAGAACTGCCGGTCTGGTTGATGCCGCGCATCGTTGCCGTACGGCGTACGACGCGCTCCGCAGTTACGCGGTTCGCAATGATCCCGCGACTGGCATCCAGATCAGGTTGATTGGACGCGGCTATTCCCAGGGAGTCCACAGTGCTGAGGATGCCGCCACACTGCTGAAGGTGCCGATTCCTGATGCTTTGAAGCTGCTTGAAGACCACGGTCACCAGCGTCCGCTTGATGTTATCAGCCTGACGGTGGCGGAACGGGAAGAGAAGCTTCGGTCGATCCGGGCTGACCGCCTCGCGCGGCAGGGACGGGCGGAGTTCTCGTTGGATCTGCTGGCCCGCGATGTACTGGCCAGTGAACGCATTGAAAACGTCGATGCACGGAACTGGCTCCCCAAAGGGGGGATGTGACGCCTGGGGCGACAGGACAGGCGCAGGACTAT
The DNA here is from genome assembly GCA_039934355.1 of Gemmatimonadales bacterium. Taxonomy (GTDB): domain Bacteria; phylum Gemmatimonadota; class Gemmatimonadetes; order Gemmatimonadales; family GWC2-71-9; genus JADJOM01. The sequence continues at coordinate 52,596 of JBDTMI010000009.1, forward strand.
ACCGACGATGAGCAGGCGGCCCTCGCTGTCAATCTCTACCGGCTAAGCGAGCAGATTCACAAGGGTGAATTGATTGGTCGCCCCTCGACACTGGATCTGCTCCGCTGGATGCATGAGCAGCTCTTCACCGGCGTTCGGGATCACGCGGGCAGGATCCGTCAATCGGGATTTGGATCGCCCGTGCTTACGTTTGGTCCGCATCGCTCCCCCGAAAACTCGGAGGTTCCCGACCTGCTGCTTGATGTATTTCATGAGTTCCAGAAAGCACTGGCCTCATTTGACGCCGACCCGAACGCACCAAACTATGAGCACGCCGGGATGCAGCTTGCGACATGGGTACACGCAAGAGTAATTGGCATTCACCCATTCGAGGACGGCAATGGCAGAACGAGCCGGGCGCTGCTGAACTGGACACTTGTGCGGCTCGGGCTTCGTCCCATCGCGTTTGACGCAGTGCGCCAGGACTATCTCACCTGTCTCAATCACTACTTTGTCGTCCATGATATCCAACCACTGGTCGACCTCTGCATCAGGCTTATCCCCGACGGCGGGTAGTCGCCCCGGATTCAGGGCCAATCGATGAAACACCTGATCTTCCGCTCCTTCCCCATTCTCGCGATGCTTGTGCTGGTCATGGGGATAGGTGTCATCAATACGCTGGTCCCCGAAGCGCCCGGGCCATATCTGGGTGGACTGATCGCCGGCGTTCTAGGCTTCTGCTACTTCATCCAGCAGCAGAAGCTCGCGGAAACTCACCTGTTCAAGCAGCTCTTCACCGAGTTCAATGCCCGATATGACACGATGAACGACCAGCTCGCCCGCATTCCGCCCAATGACAAGTTGTCGCCGGACGAGGAGAACCGCCTCATCGACTACCTCAATCTCTGCGCCGAGGAGTATCTCTTCCAGCAGCAGGGGTACATCCTGCCTGAGGTGTGGCAGACCTGGTGCCGCGGGATGCTCAGCCTGTTCGAGAACAACGCCATCGGTGACTTCGTGCAGCCGCACCTCGCGTCGGAGGCCTATTACGGCCTGACCCTGGATATCATCCGCAAAGGGGCGGAACTTCCCGTGGCACGACCGAGAATCGGCGCGGGATGAACACCAGGTGCCCTCCGACAGTAGGTCAGCAGACCGGGAACGCGCAATGCACGATGACACCCCAGCCAGCATCGTCACCGATCTCTGGGGCCTCCCGCTCAAGTCGATGCGTTGTGTTTGATGGACACGTATTCACGGAAGAGATCGCAGATATCGATGCGTTAACTGCGGCATATCGAAAGGCCGTAAGCGCGGAATAGGCGGCGCATCTACCGCCGCGGTACCAGCGACGCTTCAGCCATGCCCAGAAGGCCTCGGTGGCACTGCATGCTCGAAGTGCCACGACATCGCCCACAGTCCCCCTTGCCCTCCCCCGCCTCCGCCACTCATTTTCGCCAGGCGCTCCACCCCCTCCCCCCGCCCCGGACCCCCGATGGACCTGGCAGTAGGTCGTCCATGTGACGTAAGATGACACCGACCCCTTCACTTCGGATGTAGCGATGGCCATCCCCGACGAGCTGGTCGCCTTCGTGAAGGAGGCACTCACCAGGGAGTTGCCGCGTCCCGCCATCCAGCAGGCACTGCTAGCCGCCGGCTGGGAACGCAAGCAGGTGGATGCCGGCCTGGCCAGTTTCGCGGAATCCGATTTCGCGATCCCGGTGCCCCGCCCCGCGCCGTATCTCTCCGCGCGCGAGGCCTTCATCTACCTGCTGCTCTTCACGACGCTCTATCTCAGCGCCTACAACCTGGGGGCGCTCCTCTTCCAGTTCATCTATCTCGCCATTCCCGATGCCGCGGCGCCGGCCTACGCCTCCGCGCCCGAGGCCATCCGCGTGTCGATGCGCTGGGCCATCGCCTCGCTGGTCGTGGCGTTTCCGATTTTCCTCTATCTGTCCAGGCTGACCGGCACGGAAGTGCACCGCGACCCCGCCAAGCGTGCGTCCAAGGTTCGCCGGTGGCTCACCTACCTGACGCTCTTCCTCGCCGCGACCATCATCATCGGGGACTTGATCACGATCCTGAACGACCTGCTCGGCGGGGCGCTGACGCTTCGCTTTGTCTTGAAGGCGCTCACCGTCGGCGTGATAGCGGCAGGGATCTTCGGTTACTACCTGCATGACCTGCGGGTGGAGGAGCGGGGCGTCACCCGATGAGCGCCTGGCATGGACGACACCTCCTGGCAGCGGTCATCACCGCCATCGCCGTCGTGGCGGTCGGGGTCGGAGTGTACGTCGCGGGGTCGCCCGCAGAGGCCCGGCTGCATCGGCTGGATGAGCGGCGCATCGAGGATCTGCAGATGGCGCGCCGATTGATTGACCTCTACTGGACCCAGCACGGACTGCTGCCGGCGACGCTGGACAGTCTCACGCGGTCGCCGATCGACACGGCCCGGCTGCACGATCCTGTCACCGGGGGCCCGTATGTGTATCGGCCAAGTGCCGACAGCGCGTACGAGCTATGCGCGGACTTTGCTCGGCCCTCCGAGACAGGGTGGCGTGGGCTGCCCGAAGAGAATTGGCAGCACCCAGCCGGACGCGGGTGCTTTCCTCATCTATCTGGGCGCGTCCCGAGATAGCGGGGGGCGGGTGGTGCAAGGTGGGCCCGTCCCCGCCACCAACCACATGAAAAAAGGAGACCGTAAGCTCCCCCGTCGCGCACACAGTTGCGCTGGCGACCCTGGGACGCTTGTGGACCTCGGCAAAAAAGGCAGGTCAGGGGCCGGCACCCCGCCGAGGCTGTCGTGCGGCCGCTCCGTGTTGTCGGTCGTCAGCCAGGCGGTGGTCACGTCGCGGATCTGGTCGAGCGCCACCACCTGGCGCTTCGCGCCCGGCGGCCTTACCGCCCGGATTCAAGAGAGCCACGGCGGCTCAGACGTTGGGCAGCAGATCGAAGTAGTCGTCGTCCTCCTTTGTGCCGCCTTCGCCCTTGCCGATCTGCTTCACCGACGCTACGAACTCGATCCGCTCGATCCACTTCACCATCTTGTAGCCCAGCTGGTTCTCCACCCGCAGCCGCAACGGCGCGCCATACACCGCCGAGAGCGGCTGCCCGTTCATCCGCGACGCGAGCAGGCAGCGCGGCTTCAACACGTTGTCCAGGCTCTGGGTATCGTAGTACGCGCCGCCGTACAGTGCTTCGCCAAACGAGAAGAACGCCACCACCCTGGCCTCCGGTCTGGGACGCACCAACTCGACGAGCGTCTTCATGAGAATGCCGTCCCACTGGGCGACGCCGCTCCAGCCCTGGATGCAGTGGTGCAACGAAATGTGCCCGGCAGCGCCCAGGTGCTCGATGTCCTGGAGCGAGAGCTCCACCGGGTTGTCTACTAGTCCACCCACCCGGAGCTTGAAATCGCAGAAGCCGCCCTCGAGCAACCGCTTCCAATCGTCTCGCACCGGCAGTGTGCCGTTAGGCCAGAAGAATGGGGAGATGTCACGCTGGGTGTAGTGCTGGCGTGGCTCGAACCGGTTGAGCGTGATCCGCTGCATCGGGTAGGTCACGAACTTCTGCGCGTGCTGCAGCGCGCGAGGGTGATGCCAGGAGATGTAGTGCGCGGCCACCCACGACAGCACGACCACCGCGACCCCGACCAGACCCAGCATCACGCCGAGGTAACGCTGATCGTCGGTGCCGAGCACGATGTGGTTCATGTTCCGCACGAACCCGGTCATGGCGACCATCGTCACGTGCACGACGATGAACCCAGCGAAGCTGAGCATCGTGAGAAAGTGGATGGACCGCGCTCCCTGCCGGCCGCCGAAGATCCATACATACCACCGGAACCGGTTCACCACCGCCGGCGACATGCCGATCCCGGTGAGAATCGCCAGCGGCCCCAAGCCGAAGAACACGGCAAAGTAGGCGAGTTGCTGCAATGCATTGTAGCCGAAGAAGCCGTCGGGCTCCGGAGGCAGGTGCAACGTTCCGTAGTGGACCCAGATGCTCCATGCCTGGGTGAACACGTGCCATGACGTGGGCACCAGTCGCTGCCACCGTGTGGTGTCGAAGAGCAGGACGCCATACAGGAGCCCGGTGATGATGAACCCATGGACGACGATGAAGTGCCAGGCGCGCGCCACGCCGATGGAGTGTCGGTAGCCGGGCGTTCCGATGAGCGGGGAGAGGTAGCGCTCATCGTCATTCGCCGTCCACAATCGGTCGCGCGGCACCTTCAGGGGCGTGAAGCGGATCCACTCGCTTCCCGGCGTGCAGTCGTCGTTGAAATAAAGGCGGGGATGATCGGCGAGAATGGAGAGCCCGCTGCGAATCAGCAGCATGACGAACAGGAAATTGAAGAAGTGGCAGTAGCGGACCCACACCGGGAAGCCCTGCAGCGCCGCGCTGCCGACGGGGGTTGCCGGCGGGATGGCCGGTTGCCCGAACATGGCGACCTGCAGCCACGAGGCCACCAGGACCGCTACGAAGATCGCAGCGATGCCGATCAGGACTGAGGGCCGAATCCAGATGCGGAAGCGACGATCCGCCGGGAAGTGCACCGCCTCATGCGCGGCATCGAAAGCAATCATGGTTCTACCCCCTCAGCCAAACCTATCTCTGAGATCCAGGTCGTGTTGATGGCTCCTGCGGGATCGTCGCGCTCCTGGCGATGGCCAAGGCGCCGCGCCGGCGCGGGGGGCCCACCTCCCGCAGACAATGACGAAGCGATCTTGCGCTGGAAGATGGCGCCTGCTGCCTTTCAGAATCACGATCTGCCCAGAACGCTCTTCGCGACGGCCACAACAGCTTCAGTGGTAAAGCCCAACTCCCGCATCACCACCGGCCCCGGTGCCGAGGCGCCGAACCGGCTCACTCCGATGATCGCGCCGGCCAGGCCCACATGGCGTTCCCAGCCGAACGGCGCGGCGGCTTCGATACTGACCCGCGCGGTAACCGTCGGCGGAAGCACCACGTCCCGATAGCTCTTCGGTTGGGCCTCGAACAGCTCCCAGGAGGGCATCGAAACCACGCGAGTCCCGATCCCATCGCGGACAAGCTGCTGATGCGCCGTGAGCGCGAGTGACACCTCCGACCCGGTGGCGATCAGGATCACCTCGGGCGGCAACTTCCCCGATTCGACGAGCACATACGCGCCTCGCGCGACACCCGAGGCAGACCCGAGGGTGGCCCGGTCCAGCACCGGTAGCTTCTGGCGGGTGAGCACCAATCCGATCGGTCCGGCGGTGTGGGTGAGCGCTATCCGCCAGGCTTCGACCGTCTCCGTGGCATCCGCCGGCCGCAGGATCAGCATGTTCGGCATGGCGCGCAGACTGGCGAGCTGCTCCACCGGCTGGTGGGTCGGCCCGTCTTCCCCAAGGGCGATGCTGTCATGAGTCCAGACATAGATCACCCGCGCCCCGCTCAGCGCCGCCAGCCGTATCGAAGGCCGCATGTAGTCCGAGAACGTGAGGAACGTCGCCCCGTACGGTACCACGCCGCCGTGGTGTGCCAGCCCGGTGAGGATCGCCGTCATCGCATGTTCGCGAATGCCGAAATGGATGTTGCGTCCGGCGTACCCTCGCACGCCGCCGGCCATGCCCTGTGTCGGAGGGGTCTGGCCCGTCAGCGGCAGCAACGGGCTCTCGAAATCGCCGTACCCCTTGAGCATCGTGCGCGTCGACGGATCAAGGTCGGCGGAGCCCCCGATCAGGTTGGGGACCGTCTCGGCCAGGACCTGCAGCACCTTGGCGCCTGCATCCCGGGTCGCCATCTCACCGTCCGCGGGAGAGAAACTGGGGAGGTTCGCATCCCACTTGTCGGGAAGCTCGCCGGTCATCGCGCGGGCACACTGCGCAGCCAGCGCCGGAAAGGCCGCACGATATTCGGTCATCCGCTGCTGCCAGGCAGTGTGGAGCGCGGCGCCGCGTGCTTCCGCTTTCCGAAATTCCTGCCAGGCTGCTTCCGGCACGTGGAAGGGTTGGTCTTCCGGCCAGCCATAGGCACGCTTCGTCAGGCGGACTTCTGCTTCGCCGAGCGGCTCGCCGTGGGCCTGGAAGGTGTCCTGTTTGTGCGGACTCCCGAATCCGATATGGGTGTGGCCGACGATCAGTGAGGGCCGATCCTCGACGGCGCGGGCCGCGGACAGCGCCGCATCAACGGCGTCCGGGTCGAGGCCGTCGATCTGCTGTACGTGCCAGCCGTAGGCCGCGAATCGGGCCGCGACATCCTCGCGGAAGGTGACGTCGGTCGTAGCCGAGAGGGTGATCCGGTTCGCGTCATAGAGCGCGATCAGCCGCCCGAGTCCGAGGTCGCCCGCGAACGAGGCCGCCTCGGAAGTGATGCCCTCCATCATGTCGCCATCACTGGCCATCACGTAGGTGCAGTGCTCCACGATGTCATGGCCGGGCCGGTTGAACGTCGCGGCCAACCACCGCTCCGCGATCGCCATGCCGACCCCGTTGCCGAACCCCTGGCCTAGTGGTCCGGTGGTGACTTCCACGCCGGGCGTCTCCCCACGTTCCGGATGGCCGGGGGTTCTGCTGCCCCATTGCCGGAACTGCTTCAGGTCGTCGAGTGACAGGTCGTACCCCGTCAGGTACAACAGGCTGTATAGCAGTGCGCTCGCGTGCCCCGCCGAGAGAATGAAGCGATCGCGATCCGCCCACTGCGGCTCCCGCGGATGATGCCGGAGATGCCGGGTCCACAGCACGTAGGCCATCGTCGCCGCCCCCATGGGCATGCCGGGATGGCCCGACTTGGCCTTCTCCACCGTATCGATCGCCAGGGTGCGAATGGTGTTGATGCATAGTTCCTCGACCGTGCCGACCTGTTTCGTCATTCTCTCCTCCAACACATCAGATGGTGGCCGGCTCACGGACGCATTCGCTAACTCCTGGGGCCTGGTCTTGTCCCCTGGTCGCCGCCTTCGTCATGGCCGCCTTTGCGGGTCGCACCGAACGGCCGTCTCGAGCAGGGCACTCTTTTCGGCGAGACACCCCAGCAGATCGGCCCACGACTTGGCGAAGGCCGCGGCCCCTTCCCGCTGCAGCCCGTCCGCGGCGGCGGCGAGATCGATCTTCGCGCGGGTAAACCGCTCGAGCACCGTCTCAGCGTCTTCTCGCGGATCGCGGTATCGTAGTCGTGACTGTTCCTGATCGCCTGGTCGAAGATCGTCGGATTGGAGGTGAGTCCGGTGATCGCCAACTCCTCGATGTAGCGTGGGAGGCCACCGCCCGGGAGCAGTCCGCGGGAGATATTGTCGAGCCAGAGGCTCTGGCCAGCCTGGTGCAGCCGTTGGGTGGCTTTCATGGCGTTCGCCTCGGCGGAACGCCGGGCGGCGGATCGAAGTTCAGCAGGTCGGCGATGCGCTCGATCGTGACATCCGGGCGGGGGTACTCGGCCACCTGAGGGTCGTGCGCGTAGTGCCCCTGCCTCGGGAAAATGGTGGTCAGCCGATCGCCCCAGGCCTGCTTCATCGCCGTGAGGAGCCGCACTTTGTCATCTACCAGCACATAGTGATCGGCTGGATAGCGCCGCTCGATATCATCGAGCTCCTGCTCCTTGTGCACGTACAGCAGGACTCGCCCCTCGAGGGCGTCGAACAACCCCGTACGCTCGATCTTGAGTGGTTGAAATACCACGTCCCCGTCGGTCAGCAGGACGGTGGGGCCCCAGCCACTCAGGTGCCTGAGAGCGTCGAACGCGCCAGGATACATACGGTCACGGAACGGGTAGTTGAGGAGGAACGAGGCGATCGCGAGCAGATGCGGGTCGCGACGATCCTCGAGGCGGTAGCGCTGCAGGGTGCCGAGGTAGTCGGCGTATCCCAGCTCGCGGCGATGCTCCTCGAAGATCGCCCAGTAGCGCTCCTGGCGTTCGCGCCCGACCTCCCGCGTGAGCAGGCGCTTCAGGTCATCGACGATGCGGTCGTTGTCGAGGAGCGTGTTGTCGACGTCCAGAAGGAAGACGACCTGGGGGCGGAGAGTGGTCTGCGCGGTCATCGGATGATCAGCCTTGCTGCAGCAGTTCGGCGGCCGCCGAGTCCACCAGCCACCGAAGCTCGCCGCTGGGCAGCGCGACGGCCTGAGCCGGAAGGGTGTCGGGCTGGTCGGGCCCTTCGAGCACGCGACGCAGCGTCTCGGCCTTTGCCGCGCCAGAGACGAGAAACATCGCCTGCGCCGCCGCGTTGATAACCACCGGCGTCAGGGTCACCCGCCACATGGAGGCCTCCGGGATATACTCCGCCATCGCCCACTTTCGCTGCTCGTGGACCGCGGCCATCCCCGGGAACCACGATGCGGTGTGACCGTTCTCCCCCAGACCAAGCAACACGAGATCGAAGCGCGCGCCGGCCGTGTGCTTCGGGGGGCCCTCCGGGGTCGCGAAAGCGTACCGGAGGGTTCGCTGGTAGGCGGCGGCCGCGTCGGCGGCGGCCTCCCCGTGAATGCGGTGGATGTTTTCCTCCGGGATCGGGACGTGATCGAGCAGCTGCTCTCGCGTCATTCGATAGTTGCTCGCCGGATCCGTGGGCGGAACCCAGCGTTCGTCGCCCCAGAAGATATGGACCTGCGGCCATTGCACCTGTGAAGCGTAAGGCTCGGTCGCCAGCCGCGCATACAGACGCTTCGGTGTGGTGCCACCCGAGAGCGCCACCATGAATCGCCCCGAGGTGCGGATGGCGGCATCGGCCGCAGCGGTGAAGGCATCGGCCGCCCCGGTGGTGAGCGCGTCGCTCGTCGGAAAGACTGCGAGCTGCGGTCGCGCGCGCATAGGATCTCACTCGCCTTGGCGGAGCAGCGTCTCGACCCGGCCATCCGGATAGCCCACGAGTATGCGTTCCGCCGTACCGAGGAAGAACCCGACGTCCACCACCCCGGGAATCGTGCGTATGGCATCCGCGAGGTCGCCGGGGACAAGCCCGCCCCCGGTCCAGGCCGGCATGGCGCAATTGAGCGTGAGATTCCCGTTCTCGCTCATCAGGTTGAGTGCGACTTCATCGGCCCCATCGACCGTCAGGTCCAGGTCCCACTCCTCGCCCAGGTCGAGAAGCGGAATACCGATCTCGCGGGCGAGTCGCGCCGACGCACTCGACGTCGGCACCGCACTCACCTGGAGCCCCTCACGCACTCGCGCGCCCAGCCGCATGATGAACGCGGAGGCGGCCCGGCCCGAGCCCAGTCCCACCCGCGTGCCGTCGGTGATCAGTGCCAGCGCGCCTGCGGCCGCGGCCTGTATGCCCGGGTCATCGGTACCGCCGGCGACCGCTGTTCGTGCGGTCATCGGGCTTGGGGGGCGGACAGCACCGCCGGTTCCCGGATCCGGTAGCCGCCGATGAAGGCGTTGGTGTGCTCGCCCCGCCGGGTGCCCGGTCCAGGGTAGCCGATCGTGACGACCAGGATCTTCATCTTCTTGATCACCTCGACCACGCCATCCAGCGGCTGCTGAATGCCTTGAGGAGTGGACTCAGGCGCGTGCGGCTGTAGGCATCGCCGGCCTTGCGGATTGCCTCCGCCTGAGTCGGATAGGAATGGATCACCTGCGAAACAGTCTTCAATCCGATCCCCGCCACCATGGCCAGGGAGATTTCGTTGATCATCTCCCCCGCGTGGCGCGCGACGATGGTCGCTCCCAGGATGGTGTCGGTGCCTTCACGGACGTGGATTTTCACGAAACCCTCCTCCTCGCCGTCGAGGACCGCCCGATCGACGTCACTCATCGGCACGGTGAAGGTCTTGAGGGGAAAGCCCTGCTCCTGCGCTTCCTGTACGTAGACGCCGACGTGGGCGATCTCCGGGTCGGTATAGGTGCACCAGGGAATGGTCAGCGAGCTCAGTTTCTTGCGGCCCCAGAAGAGCGCGTTCTGGATCACGATGCGCGCTGTGGCGTCCGCCATGTGGGTGTACTTCCGCTTCAGGGCCACATCACCCGCGGCGTAGATGCGCCGGTTGCTGGTCTGCAGGTAATCATTCACCACCACACCGGTCTCGGGGTCGTACTCGACGCCGGCTGCTTCAAGATTCAGCCCCTCGACGTTGGGCACCCGCCCGACCCCCACCAGAATCTCGTCCACTGCCACCGACGATTCCTCGTGGTCATTGACCAGGTGCACATGCTTCTCGCCGCCCCTCAGGGTAACGCCGTTCACCTCGGTGTTGAGCCGCACCTCGATGCCATCTCTGCGCAAGGCGTCGGCGAGGATCTCCGCGGCGTCCCGCTCCTCACCGGGAAGGAAGTAGGGCTCCTGGCTGGCGATAATCACTTGGCAGCCGAGGCGCGCAAAGGCCTGCGCCAGTTCGCAGCCCAGGGGCCCGCCACCGATCACCAGCAGGCGGCGGGGACGTTCGGTCAAGTTGAACACCGTCTCGTTGGTGTGATAGCCGGCTTCCGCAAGGCCTGCGATGGGGGGGTAGGCCGCGCGGGAGCCGGTGGCGATGACGGCCTTCTTGAAGTTCAGCGTGGCGTCGGCAACCTTGAGCGTGCGACGATCGGCGAACGCGCCGTGGCCCAGGAATACGTCGACGCCCAGGGCCTGGAACCGCTGGGCCGAGTCCTGGCGACTGAGGTGGGCGCGGAGCCGGCGCATGCGCGCCATGGCCGCGGCAAAATTCGCTTCCGAAGACATCAACGCGCTCCCGGTGAATTTCGGCGCGTCGTGGAGGTCCGTGAAGAACCGCGCGGCGCGCAGGAGCGCCTTGGAAGGCACGCAGCCGAAGTTCAGGCAATCGCCGCCCATCAGGTTCTTTTCCACCAGGGCCACCTTCGCGCCGAGGGCGGCGGCGGCGGCGGCGGTGACCAGTCCGGCGGTGCCGGCGCCGAGGACGACGAGGTTGTAGCTGGGGGCGGGTTGCGGGTTGGTCCAGCCCGCCGGCCGCACGTTGGCCAGCAACTCGACGTCGTAGGGGTCGTTCGGCAACAAGGCGGGGCGCAGCCCGGTGCGGGGGGGCTCGATCATCGGTCGCTCGATCTTAGCCATCCCTTGCCGAACCCCGCCCGGCGGAGCCCGGTCACGATGACGGGTGACTCGCGCATCAGGCGCCAGAGCAGCCCCGAGCGATAGTTCTCGATCATCAGGACCACCGGTCCCTGGTCCAGCCCGAGGTGCTCTGCCGAGAGCCAACCTCGGTGGGCCGCGTCGCCGGTATCGAAGCTGGGATTGAAGCTGGTCAGGAGTCCGTCCGCGCTGAGGACTTCCGGATGCGCGTCCCGGAAGTGCCGGATAGCTGGCAAGACGATCTCCGGTGCGAATGGGAGCGATGCGACGGCCGCCCAGGGCGCCAGGGTCCCATCATCGGGTCCGAACGGGACTCCCCGCGCCATGTAGCCGTAGAACTCCCGCTCGATGCCACCTTCCACTCGCTGCCTCGAAAAGCCGGGGCCGAGACCGGCAGTGATGCCCCAGCAGTTTTCAGCGTATGCCTTGAACCCCCTGGGATTGCGCAGCGCGTACTGCTGCTGGACGGCGGTCGCCCGGCGGCTGTTCTCGAAATAGTCGGACCGCTTCTCCCGCATGAACGCATCCTGGATGCCGCGCAGGTCGATCCAGACATGGGAGAGCTGGTGGATGAACAGTTGGGCCGCGAAGAGCAAATCGAAGTTGTAGAGGTTTTCCCATTGATAGGTGCTGCACCACGCGCCGTAGCTCTCCGCCCGCAGTGGGTGCGTGGGCGAGCCCAGGCCGAGGACGTAGAGCAGCATTGCTTCACTGTATCCCCCCCAGCGGTAGCTCAGGAATCCGGCCCCGGGATTCCATCCCATGGACAGCTCGGGGCCCTCCGCGGCTGCCCATGGCCAGTCAATCCGGCCGTAGAGATACTCGGCGAGCTGGCGAATCTCTCGTTCGTCGTCCGCGGCGGCCGAGAAATACGCTCCACTGGTGAGGACGCCCGCGATCAGGATCGCGGTGTCGATCATCGACAACTCGCACCGCCAGGTCCGCTGGCCGGTCTTCATGTCCAGGAAGTGGTAGTAGAATCCCCGATGGCCGGTTGCGTCCGGCTCCTCGCCCTGGGGGCTGTCGCGCAAGAACCGAAGCGTGGTCAGCGTCCGCGCAGCGGCGGCGCGACGGGGGATGAAGCCGCGCTCGGCGCCCACAACATAGGCAGCGAGGCCGAGCCCGGTCGCGGCGATACTGCACGGGGCACCTTCCCGCGAGCTGTCGGCGATCAATCCATTGTCCGGGTTCACGGCACGAAGGAAGTAGCCGAACGCGGCGCGCTGGATGGCCTCCAGCATTTCGGTGTCACCATCTTGGGAACGCATACGCTCCGTTCTACCTTACGCGGCTGGCTCGTGCCAGCCACCCACGTCTGCCGTAAGTGTCTCCGCCTCACGCGGGCCCGAGGTTCCCGGCTCGTACTCGTGCGCCGGGGTCGCGTCCCCGAGTACCGCCTCGACGATCGTCCAGGCCGCTTCCACGCTGTCTTCCCGCGCGAAAAATGTGGCATCGCCATCGAGGGCATCGCCCAGCAGCCGCTCGTAGGGCTCCATTTCGTCGCCGCGAGGATGGTGCGCAATCATGAATTCCGCGGGTTCGGAAATCAGCTGCTCCCCCGGTCGCTTGACCTGGGCACCGATGGCGATCGTCACATCGGGGCTCAGCCGGAAGCGCACGTAGTTCGTCTCACCAGGAGCCAGCTTGCTGAGCGGCGGCTTGCGGAGGGTCACCATCACCTCGGTGGCCGTCTGGGCGAGCGCCTTCCCGGCGCGGATGAAGAATGGCACCCCTTCCCAGCGCCACGAGTCCACGAAGAGCCGCACCGCCGCGAAGGTCTCGACGGTAGAGGTGGGCGCGACACCCGGCTCCGCGCGATAGCCCCGGAACTGCCCGCGGACCAAGTCGACCGGACTGAGCGGGCGGATCATGCGGAACACCTTCGCCTGCTCATCCCGGATCGATTCCCGAGAGGTGAGCGCCGGCGGTTCCATCGCGAGAAACCCGACGACCTGCAGCAGGTGATTCTGGATCACGTCGCGGATCGCACCGGCTTCCTCGTAAAAGCGGCCGCGTCCTTCGACGCCGAAGCGCTCCGCCATCGTGATCTGGACGCTGTCGATATAGTGATTATTCCAGATCGGCTCGAGGAAGGTGTTGGCGAAGCGCACAATCAGCAGATTCTGCACCGACTCCTTGCCCAGGAAGTGGTCAATGCGAAAGATGCTCGCCTCGTCGAAGACCGTGTGCAGCGTGGCATTGAGAGCGCGGGCGGAGCTGAGGTCCCGGCCGAAGGGCTTCTCGACGACGATCCGCGCGCCGTCAGTGCACCCCGTCTGGCCGAGTCCCGACGCCACGGTCTCGAACATGTCGGGCGGGATTGCCAGGTAATACAGCGGGCGCACGGCGTCGCCGAGCGCGCCGCGTATGGCCGCATAGGTGGCCGGCTCGCGATAGTCCCCATCCACCGAGACGAGCCGGGCGGAGAGCCTCGCAAAGGCCTCACGGTCGACATCGCCGTGGTGCTCTACACTCTCCTTGGCCCGCGCCCGCAGCTGCTCCGCGTTCCAGCCCGACCGGGCCACCCCGATCACCGGCATCTCCAGCTGACCGCTCCGGGTCAGCGCGAGCAGTGCGGGAAAGATCTTCTTGTACGCCAGGTCTCCCGACGCACCGAAGAAGACGAACGCGCCGGAGCGCAGCGGCGTCACGAGGTCGCCCCTTTCTCAAGGTGCCCGCCGAAGCCGAATCGCATGGCGGAGAGCATCCGGTTCTGGAACTCGTCTCCGCCCCGCGAACTGAACCGCTCCATCAGTGCGGCGGAGAGGACGTGCGCCGGCACCGCTTCGTCGATCGCGGCCTCGAGCGTCCAACGGCCTTCACCGGAATCGGATACCCGGCCCTCGAACTTTGCGAGCGTCGGATCGCTCGCGAGTGCCGCAGCAGTCAGGTCGAGGAGCCAGGAGGCGATCACGCTGCCCCGGCGCCAGACCTCGCTGATGGCCGCCAGATCGAGATCGTACTGGTAATACTCCGGGTTTCGGAGCGGCGTCGTCTCGGCGTCCGGCATCTGCGCCAGCGTGCCCGCATTCGCGTGCTTCAGGATATTCAGCCCCTCGGCATACGCCGCCATCATGCCGTATTCGATGCCGTTGTGGACCATTTTCACGAAGTGACCCGCGCCGTGCGGGCCACAATGCAGATAGCCCCGCTCGGAGGTGCCGCCGAGTCGCTCCCGACCGGGGGTCAGCGGCAGCGATCCGGCGCCCGGTGCGAGCGAAGCAAAGATCGGCTCGATCCGTTCGACGATGGCGGGCTCACCGCCGATCATCAGGCAATAGCCGCGTTCCAAGCCGAAGACGCCGCCGCTGGTACCACAGTCGACGTGGTGGAGTCCGCGTGCGCCGAGCCGCTTCGCCCGTTCGATGTCGTCGCGGTAGTAGGAATTGCCGCCGTCGATGACGATGTCCCCCGGTTCGAGCAAAGGGGTGAGTGCCTCGAGTGCCGCGTCCACCGCGGCCGCCGGGACCATGAGCCAGACGAGGCGTGGTGGCGCAAGGTGCGCGACGAACTCCTCGAGCGAAACCGCCCCCGTTGCCCCCTCGGCGGCGAGGGAACGGGTCGTCCCGGCCGACACATCGTGAACCACACACGGGTGCCCGGCTCGCATGAGGCGACGCACCAGATTCGCTCCCATGCGTCCGAGACCGATCATTCCGAGCTGCATTCAATCCTCCAGGATCACTCGGGTAAGACGTACTCTTCCGCTCCCACTCCCGGCCTCCAACAAGCGCCCGGGCTAGCCGAGTCGCGGGGGGCGGACGACCCTCCGGAAATGGGAACGATAGCCGGAGAGGATGAGTCTGGAATCAATCGATCGATTGACTCCCGGGGCTCGGTCGACCGGCTGGACCATGGAACGAGAGTTCCTCCGCGCGCCACCCGTCACCCGCCGGATGTTGATGCAAGCGAGCCGATCCCGCAACATTGCTGCGCCTTGGTCGGAATCGTCGAACCGCCGTTCACGCTGGGGTGGTTGCCACAGCAGCGGGTCGACCTGATCGCGTACCTGCAGGGACACCAGCCGAGATCGGAGCGGCATCATGGCGGGCGAGCCGAAGGGACTGATCGGAGCTCCACGGCCGCGGAGGATATGCGAGTAGATGAGGTGACGACGTCATGAGGGTACATGATCACCATCGCCGGAGTGGTGTTCTCCATGACCGTGGTGGCCCTGTCGCTGGTCTCCTCCCAACTCGGACCCCGCATGCTGCGCACGTTTATGCGCGATACCACGACCCACGTGGTACTCGGCACGTTCGTCGCCACCTTCCTGTACTGCTTGCTCGTCCTCCGGACGATCCGCCGCGCAGAGGAGGTCGTCTTCGTCCCTCACCTGTCGGTCTCGCTCGAGTGGTGTTCGCGGTGGCAAGCGTTGGGGTGTTGATCTACTTCATCCATCACGTGTCCGTTTCCCTTCAGGCCAACGAGATCGTGGCGCGGGTCAGTATGGAGTTGACCGAGGGGGTCGACCGCCCGTTCCCGGAAGTCAGCGGACAAGGCACGCCGCGGATCCCGTTGGCGCCACCCGACACAGGCTTCCTGGACGGGTTCGACCGGGAGGCTCGTCCAGTCGGACGGCTACCTTCAGTTCATCGACACGGACGCCCTGTTGGCGTTGGCCACGGAAGAGGATGTGGTTCTGCGGTTGGAGCGACGGCCCGGACACTGCCTCGTCGCCGGCCGGCCACTGGTCCTGGTCTGGCCCGGAAACCGGGTGACCAAGCAGCTCAACGTCCGGGTCCGTTCCGTGTCTACACTGGGTACCCAAAGGACCCCCCGCCAGGTCAGGCTTCGTACTGTGCAACGCCCGGCTCAGTGCTTGTGCCGCCCTCGTGCGACGATCCATGCCACGAGTCCGGAGATAACGACGAGCAGGATCAGCATCCATGGTCCGCCGTATCCACCCATCCAGCCGTTGGCATGGCCGCCTCCCATCATGCCGCCCCCGGGACCACCCTGGGGGTTGCTGACTCCCGAGCAGGCCGCCACGGTTAGCCCGCCGGTCAATACCGTGGCGCCGACAATCCTCCGCATGCCAATGTGTTTCACGGTCATGCTCCGCGGTGTGGTGACGCCTTCGCAAACGACTGTTTCATCTCTTCAGACTCGCCAATCGTGCAGTGAGGGCCACTAGCATCCATTTCTGTCTGTCGATGACGACAGTGCGAATCGTCCAGTCTCGAGGTCAATGAGATCGTTCTCGAGTTGACCATTCTCGGCGCCGTTGGTCTGCACGTGATAACTCTTTACCCAATCGGACATCGTACCCGATCACGCTTGCCATCACCATCGCTCACAGGGATGAGCGGGGCTTGCGCCGGATCATCCGTCTGGGCTATTCCCGACGTCGGCCGCTCGCGCCGAGTCCCCTCCCGTTGAGAACTCCGCCGACCCCGAAACGCTCCATCGTGAGTAGATTGCGTGCCCAAGCCACTTCCCCGGCAGTGGCTCCTTCAGACTGACATTGAGGAGGGGCACATGCTCGTTAAATTCAACACGGACTCCAACATCGACGGCACCGAGGCGCTCGCCCAGCAGGTCGAGGCGGTCATTCGGGACACCTTGGGCCCTCTGAGCCAGCACATTACCCGCGTCGAAGCCCACCTCTCCGACGCCAACAGTGACGCGAAGAGCGGCCCGGCCGACATCCGTTGCCTTCTAGAGGCCCGCCCTGCTGGCCATCAGCCCGTCGCGGTGAGTCATCAAGCAGCGACCCTGGCACAGGCCGTGGACGGCGCCGTCGACAAATTGAAGCGCGCTCTTGAGCGCCTCCTCGGCCGACTCGCAGCACGGTAGGCGCTATCCATCCTCGCGTCGGGCGCACCCCTGACTCAGCGACGGTTCGAAGTGAGGCCGGTCCGCCCCACTGAGTCTCGGGTCCGCGCGGGCAGCGGCTCCGGGCGACGCGCGTGCTGTCTAACTACTGCATGAAACTGTCCGGCCGCTGTCGTGGAGGTCTGATGCGGTTCACGCGTCTGCGCCTGATGGCCCTGCCGCTGATCCTTGCAGCCTGCACCAGCGGGGCGCCGCGCCCGCATCGACTCACGGGCTCCAGCGTGTCCCCGGCGGTCCGGGGGGTTCTCGAAGTGCCGCAGACGCCAGGACCCCACGAGGCCGTGATACTCCTTCCCGGTTCATACGGCTGGCGACCGGACTATGCCCGGTTCGCGAAGGCCTTCGCTGACTCCGGTTTCGTCACGCTGGCTCTCGACTACTACGCGGAGACTGGTCGAGGGGCCTCTCATGCGGAGGAGAGCCGGAATTGGCCGGCGTGGCAAGCGACCGTTCGCAACGCGGTCGCTTACCTCGATACCCTGCCACAGGTGTCCGGTGGGCACATCGGGTTGGTGGGGTACTCCCGCGGAGCCTTTCTGGCCGTCTCAGTGGCCAATTCGGTGCCGGCTGTCAGGGCCGTGGTGGACTTCTACGGCGGCGGCAGCGACGCGGATCCCGCCGAGGGAGAGATTCCGCGATTTCCACCGCTCCTGATCCTTCACGGCGAGGCAGACACCGAGGTGTCGGTCGCACTCGCGCATCGCCTGTACGACAGGATGCAGGCCCACGGTGGTGAGGTCGAGATGCATCTCTATCCCGGAGCGCAGCACGTGTTCAATGCACCCTGGGCGGCGACCTACTCGGCGCCTGACGCCGCGGACGCCTGGAGGCGGACGATCGAGTTCCTGAGGAGGCGGCTGGCACGCTGAGGGACCAGCTTGATTGTGCGGCGGAATCAGCACACCGCTTTGCGGCCGCCATTTCTCAGTCGGCGACTCGAGCAGCGAACGCACTGATCATCCCGGGACTTGTGGCGCCCACCCTGACGGAGTTCTCTGGGGCACACCGACGCCGACTGGTCGCGCGCTCATCGGTTCAGAGGTCGCCTTCGCCGGCATTGAGCTCGTGATGGTCGTTCCGTTACCTATCGCAGGCGTAGTCATCCGCATTCGCGTCCTGAATGGCGACCGGGCGCTCCGGACCTGAAACAAACTTGCACTCCGTGCAATCGACGCCTAAACCGCAGTGCTGCTTGGCATCAGTGGTATCGCGTTCCTGACCTGAAGCAATTCAGCCTCACGCTCCCCAGGGAATGGCGAGGCTTGGTGCTTGGGCCCCCGGTCCCATCACCGCTGGCAACAGGGGTCGCGCGCGTACGACAGGAGCCCGCCGCAGGTTTCGGGCACCGGCCAGAGCTTCCCGCTATTGCGCGTTCTCGCCCCAATTACTATCGTCCTATGGGAATCCCATAGGACGATACCGTGGCCCATAAACTGGACGTGAAGCAGGGCACCCTCGCCCTGATGATTCTCAGGACCATCGAGGTGCTGGGGCCGCTGCATGGCTACGGCATCGCCCGCCGCATCGAAGAGACCAGCCAGAACCGCCTCACCCTCAACTACGGCACCCTCTACCCGGCACTGCTCAAGCTGGAGCAGGAGGGCTTCGTCAAGGCCGAGTGGCGCCAGTCCGAGAACAACCGCCGCGCCAAGTTCTATTCGCTCACCGCCGCCGGCCGTAAGCAGCTGGCCCGCGAGGCCCGCGAATGGCACCGGACCGCCGACCTGATCGCCGTCTTTCTCGCGCCCAAAAAGGAGGCGCCATGAGCTACCTTCGCGTCGCACTGGCCCGTCTCGCCGGACTCTTCGCCGGGCCCGCCGCGGACGATGATCTCCGGGCCGAGCTGGAATCCCACGTCGAGATGGAAACCGCCGAGAATGTCCGCCGCGGTATGCCGCCCGGCGAAGCTCGGCGCCAGGCCATGCTGGTCTCCGGAGGGCTCACCCAGGCCGCCGACGCGGTCCGGGATCAGCGCGGACTGCCCTGGATCGAGAGCCTCGGAGCCGATATCCGGTACGCGGCCCGCGCCCTGCACCAGAGTCCCGGCTTCACCGCGGTCGTGGTGATCACCCTGGCGCTCGGCATCGGCGCGAACACCGCGATCTTCAGCGTGGTGCGCGGCGTGCTGCTCAAGCCGCTGCCCCATCGCGACGGCGAGCACCTGATCTACCTCCGGCAGTCGATGGGCGGCCCGGGCGGAGCCAACATCAGTTTCTCTGTCCCCGAGATCCGTGACTTCCGTGAGGGGGTGCCGTCGCTGGGCAGCATCGCGGAGTTCTCCCCCTGGAACCTGACACTCCAGGGCGACGAAGGCGTCTCGCGCCTGAACGTCGGTCTCGTCACCGGCAATTACTTCGAGGTGCTGGGCCTCTCCGCGGTCCGGGGCAGGCTCACCAACAGCAGCGACGACGGGCCGGGAGTAGCGCCGGTGATGGTGCTGACCCACGAATACTGGATGAAACATTTCGGTGGGGACCCGAGCATCGTCGGGAAACCACTGAAGCTGGACGGCACATCGGTGACGGTGATCGGCGTGGTCCAGGCGGCACCGTTTTTCCCCGGGCAGGTGGATGCGCTGCTCAACATGGTGGTCAGCGAGCATCATCTCAGCGCCCAGATGGTGGAGGGCCGCACCCATCGCATGACGGAGATACTCGCCCGCGTGGCGCCCGGAGCCACGGTCCAGCAGACCCGCGCCGAGGTGGCCGCGGTCTATGCCCGGATGCAGAGCGCGGACCCGGCATCCTACGATCCTGGATCCCACTATGGCGTCGCGGTCCTCCCCTACAAGGAAGTGCTGGGCGAGCGGGCCCGGCTGACGCTGTGGCTGCTCATGGGCGCTGCCGCCTTCGTGATGATCATCTCCGCCGCCAATGTCACCAACCTGACGCTGATGCGCGGAGTCCACCGGGAGCACGAGCTGGTGCTGCGCGCCGCGCTGGGCGCCGGCGTGATCCGGCTCCGGCGGTTGCTGCTGGTCGAAAACCTGCTCCTGACGCTCCTGGGCGCGACGCTCGGCGTGTTGCTCGCCATCGGCGGCGTCAAGCTGCTCACCACGCTCGCGGAACGCTACTCGCCCCGCGCCAACGAGATCCGGCTCGACGCAGTGGTCCTCGGCTTCACCGTCGCGCTGGCGGTCACGCTCGCCCTGTTCCTGGCGTTTCTCGCTTCGCTACCGAAGGAAGGCACCTTTGCGACCTGGATCAGTGCCGGGACCCGCCGGATCAGCGGAGGCTTGCGAAGGCAGCGTCTGCAGCGCGGACTGGTCGTAGTGCAGATCGCAGTCTCCGTCATGCTGCTGGCCGGCGCGGGATTGCTCACCCGCACCATGATCCAGCTCTCCAATGTGAGCACCGGTCTCCGCACCGAACAGGTGCTGGCGATGGATGTGCCCCTGATGACCCCGTCCCAGATGCAGGCCGGCGCAGACGGAGACGCCAAGGAGCGTTACGAGCGGATGCGGCGCGAGGTGGGAGCCCTCCCGGGTGTGATCGAGGTGGGCGTCGGGTCGAACATGCCACTCCAGAGCAGCCAGGTCGTGCTCGAGCTCAAAGCGGAGGGCAAGGCGCTCGCCGTGGGCGAGGCGGTGCCGCGCGCCGAATACAGGACTGCCGGCCCCGATTACTTCGGCGCCGCAGGAATTCCGCTGCTCCAGGGACGGCCCTTCTCCACCACCGATCGGGATGGCTCGGGCCGGGTCGTGATCATCAATCAGGTGCTGGCCGACCGGTTCTTCCACGGTGAGGACCCGATCGGGAAGCGCATCGCGTGGACCGGCGACGTGCTGCGCTTCACCCCGTTCACCGGCGACTGGCGAACGGTGGTCGGCGTCGTCGGCAATACCCGGGATGGCGGCCTCGATGCGGAACCCCTCCCCGTGGTCTTCCATCCCTTCGCTCAGGAGCTGGCGTTCAGCGGATCCCTGGTGATCCGGGCCGACAGCAACGTGGCGGGTCTGGCTACCGGGGTCACCCGCGTGGTGCGGAGCATCGCGCCGGCGGCGCTGATCGAGAACGTGCTGACCGTGGCCCAGATCAAGGACCAGAGTGTGGCACCTCGCAGGCTCAATGCCGCGCTGGTCTCGTCGTTCGGCATTCTGGCGTTGATCATCGCGGCGGTGGGGATCGCCGGCGTCCTGGCCTTTTCGGTGAGCGCCCGGACCACCGAGATCGGCATCCGCATGAGCCTGGGGGCCGATCCGGGCCGGGTGCAGCGGATGATCCTGAAGGAAGGTGGCACCCTGCTGGCCACCGGCCTGGTGCTGGGGGTTGGCGGCTCCGTCTTCGCCGCCAAGGCCATACAGGGGCTTCTGTTCGGAGTGGCGCCGCACGATCCGGTCACGCTTATGGTGGTGGCGATGATGATGGCGGCGATCGGCATCGGGGCCTGCTGGATTCCGGCCGCTCGTGCGGCGCGGATCGACCCGGCCATCACCACGCGGGCGGCGTAGGGCGCCGACCCCAGGACTCGGGCGATGCCCATCCTGGCGGGTGCGGTGGACAACCAGTCAGCGTCCTCTGTGCATGAAGGGTATGCCACCGTGGGCACCGATGCGGGGCACAGCGCCTTCAGCATCAGCGCGAGGTGGGCGCTGCGCGACGACGCGCGCATCGCAGACTGGGCGTATCGCGCGGTGCATCGCACGGCGGAAGTGACCCAGCTCCTCATCGCGGCGTACTACGGCCGCCCGCCGGAGCACTCATACTTCATCGGCTGCTCGAACGGCGGACGCGAGACCCTGATGGAGGCACAGCGCTTTCCGGCCGATTTCGACGGCATCGTGGCGATCGCGTCAGCGTACAACTTCCTCGCCTTCACCACACGTTCGTGCGCAATCTGCAGGCGCAGTACCCGACCGGCGATATGAACGCTCCCGTCGTCCCGCCGGCCGTGCTCAAGCTGCTGGCGGCCTAGGTGACCGAGGCGTGCGACGCGAGCGACGGCGTGCGCGATGGCACCCTCGAGAATCCGGAGCGGTGCACGTTCACGCTGGCGTCGCTCCCGCACTGCCCGAACGACACGGCGGCGGACGGATGCGTGACACGTGCGCAGCGTACCGCGCTGTCGGCGTTTACCACGCCACTCACGGCCGGTACCCTGCGATATCCTGGGCAGCCGTTCGGTGGCGAGGCTGACCCGGACGGCTGGAATGCGTGGATCACCGGTCCCCTGCCGCAGATGCTGGAAGCGACCGGGGGCGCCGCACCAACGGTTCAGGCCGCGTTCGGGACCGAGTTCTTCAAGTATTTCATCTATGGTGACTCGGCGTGGCGCTACGTCGGCTACGACCTCGCGCGCGCCGCCCGCGATGGCGCCAAGGTGGACGCGATCGTCTCCGCGACGAACCCGGACCTCTCGGCATTTCGCGCGCGCGGTGGCAAACTGCTGCTGGCACACGGATGGTCCGACCCAGCGCTCAACGCGCGCTCGACGATTGAGTACTTCACGGCCGTGCAGGCCCGCACACCGCAGGCCTCGGCATTCACGCGTTTGTTTATGATGCCGGGCGTGTTGCACTGCGGGGGCGGGAGCGGTTGCGATGAAGCGGACTGGGCGGTGACCATTCGCCGCGGGGTGGAAACGGGCGAGGCGCCGTCGAGGATCATCGCGCGCAAGGAGCGCGACACGGAGGTGGTGCGGACGCATCCACTGTGCGCCTACCCGATGACCGCGCGGTACAACGGCACGGGCAACACAGAAGATGCGGCGGCGTTTACCTGTCGGTAGTGGTGACGCGGAGGGCCAACGTCAGTGAACATCGGTTCACCTTCGTGAGTCGTCCTTTCTCAGGAGTGCGCGTTCGGCACAGGCTTCGTTCGCTTGGAAGGAGATCCGAAGTGTTTACGGAGCACGTGCCCCGCCCTTCTTGTTGCGGTTAGCTTATTGATCCACCCGGTCGGCCCAACCACCGCATGAAGCTGCCAATGCGCCCACTCTTCATTGTCCTCACTTTCGCGCTCGCCCAGCCACTCCACGGCCAGTGGCACGGCAGCTACCTCAGCCCCAGCCTCCGCCCGGACGCCATGAGGCAGCAAGCGAGGCCCCCTGTCCCCTCGCCACCGCGGAGCTCCGGGCGCCTCATCCTCGGCGGCGCACTTGGCGCCGTCACTGGACTCGGCGTCGCCCTGCTCGCGTACACGACCTTCGACCGGCAGCACCTCTGCCTGGCGAGCGACTGCGACAGTAAGCTGGGGACCGGTCTCGTCGCGGCCACCGCCGGCACGACACTCATGATCCCGCTTGGGGTACACCTGGCAGACAGTCGGCGCGGCTCCTTCCTCCGTGATTTGCTCTTTTCAGCGGGGGTCGCCGGCCTGGGATGGGGTGGCGCCGCCGTCGCGGGCGATGGCCGCTGGCTTATTCTGATTCCGCCGGCCCAGATCGCCGCCGCAGTCCTCAGTGAGCGCGCGACCGCGCACTAGCGGTACCAGTTGCGGGCTGATCAGCGCATCCACCAGTCGGGGCGCGGCCCCGCAGGTGATGCGCAGACTCTCGGCTGCGCACTGGCTTGCCATCGTGTGTTCCTCCCCGTTCCTGACAGAAACCGACACCTTTCTGCCCCCGTAGGTTGGGCGTTCCTCTCCCGTTAAGGCTTTCCGTGTCGACCCACATGACTACTCGCAAAGGCATACGCGAAGGCGTCAAGCTCCTGCTTATCGCTGCCTGCCTGTCACCGCTGGTCTTCCTCCTCGAACGTCTTCTGCCGAGTCGCGAGAACACCATCATTGATGAGTTGCCCCAATTGGTCTTTAGCGTAAGTCTCATGGGCCTCGCCCTGACCGGCCTCGCTCGCATCATATACTCTGCGCTGACTGAACCACGATCGCCAGCTCTCCCTACAAAGGAGGCCGCTCGGAGCGAACTCGGCACGGCGTCCCGTTCGTCGCTTCATCTCCCTGGCGCGGTGCTCCCTGCGCATGACACGCCGGCGTCGGGTTCCTAGCACCATTCCTGCCTGAACCGGGGTGCGTCACGATCGCCCCGCGACACTTGAGAAGTCCAGCTTGAAGTGCAACAATCAGGTCTTGCCACAGCATTCCTCCGGGGTGCGGTAGCCGGGCCATTTGTTTGGCCGCGCCTCGGTCATCAGCTTATGCGCGGTCGTCAGGTGGCGACAACCGAGGTCGACAGCAATTACCCAGCCTCCTCCGGAACAGCAGATTCGCCTGGAGGAACCCTTGACGAAGGTACTCTCACGTATGCGACCCCTTCGGTATTCCATCAACGTCACATTGGATGGGTGCTGCGATCATCGGGCAATGATCGCGGACGAAGAGTTGCATCGTCGCGCGACCGAGAACCTCGACCGGGCCGATGCCCTGCTCTTTGGCCGGGTAACCTACGAAATGATGGAGGCAGCGTGGCGGCCGGCGACGGAGATGGGAGGGAGACCGGACTGGATGGCCGATTGGATGGAACCCTTCGCCCGGACGATCGACGCGGCAAAGAAGTACGTCGTGTCGAGCACCCTGGACCGGGTCGATTGGAACGCGGAGCTGGTGCGCGGGGATCTGGGAAAGGCGGTTCAGCAGCTCAAGCGGGAGCCGGGTAAGGGACTGTTCGTGGGAGGCGTGAGGCTCCCGCTGGCGTTGGCGGAGCTGGGATTGATCGATGAATACGAGTTCGTGGTACATCCCAGGCTGGCGGGCCACGGGCCGACGTTATTCGCTGGGCTCTCGAAGCCTCTCGACTTGAAGCTCGTGAGCCGGCTGGAGTTCGCCTCGGGTGCCGTGGCGATGCGCTATGAGCCGAGCAGGTAGCCATCGAGCTTCGATTCGTCGCTATTCGGCGCGCCCCGCGGCCCGATGCTTCAGCGCCGAAAACCAGTTAAGCACGAGGTCGATGTGGGTGATGGCCGGTTCCGGGTTGACCGGCTGGATGCGCAGGAAGCGGGCGCCGTCCCGGGTGATGCTGTAGCTCGTGTTCCCGGTGATCGACCGGAAGAACCGACCCTCCTGCACCACCCGCGGGGAGCTGGTGGAGAAGGTTGCGCCCGGTATCACGGTGACGCCCATGAGCCGGGTGGCGCTCTGGAAGAAGAGCTCGCGGCCGTCCCGGGACCAGAGGGGCTCGGCACCGCCATCGCTCGAGACAAGGCGTCGTTCGCCGGCGCCCGAGAAGGGTGCGACGAAGATCTCCCACCGCGACGCGACGATCGACTGATAGGCGACCCACCTCCCATCGGGCGAGAGCTGGCCGTCGTGACCGGTGAACGGCAACGGGAAGAGGCGGCGGGGCGTGTGGTCGCCGTCGAGCCGCAGGACCCAGGTCCCGGCGCCATCCGGCTCATCCGGTCCGGTCTCGTCGAAGAGGAGCGTCTTGCCGTCGGCGGAGACTGATGTGGGCGTCTGGATCACACCTGACTTCGTGGTGAGGCGCTCCTCGTTGCCCGAGCCATCGACCGGGATCCAGTAGAGATTGCGGGTCCCCTGGCGAGTGCCGCGGTAGATGACGCGCCGGCCGTCGGCGGTCCACTGCGGCGCCTGGCTGCTCCCGGTCCCCGTCGGAAGCGGCGTCAGCGTGCCGCGGCCGAAGTCGTAGATCCAGAGTCGGGTAATCCCCTCCCGGATCTGCACCGCCGCCCGGCTCGCATCCGGTGAGACCACCACGTTCTCGTAGGCACGCTCAGGAAGGGGGAGGGGCGTGATGGCGGAGGCCCGGCTGACCCAGACCAGACGCTGGGTACGGTACGCTCCTCCACCGATGAGGTACGCGAGCGTTCCGTCATCGGACACGGAGTAGTTCCCGCAGCCTTCATTTCCGATGCCGTCGTTCGGCTGCTCGGCGGCCGCCACCGGCACCGACTTGCCGAGCTCGTGCTGCGACGGTCGCCACGGCACGGTGAAAAGCTGGCCGCGATGGACGTAGAGGAGCAGTCCGGGCTGCGCGGCATACTGTGGAGCGTCACCGCCGTGGATCACCAGATAGTGCTCCTGGGCCCCGATCGGCTGCATCCCCACGTGGTGCTCGTCGTCTCCAGGACCGGTCCACACAGCGAAGAGGAGAGTGGACGTCCCCGTGATCCGCTGGGGCCAGCGGTGGCTGATCTCGCCGGCAGCCGCGTCCAGGTGGGTGACCTCGGTGGCGGCGCCTCCACCTTCCGGCACCCGCCAGATACCGCCGATGTTGGTGGGCGCATAGTAGAGGAAGCCGTCGTCGCCCCAGTCGCCGCCGCGGTGGAACGGCGCATCGGCGAGTGCCTGCAGCGCCGCGCCGTGCACCGTGATCTTCCGCAGCTTTCCGGCCGAGAAGAAGCCGATCCACTCTCCGTCGGGCGAGAAGAACGGTCCGTCGCCCCCCTCGGTGCCGTCGAGCGCTTTGGCCTCGGGATCATCGAGCGCGCGGATGAAAATCCGGTTCTTGCCGTCCTTGAGCCCGACGTAGGCGAGGCGGGTGCCGTCGTGAGAAATCGCGACGGGCATGAGGTTGCTCGAGCCCAGCTCGTACCCCTGCGGCAGGACGACACTGAGATGCGCGCTCCGCCCGTTCCTTGCGGCACCGGGAGTGCTGAGCCAGCGGGTCAGGCCGAAAGTGAGGAGCGCGACGACCGCCGTCGTGGCGAGGACGTCGCGCCAGGCCGCACGTGCCCGCGATGTGCCGGCGGTCGCCCTCCTGGCGGGGTTGGCCTGGGCGAAGGTGGCGTTGTCGAGTGCGGCGGCAAAGGCGGCCGCGCTCTCGAAGCGGTCCGCCGGCAGCTTCTCCAGCGCCGTGTTCACCGCCGCCTCGACATGCGGCGGGATGCTCTTCCGCTGCAGGGTGAGACTCCGCGGCGCCTCCGTCATCACCCGGGCCACGATGGCCTGCGCGGTTGGTCCGGTGAACGGGGGCTCGCCAGTCAGCATCTCGTACAGCACGCACCCCAGTGCGTACACGTCGCTCCGGGCGGTGATGTCCCGCTCGCCCATCGCCTGCTCGGGACTCATGTAGTGCGGCGTGCCGAGCGACATCCCGGTCTCGGTCATCCGGCTGCCGCCCTCGGAGCGTGAGGCGGCGAGGGCGATGCCGAAGTCCGCCACCAGGGCGTGCCCGCCGTGCAGCAGGATGTTCTCCGGCTTGATGTCGCGGTGGATCACCGCGTGGCGGTGGGCGTACTCCAGCGCGTCGGCCACCTCCCGCGCGATCCGGACGGCCTCGGGCACCGGGAGCTGCTTCTCGCGGTTGAGCCGGTCCCGCAGGCTCTCCCCCTCGACGAACGGCATGACGTAGTAGACGAAGTCCGCCCCGCCATCGGCGCCGCCCCCGGTGCGCCCCGAGTCGAACAGTGCCAGGATGTGGGGGTGCTGCAGGTTGGCGGTGGTCCTGATCTCGACGAGGAACCGCTCGGCGCCGATCATGGCGGCCAGCTCGGGGCGGAGCACCTTGAGGGCGACCTTGCGGTCGTGGCGGAGGTCGTGCGCCAGGTAGACCGTGGCCATGCCGCCCGCGCCGAGCTCGCGCTCAATCCGGTAGCGGTCGGCGAGAATGGTGGAGAGCTGCTCGAGGGGCGTGGGCATTAGGGGGTCCGGGAAAGCTATCGCTCGAGAGCAGGCTGGGTAGGGGCGCCCCATCGGCCTTGCCAAATGGACGGATGGTCCTCGAGCTCCTGCTCGCGTCTCGCCAGCGCTTCGACTCGATCGTCATTTTATGCGGGGACGCAGGCGGCAACAATACATCCAGGAGTGCCCATGATTCCCGCCTTGCCGGGCGCGGTGCCCGAAATCCCAGTCTCGGATATCACCGCCGCAACGACGTATTACCGTGACAAGCTGAGCTTCAGCCTGGATTGGGTTGATGCGAAGCTCGCTCTGGCGGGCATCTCGCGGGACCACTGTCGGCTGTTCCTCGCCGGGCCGCCGTTCCGCAACGAACGCGGCAACGTCGGTCCCGTACTGACATGGCTCAATCTGAGCAGCAAGGCCGAAGTTGACACTTTATTTCAGGCGTGGCGTGCGACCAATGCCATTCTGCCGTCGACGCCCGAATCGACGTCCTGGGGTCTTCACGAGTTCACGGCTGCGGATCCCGACGGCAACCTGTTCCGTGTGTTCTACGACTTCGCGACGCCGGAGCGCGAGCGTGTCAGGTCCTCGGCGGCTCGAGCAGATATCGCCTAACGCCCAACCGCGCGGTAAGGAGTTCGTCGCCCCGATGGGGTCCGAGCGCTCTGTGCGTGAAGCCGACACCAGCGCACGACGCTGTCCAGGCGCGGCCGGCTTTGACCTAGACTCAAGACCATCGATCCGCCCCTGCCAGCAAATGCCGGGGCGGTAGCCTGAGCGGGTACCCGCTCGCTCGGCGGTTCTGGTGTGTGGAAGCAGCTCTGCGGTGCGGCCACAGTCCGCTTTCTGTCGAGCGCGGGGCGTAGTATGTTGTGTCTCATGACCGTCCACGATGGAGAGTCTGCCACCCTGGTGCAGGATCTCCTGCGACTCGGCGCGACACGTGATGCCGCGATCACCCGGATTCACGCGCTGCTGCTCCTCGTGGCAAGGGCCGAGGCAGGGCGGCGCCGCGCAAGGTTGCCGGATCGGGTGCTGGACGAGGTGGACGATCTCTGCATGCAGGCCGCCAACGACGCGGTCATGTCCATTCTCCGGAAGCTCAACGAGTTCCGCGGCCAATCGCGCTTTACCACCTGGGCCTGCAAGTTCGTCATCTTCGAGGTCTCCACCCGGCTCCGCCGTCACGCCTGGCGTCACCGAGCCGTCGAGAGCGACGAGACGGTCTGGGACCATCTGGCCGACGGCGCACCCTCTGCCCTCCGCTCGTTGGAGCACCAGGAGCTGACCATCGCGGTCTCACGGGCAGTGCGTGAGCGGCTGACCGATCGGCAGCGGACCGTCTTCCAGGCCGCGACTGTGGACCAAATCCCGATCGATGTGCTCGCGGAGCGGTATGGCAGCTCCCGCGGCGCGATCTACAAGATCCTGCACGACGCCCGGCGCAAGCTGCGCGGCGCGCTCACCGAGGCCGGATACGCGGAGCATCTGGCATGAGCGACACACCAATCAGACACCTGCTCGGCAAGGACGGCCGCGACCCTGGCTGCGAGGGCGCCTTCGAGGTGCTCGATCAATACGTCGAGGCGAAGCGCCGGGGCGCCGATATTGAAGCGCGTTTCGGCGACTTCATCACCCACGTCCGCAATTGCGCCGCCTGCCGCGAAGACACCGACGGCCTGCTGGCCGCGTTGGACGATCTGGAAGGACCGGCACCCTCGAAGTAAGATCTCCGCCGATGCCGCCACTAACGGGATGTACCCGATCCCGAGGGGCGGCCGCAGCCGACTGCAGGTTTCCTCCGGATCTCCTGGGGGGACTGCGGCCCCTCTCCTTACCGATCCCGAGAGGGGAACCCATGCTCCACCATCTGCTTACCGTGGCAACGATCCTCGCCACCCCGTCCCGGGCGCCTGCCACGGCTGCCCATGACTCGGCGCCCGCCCTGGCCGTCGCCGGAATCCGCTATCGCTCGGCCATGGTCGAGGGACTCAATGTCTTCTACCGCGAGGCCGGCGACCCGAAGAATCCGACCATCGTCCTGCTCGGCGGATTTCCGTCGTCCTCCCACATGTTCCGTGATCTGATCCCCGAACTCGCGGGAAAGTTCCACCTGATCGCACCAGACTATCCCGGCTTCGGCAACACCGACCTGCCCGATCCGGCGACCTTCGAGTACTCGTTCGATCACCTCTCCTCGATCACCGAGCAGCTCCTCGTCCAGCTTCACGTCACCCGCGCCGGCTTCTACCTTCAGGACTATGGCGGCCCGATCGGAAACCGGATTCTGGGTCGGCATCCGGAGTGGCTGGAGTGGCTCGTCATACAGAACGGCAACACGTACGAGGAGGGGTTCACCGGTGTGTGGGATGCCTTGCGGGGCGCGCTCTGGAAGAACCGCAGCGCAGCAACCGAGGCGCCGCTGGAGGGCTTCCTTCAACTGGAGGGAGTCAAGCAGATCTATCTGACGGGATCACCTGATCCGGCGCGCGTCAGCCCGGATGCCTGGAACTCCGATCTCTTCTTCCTGGCGCGGCCCGGCGCACGTCGCGCCAATCTCGACCTCCTCTATGACTACCGCAAGAATGTGCCGCTCTATCCGACCTGGCAGAAGTTCCTGCGCGACCACCGGCCGCCGACGCTGATCGTCTGGGGCAAAGGCGATGTCTTCTTCACCCCGGCCGGCGCCTCCGCCTATCTGCGGGATGTTCCCGACGCCGAACTGCACTTTCTCGACGGTGGTCACTTCGTGCTGGAGGATCACGCGGCAGAGGTCGCTGATCTGATGGACCGCTTTTACCAGAAGAAGGTCGTGAAGTAGGTGATCGTACCGCGATGTCCGGCCGGCGGCGGGGCAGCTCCTAGCCGTTCCGCCAGCCGGGCGTCGTCACGTCCCGGGGGTCGAAGTGATTCTCCTGCTCGGTGATCCGGCCCGCCGCATTCACCACGAACCGGTCCGCGACACGAAGCGTGGCATGCGGATTCCGGGTGTGGATATCCGCCTCGGTGAAGATCGCGGTGCAGTCCTCGTTGAAGTAGTGCGCGATGATGCAGGTCTCCCAGAGCAATGGCTCCAGCGGCGGCCACCACACGGTGCGGAGCGCTTCG
Source organism: Gemmatimonadales bacterium (assembly GCA_039934355.1). GTDB lineage: Bacteria > Gemmatimonadota > Gemmatimonadetes > Gemmatimonadales > GWC2-71-9 > JADJOM01. The sequence continues at coordinate 82,989 of JBDTMI010000009.1, forward strand.
CGGCCCAGCAGGGGAAAATGCCGCCCGCCCGGTGCGATGGGAGCCCGGAAGACGACATGCTCATCGTAGGGGATCGCCTCGAAGTCCTTTCGGTTGAGCGCCGAGAAGAACGCCTCCGACGCACCCCGCAGCCGCGCCTTGCGCTCGGCACTGGTTCCGTCACCCCGTGCTGCCATACCGTGATTCCTTTCGCCAGGTAAGATCTGGGCCAACCCTGCCACCAATAGTAAAGCGGGCAACGGAAACAGGAGAGTGCGACATGCTCCGGATTGATGGCCTGTGGCGGTATCCGGTGAAGTCTCTGGCCGGTGAGAAGCTCGACGTCGCCGAGCTCACGGGTAACGGCATCCCCGGCGACCGGATCGTGCATGTGCGCGGTCCGGAGGGTGTGCGTACCTCGCGCAGGCAGCATCGGATGCTGGGGCTCGCCGGTACCCTGAGCGCCGAGGGTCAGCCGCTGGTGAATGGATTGCCATGGGCGAGCGCTGAGGTGCTCGCCCTGGTGCAGCAGGCGGCGGGCGCCGACGCCTCACTCGCGGCCTACGACGAGGTCGATCGCTTCGATATCCTCCCGCTCCTTGTCGCGACCGATGGGGCGGTGGCCGCCTTTGGCCGGGACATCCGGCGGCTGCGGCCGAACATCCTGATCGGTGGCGTGGATGGCATGGAGGAGCGGAGTTGGGAAGGCGCGCAGCTGCACATAGGCGACGCGATCGTGCGGCTGGACTCGCTCCGTGCTCGCTGCCCGATGACGACGGTGGACCCCGACACCCTGGAGCGTGACCCTGAGGTGCTCCGCGACATCGGCCGGCGCTTCGGTGGCCGACTCGCGCTGAACGCCGAAGTGGTGAGAGCGGGAGTGGTGAGAGTCGGCGATTCAGTGACACTCGTTCGGCCCCTGACGTGACGCGGCCACGGCCTTGCGTCGGGCGTGTATTTGACTCACTTTCGCGGCAACGTCCTATAATATCCGGTACCTCAAGGGTGAGAATATGACGAAGCCGAGCGCGAGCGCAGGCCAGTCGGCATCGGAGCTCATCTCGGGGAAGATCGCCGCGCTCGGGGACTGGCGCGGGGAAACCCTCGGCAAAATGCGCAAGCTCATCCAGGCAGCAGACCCGGACGTCGTCGAGGAGTGGAAGTGGATGGGCACTCCGATCTGGTCGCACGACGGCATCATCTGCACCGGCGAATCCTACAAGAATGTCGTGAAGCTTACCTTCGCCAAGGGCGCGTCTCTGAAGGATCCGGCCCGTCTCTTCAACTCGAGTCTCGACGGAAACGTACGCCGCGCGATCGACATCCACGAAGGAGAAGAAGTTGACGAGTCCGCCTTCAAGGCGCTCGTTCGCCAGGCGGTCGCCCTCAACAGCTCTGGCAAGAAGAAGTCTTCGAAGCAAGCGAAGTCCTGAGGGATTCCGCCCCTGAACCGGTCCATGCCCGCGACCGAGCCAACGGCCGTTCACCTCCTGGCTATGTGGGCGCACCCCGCCCCCGACGGTGCACCGGACACCCTTCGACCATGAAACCCCGGGACGAGCACAGTACCGAGGCACCGGAAGACCGGCCTTTTTGGGGGCTCATCGTTTACACGCGGGGCGAGGGCGCGAAATCATGAAACTCGAAAAACTCAAGCGCGGCATCTACGACGAACAGCTCGCGACGCTGCACTTCGGACTGGTGAAGCTGCAGTACTGGATCAAGGAGACCGGTCAGAAGCTCGTCATTCTGTTCGAGGGCCGCGACGCCGCAGGCAAGGGAGGCGCGATCAAGTGCATCGCCGCGCCGCTCAATCCTCGCGGCTGCCGGGTCGTGGCGCTGGGGACTCCTTCCGACCGGGAGAAGACCCAGTGGTATTTTCAGCGGTACGTCGCTCATCTTCCCGCCGCCGGCGAGATTGTCCTGTTTGATCGCAGCTGGTACAACCGCGCCGGGGTGGAACATGTGATGGGATTCTGCAGCGATGCGGAATACACCGAGTTCATGCGCGCCTGCCCCGAGTTCGAACGGATGCTGGTGCGCTCAGGGACAATCCTCCTGAAATACTGGTTCTCGGTCAGCGATGAGGAGCAGGGCCGGCGGTTCGAGGATCGGGCCGGCAACCCCGCGCGGCAATGGAAGCTGAGTCCCATGGATCTTCAGTCCATGTCCAAGTGGGTGGAGTACTCCAAGGCCAAGGATGACATGTTCCACCACACGGACATCAAGGAAGCGCCGTGGTGGACGGTGGAGGCCGATGACAAGCGCCGCGCCCGCCTGAACTGCATTGCCCACATCCTGGGCTCCGTCCCCTACCTGGATGCGACACCGCCGCCACTGAAGCTGCCGCACCGCCGTTCACCGAAGGGCAATTATGTCCGGCCACCGAAAGGGGACCAGCACTTCGTCCCCGAGCTGGACATCTGACCTCGGAGCGCTCCATGCCGCGATACTCCCGTTGGGCTGCACTGATCACTCCGGTACTGCTCCTGATGGGTTGCAGGCCCTCGTCGCCCTCGAGCGCCCCCTGGCGGGTCGACCTCAATGCGGCTGGTCCGGTGTCGTTTGGCGCGTCGCTGCGGGAGGCCGCAATTGCTCTCCGCGACTCATCGAGCGACACCACGTCTGGCTGCAGTCTCTGGCGCCCCACGCACGCCCCTCCCGGGCTGACCCTGATGGTGGAGAAGGGTGTCGTCGCCCGTGTCGATGTCGACAGCCCGGGCGTGAGAACACTTCACGACTTGCAGGTGGGCAGCGCGGCGTCCGCGGTGCGTGAAGCATTCGGCGCGGAGCTCAGTGCCGAGCCGCACAAATACCTGTGGGACGCAGGATGGCAGTACTTGACAGTACGGAGCTCCGACGCCATTCACGGCCTGGTCTTCGAAGTCGACAGTCACGTGGTTCGGTCGTACCGCGCCGGACTCTGGCCCGCGGTGGGCTACGTCGAGCGTTGCAGCTGACCCACCGGGAATGCGCTGGCCATCTCTTGAAGTCGCCGGTATCGCACTGTATCGTGCCTCAGCCGTGATGTGCGGACGATAGCCAACGCCGCTCAACGCCGAGTGTTACATGCCCCAGCACGACCGCTTCTACCGCAACTTTGTACAGCAGCAGGGGCTGCCCGCGCCGAGCCCGGCGACCTGCCGCCCGCTGACGGCGGCCCTCGTCTTCCAGCCACGCGTCGTCGCGCCGCTCATCCTGGCGGCAAGCCTGCTGCAGAGTATCCCCCTCTTTCTCCTCATCGCCGGGCTGCAATGGTGGAGCGCGCTGTTCCCCGCCCTCAACCCCTTCGACGCCCTGTACCGCTTCGTTTCCCGCTGGTCCCCTCAGGCCGCGCTGCTCCCTGTGGCCGCGCCACCTCGCCGGTTCTCCATGGTGCTCGCCGGCGTCTTTGCCGCCCTGACCGGCCTTGCGATCTACCAGCAGTGGTGGATCGCGGCCTACATCCTGGAAGGCTTCCTCCTGATCGCGGTCACCGCGGTGGCGCTGGGACGATTCTGCCTCGGCTCCTTCTTCTACTTCCTGGCCCGCGGTGAACGAGACTTTGCGCTCCGGACCCTGCCCTGGGGGCGCGGCGCCTAGCCGTTTCACGACGCACACTCCATCAGCCTCGTCCCATGGACATTCCCCACACGATCGGCGACACCTCCCTTGTGCCCCTCCGCAAGGTCGTGCCTCCGCATGGCGCGGACATCTTCGTGAAGCTCGAGTGGGCGACCCCCACCGGCAGCATGAAGGATCGCATGGCTCCGGCCCCAAGGACCTGAGCACGGCAGTATCCCGCAACAGTTAGGCGACGCGCTCGTCGCTGAGACGCTCTTGACCCGAAGCCTGGACGGCCATGCCCTTCGATCTCGCCCTGTCTGCCCAGGTCCTGGCACGAACACCGGGGACGCTGCACGCCCTCCTCGACGGGCTGCCCGACCGGTGGACCCGCGCCGTCGAAGGCCCCGATACCTTCAGTCCGTTCGATGTTGTCGGACACCTGATTGACGGTGAGGAGACGGACTGGATCCCCCGGTCCCGCATCATCCTGGCTCTGGGACCCGACCCGGTGTTCCAGCCCTATGACCGGTTCCGGCACCGCGCGCGGAATGCCGGGCGCACGCTCCCCTCCCTGCTCGAGGAATTCACCCAGCTCCGCGGAGCAAACCTCGCGATGCTCCGCTCCTGGCACCTGACACCCGCTACGCTCGATCTGCGCGGCATTCATCCCAGCCTGGGACCGGTCACGCTGCGGCACCTGCTTTCGACCTGGGTGGTACATGACCTCGGGCATCTGGCCCAGATTGCGCGTGTCATGGCCAAGCAACTCCGTCATGAAGTGGGCCCGTGGGAACCGTTCCTGCCGGTGCTCACCGACCATGAGACACCGCGATCCTAGGGGCCGGGGCCGACTGCCGGGTCAAGTCTCGTTCAAGCTGGCAGACACCGCCATCGACGGATAGGTTCTCCGAGGTGGTTCGGGTCGCGCGATCGTGACATGCGTATCGGTCGGGACGCGGTCATAGTCCGGCTCCGTGTAGGCGTCGGCCCTCCCCCCCCACGGTCTTCCCTATGCGTTGTCCCCGGCATCTCGGCATCCTCCTCGTCCTCGCCGCATTGACGACCTGTGCGCCTGACGCACAGCAGGCTCGGACCCAGGGGCAGCTCGACAGTGCCGACGCGAACTTCGGCCGCCCCGCCGTCCTGGCGCGCTCCGAAGGCGAGGCCCGAATGCTTCAGGGCCGCAAACCGATCTGGATCAAGGTGGATCCGCAGACCCTCGGGTCGCGCTCGTTCACCGTCGGGATGGAGGACATCCCCCCAGGCGACTCCATCGGAGTGCACAAGCACCTGTCCGAGGACGAAATCGTCTTTGTCCACCGCGGTGCCGTCCAAGTCACCCTCGGCGATTCGAGTCTTCCTGCCGTGGCGGGTGGAATGGTGTTCATTCCCCGGGGCACCTGGATCGGTTTTCATACAACGGGAGCCGACACGGCCACCATCGTCTTCATGTTCAACACTCCCGGTTTCGAGAAGTGCCTGCGCTTGCTCTCGTCGCCCGTCGGCACACCATTCGTCCCGGTGCCGCCCGCCGAGGTGGCCGCGGCGCGCACGGATTGCCATCAGGTGCGACGGGTCGACGAAACGCACTAGCGATCGACGGCCTTGACCCGCAGGGGTGATCCTCGCACACTGACCCTCATGCCTGAGTCCTGGACCACCCGACGCGCCCGCTGGCTGTTCAACTGGTTCCCGGCCTATCGTGGCACCGGGGCGCGGATCGAGTACATCGCAGACGATTGGACCGAGGTCCGGATACGCCTGGATCTCTCCTGGCGCACCCGAAACTATGTCGGCACGATTTTCGGCGGCAGCATGTACGGCGCCATCGATCCGATCTACATGCTCATGCTGATCAAATGCCTGGGCCCGGATTTCGTGGTCTGGGACAAGGCCGCCGCTATCCGGTTCGTGCGACCAGGGCGGTCGACGCTCCGGACCACCTTCCAGCTTGCTCCAGCCATCATTGCTGAGCTGCGGGCAGCCGCGATGGCGCACGGGAAGGTCGAGCACGACTTCGAGGTGGAGTTGCGGGACCACGACGGTGTCCTTTGCGCCACGTGCCGCAAGACGCTCCACATCAGGTGGAAGCCACGTGATGTCTCAGAACGCGGGGGATAATTGGTCAGCCCGCATCGGGTATGATTGCGACCACAACACGGCGGACAACATTCTGGAGGGTGACTCATGGGGCTCGTGATGCCAGGTGTACCGAAAGGGAGCGGGAAACACCCCATCGCGCTCGTCGTCGTGTCGGCGAACGACCTCGCCGCGTCAGGCGCGTTCTATTCCAGACTGTTCGGCTGGCAACTGCAGCCGATGTCAGCCGAGCTGACGGCCGTGATGCCGCCAGGCGGGCCGATGGCTGCACTGCGCTCCAAGATCCCTGCTGGATTCCCCGGGATGGTTCCGTACATCGGCGTCCCCGATGTGGCCGCGACGCTTGCGCAGCTCGTGACCGCTGGTGCCACGGTCGAGCGAGCCTCGTGGAAGGTGCCGATGGTCGGCACCCTCGCCCGCTTCAAGGACGCCTCCGGCACCGTCTATGGATTGACGGATGCCGTTTCGCCCGATGGAGCGCCGCACATCCCCATGCCCCTCGGTCCGAACCCCAAGCCGCCCGCTGGCGCGATTTGCAGCCTGGAGATGTTTGCCGCCGACGGCGCCAATGCGGCCCAGTTCTTCGGCGAGTGGTTCGGCTGGGGCTCGGTGTCGACCATGTCGCAATACATGGCCTTCGACCCTGGCGCGGGCGTGGGCGGGGTCTTCCAGTCGCACACCCCATCGTTGCCCGCGCTGGCCTACATCTACGCGACGGATGTCGGGGCGAAGCTGACCGAAATCGAAGCGGCGGGTGGCAAGCGGATGGGTGAACCGATGCGGCTGCCCGAGGTCGCGTGCTTCGGCTACTTCGCGGATCCGTCCGGCACCAGCATGGGGTTGATCGGACCGTAAGTGGCCTTCTCCCTCACCCCCAGTCCACCTTCTCCCTTGTCAGGGAGCGGGACACCGTGGTGACGCCGGAGCCACTCCGGGGGTCCTTGACCGACTGGTCATGATCACCCGTCGTCCCGACCGGACCAACGTCCCGAGGCTGTGCACCCAGGGAGGATTCCATGTCTCACTTCTTTTACCGCATCGGCATCGGAGCCGTGCTCACAACGTTGGCATCGGCGCCGGCCAGCGCGCAGACCCCACATCCCATCTTCGCAAGCGCAACTCTCAGCCTGGGTCGCCCGGAAGGCGCCTCCGACCCTGCGCTCCTCGGCGATGGATTCGGCCAGCACCTCAGGTTGGGTTATCGGTTCCAGCCACAGTGGGCAGCCACGCTGGAAGTCACCAATCTCTTCATTGGCCGCAACAACAACGTCTTCAATGTTCCGTGCCCCGCTCCAGTCTGCGCGGCAGGGCCATTCCTGGGCCCACTGCGCGTCACGACCGTCGGGCTGGGATTGCACGGGTCGGCTCCGGTCGGCGGTTCGAAGATTGCCGTGACCGCCGGTCCCTCCCTCGCCTGGTTCTATACGCGACCGGCGGCCACGTCCGCCATTCGTCCAGCCGTTGGAGCCTCCGCCATGTTCGGACTCGGCACCCGCGGTCCGCTCCACCCCATGGTGGAAGTGGAGTACCGCCAGTTCCTGGGCGCCACACGCGCGTTGGAGTCGGTCCTTTCCCTTGGCGTAGGCGTTGAACTTCCTTAGCCGGGACGGCACCGACATGATCATCCACGTCTTCATTCAGAACGAAGCCGGCTCGAATCGGAAGCACTATCACGACGAGAAGACGCTGGAATGGAAGCGGGTCGAGGAGCTGCCGAGGCATTACCCCTCCGCCTACGGTTTCGTCGTCGGGACCACGGCCGATGACGGCTGCAACGTGGACTGCTTCGTGATCACCGAGAAGTCGTTGAAGACCGGTGCGCTTGTCGAGTGCGAGATTGCCGGTCTCATGGAGCAGGTCTTCGCCCAACTCGGGGACACTCGCGTCGTGGTAGGGCGGTTCCTCGGTCCGGAAGCGGCCGAGTCCTACGTCACCGCGCGGCGCGACCCGATGTGAGCAGCCGCCCGACACCGATGCGATGCGGTCCCGCCACCACCGGTGGCAGCAAGGGTGGCGTTCACATTTTCGGGGGATTCCAGTGACTCGGACCATTCGCTGGCTCGGCGTTGCGCTGCTCGCGGCCTGGCCAACGTTGAGCCAGGCCCAGTCGGCGCTGCCGGCAGCCTATCTCTACGTCTGGGCCGGCGATGCCGACACGCTCGACAGCGACTTCCTGGCGGTGATTGATGTACGACCGGGCTCGTCGACCTACGCCCAGGTGCTCTCCACTCTCCCGGTTGGTGCGCGTGCGACCATCCCGCACCACACCGAGCATCAACTCGAGCCCGACCGCCTGTTGTTTGCCAACGGATTCGGAGCCGGCAGGACATTTCGCTTCGACCTTGCGCGTGCCGACCAGCCCCGCCTCCTGGGCTCGTTCACTGCACTCGGGGGATTCAGCTTCCCCCACTCCTTCGTGCAACTTCCCAACGGCCACCTGCTCGCCACCTTCCAGGGACGGGGTACGGCCAGCATCCCGCCAGGCGGGCTGGTGGAGCTCGACCGCGAGGGCCGCCTGATCCGATCCAGCAGTGCGCGCGCCCAGGGGATCGACAGCGTGCAGCTCCGCCCTTACAGCCTGGCGGTCTTGCCGGACATCGATCGTGTCGTGTCCACCAGCACCGACATGGTGGCGGACTTTGGTGCCCACGTTCAGATCTGGCGTCTGTCCGATCTCGCGCTGCTCGGGACCATCGAACTCCCCTCGATCCGGAACGGCGACAGTCATCGGCACGATGCGCCGATGAATACCATGCCGGAAGATCACCACCGCTTCCCCGGTGAACCCCGGGTGTTGCCGGATGGCCGCACCGTGCTCCTCGCCACCTTCAGCTGCGGGTTCTATCGCGTGTCCGAGATCGACGCCCCGAGCCCCCGGGTCGAGTTCCTGCGGGCGTTCGGCGGCGAGAACTGCGCCGTGCCGGTGCTCGTCGGATCGTGGTGGATCCAGACGGTCCCGGATGAACATGCGCTCGTGGCGCTCAACGTGGCAGACCCGGCGCATCCCGTCGAGATCGGTCGAGTGGTATTCGATTCGACGTTCAAGCCGCATTGGATGGCGCTGGACGAGGGTGGGTCGCGTCTCGTCGTCAACGACGGGAACTCCCGGCTCTTTCTGGTCACGCTGGACCAGCGCACCGGGGCGCTCCAGATCGATTCGTCCTTCCGGGACAGCGGAGCTCCGGCGCCGGGCGTCACGTTCGATCGTGCCGAGTGGCCGCACGGCGCCACGGGCGCGGCCCGGCCGCATGGCTCGGTGTTCGCACGGCCAGAGGCGCTGCCAGCGCCACCTAACTAGCATTGGCGGTATCAGGACGCGGGTGCCGGGGGCCTGCAGTGTATTGCTGTCAACGACGCTTCCCGGGCCAGGGCCTCCGATGCGCCGATTCCTCCGACCATCCCCGCTGATGAAGGCGGCGCGGGTGGGTACGACACGGTAAGTTTTCGGCAACCGGGCTTGTTCTTCAGCCGTCTCCTTCCCTCCCGACGCCGCCCATGCCCTCGGCACTGCTGCAGGATCGTACATTCCTCGTGACGGGAGCGAATTCCGGCATCGGTCGCGCCCTGGTTGAGGCACTCGCTGCCGGCGGTGGGCGCGTAATTCTCGCGGCCCGCTCCTCCGAGCGGGCGGCCGCCGTGCTCGAAGGCATTCGGGCTCGCGACGCTCACGCCCGGGTCTCTTTCCTTCAGCTCGACCTCACCGACTTCGCCTCCATCCGCCGAGCCGCGCAGCAGGTCATGTCAGGCGGAGAGCGGCTGGATGTCCTGGTGAACAATGCCGGCGTGGCGATGACCTCAGGCGTCAGCGCCGACGGCTATGATCTGACCTATGCCACCAATCACCTTGGTCCGTTTCTGCTGACCAATCTGCTCCTCCCGCGGCTCCGTGAGGCGCCGCATGGAAGGATCGTCAACGTTTCCAGCGCCACCCATCTCCGGGTGCGGCGGATCGACTGGGCCGTCCTCGACCGGCCCGCCGTGCCTGGGCGGGCCGGCTTCCGTGCCTACACCGTCTCCAAGCTGATGAACGTGATTCATGCCAAGGAGCTCGCTCGCCGGCTGGTGGGAACTCCCGTCCGGACATCATCGCTCCATCCGGGAGCCGTTGCCTCAAATGTCTGGCGCGCGCTGCCGCAACCGTTCCAATGGTTCCTGAAATTGTTCCTCATCTCGAATGAGCAAGGCGCCCGAACCCCGTTCTTCTGCGCGACGGCGCCGGAGCTGAACGAGGTGTCGGGTCGCTACTACGACCACTCCCGGGAGGCGGTCCCGAATCCGCTCGCCGACGACGCCTCGCTCGGCACGGAGCTGTGGACCCGGAGCGAGGCGGCGGTCGGCGCCGAGTGACCGGAGCTCGCCGCCATCAGGCGACTCGCGCCTGCACGTCGAGATACTCTCCCGCCACCACGGTGGCGCCATCACTGGCGAGGTTGTGCTCCAGAAAGAGCCGGGTGAGCTCGTCGCGGAGCCGGATCGCCCCGTCGGGAGTGGCGGCGCGCAGCGTGGCGACCGTGGGCCCGTAGCAGGTGGCGAACAGCTCGGTCACCGACGCGGGTGGAAGATCGAAGCGCAGCTCGAGGGTGCGCCTGGTGCAGCTCAGCGCACTCACCCGAGCGCCGAATCGCTCGCTCACAATGGTCTCCTGACCCCAGGCCAGCGAGCTCGGCACTCCCGACGGTGGCGGTACCACCGCGGTGTGGGCCCGCAGCATCTTCCCGACAAATCCTTCCGGGGTCCAATTGGCCATCGCAATGCGGCCGCCCCTCCGGGTCACCCGCAGCAGCTCTGCAGCCGCCCGCTCAGGTCGATAGGCGAACATGGCGCCGAACATCGACACCGTGGTGTCGAACTGGCCATCACCATAGGGAAGCGACTCGGCATCACCGACCTCGAACGTGACAGCGTGGCCGAGGCTCCGCGCTTCGAGCCGGGCCTGCGCGATCAGATTGGGGGCGATATCGATCCCGGTGACGCGTGCGCCGGCGGTCGCCGCCGGGATGGCGAGGTTGCCGGTGCCGCAGGCGACATCGAGTACTGACTCCCCCACATGGAGCGCCAGGCGGTCGATGAACTCCTGGGCGCCGGGCGCAAAGCTCCGCGCGATCGGCAGGAAGTCACCTCCGGTCCAGACCGCCCGGGCCCGGGCGGTGAGGGCATCTTCGGACCAGAGGCGGACGTCGCCCTGGGTTCCGGGGCCGTCGATACAGGGAATGCTTTCGGAGGACATGTCAGAAGTCTCCAGACAATGGGTTCCTGCGCGCCGTCGTGGCGCGCGGGCGTCTCGGTCTACGCCGTGAGGCTCGTCAGCGCCGTGCGGATACGGGCGAGGTGGTGGTAGCTGTGCCGGACGGCGTGATCCTCGAGCATGAACTGACAGGTGATCGGGGCGTCGAAGTAGAGCGACGCCGGCGCGGCCCGGTCGAGCTCCTCGTCGCTCAGTGCGCGGATGGCCGCGGCCGCCACGGTGCTGTTGCTCCGGAGCAGGTCCAGCGCCATCGCCTTGGTGACCGCGTCGTTCGCCACTGCGTGTGCGGCGTTCATCGCGTGGACATCGTCCATGGTCACGCCCTCAACCGGTTTGCCGCCGGCCAGGGTCTGGGCCAGCTGGATCTCGATCGGGTACACGCTGGCGACATGATGCAGGATGACGCCGATCTTGCGCCCGTCCCGTGGCATCCGGAACTGCCACTGGCCGTCCGTGAGGGCGGACGCGAAGGTGGCCAGCGCGCGGGCCCCCTGTTCGAGGCGCTCGGCGAGCGCATTGGCGCGAACGCTCACGGCGGTCTTCTGGGGGACGTGCAGCCTGGGGCGCGCGGTGGCGTGGGAGACGGACTCGGATGACATGGCGACTACTCCGGCAATGGGTTAGGCGCGCCTCGTGGCGCACGGAACCAATGGTGCGAAGAGTGGACGATTCCACCAATGACTGGACGTCCCGACTTCCTGCTCTGGCGGATGCGGAGAGGGTCCGGTATGCCCGGGAGTCCAGCGGTGATGCCCCATCGTCCTGACGGGGCCGAGTGGAGGGAACTACGCTGAGGCGGTGCGGCGGGACTCGCGCCAGGCGCCCGGGGCCAACCCGGTCGATTTCTTGAACGCCCGGCTGAACGCAGCCTCGGAATCGTACCCGACGTCCGAGGCGATCGTGGCGACCTTGGCGCTGCTCTGGGCCAGGAGATTCGCGGCGACCTGCATCCGCCATTGCGTCAGATACTGCATCGGCGGCTGACCCATAAGTTCCGTAAACCGCTTGGCGAGACTCGAGCGGGACGACGCCGATTCCCGGGCCAGGTCGGCCAGGGTCCAGGGATAAGCTGGCCGACGGTGGAGCAGCGTCAGTGCCCGACCAACGACTTCATCCCGCAGGCCCGCCAGCCAGCCGATCTGGCCCGGCGGCAGGTCGTCGAGATAGCGGCGCACCACCTCGATGAACATCAGTTCGGCCAGGCGAGTCAGCACACAATCGGCGCCGGCCCGACCAAGTCGGGTTTCTTCAGTCACCTGCTGAATGAAACTGCCGAGCCCCGCGCTCGGCATGCCCCGCATGTGCATGAGGTGGGGGAGCGCTTCGAGCAGGGGGTTGAATGGGCGGCGGTCGCACCCGAGGAAACCGCAGACCAGCGACGTGACCGGGGGACCATGATCGCCGATGGAAGTGGCAAACGGATAGCGGGGGCGCGGGGACGTCTGCAGGTCCGACCCCACCCGCATGCCGCGGGCGCTCGACATCACGTGGGCACCGCCGTGCGGGAAGACGATGACGTCGCCCGCCACGAGCTCGACCTGTTCCCCGCCGACCAGGCCACCATAGCAGCGGCCCTCGGTCAGGATGTGGTACGAGATCAGGTGGTCCGCGGAGGGCATGATCCGCGGCGACAGATCCCTGGCCGGCACTGCCTCGACGCTCCACGGCTCCGCCGCTTCAACGGCGTAGAAGTAGGCGCCATCAAGGCGAACGATGCGCAACAGGTCGGAGAGAGGGTCCATGGGGAGGAGATAGTAGCGATAATGGGCCCACGACGGGAGTCGGTGGCCGGTAGACCGAGCGGCAGCGGGTGCTCGCGCGGCGCTACCTTACAGCTCCCTGCGTTCCTGGGTCACCTGGGCCGGTCCGGCAGGCGGTCTTCACCCTCAGACGGACAGCATCGCCATGCGCTCCCCGGAAAAACGCTCTCGATTCACCAGTTTTGCCAAGGCCACCGCCCGCATCAGCGGCAGGCCAGTCACATTTCTCCTGGCGGTCAGCGTTGTCCTCGTGTGGCTCGCCACCGGTCCGCTGTTCGGGTACAGCGACACCTGGCAACTGGTGATCAATACCGGGACGACGGTGATCACTTTCCTCATGGTCTTCCTGATTCAAAACACCCAGAACCGCGATGCCGAAGCGGTGCAGGTGAAGCTGGACGAACTGCTGCGCGTCACCACCGGTGCACATAACGCCCTGCTCGACCTCGAGGAGCTCGATGAGGGCGACCTGGGGAAGATTCGTGCGCGCTACACCCGCCTGGCAGAGAAGGCGCGGGAAGCCTTGCGAACGGGGCAGCAGGACACCGACGCGCCCGAGGCGGAATAAACGATGATATCTTGGTGCCGGTTCACGAAACCTGACCAGCCCACGCACCCCCTGACATTCCGGCGACCATGGACCACGCCACTGCGCTCCTGCTGATCGACGTCCAGGTCGGCCTCGACGACCCGCGCTGGGGGAGCCGGAACAACCCCGATGCGGAAGTCGTCCTCGCCCAGCTCCTCGAGCGCTGGCGCCGTCACGGCTGGCCGGTGATTCACGTCCAGCATCTGTCCCAGGAGCCGGACTCTCCCCTGCGCCCCGGTCAACCCGGTGTCGACCTGAAGCCGGTGGTCCGGCCGCGACCGTCCGAGCCGGTCATCCAGAAACAGGTGAACTGCGCATTCATTGGCACGGACCTCGAGGCCCGCCTGCGTGCCGCGGGGATCCGTCGGCTGGTGGTCGGCGGGCTGACCACGGATCACTGCGTCTCCACCACCGTGAGAATGGCGGCCAACCTCGGCTTCGACACCATCGTCGTCGCCGACGCCACGGCGACCTTCAGCCGGACTGGGGCGGACGGACGAGAGTGGACCGCCCGGGACATGCACGACGCCGCGCTGGCCAGCCTCCACGGCGAGTTTGCGACGGTGCGCACGGCCGCGGAGCTGCTCCATCTGACCGAGCCACCGCCGACCCCAGCCTAACACCGACCAGAAGCGGAGAGGATATGGCGGGGGGTGCGCTTCGATGGCTGGAACGTCACCTGCCTCGTGACCACCATCCTGACCAATGTCACCGGGTTACGCTTTCGCTCAGGTATCGCACCACATTCGCCGGCCTCCGACATAGCTTTCCCCCATGAGCGCCAGGGGCTGGGGACGAGTCACACCGGATCGATCAGGCGGAATCGCCGCGCTGCTGTGCTGCGCCGCGGGCCTCGCCGTCACGCCGGTGTCTCCGCTAGGTGCGCAGGACAGTCGTCATCCTGCATCGAACGCCGTAACGGTGCGCTACAGTGAGGGCACCGCGCACGGCTTTCTCGAGCTGCGGACCGATCAGGACAGTCTCCTGGCGCACGGCGACCTGCTGCAGGTCCCGGGGGACAGCACCATCAAGAGTCGATTGGTCTTCCATTTCGGGGACAAGTCGGTCTTCGAGGAGACCACGACATTCTCGCAGCACCAGCTCTTCCGGATGGAGAGCTACCACCTGGTGCAGAGTGGACCAGCCTTCAGTGCCGACCTGGACGCCACATTGTCGCGCGATGGCCGCTATGTCGTGGTCAGCACCTCTCACCCCGATGGGAAGGTCGATCGGTACGAGGGCCAGCTTGATTTGCCGAGCGATGTCGCCAACGGGTTGCCGGTCGTGATCGCAAGGAATCTGCGCGTGGGTGACACCGCGAACGTCCACCTGGTCGCGTTTACTCCGAAGCCGAGACTGATCGGCCTGCGGATCGCCTATGCTGGTGCCGACACCGTCATGCTTGGCTCCCACGCCGAGCCGACCGCTCACTTTGTACTCAAGCCGCAACTGGGAGCGCTCACCGGCTTCTTCGCGAAGCTGCTCGGCAAGATGCCGCCGGACAGCCACATCTGGATGGTCGTGGATCAGGTCCCGACCTTCCTGCGATTCAAAGGACCGATGTACATGGGACCAGTGTGGCAACTGAACCTGACGACACCGACGTGGCCCAAGGCGGCAGGGCCTCGTCCCCCGCAGTGAATCACGTCACCGCCTGAGTCCACTCGACTGATGGCATGATCCCGCGCTACCGACGAGCGAGACCGACGCCTACCGCAGTGTCCCGCCTCACAGGGAGCAGCCTCCATATGTACCGCGTCCGTCAGCAGGACCTGCCCTTTCAGGGCAGCTCGCACCAGTTCGTCGGGGCGGATCACGGCGACGTCAACGTCTCCGTGTTTCTCCTGCACGCACTCCCTGGACGGGGACCCGGGCCGCATCGTCATCCGTACGATGAGATCCAGTTCGTGAGGGAGGGTCGTGGGCTCTGGGTCGTCAATGGAGAGGAATTCGAAGCGGGTGCAGGTGACATTCTCGTCGTCAAGGCCGGGGAGATTCACAGCTTCACATGTATTGGCGATGCTCCCCTGATGCAGGTCGATGTCCATCTCAGCCCGCGGTTCATTCAGGAGAACCTGGCGTGAGTGGAAGGGGAAGGGAGCCGTCGGCTGACGGCTGACCGCTGACGGCTGACGGTTAGTGACTCAGCGGCTTGTCCCGCGACAACCGATCCGCCGCATAAATCAGCGCCGCCGTCGCCACCAGGATGATCGTACTGATCGCGTTGATGCTGGGTTCGATATTCTTCCGCACCATGCCGTACACCACGATCGGCAGCGTGGAGGAGCCGGTGCCTGAGACGAACGAGGTGATGACATAGTCGTCGAACGACATCGTGAAGGCCAGCAGCGCACCGGAGATGATGCCGGGCCAGAGCTGGGGCACCGTGATGCGCCAGAACGTGGTCAACTCGTCGGCACCGAGCGTCAGCGCCGCCTCCTCCAGATGCTGGTCCATCCCCTGCAGCCGCGCCAGCACCACCACCACCACAAACGAGATGCAGAAGGCCACGTGGGCGATCGTGATCGTCATGATGCCGAGCGGAAATCCGATCAGCACGAAGAGGATCAGGAGCGAGATCCCCACCACGATTTCCGGTGTCACCAGCGGCACGTAGAGGAACGCCTCCAGGGCGGTCCGGCCCCGGAACTTGTAGCGCGCCAGCGCCAGCGCGATCAGCGTCCCGAGAATCGCCGACAGGACCATCGACGACACACCCACGATCATGCTCACCTTGAGGCCGTTGAGGATGTCATCGCGCTCCAGCAGGCGCCGGTACCACTCCCAGGTGAAGCCCACCCAGTCCACCGAAAATTTCGAGGCGTTGAACGAGAAGATCACCAGCACGATGATGGGGATGTGCAGGAACAGGTAGATCACGGCGCAGAAGGCGATGAGCCAGCCCGGGAGCTTGTTGCTCATGTCAGGCTCCTCCCGGCGCGCGATCGCGCACTCGCAGGTAGGCCATGACCGCGACCAGCACCAGCGCCATCACGATAAATGACGCCGCCGACCCGAACGGCCAGTTGCGGGCCGAAGAAAACTGGTTCTGAATCAGGTTGCCGATCATCACCTGCTTGGCGCCGCCGAGCAGGTCGGAGGTGAGAAAGCTGCCCAGGGCGGGAATGAAGACCAGCAGCGACCCCGCCACGACGCCCGGGACCGAGAGCGGAAAGGTGATCTTCCAGAACCGTGCCGCCGGCCTGGCGCCAAGCACCTCGGCGGCCTCCAGCAGCGAGAGGTCCAGTTTTTCCAGCGAGGAGTAGATCGGCAGGACCATGAAGGGAAGGAACCCATAGACCAGCCCGGTCATCACCGCGAACGGGGTGTAGAGCATGTTGATCGGTTCGGTGATCCATCCCGCCTTCAGCAGCAGGTTGTTGATCAGGCCGGTGTCGCGCAGCAGGAAGATCATCGCGAAGGTTCGGACCAGAAAGCTGGTCCAGAATGGCAGCACGACGAGGAACATGAGAAAATTCTTCCACTTGCCGCTGCGCGCGATGAGATAGGCCAGCGGATACCCCATCAGCAGACAGAGAACGGTGGCGCTCAGCGACCAGAAGAAGGTCCGGTTGAGGATCTGCAGGTACAGCGGATCGAAGAACCGCTTGTAGTGCTCCAGCGTGAAGCCGGCCACGACGCCGCCGTAGATCCCCCGCGGCATCATGCTGTAGACGAGCATGATGAGCACCGGCACCAGGAAGAATGCGATCAGCCAGAACGTCCCCGGCGCCAGCAGGCTCCAGGCGCGCGCCGACGGCCGGGGATAGAGCCAGGCCAGCGCCTTCTCGCGCATGCCGGCCATCTAGGCATCCTCCAGGATCTGGCAATCCTCTGGCAGCCAGGCCACCGCGGCCTTGTCGCCCTTCTTCCATGGAACCGGCTTGATGAGCTGGCCCTCGTTGCGGAGGGCGACGGTGCACTCACTGCCCTCGCCCAGCGTCACGATCACGTGAATCGTCTCACCGAGATAGATGACGTCACGCACCGTGCCGGCGACGCTGTTCTCCCCCGGCGGGATCTGGCCGCTGGCGCAGACGTCAAGCCACTCCGGCCGCACCGCGATGCGGATCGCCGCCCCGGGCGCCATCTTCGGGTGCGCCGGCGCGAGGAACGAGCCGCCCAGTGTCCCGGCGACCTCCCACAGCTCGCCCACCTTCCCCGTGACCGTCCCCTCGAAAAAGTTCGACTCCCCGATGAACTTGGCCACAAACGCGGTGCGCGGATTCTCATAGATCTCCGCCGGCGTGCCGAGTTGCGCGACCAGCGCGTTGTCCATGACCGCGATGCGGTCGGACATGGTGAGCGCCTCCTCCTGGTCGTGCGTGACATAGACGAACGTGATGCCCAGCGTCTTGTTGAGCTGCTTCAACTCGAGCTGCATCTCCTTGCGGAGCTTGAGGTCGATGGCGCCGAGCGGTTCGTCGAGCAGGAGGATCGTGGGGCGGAGGACCAGGGCGCGAGCCAGCGCCACGCGCTGGCGCTGGCCGCCGGAGAGCTGATTCGGCATCCGCCGGGCGAACCGGGTCGGATCGAGCCGGACCATCTCCATGGCCTTCACTACCCGGTCGGGAATCTCCGCCTTCGGCACATGATGCTGCTCCAGCCCAAAGGCGACGTTCTTTTCCACCGACAGGTGGGGGAAGATGGCGTAGTTCTGGAAGACCATCCCGATCTGGCGTTCGTAGGGCCGCTTCTGGTTGACCACCTGCGAATCGATCTTCACCGTGCCACCGTCGCTGTCCGGCTGTTCGAAGCCGGCCAGCAGGCGCAGCGTCGTCGTCTTGCCGCAGCCGGATGGCCCGAGGAGGGAGAAGAATTCGCCCTTCCGGATCGTGAAGGAGATGTTGTTGACCGCCTTCGAATCACCGAAGCTCTTGCTCACGTTGGTGAACTCGACGATGGGTGTGTCGTTCGGATTGACGGGAGAGGCCACAGCCGGGTCCGGGATTTGGGGGGGGGATGAGCGTCCGCGTTAACGTACGAGCGGGTGGTGAGGTTGGCTAGGGGCGATTGGGCGAACAGGCGGTTGGGCGGTTGG